>JAEWRE010000066.1 GCA_023460235.1 Bacillota bacterium
AGGAAATGCAGTTACAAGTAAATCAAATGCGTTTAGCATAGATAACACAGCACCAACAGCGCCAACATTAACACCAAGTACAACAGCGTGGACAAATGGTAACGTAATAGTAACAATAACATATCCATCAGATGCGGCAACTAAAGAGTATAGTACTGATGGAACAACATGGACAGCATATACAACAGCAATAACAGTAAGTACACAAAACACAACAGTATATGCAAGAGGAAAAGATGCAGCAGGAAACCAAAGTGCAAATGGAACATTAACTGTATCAAACATAGATAAAACAGCACCTATAGTGGTATTTGGAACAAATGGAGCAACTAATGTACAAACAGCAAGTACAACAGCAACAGTAAGTGATGCAGGTGGAAGTACAATAAATACAAGTACATTACAGTATGTATGGGATACACAAAACACAACAACACCAACTGCAGGATGGGCAACATTTACAAATGGAGCAGCAATCACAAAAGGAAGTATAACAGGAACATATTACTTATGGGTAAAGGGGAATGATAATGCTGGAAATGCAGTTACAAGTAAGTCAAATGCGTTTAGCATAGATAATACAGCACCAACAGTTCCAACATTAACACCAAGTACAACATCATGGGTAAATACAAGTGTAACAGTAACAATAACATATCCAGCAGATGCCGCAATAAAGGAATATAGTACAGACGGAACAACTTGGAACACATATACAGCACCAGTAGTAGTAAGTACTCAAAACACAACAGTATATGCAAGAGGAAAAGACGCAGCTGGAAATCAAAGCTCAACAGGAACATTAACAGTATCAAATATAGATAAAACAGCACCAACAGTTGCATTTGGAACAAATGGAGCAAGTAATATACAAACAGCAAGTACAACAGCAACAGTATCAGATGCAGGAGGAAGTGCAGTAAATGCCAGCTCGTTACAATATGTATGGGATACACAAAATGTAACAACACCATCAACTGGATGGGTAACATTTACAAATGGAGCAACACTAACACAAGGCAGTATAACAGGAACAAGATATTTATGGATAAAGGGTAGTGATAATGCAGGAAATAGTGTATTATCAAAATCGAATGCATTTAGCATAGATAATACGGCACCAACAGTACCAACATTATCACCAAATACAACAGGGTGGGTAAGTACAAGTGTAACAGTAACAATAACATATCCATCAGATGCAGCAACTAAAGAATACAGTACAGATGGAAGTACATGGACAGCTTACACTGCAGCAGTGGTAGTAAGTACACAAAACACAACAGTATATGCAAGAGGAAAAGATGCAGCTGGAAATCAAAGCTCAACAGGAACATTAACAGTATCAAACATAGATAAAATAGCTCCAACAGTGGCATTTGGAACAAATGGCGCAAGTAATATACAAACAGCAAGTACAACAGCAACAGTATCAGATGTAGGAGGAAGTGCAGTAAATACATCAACGTTACAATACGTATGGGATACACAAAACAGTACAACACCAAGCACAGGTTGGGCAACATTTACAAATGGAGCAACGCTAACACAAGGCAGTATAACGGGAACAAGATACTTATGGATAAAAGGTAGTGATAATGCAGGAAATAGTGTAGTAAGTAAATCAAACGCATTTAGCATAGACAACACAGCACCAACAGTTCCAACATTAACACCAAGCACAACAGGGTGGATAAATAGTAATGTGACCGTAACAATAACATACCCAAGTGATGCTACAACTAAGGAATATAGTACAGACGGAACAACATGGACAGCATATACAACACCAATTATAGTAAGTACACAAAACACAACAGTATATGCAAGAGGAAAAGATGCAGCAGGAAACCAAAGTGCAACTGGAACATTAACTGTATCAAACATAGATAAAACAGCACCTACAGTAGCATTTGGAACAAATGGAGCAAGTAATATACAAACAGCAAGTACAACAGCAACAGTAAGCGATGCAGGAGGTAGTGCAATAAATACAAGTACATTACAATATGTATGGGACACACAAAATACAACTACACCAACTGCAGGTTGGGCAACATTTACAAATGGAGCAGCAATCACAAAAGGAAGTATAACAGGAACATATTACCTATGGGTAAAGGGTAGTGACAATGCAGGAAATAGTGTGGTATCAAAATCAAACGGATTTGGAATAGATAATACAGCGCCAACAGTGCCAACTCTAACACCAAGTACAACAGCATGGACAAATGGTAACGTAACTGTAACAATAACATATCCAAGTGATGCTACAGTAAAAGAATATAGTACAGACGGAACAACATGGACAGCATATACAACACCGATTATAGTAAGTACACAAAACACAACAGTATATGCAAGAGGAAAAGATGCAGCAGGAAATCAAAGTGCAACAGGAACATTAACTGTATCAAACATAGATAAAACAGCACCTACAGTGGCATTTGGAACAAATGGAGCGAGTAATGTACAAACAGCAAGTACAACAGCAACAGTAAGTGATGCAGGTGGAAGTGCAATAAATACAAGTACACTACAGTATGTATGGGATACACAAAACACAACTACACCAACTGCAGGATGGGCGACATTTACAAATGGAGCAGCAATCACAAAAGGAAGTATAACAGGAACATATTACTTATGGATAAAAGGTAGTGATAATGCAGGAAATAGCATAACAACAAAGAGTAATGCATTTGGAATAGATAATATAGCACCAACAGTACCAACATTCTCGCCAAGTGCAACAGGATGGACAAATGGTGATGTATTTGTAACAATAACATATCCAGCTGATGCAACTGTGAAAGAATATAGTACAAATGGGACAACATGGAATACTTATGAAGCAAAAATAACAGTTTCAGCAAATAACACAACAATATATGCAAGAGGAAAAGATGCAGCAGGAAATCAAAGTTCAACAGGAACATTAACTGTATCAAACATAGATAAAACAGCACCTACAGTGGCATTTGGAACAAATGGAGCAACTAATGTACAGACAGGAAGTACAACTGTAACAGTAAGTGATGCAGGAGGAAGTGCAGTAAATACAAGTACATTACAATATGTATGGGATACACAAAATACAACAACACCAAGTAGTGGATGGGCAACATTTACAAATGGGGCAGCAATTACAAAAGGAAGTATAACAGGAACATACTATTTATGGATAAAAGGTAGTGATAATGCAGGAAATAGTGTGGTATCAAAATCAAATGGATTTGGAATAGATAATACAGCACCAACAGTGCCAACATTCTCACCAAGTACAACGGCATGGACAAATGGTGATGTATTTGTAACAATAACATATCCAGCTGATGCAACTGTGAAAGAATATAGCACAAATGGAACAACATGGAATACTTATGAGGCAAAAATAACAGTTTCAGCAAATAACACAACAATATATGCAAGAGGGAAAGATGCAGCAGGAAACCAAAGTTCAACAGGAACATTAACTGTATCAAACATAGATAAAACAGCACCTACAGTGGTATTTGGAACAAATGGAGCAACTAATGTACAAATAGCAAGTACAACGGTAACAGTAAGTGATGCGGGTGGAAGTGCAATAAATACAAGTACATTACAATATGTATGGGATACACAAAACACAACTACACCAACTGCAGGATGGGCGACATTTACAAATGGAACAACATTAACCCAGTCAAGTATAACAGGAACAAGATATCTGTGGGTAAAAGGAAGCGATAACGCAGGAAATGCAGTTACAAGTAAGTCAAATGCATTTAACATAGATAACACGGCACCAACAGCTCCGACATTCTCACCAAGTACAACAGCATGGACAAATGGTGATGTATTTGTAACAATAACATACCCAGCTGATGTAACTGTGAAAGAATATAGCACGAATGGGACAACATGGAATACTTATGAAGCAAAAATAACAGTTTCAGCAAATAACACAACAATATATGCAAGAGGAAAAGATGCAGCAGGAAATCAAAGTACAACTGGAACATTAACAGTATCAAATATAGATAAAACAGCACCTACAATAGCATTTGGAACGAATGGTGGTAGTAATGTAAAAACTGCAAGTACAACAGTAACAGTGAGTGATACTGGAGGAAGTGCAGTAAATACAAGTACATTACAATATGTATGGGATACACAAAACACAACAACACCAAGTAGTGGATGGGCAACATTTACAAATGGAGCAGCAATAACAAAAGGAAGTATAACAGGAACATATTACTTATGGGTAAAAGGAAGCGATAACGCAGGAAATGCAGTTACAAGTAAATCAAATGCATTTAACATAGATAACACAGCACCAACAGCACCAACATTAGCACCAAGTACAACAGCATGGACAAATGGTAATGTAACAGTAACAATCACTTATCCATCAGATGCGACAGTGAAAGAGTATAGCACAAATGGAAGTACATGGAGTACATATACTTCAGCAATAACTGTGTCAACAAACAACACAACAGTATATGCAAGAGGAAAGGATGCAGCAGGAAATCAAAGTAGTGCTAGTACACTAACAGTATCAAATATAGATAAAACAGCACCAGCTATCTCAATAGGGATAAGTAATGATAATACCAGCGGATTTACAATGACAGCATATGTTAGTGATATTGGTTCAGGCATAAATAGAATAAATTATTATATTGATGGTGCATTAAAATCCAGCACTTCAAGTACTGTATATGCTGCAACTGGATTAACTGGAACAAATCATACTGTATATGCTATTGCATATGATAATGTAGGTAATTACACAACTAGTTCTACACAAAATGCAACACTACATGTTCACACGGAGGCGTGTTATGTAGGTCATAAGCATACAGTTAATTCTGGTACATATACTTGGTATCACGCTCATACTTATAAGTGTCAATTATGGACTTTCCATGTTGAAGGTTGGACTGAATGTTCTAATTGTCATCTTGTATACAATTATTATAGTCAGTGGTGGACAAGTAATGAACCAACTGGTGGATATAATCAGGGTTGTCCTAACTGTGGGAACGGATATCATGTAGCTGGAACAGATGTAATAAAGAGATATCAAGGATACAATTGTGGATTTAATAAGGATTCAAATGGAGATGGAATTAATGATATTGATGTACCATATAATGTAACAATAGAATATCCTAATTATAGTTCAGTACCTCAAAATATAGATACATCTGGTAGAGCATTTACATATGTTAATGGTTGTTGGGCATATCATAAGCATGGTTCTTTTAATCCTAATTATTCAGATTATGACATTAATACATATTGGTATCAAAATCCAATTGCCTTAGTAAATACTGCCTATACATTTGGATCATCATCATATTGTACTCTTCCAGCGAGTATGGATGTTTATTACCGATATCCAGGTTATGCAAATACATATCCTTTTGGTTTTGCTGGAAAGATTATAAATGGAAAACCTATGTATAGTTTTAGTATTTATATAGAAGGTTATGGATACATTTATTCTACGAGTGGCCTACTTTCAAAACAATATCTTACTATAGAAGAAATATATCCTTTCATAACTGGTAACTTTTTTAAACAGATATATGAATGGATTTATGATAAGAATTCTGCTATGGCAAAAGCATGTTTAAAAGAATCAGGAGCATACACTCGACTAGAATATGATGGATGGGGCGGACGATATGGAGTTTATGTTGAAGGTGAACCAATTTTAGGGTATATTCCAAAATATACTGTTGGAAGTGGCGATTCTAACTATAGATCACTTGCTAGTGGTACTCTGAATAATTGTCCTTATCCTCAAGTAACTTCAGAAGGATGGACTATTGTCTGTGGTTTAGCAGAAGATAGAAGATTAAACTGTGGAAAGTGATAATAAATAATAATTTGTAATATAAAAATTGTACAATCGGAAGAAATTTTTTAATATCTTCCGATTGTTCTATGATATTTATATATCATTTATCTTTTTTTGTAATTTTTTGTAACAAGTCTTGAAAATTAAAATTCTATGAGGTAAAATATAATTGTACAATAAGGAGGTATAATTGTATGAATATTAAACTTGGAATTAATGGATTCGGAAGAATCGGAAGACTTGTGATGAGAGCATCACTAGAAAGAGATAATGTAGATGTTGTAGCAGTAAATGACCCATTTATTGACCTAGAATATATGAAATATATGCTAACTTATGATTCAATACATGGTAAATTAAATGCAAAAATTGAAATAGATGGATCAAATCTTGTTGTAAACGGAAAAGCAATAAAAGTTTTCAATTGTAAAGATCCTAATGAAATACCATGGAAAGATGCAGGAGTTGAATATGTAGTTGAATCATCAGGTGTATTTACTACAATTGAAAAGGCTGCAGCTCACTTTACTGGAGGAGCTAAAAAAGTTATAATTTCAGCACCTTCAAAAGATGCACCTATGTTTGTAATGGGAGTAAATAATGATGAATATACAACAGATATGAATATTGTTTCAAATGCTTCTTGTACAACTAACTGTTTAGCACCACTTGCTAAAGTTGTTAATGATGAATTTGGAATATTAGAAGGATTAATGACTACTGTTCATTCAACAACAGCAACTCAAAAAACTGTTGATGGACCATCTAACAAAGATTGGAGAGGCGGTAGAGCAGCAGCAGGAAATATTATACCATCATCTACAGGTGCTGCAAAAGCAGTAGGTAAAGTTATTCCAGAACTTAATGGTAAACTTACAGGTATGTCATTTAGAGTTCCAACTCTTGATGTATCAGTTGTTGATTTAACTTGTAGACTTGCTAAACCAGCTACATACGAAGAAATTGTAGATGCTGTTAAAAAAGCTTGTAAAAATGAACTAAAAGGTATAATGGATTATACAGAAGAAGAATTAGTTTCTTCAGATTTTATACATAATCCACATACTTCAATATTTGATGTAAAAGCAGGAATTGCTCTAAGTGATACTTTTGTAAAACTTGTTGCTTGGTATGACAATGAATGGGGATATTCAAATAAAGTTGTTGATTTAGTTAGTCACATGTACGAAGTGGATCATAAATAAGTATTAAATTATAGAGGCTGGCTTCATTTTTAAAAGCCAGCCTTTATTAAATTATGTTTTGGAGGAAATTATATGATGAATAAAAAAACAGTAAGAGATATAGAAGTTAATGGCAAAAGAGTATTAGTTAGATGTGACTTTAATGTACCTATAAGCAAAGAAACTGGTGAAATTACTAGTGATAAAAGAATTGTTGAATCTTTAAAAACAATAAAATACTTAGAAAGTGCTGGTGCAAAAGTAATACTTTGTTCTCATTTAGGAAAAACTGGTCAAAACAAAACTCTTGCTCCAGTAGCAAAGAGATTATCTGAATTATTAGGAAAAGAAGTTGTTTTACTAAAGGATATAATATCAGATGAGACTAAAGAATATGTAAATGAAATGCAATCTTCTGATATTGTATTACTTGAAAATACTAGAATGTATGAAGAAGAAGAAAACAATGATGTAGAATTTTCAAAAAAACTTGCATCCCTTGCAGAAGTTTTTGTAAATGATGCTTTTGGTTCCGCTCATAGAGCACATGCTTCAACAGAAGGTGTAACTCATTATTTACCATCAGTTTGTGGATTTTTAATTGAAAAGGAAATTACAGCTTTAGACGGAGCGGTAAATAATCCGAAAAGACCTTTACTTGCTATAGTTGGTGGGGCGAAAGTTTCAAGTAAAATAGATGTACTAAACAATTTACTTGATAAAGTTGATACATTAATTATAGGTGGAGCAATGACTTATACTTTTGTAAAAGCTCAAGGTGGAAAAGTTGGAAAATCACTATGTGAAGATGATAAAGTAGAGGTTGCAGCTGAAATATTAAAAAAAGGTCTTGATAAAGAAGTAAGAATTTTATTACCAGTTGATAATGTTGTAGCTAAAGAAGTAACAAATGAAGCTGAAACTATGGTAACAAATATAGATGAAGTACCTGATGAATATATTGGGCTTGATATAGGAGATAAAACTATAAATCTATTTGTACAAGAAATTAAAGTTGCTGGTACAGTTATTTGGAATGGCCCTGTTGGAGTCTTTGAAATAGAACAATTTGCAAAGGGAACTAAAGCAATTGCAGAAGCAATGGCAAAATCTGATGCTGTTACTGTAGTAGGTGGAGGAGATAGTGCTGCTGCTGTTGAATTATTTGGACTTGAAGAGAAAATGAGCCATGTATCAACTGGTGGAGGAGCATCATTAGAATTTATAGAAGGTAAAAAATTACCAGGAATAGAAGCATTACAAGATAAAAATTAAAAAAGCTAAATGATATAGCAATTTTATTATGGTTGGGAGATAGATATGAAAGATGGAAAAAAGGCACAAAAAGTAATAAAAATTAATAATAAGAATTACACAATCAATATACAAAGACTTGCTATATCATTACTTGTAATTATAGCTTTAGTTATTGTAATAGTAAAACTAGTATCACCAGCTAAAGAAATAAAGACAGGTACTAAAATTGATGATTTAAATGCTAAAAAGTATGCAGATCTAATATTACTAGAATATGAAAAAAATGGTCAAAAAGAAATGTTTCTTAGTGATTATGAAAAGGTGCAAACCAAAATTGGTGTATATATATTAAATAATTCTACATTAGATGATAATTCATTTAGCAAAATTTCAAAAGATTTAAATAAGGAATTATCTAAAGACAAGTGGGGGTTAATTGATATTGAAAGACCAACTAATTGGAATGGTAAATGGAGTATAAATGAACAAGGAATTTTAAAATTTAAATTTAACAATAAAGACATAGAACCTAGTTGGAAAAATGATACAGAATTACAAAACAAATTAATAATTAATTAACTTAATTTTTGAAAGGAATGATTTTATGAGAAAAAAGATAATTGCTGGTAACTGGAAAATGAATTATACAGTAAATGATGGTGAAGATTTTATACTAGAAATAAAAGATAGAATAAATACTGAAGAAGTTGATGTTGTAATATGTCCAAACTTTGTATCATTAGATAGAATATCAAAAGCAATAGATGGAACTAATATAAAACTTGGGGCACAAGATGTTTATTTCGAAGCAAAAGGTGCTTTTACAGGAGAAACATCAGTAGATATGCTTTATGCCGTTAATACAGATTATTGTATTGTAGGTCACAGTGAAAGAAGACAAATATTTGGTGAAACTGATGAAGTAGTAAATAAAAAAGCTAAAAAGCTTCTTGAAAAAGAAATAAAGCCAATTATATGTGTTGGTGAAACTTTAGACGAAAGAAACTCAAATAAAATGTTTGATATTGTATCAAATCAAGTAAAAGAAGCTTTAAATGGAATTTCTAAAGAGGATATTATTAAAAATGTAGTAATTGCATATGAACCAATTTGGGCAATTGGTACTGGGGTTACTGCAACTTCAGAACAAGCAGAAGAAATGTGTAAGTTTATACGTGAGACTGTATCTGGAATATATTCAAAAAAAGCAGGAGATAATATTAGAATACAATATGGTGGAAGTGTAAAAGCAGAAAATGCTAATGAAATCTTAAATATGGAAAATATTGATGGTGCATTAGTTGGTGGGGCTAGTCTTAAAAATGAATTTGTTGCTATTGTAAATTACTAAAATAAGTGATATAATAATAGAGCTGTGGTATTCATAGCGGAAAGTGAAGGATTAAGATTTTATGCATAATAGACAATATTTATTAATGATTTTAGATGGTGTTGGTTTAAATGATGAAGAAAGAGGAAATGCTTTCAAATTAGCAAACACACCAAATATAGATAGACTTATAGAAAAATATCCAAATACTCATATTGCTACTAGCGGTATGGCAGTAGGATTACCAGAAGGACAAATGGGTAATTCAGAAGTTGGTCATACAAATATAGGTGCTGGAAGAATAGTTTATCAAGAATTAACTAGAATAACTAAAGAAATTAATGATGGAGATTTTTTTAATAATGAAGTTTTAATTAATGCTATTGAAAATGTAAAGAAAAATAATTCAAGTCTTCATTTAATGGGACTTGTATCAGATGGTGGAGTTCATTCTCATATTGACCATTTGTATGCTTTAATTGAAATGGCAAAAAAACATGGTGTAGAAAATGTGTATATTCATGCATTTTTAGATGGAAGAGATACACCACCTACTTCTGCTGTTGAATACTTAAAAGAATTAGAAAATAAAATCCGTGAGATTGGTTTAGGAAAAATTGCTACTTTAACAGGTAGATACTATGCCATGGATAGAGATAACAGATGGGAGAGAGAAAAACTTGCATATGATGCAATTGCATTAGGAGAGGGAAATAAATTTAAAACTGTTCAAAAAGCAATTGAAACATCATACGAAATGCAAGAATTTGATGAATTTGTTAAATCAATAGTAATTGTTGATGATGAAGACGAAGCTATAGCAACTGTAAATGATAATGATTCAGTTATATACTTTAACTTTAGACCAGATAGAGCAAGACAATTAACTAGAATATTTACTGACAAAGAATTTGCAGAATTTGAAACAAAGAAAATAGAAAATTTAACTTTTGTATCAATGACTCAATATGATGAAAAATTTCATAATGTTCAAGTTGCATACAAACCACAATCTTTAAAAAATACTTTTGGTGAGTATGTATCTGGTAAAGGATATACACAATTAAGACTTGCTGAAACAGAAAAATATGCACATGTTACATTCTTCTTTAATGGTGGTGAAGAAAAGCAATATCCAGGAGAAGAAAGAATATTAGTTGCATCTCCTAAAGTTGCAACATATGATTTAAAGCCAGAAATGTCTGCATATGAAGTTACAGATAAAGCATTAGAAGCAATAGATTCTAAAAAATATGATGTTATAATAATGAACTTTGCAAATGGTGATATGGTTGGACATACAGGTAATATGGATAAAACTATTGAAGCTGTTGAAGCATTAGATAAATGTGTTGGAAAGATAATATCTAAAATTGAACAACAAGATGGAGAAGCTTTAATTACTGCAGATCATGGAAATTGTGAATATATGGTTGATTTAAAGACTGGTGAAGCAATAACTTCTCATTCAACTTTTGACGTTCCAATGATAGTTGTATCAAATAGAGTAAAATCAATAAAAAATGGTAGACTTTGTGATATAGCACCTACATTAATAACACTTATGGGAGAAGAAATACCAAGTGAAATGACAGGTGAAAGCATAGTAGAAATATAGACTTGAGTGTAAGGAGTTATATTTATGGATTATAATAGTAGTGGAAAAACATATACTCCAGATGAAATTCGTGAAAAACTAACAAAATATAAATGTGGAAAGTGCAGTAAAGAGTTCTATTTAATTGATTCTGACTTTAAAGATAAAAATCAATTTGTTGGTAAGACATATTCTGATGATGGAATAAATGGTGGAGTAATATTAGCAAAAATTGAAAAATGTCCATATTGCTTTGTAAGTAAAAAATATATTGTACCTATTTTTACTGAAAAACAAAAAAAGAAAAATAAGCAAAAAGAAGAAAAAGAAAAAGAGCAACAAAGAGAAAAAAGAAGAAAAGTTGCTAATATGGAAAAAGAGAAAATCTTTGATAAGGTTAAAGATTTGGTTAAAGATTTAAGAAAAAATTTATTTGATGATAAAATCACACCAGCTCAATTTACCAAAATATTTATGGATTTATCTTTTGATATAGCAAAAAATAATTCAGACGAATTACCTATTGATTGGGTATATTATAGAAAATTAATGCTTAATTTTGTACAAGATATATTGGAGTCTTATTCTGTTAAAATTGATTGTGAACAAGAATATGAAAACTTTTCTGAAAATATAAAAGAAAATAATGTGTATAATTCACTTAATGCAAAATATATTGAAGACGATAAGTATGCACTAAGAGATTTAGAAATAAAAACTGAAATTGAAACAGAGTTTGAAAGAAAAAGAATGCAAAAAGAACATGAGCAATTAACTAAGATCGCTGAGAGATATGAAAAACAAGCATTGACATCAGATGAAAATGATCTTAAAAAAGAGCTTAGAAGAAATGTAAGTAACATATAACTTGATATTTTCTACAAATTACGTTTAAGTTATTTGTAGTTAGTATATACTAATATAGTTTTAAGGAGGAATTTTTATGAAACAATATTTAGAAATTGAATCAGTTTATGCAAGAGAAATACTTGATTCTAGAGGAAATCCTACTGTTGAAGTAGAAGTTGAAGTAGAAGGAGGATTTATTGGACGTGCTGCTGTTCCATCTGGAGCATCTACTGGAGCTTTTGAAGCTGTAGAATTAAGAGATGATGATAAATCAAGATACCTTGGAAGAGGTACTCTAAAAGCTGTTGACAATGTTAATGATATAATAGCACCTGAAGTTGAAGGTATGAATGCACTTGATCAAGTTGCAATAGATAAAATAATGATTGAACTTGATGGTACAGAAAATAAAGGGAAACTAGGAGCTAACGCAATACTTGGTGTATCACTAGCTGTTGCAAGAGCTGCTGCTGAAAGCTTAGGTATGAGCTTATACAACTACTTAGGTGGTGTTAATGCTAAAACTTTACCAGTTCCAATGATGAACATCATCAATGGTGGTAAACATGCTGATAATAGTGTAAATATACAAGAATTTATGATTATGCCAATAGGTGCAGAAAGCTTTAGAGAATGTTTAAGAATGTGCGCTGAAGTATTCCATAATTTAAAATCAGTGCTTAAATCTAAAGGTTTGGCTACTTCCGTTGGTGATGAAGGTGGATTTGCTCCAAATTTATCTAAAGATGAAGAAGCTCTACAAGTAATTGTTGAAGCAATAGAAAAAGCTGGTTACAAACCAGGTGAAGACTTCAAAATTGCTATTGATGCTGCAGCTACAGAAATGTATGATGAAGCTAAAAAAGCTGGAAAAGAAGGATGTTACTATTTCTGGAAAACAGGAGAAATGTTTACAACAGAAGAATTAGTAAACTACTATGCAAATCTAGTTGAAAAATACCCTATAATATCTCTTGAAGATGGTCTTTCTGAAGAAGATTGGGAAGGTTGGAAAGTTATTACTGAGAGACTTGGTAAGAAAATTCAACTTGTTGGTGATGATCTATTCGTTACTAATACAAAGAGACTTTCAAAAGGTATTGAACTTGGAGTTTCAAACTCAATCCTTATAAAAGTTAACCAAATAGGAACTTTAACTGAAACTTTAGATGCTATAGCAATGGCAAATAGAGCTGGTATGACTGCAGTTGTTTCTCACAGATCTGGTGAAACAGAAGATACTACAATAGCTGATTTAGTTGTTGCAATGAATGCTGGTCAAATCAAAACTGGTGCACCTTCTAGAACAGATAGAGTATGTAAATATAATCAATTAATTAGAATTGAAGAAGAATTAGGAATAGCTGGTGAATATGCTGGTAAATCTGCATTCTTTAACTTAAAATAATTAATGAAAATATGGAAAAGTTTCTAGAAATAGAAACTTTTTCTCTATATATTTGGGGGAATTTATGGCTAAACTGTATTTTAGATATGGAGCAATGGGATCAGGAAAGACAATTGATTTATTAAAAGTTGCATATAACTATGAAGAAAGAAATAAAAAAGTAATACTGTTTACTCCTAGAGTAGATGATAGATTTGGAGTAGGAAAAATAAAAACAAGAATTGGTTTAGAAAGAGATGCAGAAGTCGTTGATGATAAAATGAATCTTTATGAATTTATAAAAAACTATAAATATAGGGCTGATTGTATATTAGTTGATGAAGCGAATTTCTTAACTAAAAAACATGTTGAACAACTAAGTGATGTTGTAGATTATTTGGATATTCCAGTAATTTGTTATGGACTTAGAGCAGACTTTAGACAAAACTTTTTTACTGGTTCTGGACCTCTTATGGAAATAGCGGATAAAATAGAAGAAATAAAGACAATTTGTGATTGTGGTGCAAAAGCAACAGTAAACATGAGAGTAATTGACGGGAAACCAACAATACAAGGAGAACAGGTATATATTGGTGGAAATGAGTCATATATTTCGGTATGTAGAAAATGCTATAAAAAATATATAAATAAAGAAAATAAGGTGGAGTAATTCCACCTTATTCTATTAGATTTAATTCTTTGATTTTTTCAATGCAAAATTTTGATGTGTATTCAATATATTCTAATATGGATAATTTTTCCAATAATATTGGGTCTAAATATTTTTTTCCGTATACTCTAAAATCTTTTCCAAATTCTTTAATTAGCATATCTGAATATTTACTAGTTGTGTTAATTTCTTCAATAGGTATATCATTTACTGATTCAACACAATCTTTTTTTATGTTAAATTTTGGTATAAGAAATATATTTAGTTTAAGAAAATCTGTATAATACTTTTTTATTAATTCAGACTTATTATTTTCACTGATATTTACTTTTACATATGGTATATAAATTTTTCTTAGCCATATATCATCAGCTATTAAATGCATTAAATATCCCAAGTATACAGAATCTGACATCTTGTCTTTATATTTAGTATAGAAAGAATTGTAATTAAAAGGAGTATAGAATTCACTTTGGGGTTCTCCTTTAAAATGTGATAGGTCTTTTGAACCGTGATATAAACTAACAATGTCAGGTAAGATATTTCCGTAAAAAAATCTTTTTTTATCTGGGATATCAATAACTTTGCAAATCTCTATTGCAATGCATGTGTGTATAATCCGTGATGCCATAAACGTACTCCTTTACTATATATTTTAATATAAATACATTTAATATACGAATATTGTGTAATTAGTATATCATAAACTTGCTATAAATTCAATTTATATAACAAAATTAATATATGAACTTCTATTTAAAATAAAAGAAACTAAGGTGCAAGTTCACACCTTAGTTTTTAATTCATCATAAAATGAATTTAATTGTTCAATATCAGATTTAAGTTTATATAGATAAAATTTATAAATATTCGAAGTTTCCAATTCATATTTTTTTGAATTTAATTGGTTTCGTACTTCAGAATATTCAATTGAATCTGATAAATTGATACTATTTATTTCATCAATTTTTTCAGATATGCGTTTTTCAACTTCTACAATCTCAGAAAGCAGAGCATTATAGGATGAAAAATTTTCTTTACTTAAATAAGAACTTTTTTGAGACTCTATTGCCTTTGTTATTAGTATATCATAATCTAATCTTGTGCTTTTAGCATTCTTATGACCGCTTAATGCAGCATTTTTAATTGCAATTTCCCTAATTTTAATCGCAGTGTTTAAATCAATTACACCTTCAATAATTGCCTTTTCACGATGTTTTTTTAAAGTTTCTGGAGTTGTTTCGTACTGCCGAGCCAATACATACCAATAACATTTACCGCTCAAAAATTTTCTTATTATTTCGGGTAAATCAGTTTGAATATCACTCATTTTTATTTACCTCCTTAAAAATAATCAAGGGTTAATATGTTTCTATATAAACAGTATAACATTATATTATTTATAAGTCAATAATTTACAAATTTCGACAAATAAAAAGTTGCGAGAAAATTCATTCCCACAACTTAATAACTAAGCAATTTGTTTTTCTAATTCTAAAATTTGATTTTCGAGCTGTTCAATCATCTTTTCAAGTGTATTTTTAGAACTCATATTTGGAGTATTTAAAAATGCTTTATATAAATCTCTTTTCTTAGTGATTTTTTTTATTTCGGCATTAACCATTTCAAGTTCTTTTTTGTTAATATTTCTTATTTCGAATGAACGTATATATTTATCTTCAACTCTTTTTCTATATCTACTAGTACTTCTATATGCTCTGTCATATATTTTTTCTGCTACTAAATCATCTACAAGAAGTAATTCTATAGCAACATGGCAAGCTTTATTTATAATTGTAGAAGTGGTATAACCATAGCCATATGAACAAGCTATTTCACTAGAAGACATTTGACTTGAAGCATAATCAAGAGCAATATCCATATATAACTTTTTTTGCTCATCTGTAAATTTTCCGTCTTTTTGAGTATTAATCATATTCCCTCCATAATCATGTTTGAAATTAGTATATAAAAATATATATTATAATTATACCATTAAAATATAATTTATGTCAACGTATGTTTGCGATTTTTTAGACAAGTATTGCAAGAGAAAGTTATATATGGAGTATTTTGAAAAATATCTTCTAGTTGACTTTTAACATAAAATATAGTATAATATATATGTTAATAGAGTTCGAGTGAAAAAATAAATATAGTTTATAACTTTAGTTAATAATAGTAGTAATACTATTTAAATAAATGAACGTGGTAAAATAGTAAATTGAAAATTAAATAAGGAGGAAATAATAATTTGATGGAAAATGACAATAAAATAAAAAAGGCTTCTGTTCAAAGAAATAATAGATTTGGAAACAAGAAGAATAGAATTAATAATAAAAATGAAAATAAAAATGTAAATTATAATGATGATGAGGAAAAAAATGAAAGATTAGTGATGGATATTAAGGAAAAACTTAGTAGGTCAGCTGAAAATGAAATTGAATTTGAAAATTTGGAAGTTCAAAATAATAAACCAGTTGTAGCTCAAAATGCTAAACCAGCTATCTTTGCAAAAACTAAATTAAAAATAATACCACTTGGTGGATTAAATGAAATAGGTAAGAATTTAACTGTTTTTGAGTATGGAAATGATATAATCGTAGTAGATTGTGGATTAGCTTTCCCAGATGATGAAATGCTTGGTGTAGATTTAGTCATACCAGATATTACATATTTAGAGAAAAATAAGGATAAAGTAAGAGCTTTAGTTATTACTCATGGTCACGAAGATCATATAGGAAGCATACCTTACTTCTTAAGAAAAATAAATGTACCAATATATGGTACTAAACTTACTCTAGGTTTAATTAAAGCAAAATTAATGGAACATAACCTAGAAAGATCAACAACTTTTAAATGCGTTAAACCACGTGACGTAATTAAAGTAGGAAAATTTAAAATAGAATTTATAAAAGTAACTCACTCTATTGCAGATTCGGTTGCACTTGCAATTACTACACCTGTAGGAACAGTTCTACATACGGGAGACTTTAAAGTAGACTATACACCTATAGATGGAGAAAGAATGGATTTACAAAGACTTGCAGAAATTGGTAGAGAAGGAGTTTTACTTCTTATGTCTGAGAGTACAAACGTACAAAGACCAGGTCACTCAATGTCTGAAAGTAGTGTAGGTAAAGAATTTGATAGATTATTTACAAATTGCAATAAAAGAATAATTGTTGCTACGTTTGCATCTAATATACATAGAATGCAACAAATAATAAACTCTGCTACTAAGTTTAATAGAAAGGTAGCTGTAGTTGGACGTAGTATGTTAAATGTATTAAATATCGCAGGAGAACTTGGATATTTAAATGCACCAGAAGGAACAATTATAGATATTGATAAAATAGGAATATATAATCCTGAGCAACTTGTAATATTAACAACTGGTTCTCAAGGTGAACCAATGGCAGCGCTTAGTCGTATGTCAGCAGGAGAGCATAAAAAAGTTGCGATTACTCCAGATGACTTAGTAATATTTTCATCTTCTCCGATACCAGGTAATGAAAAATCAGTTGGTAGAGTTATAGATGAACTTGAAAAATTAGGTGCAGAAGTAATATACAATCAACTTGCAGATGTACACGTTTCAGGGCATGCATACCAAGAAGAATTAAAATTAATGTTATCATTAATTCAGCCAAAATACTTTATGCCAATACATGGTGAATATAGATTTTTAAAACATCACGGTGAACTTGCAGTTTCAGTTGGTGTTGAAAAAGAAAATATATTTATAATGGAAAATGGTAGAATATTAGAACTTGGTGAAAACTCTGCTAAGATGACTACTCAAGTACCATCAGGTATAGTACTTGTTGATGGTCTTGGTGTTGGTGATGTTGGTAATATAGTTATAAGAGACAGACAATTACTATCTGAAAATGGTATGATAATTGTAGTTATAACTCTAGATAGAAGAACTGCTAAAGTTATATCTGGTCCAGATATTGTTACACGTGGATTTGTATATGTAAGAGAAAGTGAATCTTTAATGGATGAAATTAAAGAATTAGCAAAGAAAGAACTTGAAAAATGTGACTTACAAAATGTACGTGAATGGTCAAATATTAAATCAGCGGTTAGAGAATCTCTAATACACTACATTTATAGCAAGACTAAACGTCAACCAATGATACTTCCAATATTAATGGATGTAGATTTAGAAAAATATAAACAAAATTAAATTATAAGGTGGTAGATAAAATGGAACTTGATCCAAAAAATATAGAACTTGCAAGTTTAATGTTTCCTGATGTAGAAAAAACTATACAGGATTTGGAAGAAAGATATCCTAAAAGAAACCTAAAAGATGGTGCAGAAGTTATAAGGTTTGCACCATCTCCAACTGGTTTTTTACATACAGGAGCACTATATACTTCACTTGCAGGAAATAGACTTGCAAAACAATCAAATGGTATTTACTATTTAAGAATAGAAGATACAGATAGAAAAAGAGAAGTAGAAGGTAGCATAGGAATGTTTACTCACCAAATGAATGAATTTGGAATAATTCCTGATGAAGGAGTTGTATCTGATTCAGAAGAAATTGGTGAATACGGTCCATATACTCAAAGTAAAAGAGAAGAAATCTATAGAATCTGTGCTAAATACTTAGTTGAAAAAGGGCTAGCATATCCTTGTTTTTGTACTCAAGAAATGATTGAGACAACTCGTAAATCTCAGGAAGAAAACAAGATTGTACCAGGATACTATGGTATTTATGCAAGATGTAGAAATATATCTGTAGATGAATCTATTCAAAGAGTTAAATCTGGTGAAGATTATATCGTTAGATTTAGATCAAGTGGATCACATCTACGTAAGATAGCTTTTATTGATCAAATAAGAGGTAAAATTGAAATAGCTGAAAATGATCAAGATGTAGTTATACTTAAATCTGATGGTCTACCTACTTATCATTTTGCACATATTGTAGATGATCATTTTATGAGAACTACTCTAATTACTCGTGGTGAAGAATGGATTCCATCTGTTCCAATTCATGTTGAATTATTTAAGGCTATGGACTTTGAATTACCTAAATATGCACATTTTTCTAGTGTTATGGTAAAAGAAGGAGAATCAAAGAGAAAACTAAGTAAGAGAAAAGATAAAGAAGCAGCAGTTTCTTACTTTTTACAAGCTGGGTATCCAATTGATTCTGTTATAGAATATCTATTAACTTTAATTAATTCAGATTATGAACCATGGAGAATGAAAAATCCTACAGAGGATAAATTTAACTTTACGGTAAAACTTGCTAAAATGAATACTGCTGGAGCATTATTTGATATTGCTAAATTAAATGATGTAAGTAAAGAAGTAATAGCAAGAATGAATAGTGAAGAAATCTTTGAAAATGTAACTGCATGGGCAAAAGAATATGATAAAGAGTTATATGAATTATTGAATAATGATGTGGAATTTTCTAAAAAAGTTTTTGCTCTTGAAAGAGACGGAGCAAAGAAAATTAGAAAAGATATATATAAATGGGAAGATATTAGAGAAACATTTTTCTATTTCTTTAATGAATTATTTAATAAAGATATAGAAACAAACAGTTATGAATTTGATTATATAAAAGGAACTGAAAATACAAAAATTACTGAAGAGATAGTAAAAAGAGTAATTGAAAAGTATTTAGAAAAATATAATCATAGCGATGATAAAGATAACTGGTTTTTAAATATGAAATCATGTGCAGATGAACTTGGATTTTGTACTGATATGAAAGAATATAAACAAAATCCTGATAATTACATTGGAAGTACTGCAGATTTTTCAAGTATAATTCGTATTGCTTTAACAAATAGAAAAAATACACCTGATATATACTTAATTATGCAAATACTTGGTAAA
This sequence comes from Bacillota bacterium, assembly GCA_023460235.1. Taxonomy (GTDB): domain Bacteria; phylum Bacillota; class Clostridia; order TANB77; family CAG-465; genus CAG-465. The sequence continues at coordinate 20,006 of JAEWRE010000066.1, forward strand.
GATGAAGTTATTTCAAGATTAAAAAACGTTATAAAATAAAGATGAAAATAAGCGGATAAGAATATTAAAATATTCTTATCTTCTTTTTTATGCATTTGTAGAAATATATATATATTTGCAATTTTATGTTGAATAATATCATCTTTTATGATATTATTACATCAAATCTATTAAATTTGATATGTTATTTTGCTGTTTTATGTATAGGAGGAGGTTAATAAAGGTTTATTAATCTTTGTAAAATAGTAAATTCATTCTAATTTTTTAATCAAATAATTAAATATAAAAGTTTAAGTTTTTATTGTATTTTATAAGGGGAGTTTATCATGGAAAATAATATCATATTTAAAATAGTATCATTGGTTTTAATAATATCAATGGTATTAAATTTAATACCTCAAAATGTGTATGCAGAAATAATACCACAAGAAATAAAGGAACAAAGTGTATCTGCAGAAGATGAAAAAACTAATGGAGAAAATATTGTAAAAGAAATTGTTGATAAAAGGGAAGAAAATAAAAAATATTTTCTTTTAGAAAACAATGATGTAAAAATTGCTATTTATGATTCGCCAGTACATTATTTAAAAGATGGGAAGTGGGAGGATATAAATAATAGTTTATCTGAATCTAAAGATGATGATGGGGATAATGTAAACACTAACATATCAAATAATTTCAAGATAAAGTTTGCAAAAACTTCAAAAGAAAATAAGCTTGTTAATATCGAAAGCGATAAATTTAATATTAAATGGTCACTTCAAAATCCTAACAAAGTTAAGAGTATAAAAACTAGTACTTCAAGTAACTTAAATAGTGAATCTTCTAATAAAAGTGATTTAAAAAATATAAAATCAAGTATTACATATAATAATATTTTGAATAATATTGATATTTCCTATTATGTAGAATCACAATCAGTGAAAGAAAATATAGTTTTAAAAAATAAAGAGGCTTTAAGTAATAAATTAATATTTAATTTAGATATAGGTGATTGTGAAGCAAAACTAGATGATAATGGAGATATATCAATATACAATAAAGATGAAATTGTTTCAAAAATTTATGCTCCATTTATGTATGATTCAAATTTTGAATATAGTGATAAAATTAAAGTTAAATTAGAAAAAAATAATAATAAATATACATTAGAATTAGAACCTGATTTAGAGTGGTTAAATGATTCAAATAGAGCTTATCCAGTAACTATAGATCCTACTGTGAATACATCTCTATATTATCAAGATATAGAAGATACATATATTTATCAAGGTGATTCAGATAATCCTAATAAATTTGAGGCACATATACTTAGAGTTGGCGGAGGCATTAGCAGAATATATAGGTCATTAATAAAATTTAAATTACCTAAGATAAATTCTGGTGATCAGATAATAAATGCCAATCTTAATTTATATAACTATCCTGATACAGAAGAATGGAATCCTTGTAGTTGGCAACGACAAATTAATGTTCACAAAGTAACAAGTAATTGGGATCAAACTAATGCATATTGGTCAAATTGCTCAAGTATATATGACCCTAATATCGTTGACTATTCAGTTTATCAATATGATTCTAATAATACAAAAGCGCAAAATTTTTGGAATATAACATCTATAGTTAAGGATTGGTACATAACAGGAAATAATTATGGTTTAATGCTAAAAGAAAACAATGAAATGGTTACAGGTGGTAATGAAGCCTATTATTTATCAGCTAATACTAATGCACAGTATTATTTAAATTATAGACCTGTTGTAAATATAACATATAGAAATCAGACAGGTTTAGAAGATTATCTAAGTTATCATCAACAATCTATTGGTAGAGCAGGTACAAGCTATATTAATGACTATAATGGCAATTTAATACTTTCTCATTCAGATGCTCAAACTCCAGGACAACTTATGCCAGCAACAGTAACCCACATATACAATACTAATGATAAAGATTTGAATATAAATTATGGTAATGGATGGAGACTTAATATTTCACAGCTAATTAACATAGAAAATATTGACGGTAAAGAATATGCAAAATATATTGATGAAGATGGTACAGCACACTATTTTCTAAAACAAGGGTCAACTAATATATACAAAGATGAAGATGGTTTAAGTTTAACACTAACATTAAATTCAGATAGTACTTTCACTTTGAAAGACAAGGGAAACAATACTATTACCTTTGAAAAAAGAATTGTAAATGGCAAAGAATTATGGCATTTAAATAAAATATCAGATGCATCTGGTAATAGTATAAAAGTAACATTCCTTCAAGGATATCCAAATAATTTTTATATAGATACTATAGTTGATGGAGCAGGAAGTACATTAAAGTTATATTGGATAAATGGTAAGCTAGGCTCAATAGTGGATCAAAATTCAAAAGCTATTACATATCAATATGATAATAATTCGAGATTAGTAAAAATAATTTATCCTGATGAAAAAAGTTCTATATATGTATATGATGGTAAAGGACTATTAACTAGCGCAAAAAATATTGATGGTTCACATGTGGACTATAAATATAATGTTGGACTACCTTACAGAGTTAGTAATATAACAGAATATAGTTCATCAAATGAAGTTGGAAATTCGCTCGATATGTCATACGGTAAAAATTCTACCACTTTTACTGATAGTAATGGGTATAGCAATTTATATTCATTTAATAATTTTGGAAATTTAATAAGTGCTGTTGATTTTGGTAAGAGTTCAACTGATATTAGTAAAGCTTATGGAAAAACATATAAATATGGAAACAGCAATGGTGAAAAAAATAAAATTACTTTAGATTCAAAAATGATATCTCCTGTAATAAATAAAATTCTAAATGGAAATGCTGAATTAGATTCAAATTGGACATACATAAATTGGGGAGCAAATACCGGTTCATTATCATATCAAACTAATCAAAAATATTATGGTAATAGATCTTTAAATATACTTTCAAACAATAACAATAAAGATTCTAGAGTTTTTGCATATCAAAGTATGTCTTTAGAAAAGGGAAAAACTTATACACTTTCATCGTATATTAAAACACAATCAATAAGTAATATTAATAATGGAGGAGCGCAAATATTTGTATATTATAATACTCCAAGTGGTCTAAAGCTATATGGATCAACTCCAATTAATGGGACTTCTGATTGGAATAGGAATAGTTGCACATTTACATATAGTTCTGATGCAATAGATAATGTAATAGTTGCTCTTGGAATTAATGTAGAAAGTGGTAATGCATATTTCGATGGTATACAATTAGAAGAAGGAGAAGTTGTAAATACATATAATTTGATAGAAAACTCTGGATTTGATTTTGGTTTAACTAATTGGGTAAGAAGTTCTGATTGTAACGCTACAAATGATACAGTAGTATCTACAATATATGGTAATAATTTTAGATTTACTGGAGAAGCTGCATCTAGAAAAAATATAGATCAAAGAGTAAATATTTCAGGTAAAAAGGGTGATATATATTCACTATCTTCTTGGGTGAAAACTGGTGCTTTACCAAATGATACTATAAAACTTAATAGAGTTACAGCTGGAATAGCTAGAAATGATAATTCTATACAGTGGATTGATATTGATATTAATGGTGACAGTAATTCATGGCAATATGTTGCGGATCAATTTATTACTGATAGTGACTATAAATATATAGATATTTACCTTACTTATTATTATAATTCAAATGAAGTATATTTTGATAATGTATCACTTTTAAAAGAGGATTTTGGACAAAGCTATTCTTATGATAAAGATGGTAATTTGATATCTACTCAAGACTTATCAAAACAGAATTCTACAATGCAGTATAATGGAAATAATGAAATATTAAATACTGTAGATGCAAAGGGTGGAAAATTTGTATATGAATATGATTCAAAAGTTAGAAATAGACTTTTAGCTGCAACAAATAATTCTAAAATAAGTTATATTTTTAATTATGATAATTTTGGTAATACTACTAGTACATTAATAGAAAATAAGGATAAAATATCTACAGAACTATCAACAAATAAAATTTACTATATAAGAACAAAAAGTAGTGGACTATATTTTGATGTAAGTGGAAATTCTAATTCTAATGGAACTAGTATAGTTCAATATTTACTAAATAGTGGACAAAATCAAAAATGGAAGATATATGATACTGGTGATAATTATTATTACATTAGACCACAAAATGCTAGTAATATGAATCTTCAATATTCATCTGATAATAAAATTCAAATAGCTAATCCAAATTCAAGTGATTCTCAAAAATGGAAGATTCAGAAAAATATAGATGGCTCTTTTAAAATTTTTTCAAAAGAACAAAATCAAGAAAATGTAATAACAATACCAGATAATTCTAAAAATATAGGTATTAATCTTATAAAATCTAAAGATGAAAATAATGAAAATCAATCATTTTTCTTTGAAGAAGTTGGTGTTGATAATTCTGAGGATAAATCTATTTTAGAATCTGGTGAAGTATTTTATATAAAATCTAAAAATAGTAATTTATATCTAGATTATGGAAAAGATTCAAACGGAAATATAACAGATGGTAATTTTGCAAAAATAGTTCAAAGAAAGTTTAGTGGTGATAATTCACAAAAGTGGAGAATTGTTAGAAAAGAAAATGGCGAATATAAAATAATATCATTAAACAGTAAAACTGGTAGAGCTATTGATTTAAAAGATTCAAAAAACTCTAATAATAATCCAGTGCAAATGTATGATTATAGCGAAGCAGCTTCTAATCAAGAATGGACAGTATATAAAAATGATAATAATACATATAGAATAACTTCAAAATCAACTAATGATACAAAAGATCTAGCAGTAAAAGATTCTTCAAATGCTGAAGAATCAGAAATAGTTGTATATGATACAAATTATCAAAATAATCAAAAGTGGTATCTTGAACCAGTAAATATGCTAAATATAGAAGAAGATGCTATATATAATATAAAAAATAAAAATAGTAATTTATATCTTGGGTTAACTGACGGTTTAGATAACAATGGAGTTAGTATTGAACAATCTAATAAAAATGCTGATCTTAATCAAGAATGGAAATTTGTAAAATTAAGCAATGGTTATTTTAAAATTGTAAATAAAAATAACAATAAAGTAATGAATGTAAAGGACAGTAGTACACAAAACTCTACAAAAATACAATTATGGGATGATACAAACAGTATATCTCAGCAATATGAAATTGTACCATTAGAAAATGGATTAGTTAATATAAAACCAAGAATTATTTATGGTAAGAGTAGTATAAATATAACTGGTTCAAGTAAAGATCCAGGAGCAAATCTAGAAATATATGATTCTAGTGATTCACTATCAATGCAATTTTATTTAGAGAAAGTTAATGGTCCTACAAATTTACATATAGAATCAAAAGCAGAATATACAAATGATGGAAGATTTTTAAATAAGATTATTGATTCAACTGGAAAAGAAGTCACATATAATTATAATTTTAACGAGGAAAATGATACAGGATCAGGAACATTATCAAATGTGGTTGATGCCAAAGGAAATAAAACACAGTATGGATATGATAATTTAGATAGATTAACTAAAGTAAGTTTAACTGATGGAGATAAAACATATAGTAATACTTATACTTATTTAAATGACAGATTATCAAGCATACTTCATAATGGATTTAGTTATGGTTTCATATATGATAATTTTGGTAATACAAAGCAAGTTAAAGTAAATGATCAAGTATTAGTAACTAATAATTACGAAAGTAGAAATGGAAACTTAAAAAGTAGCATTTATGGGAACAATCAAACTGTTTCATATACTTATGATAGATTTAATAGAGTATCATCTAAAATAGGTACTAATGGAACGAATACTTACCAATATGATTCTAAAGGTAATTTAGCTGTAAAAAATGATGGTTTAAATAAACTAAATCACAAATATACTTATGATTTATCTGATAGATTAGTAAATGTTAGTGTTTCTAATGGATTTGAAATAAGCTATAATTATGATTCAAATAGTAACGTAACTAAACTGACTAGTAGTATAAATTCAAAAAATAAAAATATAGTTGAGTATTCTATTGATAGTGACAATAAACAAACTAGTGTTAAGTTAAATAATAATATAAATACTATATATAACTATGACAGATTAAGTAGACTACAAGAAAAATATATAAAATCTGGATCAAATTCATATAAAACTAGCATTGAGTATATAAGTAATCCAGATAATCAGTTAAAGACAACTACTATGGTATCAAGTATAAAAAATGGACAAAATGATAAAATATCATATACTTATGATGCAAATGGTAACATAGAATCGATATTTTATGGAAATGAGTTATCTAAAAAATATTATTATGATGGATTAAATCAACTTATCAGGGAAGATAATAAAGAATTAAATGAGACAATACTGTATAGTTATGATAAAGGTGGAAATATATTAAACAAAAAAATATATGATTATACTTTAGATGCTGATTTAACAGGTAAAGAAAAGAAATCCGAAAATAATTATGAATATGATCTAAATTGGAAAGATAAACTTGTAAGCTATAATGGTAAGAATATAACTTATGATAATATTGGAAATCCATTGACATATGATGGGAAAACTTATGTATGGCAAAACGGAAGACAATTGTCTGCAATAATGGATACTGAAAAAGTTTCATCTGAACTTAATGAACCTTTTGAAGCAAGTAAATTAAGTAACTATATCTTAACTGGAGATTATAATGGGGATGGAAAAGATGATATTGCTGGATTTTACGATTGTGGTAATTTACAAATTAAAGTAATAGTATGGATGTCTGATGGAAGTAAATATTCTAATGGAAAAATATGGTTTGATTCTGGTATAGGTAATTTTGATTTAAGCAAAATGCTAGGTAGAATTGTAAGTGGGGATTATAATGGAGACGGGAAAGATGATATAGCAGTTTTATATGATTATGGAAGCGCCTTAACAAAAGTATTAGTTTGGACATCAGCAGGTAATACGTTTAACAATCAAAAAGTATGGTGGGACTCAGGAGTTGGAAATTTTGAAGCATCAAAAACAACAGGAAGAGTAGTATCAGGAGACTATAATGGAGATGGAAAAGACGATATAGCATTTATATATGACTATGGAAATGCAACAGCAAATACATATGTATGGTTATCAACAGGTACTAACTATCTACCAAAACAGGCATGGTATGTATCAGGAGCAGGCAATTTTGAAGCATCAAGAACAACAGGAAGAGTAGTATCAGGAGACTATAATGGAGATGGAAAAGATGATATAGCATTTATATATGACTATGGAAATACAACAGCAAACACATATGTATGGTTATCGACAGGTACAAATTATTTACAAAAACAAGCATGGTACGTCTCAGGGGCAGGAAATTTCGAAGCATCAAGAACAACAGGAAGAGTAGTATCTGGGGATTATAATGGAGACGGAAAAGATGATATAGCATTTATATATGATTATGGAAATGCAACAGCAAATACATATATATGGTTATCAACAGGCACAAATTATTTACAAAAACAAGCATGGTATGTCTCAGGGCCAGGCAATTTTGAAGCATCAATCGCAACAGGAAGAGTAGTATCAGGAGACTATAATGGAGATGGAAAAGATGATATAGCAACTTTATATTCTTATGATAGATATGATTCATCATATATTAATTTTATTTCAAAAGGAAATGGATTCATTAATAATACGTTCTCTAATTGGTGGAATTCTAATAGTAATAGTATATTTTATAATTATAATGATAATGGAATAAGAACTCAAAAAAGAGTTAATGAAAAAACAACTGACTATTATTTAGATGGTGATAAAGTATTATACGAAAAAACAGGAAATAATATAATTTATTATATATATGATGCAGAAAACAATTTATTAGGGTTTAAATATAATGAAACACAATATTATTATGTAAGAAATGCTCAAGGGGATATAATACAAATACTTGACAATAATTTGAAGTGTGTGGTATCATATACTTATGATACTTGGGGAGTTCTCGTTAAGATTACTGATGGTGCTGGTTTAGACGTAACCAATGACTCAAACAATATTGGTAATATTAATCCATATCGTTATAGAGGTTATCGTTATGACAATGAGACACAAATGTATTATCTAAATTCTAGGTACTACAACCCTGAATTCGGACGTTTCATAAATGCAGATTCTTATGGCGGGGATATAGGAAAAGTATTATCACATAATTCATTTGCATATTGTTTAAATAATCCTATTAATCAATATGATCCTAATGGAAATTTTGCATTTGTTATACCTTTTTTGATACCTGCTGTAACTTTTATATTATCATATATAATTTTATCAACACCAGCAGTTCAACAAGCAATAACAGAAACAGTAAAGGCTGTTGGAAATGTTATTGATAATACAATAAATAATACAATTAAAAATATTAAAACTGCTGTTAATACTAGTACAAAAGTGACAACTGTAACTACAACTGCAACAGTTAAAAATAAGGATAATAAAAATCCACAATATTGGGCAGCTGATAATGCAGCGAATAAATTAGAAACTTTAACATATGTTCAAGCACAAGTAAGAGTGGCAAGTGGTAACAATATAATATGTGCAAATCAAAATGCTGCATATCTTATTGCTAGAATATATTCTACTAATCCTTTGCCTGAGATAGATAAAAATCAAAAATTAGGGCAAACATATTATTGGCATTATCATAGAGGAAATAATAAGCATGGATCCCCACATATTTGGTTTTATGGAGAACCAAATTAATATTCAAGGAGAAGATAAGAATGAAATATATGACGAAGAGTTGGTATAATAATATGACAAAATTATTTATACCTATAGAATTTAATGAATGTCAAGATGCTAATACTTTTTCGGATACTGTTTTTAAAAAGTATTATTTAAAAGATTTAGAAGAATATTTAGATTTCACAGAGTGCTATCCTACGAGAAAAAAAGCCATTGATTTATTTGAAAAAGATTTTGAAAAAAAAATATTATTAGTAAAAGAGTACTTTCCGAGTGAATTCTTAGAAAATGTAAAGGATTTAAGAATGCTAGCATTAGGAAAAGTAGAAAAAGAAAATATTGATTACATAAATAAAATTTTGAATCAAAAACGTTTAAACTGTGAAAAAATACTAGAAGAATATGACATGGAATATAATAAAATAAAAGATAAACTATCAAATAATATAAAAAAAAATTCAACATTTCATGATTGTATGATTACAGAAATTATAAAAACAAATAATAAACTCGTTATAAAAATAGATAATTCTGCTAACTCCGGAAACATTAGTATAATAGAATTTAAAGATTATGAAATTATAGAAGAGGAAATGGAATTTATTAATGGTTGGATATTATATGATGAAATATATATTGTAGAGAATGAATATGAATTACATTTGTTAATAGAGGCACCTAAAGATAATAATTTTGAATTAGGCTATTTTACAATTAAAGCAAAAGATATGATTTTTAATGCTTCTAAATCATAATATATATACGAATAAAAAAATCATATATAAATATATATATATTTGATACTTAAAGATAGTCAGTTTATCTGACTATCTTTTGTGTAATGTTGTAAATATAAGCTGTTTTCGTTAAAATACGTTTAAAAATTTACAGTATCTTAAGTGATTATAATATATAATCAGAATAAATTTATATTTGTAATATAAATAATTATTGTTTATTATTTAGTATTATGGTATAATATTATTATGTTATTTTGTATTCTAATATTTAAATAACAGGCAAATATAAATGTTTATTTGTATACAAAGGAGTGATTTTTTAAATGTCACAAGAAGAAAGAATGGTTGAAAATATAAAGACAACTATGGCTGTAGAAGGATTATTTTTACAAGACCAAGATGTTAGTTTAATCATGCAATTTTTAAATAAAGAAATAACTGAAGAACAAGGAATTGATATGATAAAATCTGACATTTTAAGTCAGATGAGGTAGCCTATGTACGAAGCTGTAGATTCAAAATATACGTACAAAGGTACTGATATATTAAAAAATAAATTAAATATAATGGATGAAGATCTCTTAAAAGAATATCAAACAAAAGTTGTTGGTTTTAAACTATCAACTATTAACTATGTTAAAATGAATGATAAATTTGATTCTAAAAGACTTAAATTTATTCACAAATATCTATTTGATGAAGTATATTTTTTTGGTGGAGAATATAGACAAGAAAATATATCAAAAGATAATTTTAGATTCTCAGAATATGTTTATATTGAAGGAAATACTGATAAGATAATGTCTGAAATAAATGTTGAAGAACTAAAAAAACTATCTTTTGAAGATTTCACTGAAAAGGTATCATATATAATGACTGAACTTAATGTTCTACACCCTTTTAGAGAAGGAAATGGAAGAACAATAAGAGAATTTATTCGTGAACTTTGTGATGAGTGTGGATATTTGATTAATTGGTCAGAAGTAGATTATCAAGATATATTAAGAGTCAACATAGAAGCAGTACTTGATGAAACAAATCAGATTAAATTATTAAGAGAGACTATAAAGAGAAAGAATTAAAATTATTACGAGGAGAGATTATTATGGATTTATTTTTTAGTATTTTGATAAGTGCAATTGTACAAGTTATACTATTTGCATTATTACCATTAGTTTGGTGGTTTATAACTGCTAGAAAAAAAGAGAAATACTTACAATGGTTAGGTATAAAAAAGATAGAAAATAAAAAACAAGTTACTGTATATGCTTCAATCACACTTGTAATATTTATATTCCTTTCAATTTTTATATTATATACTATTAAGGATATTGAAACAGCAACTTCTAAATTTAGTGGATTAGGGTTTAGTGGATTTGTACCAGTGATTATATATTCTTTTATTCAAACAGCAGGTGCAGAAGAAATATTATTTAGAGGATTTTTATTAAAGCGAATTAGCAATAAGTTTGGTTTTATGACAGGTAATATAATTCAAAGTGTAGTATTTGGAATGATGCACGGAATTGCATTTTTTAGTGTATTATCATTAGATAAAATAATAATAATAGTGTTATTTACAGGTATTATTGGTTATGTTATGGGCTATATAAATGAAAAAAAAGCCAATGGTTCACTTATTCCAAGTTGGATGATTCACGGATTTGCAAATTTATTTTCATCAATAGTTGCCTTATTTAATATAATATAAATTGTTATTTTTTATAGTATATTATTGAATAAATAAAAATTATTGAGAGAAATAATAAGATAAAGGAGTTATAATGCTCCTTTTTTATATATGATTTGTTAGGAGATTATTATGAAATTATTAAGTTATAATATATTTGGTTTAAAAGATACAGAAAAAGGTGTGCCTGATTGGAATATAAGACAAGAGAATGTTTCAAGAATGTTAAATATTATATTAAAAGATAGTGAAATTAAAGTTGCATGTTTTCAAGAAGTAAATCTTAATAACATGGATAATTTATCTAATATATTAATAGATAATAATTTTGTAATGTTAGATAAATTTCCAATGAAGACAGAATCATATAATCAGTATAATATAATAGCAGTAAGGAAAGAATTGATTAATAATATTGAAAATGTTATTTGTATTCCACATGGAAAAGATGATACATATGTAAATGTTGAAAAACAAGAAATTGATTATCAAATGAGTGATTATAGAACAACGATATTTGTGCAAATTACGATTGATGGTAGTAAATATTTAATAGGTAATACACATACAGACTATATATCTACAGAAGGTAAAATAAAAGGTGTTATAAAATCACTAAACTATATGGATACTATTGAATCTGACTATAAGGTTTTAATTGGTGATATGAATATGGTAACTCATATGTCTGAAGCATATAACATATTAAAGTCAAATAATAATTATATTACACTTTCAAGAAGTAAGAACTTTGACATTTTAGATAATTCATGGCATGGATATGGATTAAAAGAACAAGTTAATGTGGATTTTGCATTTGTTGAGAAAAGTAAATATGAAAAATATGAATATAAAATTATAAAACAAGAAAATATGTACGATGAGGGTTCTGATCATAGACCAGTAATAATAACAGTATTATAAAAACTAATATATATATTAAATTTATTTTATAGTATAATAGTTATATTAATAAAGGTGGTAGATAAAATGGAAATTGAAATGTTAGATCTAGTTGATGAAAATGATAATGTAATTGGAATTGAAGAAAGAAATACTGCTTTAAAACAAAAAAGAAATAATATTAGAGTTATAAATATATTTATAACTACATCTGATAACAAAATAATAGTACCATTAAGAAGCCCTAATAGAAGAATATTTCCGAATTGCTATGATTTTTCAGTAGGTGGTTTTGTTACTAGTGGAGATGATTATGAAAAGACTGCATATAAGGAACTAGAAGAAGAGTTAGGAATAAGAAATGTAAAATTAGAAGAAATAGGATATTTTAAACCATCTGATATAAATACTGCCTGTTTTTCTAAATTATATAAATTTACATATGATGGATATTTAGATTACGATAAGGATGGTATTTCTGAAATATTATATTTTACAAAAGAAGAAATAAAAGATAAACTGATAAAAATACCAGAAAAATTTAAACGTGATTATAATGAACTATTTACATGGGCATTAAATAATAGTAAAATATAACAAACTAAAAATTTTAGAGTTAATTTTCTATATATTGTTATATGATTAAATATAAAATAAGTTTATTATTTTAAAAATGATTTGAAATTTAAGATATATAATGATACAATATTTCCAGCTAGGAGTGATAATTATGAAAATATATGTTACTAGGCATGGACAAACAGATATGAATGTAAAAGAACTTCTTAATGGAAAAAGAAGTGATGAAGATATCAATGATACTGGAATTCAACAAGCAAAAATAATATCTGAATTTATGAAAGATAAGAAGGTAGATTTAATTATATCTTCACCTATGCTAAGAACTAGACATACATCAGAAATTATTAATGTTAAATGTGCACCTATAATAGAAGATGATAGAATAATTGATTTAGATTTAGGAAATGGAACGTTTAAAGGTTATGATTATATGATTTTTGAAGATTATTATAATCTTAATCGTAAAGGTAGTTATAAAGATATTGAAGATATAGATAAATTGATTAAGAGAGTCTATGACTTTTTAGATTCTCTAAAAGAAAAGAATAAAAGAGAAACAATTTTAATTGTAACTCATGCAGCGGTTGCTAAAGTTATTCATATGTATTTTTATGGAATACCAAAAAGCAATAATATTGATGAGTACTATTTAGAAAATTGCCAAATAAGAGAATATGAAATGTTATAAATTATGTATTAATTATTAGATGGAGGAAACTTGTGCAAGGTTTACTTCATTTTTAAATATTAAATAAGGCAAAGACAAAATAATATTAAAAAACAATGAGTAAAATATACAAATAATTTGAAATTTATCAAATATAATGATATAATACTTCAAACAGAGGAGTGAAAGTTATGGAAAGTGAAGAAAAAAAAGATTATTCAAAAACATTGAATTTACCTCAAACTGATTTTCAAATGAGAGGTAATTTACCAGCTAAAGAACCAGAAATTCTTGATAAGATGCTAAATGATAAAGTATATTATTTAGGACTTGATAAAAATAAAAATACTGGAAAAAGATTTGTATTACATGATGGACCACCTTATGCTAATGGTGACATACATACAGGTCATGCTCTAGATAAAATATTAAAAGATATAGTTATAAGATACAAGACTATGAATGGATATTATGCTCCATATGTTCCTGGTTGGGATACACATGGATTACCAATAGAGAAAAAAGTACAACAAGAGTTAAAAATAACTAAAGATGATGTTGGTGTTGCAAAGTTTAGAGAAGTATGTAAAGACTATGCTTTAAATGCAGTTGAAAAGACAGCTAAACAATTTGAAAGATTAGGTGGACTTGGAGACTATAGAGATAAATCAAAGAGATACTTAACATTAAATAAAGATTTTGAATCTAAACAAATTGGTGTATTCTGGGATATGTTCAAAGGTGGACACATCTATAGAGACTTAAAGCCAGTTTACTGGTGTAGTGATTGTGAAACAGCACTTGCAGAAGCTGAAATCGAATACGCTGATGATACTACTACATCAATATATGTTAAGTTTAGAGTAAAAGAAGATAAAGGTTTATTTGCTAAATATGGAGATTTAAAAGATACATATATAGTTATTTGGACTACTACACCTTGGACTCTACCTGGTAACCAAGCAATAACTCTAAATCCAGATTATAGCTATGCTTTAGTAGAAGCAAAAAAAGATGATTTAACAGAAAGATATATTCTTGCTAAAGAACTTGTAGAAAAAGTGATGGAAATGGGTTCTATAGAAGAATACAAAATAATTGCTGAATTTAAAGGTAGTGAACTTGAGAATGTTGTATGTTTAAATCCAGTTATTGAAAATAAAACTTCAAGAGTAATACTTGGATCAGATAAGGATCTTTTAGTTAGTTTAGATGCTGGTACTGGTTGTGTACATACTGCTCCAGGACATGGACATGAAGATTATCTAGCTTGTAAAAGATATAAAGATATTGAAATAATAGTTCCTGTAGATGCACATGGTAAAATGACAGAACTTGCAGGACAATTTGCTGGAATGTACTATGCAAAAGCAAACAATGCTATTATAGAATTTCTAACTGAATCAAAGGATTTATTTGCTGCTAAGAAACTAGAGCATCCATATCCACATTGTTGGAGATGTAAAAAGCCAGTTATATATAGAGCAACTACTCAATGGTTTGCTTCAATTGATGGTTTTAGACAAAAAGCCTTAGAAGAAATTAAAAATGTAAAATGGTACCCTGATTGGGGTGTTGATAGAATGACTAACATGATAAAAGACAGAACAGACTGGTGTATATCAAGACAAAGAAGCTGGGGTGTACCAATTCCTATATTCTATTGCAAAGATTGTGGAAAAGAATTAATAAATGAGGATACAATAAATAAAATAAGAGAAAGATTTGAACAAAATGGCTCAAATAGTTGGTTTGAATTAACACCAGAACAACTTATAGGTAATGATTTTAAATGTGAATGTGGTAGTACTGAACTTATTAAAGAAACTGACATAATGGACGTTTGGTTTGACTCTGGTTCATCACATGAAGCTGTGCTTAATTCAAATTATGGATTGCCAGGAGGTCCAGCAGAAATGTACATGGAAGGTAATGATCAATATAGAGGATGGTTCCAATCTTCACTTTTAACATCTGTTGCTACAAAGGGATATGCACCATATAAAGAGGTTGTAACTCATGGAATGGTAGTAGATGGAGAAGGAAAGAAAATGTCTAAATCTCTTGGTAATGGTATTGCACCACTTGATATAGTCGATGAATTTGGAGCAGATATACTAAGACTTTGGGCTACATCTTCAGATTATCATAGTGAAATAAGGTTATCAAAAGACATATTAAAACAAGTATCAGAAGTATATAAGAAAATAAGAAATACTATAAGATTTTTACTTGGTAATACATTTGATTTTGATCCAAAAGTTGATTATGTTGAATATGAAAAAAGAGATGAACTAGATAAATACATGATGTATAAACTAAATAGATTAGTTACATATATAAATGAAGCATATAATAAATATGAATATCATTTAGTATATAATGAACTACATAGATTCTGTACAACTGAATTAAGTAGTAAATATTTAGATGTTATAAAAGATAGATTATATACATTTAGATCAAATCATGAGCTAAGACGTAGTAGTCAATCTACAATGCAAGATATACTTGAAGTATTAACTAGACTTATATCTCCAATACTAGTATTTACATCTGAAGAAATATATGGATATATAAACACTGTAGGAGACAAGAAAGTAAGTATTTTACTTGAAGAGTTCCCAGCAGAAACTGATAGATATAATGATGACGAATTAATTGCTAAATGGGATAAAATATTTGAAGTTAAAGAATCATTTGCAAAGGATGTTGAAAACGCAAGAGCTGAAAAGAAAATAGGCAGTGCACTTGATGCTAAATTAACAATTTATGCAAATGGAGAAGAGTATGAATTTATAAATGAGAATAAAGAAAATATCGCTCTTGTTGCAATAATATCTGAGCTTGAAGTAGTAAAATCAGATGAATATAAAGTTGTAGTTGAGAAATCTACTGGAGCAAAATGCCCAAGATGTTGGACTTATTCAAATGATATTGATAGTGAAGGCATTTGTAAAAAATGTATAGATAATATGTAATTTAATATTAAATTTAAAAGCACTTCATAACGTAAAATAAAATTTATATTATGAAGTGTTTTTTTATACTATAAAATAAAAAAATAAATTTAAATTATTACAATATATATTAGTATTTTTGTTATAATGTATATGTTTTTTACAGAAAATAACTAAAAAGAGAATTATAATTATACATTTAACTAGAATAATTGTACTGGATAAAATTAGGAGGAAAATCATTTGAAAAAGAAAACTGGAATAAGTTTAATAGTATTAATAATAACAATCATTGTGATAATTATTTTGAGCCGGAGTAGTAATATTAAATTTAGTAAATAACAACCCAATAGATAGTGCAAGAAAGGCAAAATTTTTAAATGATGTAGATTCGTTTAAAAGTGAGTTGTCATTATATGAATTAAATAAAATGGCAACTACAGAAGGAAACTATAATCCTAAAACTTTAAATGCAGATAGAAAAAATGTATCAGAAAATGGAGAAACAGATACTAAGAGATCAATCACAGATGTTATAACTTCAATGAAAAATACAAAATATGATGAAAAATTAGAAGTAATAGCAGGTGAATTAGTATACATTGGAAATAGTGAAAAAGAATCAAACTGGTTGGATGGAGTAATAGAGTCAAAGAATTTTAAAATTAGTCTAGTAACAATACCAGATAAAAATAAAATAAGTGGAACAGTTACGTTGGCTGGATTATTGGTAGATGAAAAAAAGATATCATATTATAGAATATATTTATCACAAACAAAGGGAACATATCCTGAGACACCAAATATAGAAATATTAGATAAGAAAAAAGAAGTAGAATTTGAAATAGATAATTTAATTACAAATACAGAATACTATATAAAAGTAGAAGTGAAAATGAGTAATGAAGGCGATGTAAGAGTACTAGAAAGTGAAAAAATAATAACTAAACCAGATATTATAAAACCAAATACGCCACAAATAACAGTTCCTAAATATTCAAATAAGTATGCAATAACTCCAATTACAATTACACTGACAGATGATGAAGGTGGAAGTGGAATAAGTAAAACACAAAGTAAATACATAATAGATAAAACAGCAACGAGCTATAATGAAGAAAATAGTATGTGGCAATCAGCAAATTCTTTTTTAGAAGATGAATTTACTGGAGATACAGCAACAGTAAAAGTAAATGTAAAAGAAGACGGAGAGTATTATGTACATGTATTAGCAGAAGATGGAGCAGGTAATAAAAAATCTGGAATATCAGGAAAGATAATTGTAGATACGGTAATACCAAATGAAGCGGTAATAACAATACCAACTACAACTACAACTAATAGTGTAGACGCAATAGTAACGCTAACAGATAATTTAAATGGAAGTGGAATAGATATAACAAAAAGCAAATATATATATTCAACAGAATCAAATCCATATGGAGATACAGAAGACATATGGAATAGTGCAACAGCATTTACAAATGATATACAAACAATAACAGTAACCTCTAGTACAAATGAAATCTACTACTTACATGTACTCATATTAGATAATGCTGGAAATAGAAGAGAAGTGCTATCAAGTGGAGTAACAACAAATACAGAAACACCAGTGGCACCAGTTATAACAGGAACAGCAGCTACAAATGTATGGATAAATCAAAATGTAACATTAACAATAAATGAGGTGACTTCACCTGGAATAACAAAGTATGAATATACGATAAATGGTGGAACATGGCAAACATATAATGCAACTGATAAAATAGTAATAACAGATGAAGGATTAACAATTATAAGGGCAAGAGCAGTAAATAATGTCGGAACAATAGGCGCTGAATCAGCAGGATATATGGTTAAAATAGATAGAACACAACCAAGTACTCCAGTTGCTAATTTTAATGGATATACTCCTGGTACATGGACAAATGGTAATATAACATTAAACTTATCATCTACTGATGCAACCTCTGGTATAAGTAAGTATCAATGGTCAACAAATGGAGTTAGTTGGAATGATTTTCAAAGTACATGGATATACAATTATGATACAGTTCAATCACCAAGTTTTAGAGCAATTGATGGAGCTGGAAATGCAAGTAATGCAACAAGTTATTATTCAATATATAGAGATGGAACAGCACCAATATATTCAAGTTATGAGATAAAAAATATAACAAATACTGGTTATGATGTTTATGTTTATGGAGTATCTGATGTATCATCGGGAGTTAATAGAGTACAATTTCCAACATGGACAGATAATAATGGTCAAGATGATTTAAAGTGGGAAAGTGGCCAAAATATTGGAAATGGGACATGGTATTATAGAGTAAATGCATCAGCACATAATAATGAAAGTGGACAATACCAAACACATATATATATATATGATAATGTTGAAAACTATAATGTAATTGTTACAAATGGTGTATTCATACAAGGAGATTATGTAGCAAGTAAGGGTGTGAATAAACCAAAACTTGCTCAGGGATTAACACCAATAAAATGGGATGCAAATGGAAATGTTGTTAATACTAATGAAAATGATAATGATTGGTATGATTACGGAAGTAAAAAATATGCTAATGCTATTGCTAGCAATGGCTCAATGTGGGTATGGATTCCAAGATATGAGTACAAAATCTCAACACTATTTACCAGTACCGCACAGACCATAGATGTAAACTTTGTTGCAAACACTCAAACACAAGTATCAAGTGGGTATACAATGCATCCGGCATTTACATTTGGAAGTACACAACTTACAGGTTTTTGGGTAGCAAAATTTGAAGGATTTGACAGACCAGGTCAATCACATAGTTCGTGGGGCGAAAATGTTACACTAAGCTATATTTTTGATGAATGTTTAAACTTAAAAAATGTTTTAAATATTATAGGTGCTAATGGTAATTCTGTGGATAGCCATTTAATTAAAAATATTGAATGGGGAGCAGTAACATATTTAGCAAGAAGTAAATATGGATGGGAATATAAAGTAGGACATAATTCAACTTATATTGCTGGTGGCGAAAATTATTTAAGTAATACTACTCAAAGTACAACAGGAACTATATATGGTATTTATGATATGAATGGAGGAGCATATGAATATGTAGCCGCTTATGCAAATTCAAGTAGAGCTATTAGTTCATATAATGCTAGAAGTTTAATTAATGCAGATAACAAATATAAAGATGTATATGATGTTGTATATAACTCATATGGTGGATTTAGCACACCTATAAATAAGATTGGTGATGCAATATATGAAATATCTGATGAACGTGGATATATGTGGCAGACTGAATTCCCAAGTAGCTTACCATCTAATTATACAGGAGACTTTATAATGAGAGGCGGTAACTATTATGATAGTAGAACAAGTATATTTTATTATCAGACAACTGTAGATCAATCAAATGGAATATTTTTCCGTTCAGTTATATTAGTCGGCAATGGAGTATAATTTGGAACTCAGATATAATTTTAATTGATAAAAATAATAAAAAAAAACCTTAAAAAATATTATGTAATGATTTTTAAGGTTTAATTTTTACATAAAAGTAACAGTCATAATTTGTTAAAATATGTATTGAAAAAAGATTTAATATAGTATAAAATTAGGATATATTAAAGTGAGGTTTGCACATATGAAAAAAGGAATTAGCTTAATAGTCTTAGTAATAACGATAATTGTAATAATAATATTAGCAGGAGCAGTAATATTAAATCTAACAAAAAATAATCCAATGGATAGTGCTAAAAAAGCTAAGTTTATGGCTAACTTCACTAATGTAGAAGAAGCAGTTGGAGTATATTCAATGAGCAAATTGTCAGCAGATAATTCAGAATATCAACAACCTATAAGTGATAAATTATCTTTAGCTGAAAAGCAGGATATAAAGACAAATGTACCGACACTTGCAGCAAAAATAATAGAACTAAATCCTGGAAAAACAATAGATGATATAGATTTGTATCATATCGATCCAACATTAATTGGAGCAGAAAATCTGTATAAATCTAAAGAAAAAGGTTACCTAATAGATATCTCTACAAGACAAATATATGACTATAGTGGAGAATACTTTGAAGAAGCAAGATGGCACACACTAGATTCAGGAGTAAAAGACGGAACTCTACCAGAGATAGTAGATGACATAGTAGATACATGGGATGGATGGATTAAGCTAACACTATTTTATCCATCAAACTCAACTGAGAGAAAATGGAGACTAGGTGAGTCAGGAGAAATAAGGACAGCAACATATAACAACTGGCAAGATTACACTGGACCAATAACAGTAAGATTATCAGATGTAGAAAATATATGGATAAGTTATGTAGTAGATAATAAAACAGTAGTAATACCACCTCTTGGAAAAGTAGTAGTAGATATACGACCAGATGGGAATTTATCAAGTACAGTAACAAGTGTAAAGGTAAATATAATATATGATGAGAATGCAACTGTAAAAGAATATAAGGTAGGAGATGGAAATTGGCAGACATATATAGGGGAATTCACGGTAACAGAGCCATCATTAATACAAGCAAGAGCAACAAAGCCAGATAATGTATATGATACAAATGGAAATCTACTTCAAACAAGAAATGCGGTAGGAACAGATGCATACTACATAAGAAAGGTTACTTCTTCAGGTGGAAGTGGAGGAGGAACAGGTGGAGGTTCAGATGAAACAGGTGGTGGAGGATATCCAAATAGTGGAGATCCATCAACAGGAGGAACAAATCTATTATGTGGAGATTTAGTACCAGACTTACCAACAATAACATGGACACCAACAAGTAATGCAAGTAGTGTAACCGTAAGTGTAGCAGCTCCAGAGACTGCAGATAGAATATATGTAAAATTGGGTGATGGAAGTTACGTAAGATATACAGCTCCAATAACAGTAACATCAAATACATATGTAAGAGCGTACTATATAACATATGATGGGGAAACATCTTGTGTAAGAACAAGTAGGGTAAATAATATTCAAGGAACAACAGTAGAAGGCAAGACATTACCATATGTAAGTATAGCATTAAATCCAACATCATATGAAAAAAGATATACAGATAAAGTAATAGTAACAATAAATTCTTCAGATGCAACTAGTGTAGAGTACAGTACAAATGGGGTAGAATACACTGCATATACAGGAGCATTTGAAGTAACAAAAAATGGAACAATATATGCAAGAGCAACAAATGCAAATGGGGTAGCAACGGATATAGAGTATATAACTAATATAGGTAAAAAGGATTCACCACCAGTATCACCAAAATCACTTGCAGTAAATATAACAGTAAATCCAGAACCAGCAGTAACAGTAACCCAAGTAGCCAAAGCAACAGTAAGTATAGAATATGATAGTAAAGCAACAAGAAAATACTATAAAATTGGAGTAAATGGAACGTTACAAACATATATAGCACCATTTGAGGTAACAAGTAATTGTACAATATATGCATATGCAGTAAATGATACGTCAACTGGAGATACATATAAAGTAGTGGATAATATAGTAGATGGAATAGCAAATCCATTAATATATGGAAATCCAACAAATGGAATACAAGCAACAAAAACAAAGATAAGTATAGAATATGATAAAAATGCAACAGTAAAACAATATAAGATAAATAATAATGGACAGTTAAGAGATTATACAGGAGCATTTGAAGTAACAGGAAATGCAACAATATATGCATATGCAAAGAATGTAAAAGGACAGAGTGCAGAAAGTTCGTACACAATAACAAATATAACAGCGCCACCACCAGTATTAACAATAGACTATGGAAAATATTTCTTACTTAAATTGAATTATCCTGAACAATCAACAACAAGAGAATATAAATGGAAAGAATCGGGAGATTGGAAGAACTATAACGAACAAGGAATATTATTAATAAAACCAGAGTATAAAGATGAGATATTAAATGCAAGTGGAAATGTAATAATAAAGATAAAAGATGAAAACGGAGTGGAAAAGACATATACAGGAGACTACTATATTTTAGATGTGGCACCAAGTGAGATATTTGAAAATATCTTTATGAGATGGGATAGAGTAACACCAAGTGCACCTTTAGTAGTATTAAATACAGAAGATCCAGCAAGAGAAGTAACAGCAACTATACAGTACGAAAGTAGTTTAGTTAAGAAACAATATAAAGTAGTTGATCCAGACGGAACAGTGAGTCAAGACTGGACAGATTATAGTACACCAATAAAAGTAACAAAGAATAACACAATAATCTATGCAAGAGGACAGGACGACGCAGAAGTGTGGTCATCACAAGCAGTAAAGAAGGTAACAAATATAGATGAGATGCCACCAGAGATAAAACTAACAGCAGATTTAGAAAAAGTGGCTCAAAGTGTCCAAGTAAAAGTAGCAGTTACAGATGATGTAAAAGTAGCAAAAGTAAAATGGACAAGTGGACAGCAAGGAGAAAACTTCTTTAAAACAGGTGGAACAGAAATAAATAACAATAGTGTAGTAAAGATAACAGCAAATGGATACTATACATTCTACGCAGAAGATGGAGTGGGGAATGCACAAGTATATACACTATATGTACCAAACATAGACTTAACACCACCTGCACTAAACATACAAGTAACACCAGAAACGACAGTAGGAACAAGTGTAAAGATAACAATAGATTATGGTGACAGTACAACAAAGCAATATAAAATAGGTGAATCAAATACTACATTGACAAATTACACAGGTGAAATAACATTAACATCTTACACAGTACTTGCAAATAACTGGAAAAACGCAGATGGAACTGTGACAGTATATGCAAAA
The DNA here is from genome assembly GCA_023460235.1 of Bacillota bacterium. Taxonomy (GTDB): domain Bacteria; phylum Bacillota; class Clostridia; order TANB77; family CAG-465; genus CAG-465. Next base: position 43,188 of record JAEWRE010000066.1, read on the forward strand.
GGAAAAGATAGTGTAGGAAATGAGAAAAACGAATCAAAGAAAATACTAAACTTAGATGTAGATGCGCCAAAGACACCTGTAATATCATCAAATTCTGGTTATGGTGTATTAACATCATATGGAGTAACACTAGATGCAACAACGACAATAACATATGATACAAGAACAGATATAGATAATTACTATAGTATAGATAGTGGTGTAACATGGCTAAAGTATATTGGAAGTTTTCAATGTTCATCTGGAACTGTAATAGCAAAGAGTATAAAGAAAGATACAGGACTTGAAATAAGTGTCAGTAAAACAATAACTATGCCAGCCGATGCATTAAAAAGTGCTGCATATGATGGAAGTGATACTACATATTCATCTGCTACAGTTCAATATATAAAAGTAGATAATACTATGGAAGGTAAGAATATAAGAGTATTGTGGTCAACTTCATGGAAAAGAGATACAGGAAGCGCCCCAACTACATACTATTATCCAAGTAAAATTAACTTTTTAGATGAAAATAAAACAGTAATAAGCACTGTTTCTTCAGATAATACTACTTCAAACATTAATAAAATATACAGTATACCAGTTAATACTGCATGGATAAGAATAGATACAGTAAGTGTAACTGCAAATTCATCAACGCCAACTGTATCAATGGGAAAAATATATGAAATGCAAGTAAGTAATGAACCAACATTTAGTGTTACAAATGAATACATGCTTTTACATGCAGATCCAACAAAAGCAATAAAAACTCCATATCAAATGATAAGTATAGCATATTTTCCTACAGATACTCAGAGATTATATAGAATAGGAACAACAGGAGATTGGCTAAATTATCAAGATAAAGCAATATGGGTAAATCAAGGTGAAACACTATATGCAAAAGGAGTTGATAAAAATGGTACTGAAACTAGAGTTATTTCTAGTACTACTGTAAACGTGACTAATGCATTGAAAAAAGAGGCCTTTGATGGAAGTAGTACTACATATTCATCTACTACAACTCAGTATATGAGGCTAGATAGTAGTATGGAAGGTAAAAATATAAATGTTATATGGACTACCTCATGGACAAGAGATACGGGTAGTGCACCAACTACATATTATTATCCATCTAAAATTAACTTTTTAGATGAAGATCAAACTATAATAAGTACAATTACTTCAGACAAGACTACGTCAACTATTAATAAAATATTCGCTGTACCTATAAATACAAGATGGATAAGAATAGATATTGTAAGCGTAACAGCAAATTCATCAACTCCAACGGCTTCAATGGGAAAAGTTTATGAAATACAAGCATCAAATAATCCTTTAATTACAGCAACACCAACAACACCTACAAATGGGAATGTTACAATTTCAATAAGTAAACTATTACCTACATATACAACAAAGTATAGTTTTGACGGAACAAATTGGCAGACATATACAACGCCTTTAATTATAACTGCTAATACTACTGTTTATTCAAAAGCAATATTACCAACCGGAACAGAAAGTTCATTAGTAAGCCTTACAATAGCAAATATTGATAAAGTTGCCCCAACTGTTAAATTTGGTACAAATGGTTCAGCAAGTACAAAAACGGCAAGTACAACCGTTACAATAACAGATACTGGAACAAGTGGAGTTGATACAACAACACTACAGTATGTATGGGATAAGCAAAATGTTGATGAACCTTCTAGTGAATGGACGACATTTACAAATGGAGCAACAATAACAAAAGGTAGTGTAGATGATATATATTATTTATGGATAAAAGGAAAAGATAAAGCAGGAAATAGTGTGATTTCATGTAGTAATTCTTTTGGGATAGATAATACATCCCCAGATAGCCCAACTATATCAGCAACACCAACAATATTAACAAATGGAAATGTAACTGTTACAATAGCTTATCCATCAGATGCAAGTACTAAACAATATAGTACAAATGGAACAACATGGTCAAATTATACAGCAGCATTAACAATAACATCAAATTTAACTGTATATGCAAAATCAATTGATGTGGCTGGAAATCAGAGTGGTGCTACTACACTGACTATCGTTAATATTGATAAAACTACACCAACAGTTGTGTTTGGCACAAATGGACAAAGTAATGTTAACAAAGCAAGTACTACTGTTACATTATCTGATGCATTAAGTGGATTAAATGAATCATCATTACAGTATGTTTGGTCAACTAGTACTACTGCACCTACAAGTGGATGGATATCTTTTAATAACGGAGATACTTTGGAAAAATCAGAAGTAACTGGAACATATTATTTATGGATAAAAGCAAGTGATAATGTTGGGAATATACTTACTACAAAAACAAATGCATTTGTAATTGATAATACTGCACCAACTACACCAACTATAGCAGCAGTATATAATCCAAGCCTTATGACTAGTGCTACTATTACAATAACATATCCATCAGATGCAAGTAAGAAAGAATATAGTTTTGATAATTTGACTTGGCAGACATATACAGCAGTTCTATCATTAACAGGAGATTGTAGAATATATGCAAAAGCAACCGATGCAACAGGAAATGTATCTGATATATCAATTAGAGAAATATATATACCTGGAAAAATAGGATACATACCAGCTATGACAAGTTCGACAACACCATCTCCATTTACAATAACATCAAGTTCAACTCTTGCAGCAGGGTATGAGAATTGGAGAGCATTCGATGGTACTTTGTCAGGATATGGATGGGCAACAGTAAATAATGATATAGCAGATGGAAATTCATGGATACAAATAACTTTGGATAAAGAAATAAAGATATCAAAATATTATATCATTGCAAGAAATGATGGCTATGTAGAGCAGACACCAAAAGATTTTAAATTACAGGGATGCAATGATGGAGTAAATTGGGATACCATAGATACAAGAGCAGGAGAAGCGAATTGGAAGGCAGGAGAACTTAGATGGTATACAGTGAATAGTAATTCAACTTATAAATATTATAGATTATATGTTACAGCAAATAACGTAAGTACGTATGTAACAATAGATGAAATGAATATATATGAATAAGCCTAATATCTAACAATATTTTAAGCAAATAAAAGAGATAGTGTAATTTAAGAAATTAAACTATCCCTTTTATTTTTTATTCACTAAATAGTGCTGTTGATAAATATCGCTCACCTGTATCAGGTAAAATAACTACTATATTTTTATTATAGTTTTCTTCACGTTTTGCAACTTGAGTAGCAGCCCATAGTGCAGCACCAGATGAGATTCCTGTTAGTATTCCTTCTGTAGCGCATAGTTTTCTGCCAGTGGCAAAGGCATCTTCATTTTTTACAGTTATTATTTCATCATATATTTTAGTATTAAGTACATCTGGTATAAACCCAGCACCTATTCCTTGGATCTTATGAGGACCAGCTTTTCCTTCAGATAACATTGGTGAATCAAAAGGTTCAACTGCAACAATTTTTATATTTGGATTTCTAGATTTTAAAAATTCTCCAGCACCTGTAATTGTACCCCCAGTACCAATACCAGATACAAATATATCAATTTTACCACCAATATCTTCCCATATTTCTGGGCCAGTAGTAACTTTATGAATAAGTGGATTAGCAGGATTTACAAATTGACCTGGTATAAAAGAGTTAGGTGTCTCATTTGCTAATTCTTGTGCCTTAGCAACAGCACCTTTCATGCCTTTAGCCCCTTCAGTTAAAACTAATTCTGCTCCATAAGCTTTAAGTAAATTTCTTCTTTCAATACTCATTGTCTCAGGCATAGTTAAAATAATTCTATATCCTTTTGCAGCAGCTATTGCAGCAAGACCTATACCTGTATTTCCACTTGTTGCCTCGATAATTACAGTATCTTTATTAGTTAGTCCACGAAACTCTGCATCTTCAATCATTGACTTTGCAATTCTATCTTTTACACTACCTGCAGGGTTATAATATTCAAGTTTTGCAATTATATTTGCATGTGCTTCTGTTTCTCTTTTATAATTTGAAAGTTCAAGAAGTGGTGTTTTTCCAATTAGTTCTAATAAATTTTTATATACTCCAGACATAAAATACCTCCAATTTGTAAGAGTATATGATAAATATAGTAAAAATATACCATTATAAATTATATCAAAGTCTAGAAACTCAATTGTAAAATTGAGTATTAATAATTTTAAAAAGTTAAGTTTACATAATATTAACAAAACTGAAGTAATGTGATATAATATACTTATAGTAGATAAATTATATAAATTAATTATATTTAAGGAGAGAAGAATATGAAAAAAGGGATGATTGTGACGATTTTGTTGGTTGTAGTTTTGGCTTGTGGAGGTCTTTTCTTTGTAACATCTAATGATCATGTATTTTATACTAATCAAAATATTAGCTTTAAGCTAAAAGCTGATAAGGATACTTATACAGCTAAGGATATTGAACGGCAGCTCACAGATGATATTAAAGTAGTAAAATTTATAAATAACGGAAACACCTACAATATCACACTTGTTCAAGAAAAAGGAAATAATAATGTTGGAGCATATTCAGTCGGACTACCAGGATCCAAAGCATTTGATTTCAAAATAGGAAGCAAATTTGCTTCCAGAGACAAAGTTGTATTTGACAATAAATAAAACTTTTACCTGAGGTGTATAAACCTCAGTTTTTTTCGATTAAAGCAATAATAAAGTTGAAAAAATATAGTTATGGTAAAAAAATAGCCACCCACAGTTGTAAAAAAAGACTTTAACTCTTTTTATTATTTTTTAAGATATGAATTATTATAATTGAGCACTAATTATTTATTTGATATAACAGCAATTTTATGGTATAATTGTTATATATAAATAATCTTGGAGGTATATGGAATGAAAATTATTAAGATATTATTATCTATTGCTATAACAATAATATCATTTTTAAGTATGAATTATTTTTTACTTGTAGGAATTAAATTAGACAATCTTTCTTTCTGGTTTTTACTTTTGATTTCACTTGGAATATCAACTGTAATAATGAGTATTATAGAATTCTTTTTAAAAAAGAAATACTTTGGAACAATATTTTGTAGTGTTATTGCATTATTTTGTTTTATAGTAATATTTTTCGGAGGAATAGCATCAGCTAAGATTTTTCATGTAAGCAGCTATAGAGATCAAATAACAATTAATGAAAATGGGGATTTTGCAAAAGATATTCCACTTATTAGTGATAATATTCCAGTTGTAGATGTTGAAACTGCAAGAATTGTTGGAGAGAGAACAATGGGAACTTTAGAGTCTTATGTATCTCAATTTAGAATTAATCAAGAATATAATCTTGTTATATATCAAGGAAAACAATATCGAATATCTCCACTTGAATATGATGGATTTATTAAGTATTTTTCAAATAGTAAAGATGGAATACCAGGATATATATTAGTAGATGTATTAACACAAGAAGCAAAATTTGTAAAGCTTGATGATGGAATAAAATACTCACCATCTGCCTATTTTGGAAATAACTTGTATAGATATTTAAGAAATAAATACCCAACTAAAATATTTAGTAAAATGCATTTTGAAATTGATGAGAAAGGAACACCATATTACATTGTGCCAACTGGCGATAACAAAATGGTATTTGGTGGATATAAAGTTGAAGATGTAATTATACTTAATGCAATAACTGGTGATTGTAAAACTTATGCATTAGATAATATACCAGAATGGGTAGACCATGTTTACTCACTTGATTATTTAATGGATAAAGTGGAAAATAAATTATCACTTGTAAATGGGATATTTAACTTTTCACAAAAAGGTGTAAAAAAGACATCATATGAATATAGAAGTGATTATTTTGAAGGATATAATACAATAGTAACATCTTCAGGGCAAATAGGATTTTTTACTGGTGTAACATCAGCTTCATCTGATGAATCAAATTTAGGTTTTATAATTGCTAATTGTAAAACAGGAGAAGTAACATACTATACTTGTCCTGGTGCAGAAGAAGCTTCTGCAAAATCTTCTGCTGAGGGTTTAGTACAACAGTATGGCTATACTTCAAGCTATCCAATAATTATAAATGTCAATGGAAATGAAACTTATTTTATGACTTTAAAAGATTCAGGTGGAATAGTTAAAAAATATGCTTTAGTAAATGTGAGAAATTATAGTATTTCAGTAGAAGCCGATTCTGTAAGTGAATTAATGTCTAAATATAGCAAAAGACTTCAAAATACTCCAGGATCTTCTTTAAATAATAATGAGGATATGGAAAAGACAGAAGTAATATCAGATATAAAAACAGCTATAATTGATGGTTATACATATTATTATTTTAGTTTTGCAAATGACAGTAATATATATATGTCTTCAATAACTAATTCTAATTTGCAAGTTTCTTTAAAAATAGGTGATAGTGTAACTATAAAATATCATGCTTCATCTGAAGATAGAGTTATGACAGTAAAAAGTTTAATTATAAAATAGTTACTTAATATGAAAAAAGCATTAAAGATATTAAATATTTTTAATGCTTTTTAGTAACAAAAAGAATATATAAATATTGAATATTTTTATATTATGTGATACGATATAATATAATTTGAAATATATATGTACAGAAATGAGGTGAGAATATGGCTATAGAAAATAAAAATTTGACACCATCAGTTATAAAAAAAGAAAAAAACTTTAACTTTTTTACTAATGTTTTGAATAACTATAACAAGGGTAAGCAGTTAAATCAGTCCAAGAAAATTATTGAAAAGCTAGAAAAAAATAAAGAATATGGCACATATTCTATGCCAGCATTTATACAGTATGCAAGTAAAGAGATACAAAATGGATCAAAAGGAACATTATTTAGCCTAGATATTAATGATTTGTATTTAGCCAATAAAGCTGCAAAAGATAATAGAGCTCTTGTAAATAAAGATATTAAATCATTGATTGATGATATAGTTGAAATTATGCCAAATGCATATATTGCAAAAGGCGGAGATGAAGTAATAATTTTTGATACAGAAACAATAGATAAAGAAGATGCAGAAGAAAAAAATAATAAAATTAAAAATTTAAAAAGAGGAATACTTACATTTAGTAGCGGTTTTACTACAGATATTGATAGTGGGCTAGAAAATGCTTTAAAAAAAGCTGATGAAGAAATGTATAAAAATAAAGGTGAAACTAAACTAGCTAAAATGGAAGCTGCTTGTGGTGGGAGTATTGATAAGCTTATTGAGTATATAGTTGCTGGTAAGTTAGATAAGTGTCGTACTAATGTTGACAGTATAAAGAAACGTAGTAAAAGAACAGAATTTTCTAATAATTATGATGCAGCTATGAGTGGAACTGATATTGATAAAATCATTGAAGAGTGTAATAATACGCAAAATATGGCAGATCCAATAGAAGAAGATAAATATCAAAAGCGCATGGAAAAATACAGAAATGATTTTATTAGAAAATATAACAATACAAATGAACAAGAAATAGAAAGTTATGTACTTTCAAAAATGCTTAATGAAGGAAATTTTGAAGGAACAATAAGTAATGAATATTTCCAACAGTTTGAAAAATCTAAAATTGAAAAAATGCAAGACTATGAACTTATTTCAGTAGATGTATCTGGACTTAAATATGTTAATGATACATTTGGTCATGTTGAAGGTGATAAACAATTACAGGAATTTATGAATAAATTTCAAAGTGTATTATCCGAAAATGATATTCAAACACTTTCTTCAATAGTTGTAAAGGGAGCAGGAAACTGTTTTGTACCAATTAAAAAATTGTCTCCAGAGAAAAAAGAACAATTAATGAAGAGTATCCATGATATAACTGCAGGAGTTGATGAGGAGAAAAAACTATATTTACAATGTGATATTATAGGAAAAGATAGTATAAACAAAAATATAGATAAAGGCAAGGATGGATTTGATGTACTATTATCGAAGGTTGAAAAAAATCTATTAGATAAAAGTTTAAATGCAAAAATTACAAGTCCAGAACAAATAAAAAGACTTATAAAAGAGATGTATTTTTCTGTGTATGATAATGACATAATAAAAGCAGCTATTAAAGATGGAAAGATTAGTAAAGACCAAATTAGAGAAAAAATAGATTCTACTTTTAAAGATATTGTAAAAGGAAATAGCTCAGAACCAACGAAAAATGAAAAGCAAAGAGCTAAAGAAGAACGCAATAAACAAAATGCAAATAAAGACTTTGAAAAGGGTAATAATGAATTAAAAGCAGAAGAAAAATCACAAGAAGATAATATAAAATAGGATGCACTTAAATGTACATCCTATTTTGTTATATCTTTTAATAAGAACCTTAATCACTAATTGAAAGTAAATAAGTATTCATATTAATTACACAAGTTTGAAGATCGTATCTGTATTTAAAGAAAATTTCTTTAAATTTCTCTCTTTTTTGATCTGTATCTAGTAAACCTACGAAGTCGGATTTGTCAACTATTTTGAAAAAATCATCGTCTGTCAACTCCCCGATAGAATATTTGGGCAATAAATCATTAAATTTATCAAAATAATTCTCTGGACTATCCCTCATAATTATCCCCTCCCTCAATTGTGTAATAATGGTAAAATTTCTCATTTTTACCAAATTATATCATATAAATTCCAAATAATCAATATGTTCCATAAATTATATACCATATGCTAAAAATAAACAATATTTTATATATAAATTTTTATGAGTATTTATCATAAAACCTATTGCTAAGAATTTAATAATAGTATACAATATATTTGATTGATGTTTTAGGAGGTAGTTATGAAACATTGTGAAGGTTGTACTGGTTGTGAAGTAGATGAAAAAGTAGTTAAAATAGCAAATAAATATAAAACTGTTGATGGAGGTATAATTTCAGCATTGCATGAAATACAAGATGAATATGGATACATACCAGAGGCTGTTCAAAAATATTTATCTAGAGAACTTAATATTCCGCTTTCTGAGATTTACGGTATTATAACTTTTTATTCTAGATTTTCACTTATGCCAAAAGGAAAGTATAATGTTCAAGTTTGTATGGGAACTGCTTGTTACGTAAAGGGAGCAGAAGCCGTATTAAAGGAATTTAGAGAAAAACTTGGTGTTCATGAGGGTGAAACTACTGAAGATGGAAAATTTTCTTTGGAGGCAGTTAGATGCATAGGTGCTTGCGGACTTGCACCTGCAATTGTTGTTAACTCTGAAGTATATGGAAAAGTAACACCAGAAAAAGTAGCAGAAATAGTTGAAAAGTATAAAAATATAGAATAGTTAAAAAAATCTAGGAGGATTATCTATATGAAAAAGACTGTGATTGATTTAGAAAAAATAAAAACTGAGAAAAAGAAGTTATTTAAAAAAGTAAGAGTAATGGTATGTTCTGGAACTGGGTGTACATCTTCAAAAAGTGAGGCAATTCTAGAAGAATTGAAAAAAGAAATAAAAGCATTAGATATGGATATATCTTGTGAGAAAACTGGTTGCTTTGGATTTTGTGCTAAAGGTCCAATAATAGTAATTGAACCAGAACAAACTTTTTATGAGATGGTAAAAATAGAAGATGTAAAAGATATTGCAAATTCTTTAAAAGAAGGAACAAAAGTTGAACATTTGATTCCAAAAGAAAATGATAAATATGTAGAAAAATGGCATGAACTAAATTTCTATAATAAGCAAAAAAGAGTTGCTCTTAAAAATTGTGGTTCTATAAATCCAGAAAATATAGATGAGTACATTGCTATGGATGGCTATTTAGCTTTGAAAAATGTCCTAACTGATTATTCTCAAGATGATGTTATAAAAGTAATATTAGAATCTGGATTAAGAGGAAGAGGTGGAGCAGGGTTCCCCACAGGTAAAAAATGGGCATTTGCAAAAGCTGTTGAATCTGATCAGAAATATGTGTGTTGTAATGCAGATGAAGGAGATCCAGGGGCTTTCATGGATAGAAGTATTCTAGAAGGAGATCCACATAGTGTACTAGAAGCTATGGCTATAGCTGGTTATGCAATAGGTGCAAATCAAGGATATATATATGTAAGAGCTGAATATCCAATTGCTGTAAAAAGACTAAATATTGCTATTGATCAAGCTAAAATGTATGGAGTATTAGGTAAAAATATATTTGGAACTAAGTTTTCATTTAATATTGAGCTTAGACTTGGAGCAGGTGCTTTTGTTTGTGGTGAAGAAACTGCACTTATGAATTCGATTGAAGGAAGACGTGGCGAACCAAGACCAAGACCACCATTTCCCGCTATAAAAGGACTTTTTGGAAAACCTACAATATTAAATAATGTTGAAACTTTATCGAATGTGCCTCAAATAATTTTAAATGGTTCTAATTGGTATGCATCAATGGGAACAGAAACTTCTAAAGGTACTAAAGTATTTGCACTTGGCGGAAATATTAATAATGTTGGACTTGTTGAAGTACCAATGGGTACTACTTTAAAAGAAATAGTATATGACATTGGTGGTGGAATACCAAATGGCAAGAAATTTAAAGCGGCTCAAACTGGAGGTCCAAGTGGTGGTTGTATACCAGAAGAACTAATTGATACACCAATAGACTATGAATCTCTTATGAAAATTGGTTCTATGATGGGCTCAGGTGGACTTATAGTAATGGATGAAGATAAATGTATGGTAAACATTGCTAAATTCTTTCTTGAGTTTACAGTAGATGAGTCTTGTGGAAAATGTGCGCCATGTAGAATTGGTACAAAAAGAATGCTTGAAATATTAACTAGAATTACTGAAGGAAAAGGAAGAGAAGGGGATATCGAACTTCTTGAAAAATTAGCAAACGATATAAAAAGAGCTTCTCTTTGTGGACTTGGTCAAACTGCACCAAATCCTGTACTTAGTACAATAAGATACTTTAGAGATGAATATGAGGCACATATTAAAGAAAAAAGATGTCCAGCAGGTGAGTGTAAAGCCTTAAGTAAAGTTGTAATTGATCCTGAAAAATGTAAACAATGTGGACTTTGTCAAAAAGTATGTCCAACATCTGCAATTGAAGGAGTAGTTAGACAGGGGCCATTTAAAATAAATCAAGATAAATGTATAAAATGTCTAGCATGTATTGCAAAATGTCCTTTTAAGGCTATAAGTAGATAGTTGGAGGTTATATATGAGTGATAAAAAAATGATAAATTTGACTATAGATGGAAGAGAAGTTTCAGTAGAAGAAGGTTCTACTATACTTGATGCTGCAAGAAAAATAGATATAGATATTCCAACACTATGTTTCTTAAAAGAAATAAATGAAGTTGGTGCTTGTAGAATGTGCATGGTAGAAGTTGAAGGTGCAAGAGGATATGTTGCTTCATGTGTTTATCCTGCAACTGATGGGATGAAGGTAAAGACTAGTACTCCAGATTTAATAGATACTAAAAAAACAGTGCTTGAACTTATTTTATCAAACCATGAAAAAAAATGTCTTATTTGTTCAAGAAATACTAACTGCGAACTTCAAACTTTAGCAAAAAAATTTAATATAGATGAGTTACCATATGAGGGAAGCACTACAGAAAAAATAGTTGATGATGATTCAATGTGTATTACTAGAAATTCGGCTAAATGTATACTTTGTAGAAGATGTGTTAATGTATGTAAAAAAGTGCAAGGTGTTAGTGCAATTGAAATAATGAATAGAGGATTTAATTCAAAAGTTGGTGTTGCACTTGATTTAAGCATTGCAAAATCAACATGTGTAGGATGTGGACAATGTATTATAAATTGCCCAGTTGCAGCTCTTCAAGAAAAAGATTATACGAAATTCGTTAAAGATGAATTAAGACAAAATAAAAAGCATGTAGTAGTTCAAGTGGCTCCTTCAATTAGAGCATCACTTGGCGAAGAATTTGGTATGCCAATAGGCTCACTTGTAACAGGAAAGGTTGTTGCAGGTCTTAAGAGACTTGGATTTGATAAGGTATTTGATACGGATCTTGGCGCAGATATAACTATAATGGAAGAAGGAACAGAATTTTTAAATAGATTAAATAATGGTGGAACTCTTCCTATGATAACATCATGTAGTAGTGGTTGGATTACTTTTGTAGAAAAATTCTATCCAGATATAACAGAAAATTTATCTTCTACAAAATCACCAATGGAAATACTAGGTGTACTTATAAAGAAATATTATGCTGAAAAAATGAATATTGATCCACATGATATTTATTCTGTTGCTCTAATGCCATGTAGTGCAAAAAAGGCAGAAGCTGTAAGACCAGAACTAAGAATTGATGATATGCAAATAATAGATCAAGTTATAACAACAAGAGAAGTTGCAAGAATGCTAAAAGAAGCAAATATTGATATTTCAAATTTAGAAGATGAAGAATTTGATGATCCTCTTGGTGAAGCAACAGGTGCTGGACATATATTTGGAACAACAGGTGGAGTTATGGAAGCAGCTCTTCGTACTATAACTGAAATGTATACTAAAAAAGAACTTAAAAAAGTAGATTTTGAAGTTGTAAGAGGAGTAGAAGGAATTAAAGAAGCTAAAATTGATTTAATGGGTAAAGAAATATGGATTGCTGTTGCTCAAGGTTTAAAAAATGTAAGCAAAGTATTAGATGAAATAAAAGAAGGAAATAGTAAATATAGTTTTATTGAGGTTATGACTTGCCCAGGTGGATGTATAAACGGTGGAGGTCAACCAATTAGAACTTCTTATGAAAGAGCTAAAATGGATATTAGAGGATTACGTGCAAAAGCATTATATAAAGCAGATAAAGAGTCTACATATAGAATGTCTCATAAAAATCCAAATGTAAAGAAAATTTATGCTGATTTTATTGGAGAACCTAATTCACATAAAGCACATGAACTATTACATACAGAGTATCACAAACAAGAAGTATATGTAAAATAATTTGGAGGATGAGATGGAGTATTTAGATACATATGATGAAAATATGCACTTTACTGGTAAATATCCAAGAGATTATGTGCATGAAAATGCTTTGTGGCATAATACTGTACATTGTTGGCTATATGATAATGAAGGTAATATATATTTTCAAATAAGAAAAGATGAGAATAAGTTATATACAACAGCATCAGGACATGTAATGGCAGGTGAGAGCGTTAAAGAAGCTTTTGGAAGAGAAATTAAAGAGGAAATTGGAATTGATGTAGATTACGATAAAGCTAGTTTAGTTAATATATACATTTTTAAAATGGATAAAACTAAGTCTGATGGAAGTGTTTTTAGAGATAGGGCTTTTTCAAATGTGTATATTTCTGAATTTGATAATGATTACAGCAAATTTCATTTTGATACTAGTGAAATAAATGGCTTAGTTAAAGTAAATGCAAAAGAAGCAATTGAATTATTCAAAAAAGAGAAGGGTAATATTAATGCTCAAATTATATTAAGTAATAATGATAATATAACTATTGAAGAAAAAACTATAGATTTTTCAGATTTCTTAGTTAATAAAAATGAAACTGCTATAGGAAAATACGGCGATATTTTAAGAAAAGTAATTGAATGTACTAATATTAGTTAGACAAAATAAAAAAGAATATATACCTCCTTATTGCAAATACTACAATAAGGAGGTAATTTATGGAAAAAATAAAATATAATAGAATTCCTAAACATGTTGCAATAATACCTGATGGGAATAGAAGATGGGCAGAAAAAAATAATATGGGTAAACATGAAGGTTATGATTATGGAGTTATAGTTGGTTTAAAGGCTTTTGATATATTAAAAGAATTGGGGGTTGAAGAAATTACTTTCTTTGGTTTTACTCAAGATAATACAAAAAGACCTAAAGTACAATATGATGCTTTTTCAAAAGCTTGTGTAAATGCTGTGGAATCGTTAAAAGATAGAGATGCTGAAATACTTGTTGTGGGTAACACTGATTCAAATATGTTCCCAAGCGAATTATTACCATACACAAAAAGAACAACTTTTGGTAAAGGTGGAATTAAAGTAAATCATCTTGTGAATTATGGTTGGTACTGGGATATTAACCAGGCATTTAATAATCCATCAGAAAATAATGTATTAGAAAATATAGGATCATCTGAAATCTCAAAGATTGATGCAGTAATACGTTGGGGAGGAAGATTTAGACTCAGTGGTATGCTTCCGATACAAACTGTTTATGCTGATACATACATAATAGATGATATGTGGCCAGATTTTAGTGAACAACATATATATGACTTTATGAATTGGTATCAAAATCAGGATGTTACTCTTGGAGGATAAATTATAAAAATATAATTCTTTAAATATAAACATACTTGAGTTATAGGAAATCATATTTTTCATTGACATTTTTTTTAATATAGTATAAGATTTTAATATAAGAAATGAAAAGGCGATTGTGTAATTAACTAAATATTAGTTTATTTATTAATATTACATTAAATATTTTTTCATTATCTAAGACATCACAATTAGGGGGAATATATGGAAGGAAAAAAAGGTATATCATTAATCGTATTAATAATAACGATAATAGTTATAATAATACTTGCTGGAGCAGTTATACTTAATTTAAGTAATAATAATCCAATGGATTCGGCAAGAAAGGCAAAATTTTTAAATGATATAGATACTTTTAAAAGTGAATTATCACTGTATGAGTTATCACAAATGTCAAATACATCAGGAAGTTATGACCCTAAATTATTAAATGCAGATAAAGCTGGTTCATATGAAAATGGTGAAAAAGATAAAAATTTAAATAAGAAAATTGAAGATATTATATCCTCAATGAAAAATACAAACTATTCAGATAAACTTGAGATTATATCTGGTGAACTGGTATATGTAGGAGATAGTCAAAAAGAATCATCATGGTGTGGCACAGTAATAGAATCAAAAGATTTTAAAATAGATGTTTCGGTAGTCCCAGATACATCAAGTATAAGTGGAACTATAAATTTATCAGGAGCATTTGTAGATGTAAATAATATATCCTATTATAGGATATATATATCAGAAACAAGTGGAAGCTATCCGGATACATACAAAGAAATAACAGATAAAAGTGCAACAATTAATTTTAATATTACAGAAGGTATAGAAGCAAATAAGAAATATTATATAAAAGTAATAGTAAAAATGAGTAATTTATCTGATACAAGAGAAAAAGAAATAAGTGTAGTATCAACAGTAGATACAGTTGCTCCAAATTCATCACAAATAGCAGTACCGAGTTATTCAAATAAATTAATAATAACACCAGTAGCAATAACTCTGACAGATAATGATGGTGGAAGTGGAATAAACAAAGCAGAAAGTAAATATATAATAGATCAAACAGCTATAAATTATGAAAAAACAGATACAGTGTGGAATACAGCTACAAATTTTAAGACTACAGATTTTATTGGTAGCGTAGCAACCATATCATTAGAAGTACCAGCAGATGGAGAATACTATGTACATGTATTGGCAGTTGATAATACATTAAATAAAATAACAACTACTTCAAACAAAATATTAGTAGATACAACAATACCAAATGAAGCTATAATAACAATACCAAGTAGTTCAACGACAAATACTGTACAAGCAACGGTATCTATGCATGATAATTTAAATGGAAGTGGACTAGATTTAAATAATTGTAAATATATATATTCAACAGTATCAACACCATATGGAGACACTGAAGAAATATGGAATACAGCTACAGTATTTACAAGTTCAACAGAGACAATAACAGTAACATCAAATACAAATGATGTATATTATTTACATGTATTGTTAGTAGATAAGAGCCGGAAATAGAAGAGAGGTATTATCAAGTGGAGTAACTACAAATACAGATATACCAGTAGCACCAACAATAACAGGGACAATATTAAGTAATACATGGACAAATCAAAATGTAACATTGACAGTAAACGAAGTAGCGTCAAATGGAATAGCAAAATATGAATATAATATAAATAATGGAGCTTGGCAAACATATAATAGCACAAATAAAATAATAGTATCAACTGAAGGAACAATATATGTAAAGGCTAGAGCTGTAAATAACGTAGGAGTGAATGGAGCAGAAAGTATAGGATATGTTGTAAATATAGATAAGACAAATCCAATTGTTTCATTTGCAACAAATGGTGGAAATAGTTCTTCAAATGCTAGTACTGTTGTTACAATAAGTGATGCATTTAGTGGAATAAATTCTGGCACTTTACAATATGTGTGGGATACACAATATAGTACAGCTCCTTCAAGTGGTTGGGTAACATTTTCAAATGGTGATACTCTAACGAAATCGGGAATAGGAAGTTATTATTTATGGATAAAAGCAAATGATAATGCAGGAAATGTATTAACAACAAAATCCAATGAATTTTTAATAAATCAAGCAGATACATCAAATGCAAATGCACCAGTTTTATCTAATGGTATGACTGCTAAAAAGTGGAATGGTAGTAGTTGGGAAACAGTAACAGATCCAACAAATGATACATCATGGTATAATTATTCATTAAAAAAATGGGCTAATGCTCAAACAGCTGACGGAAGTATGTGGGTATGGATTCCTAGATATGAGTACAAAATACCTACACCACACTCATCAACAGCTCAAACTATACAAGTTAACTTTTTAACTGGAACAAGTACCACAATAACTAGTGGGTATACATTACAACCAGCATTTACTTTTGGAAGTACTGAGCTTACAGGAATATGGGTAGCAAAATTTGAAGCTAGTGGAACTGCAAGTTCGATAAACATAAAACCTGGAATAGCTTCAATAAATAATATATCAATAAATTCAGCATTTATAGCATGTAGAAGTATGGAAACGAATGATAGATATGGATGGGGGACAAGTGGAAGTGAAATAGATACACATTTAATGAAAAATATTGAATGGGGTGCAGTAGCATATTTAACAAGTAGCAACTACGGAAAAACAGGTGAAGTATGGATAAACCCCAATAGTTATTATATAACAGGTCAAGCAGGCTCATCTGCAAGTAGTAGTAGTAAAACAACTACATATCCATATGATAATGAGACATATGGAGTGAATGCAAGTACAACAGGAAATATATATGGTGTATACGATATGAGTGGTGGAGTAAGTGAATTTGTCGCTGCTTACGTAAATAATGGAAATAGTAGTTTAACTTCATATGGTGGGAGTGTTGTAAGTGCAGAAGAAAAATATAAAGATATATATATATCAAGCGGAGATACACAGTCAGACAATTATTCAGCAATTTCAAATAAAATAGGCAATGCTATATATGAAACATCAATATCATATAGTGGAAACTACTCTTGGTATGGTGATAATTCAAGAATGGCATATTCTAGTAATCCTTTCTTCGTATATGGAGGTAGTAACTATTCTGCGAGTAGCGCAGGATTATTTAGCTTTTTATATGCTTCAGGAAGCCCCGTAGGAGATTTTGGCTTTAGACCAGTAATAGCAGTATCAGGAACACTTTAACTAAATCTATTAAATTAGCTAGTTATAATATAAATATAATCCTAAAATCATTTTAAATAATGATTTTAGGGTTTAATTTATTATAAATGTTTACAAATTATATAATAAATGATAATATGTATATATACATTTTTACTTATGCTAAGTTGGTATTATAACGGAGGATGAATATATGGAGTATAAATTAAATATAAAAACTTCAGAATTACTTAGAATATTTTCTAGTGCCCTTGATTTAGTTAGTCCACTAATATCAGGTCATCAGGTTAGAGTTGCATATATTGCATTTAGACTTGCAAAAGAGCATGGAGTATCGAAAGAGAGATTAGATAAAATAGTAAAAGCTGGAATGATTCACGATATTGGTGCTACTAAAGTAAGTGAAATAGACGAGATAATAAGACCTGATTTTGAGGGTGACGCAAAACATGAAATAGTCGGAGCAAAATATTTGGAAAATAGTATTTTTAAAGATTCAGCTATATTTGTTAGACATCATCACAGAGCTTGGAATTATGGAGAAGGAAAAACATTTAATGGATATGAGGTTCCAATTGAATGTCAAATATTACATCTTGCTGATAGAATTGATACCTATATAAACAAGTCTGAGTATATACTTAACCAAGTTCCTGATATTAAAGTAAAGGTAGAAGGAAATATTGGACTTTTATTTGTTCCTGAACTTGTAGAAACATTTCTAAAACTTTCAGAAAATGAATCGTTTTGGCTATATACAGTTTCAAAAAATGTCTCAGATGTGTTATTTAAAGAAGCAGAACTTGATGAAATGGATTTAAATGTTGATGAACTATATCAAGTAACAAAGTGGTTTGCAAATATAATTGATTTTAGAAGTAGATTTACGGCAGTACATTCAAGAGGTGTATCAACAAGTGCTGGTGCTATTGCAACAGCGATGAATTGTGATGCTGAATTTGTAAAAATACTTGAAATATCTGGTTTCCTGCATGATTTAGGTAAACTTGCAGTTCCCAATACTATACTTGAAAAAAATGGAAAACTTGATGTAAATGAATATGCAATAATCAGGTCACATACATTTCATACATACAATGTGCTTTCAGTAATAAAAGATCCTAACTTTCAACTTATAAATGAATATGCATCTTATCATCATGAAAAACTAGATGGCAGTGGATACCCATTTCATATAAAAGGTGAGGATATGAAACTAGGCTCTAAAATCATGTGTGTAGCAGATATTTTTACCGCAATTGCAGAAGATAGGCCATATAGAGATGCTATGAAAAAAGAAATGGTTATTAGAGTTATACAAGATGAAGAAAATAGAGGACATCTTGATACTGCTATTGTAAAAGCATTAATAGACAATTATGATGAAATAGTTGAGAAAATGAAAAACTCTCAAAAATTCGCTAGAGAAGAATATGAGAATTTTTGGTCAAACATATAACAAAATTATGCTAAAAACATATTATATTATATAATAATATGCTTTTAGCATTTTTTGGGGGTAATCGAAATGGATAAAATTATATATGCGGATCATAGTGCCACAACACCAGTAAGAAATGAAGTTTTAGATGAGATGTTACCATACTTTAGTGTAAATTTTGGTAATGCTTCATCTGTTTATAGTATTGCAAAAAAATCAAGAAGTGCTATTGATAATGCAAGAAAACAAGTTGCTCAAGCTATAAATAGTGATGAAAATGAAATATATTTTACTGCAGGTGGTAGTGAATCTGACAATATGATAATTTCAGGTATAGCAAGGGCAAATAAATCTAAAGGAAATCATATAATTACAAGTAAAATTGAACACTTAGCAGTAATTAATACGTGTAAGAGGCTTGAAGAAGAAGGATTTGAAGTTACATATTTAAATGTTGATATGTATGGAATGATTGATTTAGGTGAATTAGAAAGTTCAATAAAATCTAGTACTGTTTTGATTACAATAATGACTGCAAATAATGAAATTGGCACTATACAACCAATAAGCGAAATAGGAGAGATAGCAAGAAACCATGGAGTATATTTTCATACAGATGCTGTTCAAGCTATAGGTAATGTTGCAATAGATGTGAAATCTATGAATATAGATGCACTATCATTGTCAGCACATAAATTCTATGGACCAAAGGGAGTAGGAGCTGCATATATAAAAGAGGGAATAAAATTTGAACCTCTTGTTTATGGTGGACATCAAGAAGGTTGCAAAAGAGCAGGAACTGAAAATGTACCCGGAATTGTTGGACTTGGAAAAGCAATAGAAATTGCAGCAATAAATCTTGAAGAATATAACCAAAGATTAATAACATTAAGAGAAAATTTAATTATGAAATTAGAACAAAACATACCATATATAAGATTAAATGGACACAGAACTAGCAGATTGCCTGGAAATGTTAATATATCAATTAAAGGCGTTGAGGGAGAAACATTGCTTTTAATGCTTGATATGAATGGAATCTGTGCTTCTAATGGAAGTGCATGCAACTCAGGCAGTGTTGAGCCATCACATGTATTAACAGCAATAGGAGTTAATAAAGTTTTAGCTCAAGGCTCTGTTAGATTTTCTCTTGGTGAAGAAAATACAATGATTGATATAGAGTATATAACAAATACAATGATTAAAATAGTAAATAAATTAAGATTTGGCTAAAATTCATATTCAAAATAACACTTACTTATTAAAAGTAGGTGTTATTTTAATATTAACACATATTTTCACATAGTATAATAGTAGTGGTGATAAATTTGGAAAATATTATATTAAAGCTAGAGGGAATAATATGGAATTGGCCTCTTGTACTATTATTAATGCTTACTCACATATTTTTAACTCTAAAACTTAAATTTCCACAGAAGTATACTATTAAAGGCTTAAAGCTAATATTAAAAAATGGAGAAAGTTCAGATAAAAAAGGAATTAATTCATTTAAATCTTTAATGACAATACTTGCAGCCACTCTTGGTACTGGTAATATAGTTGGGATTGCAACAGCAATAGCAATAGGTGGAATAGGTAGTATTTTTTGGATTTTTATATCAGGAGTTTTTGCAATTGCAACTAAATATGCTGAAACCTATATTGTTCTAAAATATAGAAAAGAAAATAAATCAGGCTATTATGGTGGGACAATGTATGTATTAGCAGATAAGTTAAAAAATAATTCACTTGCAATTATGTTTAGTATATTTACTATACTTGCATCATTTGGTATTGGATCTATGATACAATCAAATGCTATGGCAAACTCCCTTATAGACACATTTAATTTAAATAGTCATTTGATAGCAATAATAGTAACATTACTATGTACATATGTTATTTTTGGAAATGAGAAGAGAATATCAAATGTAAGCAGTATACTTGTTCCAATTGCAACAGTATTATATATATTCATGTGTTTTTATGTGCTGATATATTACAGATACAATATATTGTCTAGTATATATAACATAATTGATCAAGCACTTAATTTTAAAGCAGTGGCTGGTGGAATATTTGGGAGTATTGCAATAAAAGCGATGAATTCTGGAATGTCAAAAGGTTTATTTTCAAATGAGGCTGGAATGGGAAGTTCACCCATATTCAACGCAACAGTAAAAATGAAAGATATAAAAAATGAATCTATTATAGCTTCAACAAGCGTTTTTATTGATACTGTGGTATTGTGTACAATCACTGGTGTTGCAATTGTTGCATCTGGGATGTATACTCTTAGTGCAAATCCAATTGAAATAGTACAAAATACATTTAGCATTATGCCATATGGCAGAGAATTATTGACATTCTCAATAGCTATTTTTGCAATTGCTACAATACCATGTTGGGGATATTATGGGAAATCTGCTGTTAGATTCATATTTAAGAGTTCAAATAAGTATGAAAAAATATATGATGTTATTTATGCTACATGTATATATATAGGTGCTATAACTACTATAAACTTAGTATGGAGCTTATCTTCGATTGCAAATGCTTTGATGATAATTCCTAATTTAGTTATGATATATAAATTGAAAAATGATATAAAATAGAAAAAACACATAAACCATATAATTACACCGGTTTATGTGTTTAAAATTCACATAATAGATTTTTCAAATTCAAATTCTATTATGTATTTCCCCTTAGGCAAATCCTTGAAGTCTTTAATATACATGATATGTTCACCATCAGTTCCAAATATGTTACTCATTGTTGCAGGAATTGTAGGGCTAAATGGAAAGCTATTTGCACCTTCACCAGGTATACCATAAAATAAATTTGCAGTAAAATTGGGGGTTCCCTTTATTTGGTATCCCTTTTCAGCACTTTGTAGTGAAATTTTGATAAACTCGACATCCATATTGGTTATTTCTAATATGGTTTTTTTACCGTTTTCAAAAACTAGATAATTTTTATTAGGTAATGATGCTGTTAAAATTTGTGGTGTCATATAACCTCCTCAATTTTGACATGACCTACACTGTAAGGTCAATAATATATTTTTTGTGCAAAATATATTATACCACAGTTTTGATTGAAAGTAAATATATGGACAACCAATAAGATGAAAAATTACATAATAATACAAATTAAAATAAAGTTTTAAAGAAATCGTTAAATAAGTTTGTCCCAGTTATTAGAGATATAGCTAACATACCGATAAATATTAAGAGTATAGTTAGTATCAACTTAAATAGTGTATCCTTTATATATTTTCCTGTTGAATAACTTTCTTGTAAATTGGTATAATTCCCATTTTTTTCATCAGGAGTCTCAGAATCATATACTTGATTAAAATTTATATTGGAATCCTTTTCAATATAATTATTTATTAAATTATATTGCTCATTTAATTTGTTTTTTAGTATTGCATTTTCATCACTTAATGCCTTAATTAAGTTACTATCACTACTTTTATCATATTCTAATTGCGTATCATAAGCAGTTCTTTTATCATCGTTAGAAAGAACTTCATATGCTTCATTTAATTCTTTAACCTTTTCTTCAGCAGCTTTTTTATTTTCTTCTTTAGCGACATCCGGATGATATTTCTTAATCTGTATTTTAAATACCTTTTGTATAATTTCTTTAGAAGCTTTTTTATTCACTTCTAAAATTTCATAATAATCCTTCATTAAGTTAAAAATCTCCTTTTTTAAAATTGTATATTATTTTATAAAAAAAGTCAAATATATATGTTTAATTAAAAAGGAAAAAAATGATATATTAGTGTAAAAATATGTTGACAATGTGTAAAATTTGTAATATCATAATTGTGAATTTATAGTTTAAAACAACAAACGTGTTTTAGTGCTATTATATGATAATTTAGACTATACAATTTTTTTCATTCTTTTGGAGGTTGTTATGAATAGAAAAAAATTAGGTATTTCATTAATAGTGCTTATTATAACCATTATAGTTATAATAATTTTGGCATCTGCAATAATATTGAATCTAAGTCAAAATAATCCTATTAATACTGCACGTGTTGCAAGGATTGTTCAAACAAAAGATTCTGTTCAGGATTCTGTAACTATGTATTTAACTGCAAAAACTGCTAGTACACTAAATACAGGAAGTATAAATGATTTAATTACTACAATTGTTGATAAAGATGCTAAAATTAATATCAATTCAAGCGATATGTATAAAATTGATAGTGATAAAGCAAAAAGCAACTTAGATGTTGATTTATCAAGAGCAACATCTAATGCAAATTCAAACTGGTACGTTGATTCTAATAGTGGAAAAGTATATCTTGTATATAATAGTCCTGATGACTATGACAGTTGGCTTGGATCTTATGATCAAGATACTGGAGCCCTTGATGATAAAACTTTATCTCAGTTTATAATTTCAAAAAATATGACTAGTGACGGAAATGTAGTATCAGTAAATGGATTAAAATTTAATAAACCAAAAATTTCACTTTTACCTGAGGCAACTACTAAAGCTATAAAATGGGATTCATCACTTAAAGAGACTGAAATGGCAATTAGTCAAGCAAATACTGATACAAGTTGGTATGATTATTCAGCAAAAAAATGGGCAAATATTATAACTAATAACAATGGAAATAAAGCATATTGGGTTTGGATACCAAGATATGCATACAAAATAACATATCCACATTCATCAACTACTCAAACTGTTGATATAAAATTTTTGATGGGAACAACTAATAAGTTAGCTGATGGAAGTGATTTACCAAGTGGTTATATAGTACATCCAGCATTTACATTTGGAGATAAAGAATTAACTGGAATATGGGTAGCAAAATTTGAGGCTAGTAGCTCAGATCCTAATAAAGTAACAGACGATGGGCTTTTTGCTGGATATAAAACTGGAGGTGGAAATGATACAAGCCTTCAAGTGAGAGTTCTCCCAGATGTATATAGTTGGTCTGCAATTACCGAAGGAAATGTACAAACCGTAATAATGAATATGCAAAATTCTAATGGTAGTGTAGGAATAAATGCTAATGTAGATACACATCAAATAAAAAATACTGAATGGGGTGCAGTTGCATATTTATCACAAAGTGTTTATGGGCAAGAACCATGGACTAACGTTTATTGTGAATTGGAGGATCTTGGTGATTATAACTTTACAATGGGATTTAAAACCGGGTATTCAGGTTCAAGTAAAGATGATGTAGCAGACTATATGGGTAACATGAATGCTCATTTATACAATACAAGTATTGGACAAAATGCAAGCACTACTGGCAATATATATGGCGTATTTGATATGTCAGGTGGATCTAATGAGATGACTGCAGCTTTTATTGATAATGGTAGTACCTATATATCAGAATATGGAAATAAAGATCATTTTGAAAATGGAAAGTTAAAATCTGAGTATCAAAAATATTATGATGTATATGACCCAGGTCCAGATGCAAGAGAGGGAGCAACATATTATGGAGTGAGTGGAATGTCACTTTGGGACATAGAAAATGTAAATGTTACATTAAATATAAATAGAAAGAGCGTCACTGATGCAACCTATTCTAGTGCATCAAATAAACATGGAGATGCTATATATGAAACATCTGGTGGTACTGGATTTCTTGGTATATGTACAAAAGATGGAAAATATTATGAGTGGCTAAATGATATTTCAGGTAAAAATCCTTATACAAGTCATGATAGTTGGAATAAAGATGAAATGTTAATAGGGAATAGTTTTATACCATGGTTTGTTAGAGGTGGAAATACGACTAGAGGCCAATCTGCTGGTATATTTAGTGTAGATGGTGGCACCAATGGAGGTGAAGTCCCTGCAACTACATTTAGACCTGTTCTTCTAGTATCAAATGGTTTATAACTTAAAATATAATAGAATAGTTAAAATAATTAAAAGATATTACAATAAGGTAATATCTTTTAATTATTTGTATTATAAAGGTTTATTTCACCATTTTTATATGAATTTAAAATATTTATCCATATAGAATCCTCTATATTTCTTGCTTTTTTAGGATGCACTAAGAATCTTATATAAAATTCTATGTGTGAATCAACAACACTTGTATAAATAATAGGATCAAGATTATTATAATATATTCTATATTCTTTACTAGAATCATTTATTTGCATTTCCATTTTATCTGGAGTTTCACTTAAAATATTATTTTCAGCTACTATTTTGTATAATATATCTTTTGTTCTTGTTATATCACAATCTAAATTTACTTTTACAGTTAATTCATCCCAAACATATTTAAATGCTTTAACATAATTTTTTAATGGGTAAGTAAAAATCATTGAGTTTGGTATATGTACTATTCTACCAGTACTTTGTTCTCCATTTACTCTTTCACCAATTTCAAGTACTTCAAAACTTGAAGTATTGATATTTACAATGTCTCCTTTGATTCCATTTATTTCAATTCTATCTTCTAGCACAAATGGTTTACTTATTCTAATGTATATTCCTGCAAAGAAATTTACAATTACATCTCTAAGAGCTACAGCAATACCAGCAGAAACGAAACTAATTAAGGTCATTATATTTTTTATATAACTTTCCCAAACTATTAAAACAAATAATAGTATTATTATTGTAACTATTACTTCTGATTTTTTATTATATAAATAAATATCTCTTGATTTTGAATGAGTATTTTCATATATTTTTAAAAATATAAATTTAAGTATATTAATTATTATAATTCCTGTAATTGTTACAAATGCTAAACGTATGTAATCAACTGGAATTCCTGTTATTTTCTCTAAAGATATACTTAAATCGTTGCTAATAAAGTTCATTTTTTCATTTTCCTCACTTTTTTATTATTCTACATCTATTTTATGACTATATACTATATAGTTGTTAATATAAAATAGGGTGCACATTAAATTATATCATAGATTTGTTATTAAAACAATAAACAAACAGTTATATATAATAATTGTAATTATATAAAAAAAATAGTATAATGAAATAAAAAAGATAAGGAGATAAGTTATGTCTAAAATCTGTATAATTGAAGATGATGAAAAAATAAGAAATGAAATAAGTATATTTTTAAATAAAAATGGATATGAAACAAATAAAATAAAAGAATTTGGAAATGTTATAGATGATATATTTGATTCAAAAAGCGATTTATTGTTACTAGATATAAATTTGCCAAATTATGATGGTTATTATATATGTAGAGAAATAAGAAAAAAATCTGATATACCAATAATAATAGTTACAAGTAGGAATACAGAAATGGATGAACTAATGAGTATAAATTATGGAGCTGATCATTTTGTAACAAAACCATACAATACGCAGATACTACTTGCTAAAATTGAATCAATATTAAGAAGAGTTGATAATAAAAGTAATAGTTCATTAATAGAATACAAAAATATGAGCTTAGATATATCAAAGAGTATGCTTTCATTTAATAACAATTCTATAGAATTAACTAAAAATGAAGTAAAAATACTACATTATTTATTAACCAATATTGGTAAAATAGTGTCAAGGGATCAAATAATGACTTACTTATGGGATAGTAATATGTTTGTAGATGATAATACCCTTACTGTTAATATAAATAGACTAAGAAGAAAACTAGAAGATATAGATTTAGTTGATATAATTGAAACAAGGAGAGGACAAGGTTATATAATATTATGAGATTTATTGATTATTTAATTGACAAAATCTTTTCCATTGTAATATATGTAATAGTTCTAGCACTTGTGCTCTCTTTTTTAGAAATATTTAAGGTCAATACTTTTCTTATTGTATACATTCCAGTATTTATAACTATCGCATATTTAGCTATTTTTTTATATGATTTTTTTAGAAAAAGAAGCTATTATAATAAATTATTTGAAAGCTTAAATGAGTTGGATAAAAAATATTTAATTCAAGAAATTATAAGTAAACCCAATTTTTTAGAAGGTAAATTGTTATATGAAACGATGCGAGAAGTAAATAGAGCAATGGTTGAAAATGTTAATTCGCATTTAAATAATGAACGAGAATTTAAAGAATATATTGAAATGTGGGTTCATGAAATAAAGACTCCAATATCATCTACTAAGTTAATAATTGAAAATAATAGTAATGAAGTAACAAAGAACATAGATGAAGAAATAGATAAAATAGATAAATATATAGAACAAGTGCTATATTATGCTAGAAGTGACAATGTTCATAAAGATTATATAATAAAAGAAATAAATTTAGAGGGTGTAGTAAATAAAGCAATATATACAAATAAAAAGGAATTAATATTAAGAAAAATTAAATTAAACCTTTATGATTTAGAAGTAAAAGTAAACAGTGATATAAAATGGCTTGAATATATATTAAAACAAATTATTGAAAATAGTATTAAATATTCTAAAACAAATGGTCCAGAAATTTCAATCTATTGTGAAAAATATGACGAAAGAGTAGAATTATTAATTAAAGATAATGGTATAGGAATAGATAAAAAAGATATTCAAAAAATATTTGAAAAGGGATTTACAGGAGAAAATGGAAGAAAAATTTATAAATCAACAGGTATTGGACTTTATCTTTGCAAGAAACTTTGTAAAAAGCTTGGACATGATATTGAAATATATTCAAGTTTAGGAGAAGGTACTACTATAAAGATAATTTTTCCTACAGGAAGTTTTTCAAAAATGTAGTATTCTTACTAAAATGTAAGGTATATGTAAGATAAATAAATTGTTAAACCAATATAGAAATAGTATAATTTATATATATTAAATTTAAGGAGTTGTTTTTAATGAATAAAGTATTGAAAATTGAAAATATAGAAAAATACTATGGAAATAAGAGTAATTTAACCAAAGCTATAAATAATATAAGCTTTGAAGTTGAAGAAGGTGAATTTATTGGTATAATGGGGGCCTCTGGTAGTGGTAAAACTACATTATTAAATTGTATTTCAACCATAGATAATGTTACAAGTGGGCATATATATGTTAATAATGAAGACATAACCAAGCTAAAAGGCTCAAAGTTAAATAAATTTAGAAGGGAAGAACTTGGATTTATATTCCAAGATTTTAATCTACTAGATACACTTACTGCATATGAAAATATAGCACTTGCATTAACAATTCAAAAAGCTGGTTCAAAAGTAATTGAAGAAAAAGTTTTAGATGTTGCAAAAAAATTAGATATAGTTAAGATTTTAAACAAGTATCCATATGAAATGTCAGGTGGACAAAGACAAAGAGTGGCATCAGCAAGAGCTATAATTACAAATCCTGCATTGGTGCTTGCAGATGAACCTACTGGTGCACTAGATTCTAAATCAGCAAAAATGTTACTTGAAAGTTTTGAACATTTAAATAAGAATTTAAAAACTACTATACTTATGGTAACACATGATGCTTTTACAGCAAGTTACGCACATAGAATAGTATTTATTAAAGATGGTGAAGTATTTAGTGAACTAGTAAAGGGTAATGATACAAGAAAAGAATTTTTTGATAAAATTATAAATGTTGTTTCATTACTTGGAGGTGACTTAAATGATGTCATTTAAATTATCTCTAAAAAATATAAAAAAGAGTTATAAAGATTATTCTATATATTTTATTACTCTTATATTTGGAGTAATGATATTTTATGTTTTTAATTCAATAGATGCACAATCTTCAATGATGGAAATTAGTAATTCTAGACGTCAAATGGTTAAAAGTCTTGTTGCAATTATAGGAGCCGTATCGGTATTTATATCTATTATACTAGGATTTTTAATTGTATATGCAAATAATTTTTTAATTAGAAGACGAAAAAAAGAATTAGGACTATATATGACACTTGGTATGAGTAAAGGTAAAATATCAAAATTACTTTTAATAGAAACTATATTTATAGGAATATTTTCACTTGCTATTGGACTAGTAATTGGCGTGTTTGCATCTCAAATACTTTCAGTATTTGTTGCTAAGATGTTTGAAGCAAATATGAGTAAATTTAGTTTTGTATTTTCAAAAAGTGCGTTAATAAAAACTTGTGTATATTTTGGAATAATCTATTTACTTGTTATGGTATTTAATATTATAACAATATCAAGATATAAACTTATAAATTTACTTAATGCAGGCAAAAAAAATGAAGTAGTAAAGATTAAAAATAAATTTGTAACACTTATTTTATTTATACTTTCAATTGTTTCAATTGGTGTAGCATATTATTTGTTAAAACATGAGGCATTAGTATACATGGGCAAGAACTTTTATATAATGCTTGGGCTAGGATCACTAGGTACACTATTGTTTTTTGCTTCACTTTCTGGTTTTTTACTTAGAATAATTCAAGCTAATAAAAAAGTATATTTTAAAAATTTAAATATGTTTGTCTTAAGGCAAATAAATAGTAGAATAAATACAAATACAATATCAATGACTATAATATGTCTAATGTTACTTTTAACTATAATAATTCTATCTGGAGCATTATCACTAAGTCATACATTTAATAAAGATATTGCTAACAATAACTTGACTGATGTTACAATAAAAAACTATGTAGATTATGATAAGAATAATGAAGATGAAATTACTGATTTGATGAAGAAAATTGACAGTGATGGATTTGATTTATCAAACTATTTTAGTACATATTTACAATATAATGTATACAATTTTGAAGATGAAAATGCAAATATGAAAAATTATTTACCTGAAGAAGCAATTAATAAGTTAAAAAAGAAATATGGAGAATTTACTGTTCAAGAAAATTCAAAATTAGAATTTATAAAAGAATCAGAATATAATAAATTGATGGATATGTCTGGAAAATCAAATCAAAAAGTAGATTTAAATGATAATGAATATGCTATATCATCAAATGTTGAAATATTAGTAGATATGTACAATGAGGTATTAACTAATAATAAGATATTAGAAATAGAAGGTAAGAAATATTTACCAAAATACAAAGAGTGTATTCAAGTTCCTTTTGAAAATTCAAATATGAACTCAAATGTGGGTAAAATAATTGTAAGTGATAATGTTATTGATAAATCATTAAATACTGTTATATCTGAAAATGATATTATAGGAAATTATGGTGTAAGTGATTCAAAATTAACAGAAACAGACGAGAAATTTAGTAACGACATAGATGCTTTCTATAAATCAAATAATTTAGAAATACCTTATGATTTTATTGTTACAAAAAGTCTTATTAAAGAGTCAAGTATAGGTTTAACTGTAATTCTGACATTTATAGGTATATATTTAGGGATAATATTCTCTATAACATCAGCTGCAATACTTGCAATACAGCAATTATCACAGAGTTCTGACAACAAAGAAAGATATGAAGTTCTAAGAAAAATTGGTGTTGACTCTAAAATGATAAATTCTTCTTTGTTTACTCAAATAGCTATATATTTCATGCTTCCTCTTATAGTAGCAATTGTACATAGTGTTGTAGGTCTTTCTGAACTAAATAGAATTATATCTGCTTTTGGAAACTTAGATTTAAGGGCAAATATTACTATAGTAGCTTTATTTATAATAATTGTTTATGGTGGATATTTCTTTGCAACATATGCTGCTAGTAAATCCATAATAAAAGAAAGAGAAAAAATATTATAGAGATTTCTAATATAATTTTAATAATAAAATCTGAACTAGTCAAATAAAAGCAGACACAAAGAAACTTATTTAAACCCTGATTGAATTATATATTCAGTTGGGGTTTTATAATCTAATTTATAACTAGGCTTATATTATTTATTTTATATAAGCATATTAGAAGTAGTCAAATAACTCTACTAATAGTAGAATTCAATTTTCTACGATTAATGGGTGGAAATTTTTAATAAATAATGATATTATATAGTTGTTAGGAGTGTTATTTGAATGGATCAGATCAAAATAGGAAAATTTATTGCAAAATTAAGAAAAGAAAAAAATATGACTCAGCAAAATCTAGCAGATAAATTAGGGGTCAGTTTTAAAACTGTTTCAAAATGGGAGACTGGTAAAGGAATGCCAGATATATCTTTGTTACAAAACTTATGTGAAGAATTAGAAATAACAATAAATGAATTATTGTATGGTGAAATAATAAATTCAAAGGAGATGGATTTAAAAGAGATAGAAAAAATTTCAGAAGAAAATTTGATAAATACAACTAAATTTATAAGTAATATAAACGTAAAGAAAATGTACATTAATATATTAAGTGTTATGTATTTTCTTACCATAATAATATGTTTAATTTGTGATTTAGCTATAAATAAGGATATTACTTGGTTTCCTATTGTGTTATTCTCAGTAGGGATAGGGTATTGCGCAACAGTATTGCCTGCATTGTTAAATAAATATAAAAGTTTTATATCTTTATCTTTAATAACAATATTAACTTATGGATTAATATATATATGTTGCAAATTTTTAAATGGTAATTGGTTCTTAAGCATTGGCTTACCAATAACTACTATATGTTTTTCATTTGTTTGGATAGTATATTTAATATTGATTTTGAAAATACAAAGACTATTAAAAATATCTTTATGCAACTTAATATTTGGATTAGCATTAATTATAATAAATTCATCAATTAATTCTATTTTATATAATGAAAGTTTTAAAAATGAAGTTTCAAAATATTTTAAAAATAATGGTAATCTAGACTTACTAGGTAATAAAATTGCATTTTATTGTTTCATTGCTATAGCTATTTATACTTTTTTTGTTCATATATCAAAAAAAAAAAGATAAAAAATATCTTGAAATCGATGAAGCATATAAAAAATATAATATACTGTTAGGATGATAGATTTTCATAAGTATAAAAATATTCTATATTTTATATACCTTATTTTATCTTAGGGGGTAAAAATGGGGTAATATACAGGCAAATTTTATTAAAAATAAAAAATAAAATGCTTACAACATTACTGTTGTAAGCACTCTTTTATGGTGCACCATCAGGGACTCGAACCCTGGACCAATTGCTTAAGAGGCAACTGCTCTACCGACTGAGCTAATGGTACAAAAACACTACTTAATAATTATAACAAAAAAAAATTGAATTGTAAATAATATTTGTAAAAAAAAGAAAAAATATGGTAATAGTCTACAAATCAATATAAAAATAATATTAAGACATCAAAAACCTACCTTAAAATAAAGGTAGGCTTTTTGATAGAGATTAGTATTGTTTCCTCCTCCTGAGAGTTCCGCTCGTCTCAAAAAAATAATACTACGTAATTCTCGAAATGAACTTAGTCAATAGTACAAAATCCATCAATTCTGATAGACCAGGTACAAGACTAACACGTATTATTCTTGAGACCTCTCAATCCCCAATACTATAAATAAACAATACTAATTGTCTAAATAAACTAGATTTATTTGTTACACTAATATTATATCACATCTATCAAAAAAGTCAAATTATATTTTAACTATTTTGTTTTATTTTTATTTGTGATATACTTATATTGGAGGAAGTAAAATGAATGTTTTTAAAACAGGAATAATTGTTGGTAGATTCCAACATATACATATAGGGCATGAAAAAATAATAAATATAGGCTTAAGTTTGTGTGATAAATTGTTAATATTTATAGGTTCTGCTCAAGAAGAAGGAACGCTAAGAAATCCTTTTAGCTACGAATATAGAGAAAATATAATAAAAAAAATATATAGTAAAGAAATAGAAGAAGGAAAAATAATTATAAAACCACTAGATGATTTTAAAAATCAGACTGAACTTAGTCCAAGGTGGGGGGAATATGTTTTTAAAGAAGCAAGTAAATATTTAGATGAATTGCCACAGTGTATAATTTATGGAAAAGATAAAGATATATTCAAATGCTTTGATAAAGAAGCTGTAAAAAATATAACTGAAATCCTTGTAGATAGAAATCTACTGAACATATCAGCTACTAAGATAAGGGAATATATTGTAGAAAATGACAGGAAAAATTGGGAAAAATATGTGGACCCTAAGATATATGTTGAATATGAAAATTTAAGAGAAAAGTTACTTGAAGTTTATTGTAAAAAAAAGTAGTATATGATATTATATCTTTAACTAAGTTATATTTTAAAATGTAACATATAAATATAATAAATGAATTGGAGGAATTGTAATGGAAGAATTAAAACAAAAAGATTTTGAGTTATATGAATCAATAAAAAAAGAAGAAGAAAGACAAAAGAATAATATTGAGTTAATTGCATCTGAGAATTTTGTAAGTGAAGCTGTAATGGAAGCTGTTGGTTCTGTACTTACAAATAAATATTCAGAAGGATATCCAGATAAGAGATATTATGGTGGATGTGTATATATAGATGAAGTTGAAAAACTTGCTATTGAAAGAGCAAAGAAACTATTTGGAGCTGAACATGCAAATGTTCAACCACATAGCGGAAGTCAAGCTAATATGGGAGTTTATTTATCTGTTCTTGAGCCGGGTGATACAATACTTGGAATGAGTCTAGATAATGGTGGACATTTAACTCATGGAGCAAAAGTAAACTTTTCTGGAAAACTTTTTAACATTATATCTTATGGTGTAGATGAAGATGGATACATTGATTATGAAGATGTAGAGAAAAAAGCTTTAGAATTTAAACCTAAAATGATAGTTGCAGGCGCTAGTGCTTATCCAAGAAAAATTGACTTTGCTAAATTTAGAGAAATTGCAGATAAAGTAGGAGCATATTTTATGGTAGACATGGCACATATTGCAGGACTTGTTTGTACAGGTAACCATATGTCACCAGTTCCTTATGCTGATTTTGTAACTTCTACAACACATAAGACTTTAAGGGGCCCACGTGGAGGCTTAATACTTTGTAAGGAAGCATTTGCAAAGCAAGTAGATAAAACAATATTTCCAGGAATACAAGGTGGACCATTAGAACATGTAATTGCAGGTAAAGCAGTTTGCTTTAAAGAGGCTCTTGATCCTAGTTTTAAAGAGTATATTAATCAAGTAGTGCTAAATTGTTCAACTTTAGCAAATGAACTAATAAAAAGAGGATTTAAACTTGTTTCAAATGGAACAGATAATCACCTTATGCTAATTGATTTAACTTCAAAAAATATAACAGGAAAAGAAGCTGAACATTTACTTGAAACTGTAAATATTACTGTAAATAAAAATGCTATTCCAAATGATAAAGAAAAACCAATGGTTACTAGTGGTATAAGAGTTGGAACAGCTGCTTGTACTACAAAAGGACTTAAAGAAAATGATATGATTGATTTAGCAAAAGCTTTTGATCTTGCTTTATCAAATAATGTAAATAATAAATCAGAAGAAGATTATCAAAAAGATTTAGAAGAAGCAAGAACTATAGTACAAAAATTAACTGAAAAATATATTTAATAAATTTAATTTAAAAGGAGGAGTATATATGAATGGTATATCACTTGATATAAATGGAGTAAAACCTTTTATTGATGATGAAGAATTAAAAATATTAGAAGATCAAATATTAGAGGCGCATGATAAATTAAATAATAAAACAGGACTTGGAAGTGAAATGCTAGGTTGGCTAACTCTTCCTGAAAATAGAAATGAAGAAGAAATAACTAGAATTAAAGAATCTGCAAAGAAGATACAAAAACAATCTGATGTACTTATAGTTATTGGAATTGGTGGATCTTATCTTGGATCTAAGGCAATGATTGACTTATTTACTAGCAATTTCAGTAATTTACTTTCATATTCTGAGAGAAAATTTCCTCAAATAATATTTGCTGGTAATAATTTAAGTGGAAAATATCTAAGAAATCTTGTAGAATATGTTCAAGATAAAGATTTTTCAATAAATGTAATTTCAAAATCTGGTACTACACTTGAGCCTGCAGTTTCTTTTAGAATATTTAAAATATTGCTTGAAGAAAAATATGGTATTGGTGGTGCAGCAGAAAGAATATATGTAACTACTGATAAAGAAAAAGGTGTTCTACACGATATTGCAGTAGATAATGGATATGAAATGTTTGTAGTTCCTGATGATGTTGGTGGAAGATTCTCAGTACTTACTGCAGTTGGTCTATTGCCAATGGCAGTAGCTAATATTGATATCGAAGATATGTTAGATGGTGCACAATTTGCATCACATATATATAATGAAAGAAGTTTAGAAAAAAATCCTTGTTATAGATATGCTGCATATAGAAATGCACTAAACCAAAAAGGAAAAGATATAGAAGTACTTGCAAGTTATGATCCATCATTTGCATATTTTATAGAATGGTTTAAACAATTATTTGGTGAAAGTGAAGGAAAAGATAATAAAGGAATATTTCCAGCAGGAATTAATTTAACAACAGATCTTCATTCAATGGGACAATTAATGCAACAAGGTAAAAGAAATATATTTGAAACTGTGTTAAACGTTAATCTTGATAGAAGCTTAATAAAATTGCCATATTCAGAAAATAATTCAGATGGATTAAACTATTTAGCAAATAAAGAAATTGAATATATAAATAAACAAGCTTTTAATGGTACTTTAAAGGCACACATAGATGGTGGAATTCCAAATATAGTAATTAATATAGAAGATGTTAATGAGTATGTTATTGGAGAACTTATATTTTTCTTTGAGAAAGCTTGTGCAATTAGTGCATATGTACTTGGAGTTAACCCATTTAATCAACCTGGAGTTGAAGCATATAAAAAGAATATGATGGGACTTTTAAAAGGTGAGTAAAAATGGAAAAATTATTTGAAAATAAAACTCCATATACTTATGAAGAGTATTTGAAACTAAATAAATTCCACTTTTCTAAAAGTAAAAAAGTATATAACATATTGATAATAGCTTGCATTATATTGATATATTCTATATCTATATTTATGTTAATAGTTGGTAGCAAAATATTAGAACCTATTTTGTATATTATATTTGCAACAGCGCTTGGGGGAATAATAAAAGTTATACCATATGTGGCTACAAAGAGTATTACAAAAACAGATAGCTTTATAAATAATGTTACAAATGATGAAGTTTTTTATGATGAATATTTAATTAATAAAACAGAACAATCAGAATTAAAAGTTTTATACAATCAAGTATTTAAAGCATATGAAACTAAAACACATTTTTATATCTATGTAAATAAAAGAGCTGCTATGATTGTAAATAAAGAAAATTTTATTTTAGGAAATGTTGACGAATTTAGAAAGTTCCTTAACAATAAATTAGACAATAAATTTATATCTAAATATAAATTATAGATTACAGTATTAAAGGAGGGGAAAATATGAGTGAAAAAACAAAACACGTATGCACAGCTTGCGGCTATGTATATGATGATGAAATAGAACCAGTTAAATTTGCTGATTTACCAGATGATTGGGTATGTCCTTTATGTGGACTAGGTAAAGAATATTTTGAATAAATAATAAAAGGCTTATACATTGATTTTTTATATTAGTGTATAAGTCTTTATATTTGATAAAAAAATATTTTACACTTATTTATTATTGTATTTGAGGTATAAATATGCTATTATATATATAATTATTATTAAGGAGGAATATTTATATGAAAAATTCAAATGGCAATGAAATATGGGGTATTATATTAATTATTGTTGGTGTATTACTTGGACTTAGTTCTTTTGATTTAATTGATGTATCATTATTTTTTAGAGGTTGGTGGACTTTATTTATAATAGTTCCAGCATTAGCTTCTATGTTAAGAAATGGTTTGAAAGCATCTAATACTACAATTCTTGTAATTGGTCTTATGTTTTTCTTAGCAGAAAGAGATCTTTTAAGATGGGGAATAGTATCAGGATTGTTATGGCCTGTAATTCTTGTAGGAATAGGATTCTCTGCACTATTTTCAAATAATAGATTTTTAAGAAACACTATAAGTTCAGCTGATATGAGTAAAATTAGAGAAAATACTAAAGATGGAATACAAAACTATAATGTAGTTTTTTCTGCTCAAGACGTTAAATTTCCAAATGAAAAATTTAAAGGTGCTACTGTAAATGCTATATTTGGTGGAGTAGATTTAGATTTAAGAGATGCTATAATTGATGAAGATGTAATAATTGACGTTTCAACAGTATTTGGTGGAGTAGATATACTTGTATCATCAGATGTTGTTGTAAAAGTAAATTGTATCCCTATTTTTGGTGGAGTTGACAATAAATCAAATTGTGTTTTAACTGAAGGAAAACCTGTAATATACTTAAATGGCACATGTGTTTTTGGTGGCATTGAAATAAAATAATTTAGGAGAATACAATGGAACAAAATAACGTTTTAAATGTAGTTGAAGCAGTATTATTTGCTCTTGGTAGAGAAATATCAGTAGATGAACTTTCTTCAACTTTAG
The DNA here is from genome assembly GCA_023460235.1 of Bacillota bacterium. Taxonomy (GTDB): domain Bacteria; phylum Bacillota; class Clostridia; order TANB77; family CAG-465; genus CAG-465. Next base: position 80,472 of record JAEWRE010000066.1, read on the forward strand.
AACTTTCAAAAGAAGAAATATTAGAAGCAATTGATACTTTAGCTAGTAAGTATTGCAGTAATTCTGGAATAGTGCTTGTTAAAGTAAAGGATGCTTATCAACTAGTTACAAATAATATCTATTATAAGGAAGTAAGTAAATTTATTGAAAATACTAAAAGACAAAACTTATCTTCTACTGTTCTTGAAACATTAAGTATAATAGCATATAATCCTAAAATAACTAAATCTGAAATTGAAGGAATTAGAGGGGTAAATAGTGACTTTGCGGTTAATCGTTTGCTTGAATGCGGGCTTGTAGAAGAAGTTGCAAGGCTTAATTTACCAGGTAGACCTGCAGCATATGCTGTTACAAATGAATTTTTAAAATCATGTGGCATAGATGATGTTTCAAAATTACCTGAGTTTGAAAATATAAGAATTAAAGATGAACAAATGTTAGTAAGTGATTATTCTGAAAATGAACAGGAAGAACAAACTAATTAAAAAATAAAAAGAAATATAAAATGGTGATATAATGAATTTGAATATAATACTTGGTAAGTCAAAAACTGGTAAGAGTAAATATATTTATGATTTAATGCAAGATAGTATAAATAGTAGTAAAGAAACTATACTTTTTGTCCCATCTCAAATGAGAGCAATAGCCGAGGAAAACTATATGTCTTTTCTTGGTAAGGATGGGGTGATTGGTGCGAAGATTACTACTATTTCTTCGTATATAGATAAAAATATTCATAAGTATAAAATGGATTTTTCTAGTAAATATATTTCTAAATTAGATAGAAAAATTATACTTAATCAGGTAATAAACGAGAATAAGGATATTATAAATATTTTTAAAAATGTAAGGCAAAAAGAAGGTTTTCTTGATATGCTTAACATATATATGGATATATTTAGAAAATCTAATATTAATTTAGAAAATATAGAAAAATTAAACATAGAAAATAAATTTCTTGAATATAAACTTAAAGAAGTTGCTTCAATATATGGGAAATATATTGAGAAAGTTAACAATAATTATGTTGATAGTGTGGATGAATATAATATATTTTTAAGTGAAATATTAAATAAAAATATTGAATTAAAAGGATCAAATATATTTTTTGATGCATACAATAATTTTACAGAATCAGAGTATAATTTTATTGAAAAAGTATTACTTTCTGGTGCCAATATTAGTATTTCATTAAATACAGATATTACTTCAAAAGAGGATATTTATTCTCAAAATACACAAATTATATTTGAAAATTCAAATAAAACATATTTAAGATTACTATCAATTTGTAACAAATTAGGTGTAAATGTTGATACGAAATATATGTATATAAATTATTCTAAATCAAATGAGAATATAAAATATTTGGCAAATAATATTTTTTCGGATTATAAAATAAAGAAAGATATTAATAGTAATTTAGAAATTGGACTTGATGTACAGTATGTTACCAATAACTATGTTGAAATAGAAAAAGTTGCACAAATTATCTGTAATAAGGTACGAAATGGCTATAGATATAATGATTTTGCAATATATACTACTGATATAGATAAGTATGAATCAATTTTTAAAAGGGTGTTTTATGAATATAATATACCTGTTTATATAAATAAAAAAAGTAGTATAAAAGATTCAAAATTATCAGAATATATTACTTCAATTTTAGATCTTGCAATATTTGGAAGTAATATATCAAAAATAGTACAAATACTAAAACTTGGACTAAACGATATAAATTTAGCTGATATATATGAATTAGAAAACTATTCAATTGAATTTAATCTATCAAAGTACTCAATTGAAAAAGAATTTACAATAAATAATAAAAAAAATACGGACAAGTTATATGATTTAGAAACTTTAAATAATACAAGAGAAAAAATAATTAGCATATTTAAGGGCTTATCTAATATAAAAAATAAAGAATTAATATCAAATGAAATTGTTAAAATAATATATAATCATTTAGTTACAAATGGTATTCTAGACAACTATAAAAACTATATTATTGGAGAAAAAGCATATGCATTAAGTAATGAAAATTTCATGCGTGAGTCACAAGTGTTTGAAAAAATATCTGAGATATTTGATTCTATTTGTAAAATATATATAGAAGAAAAAATAACAATGTTTGAATTCTATAATGTATTTAAAGTGCTACTTAAAGACTCAAATATAAAGATAATACCACCTTCCATTGATCAGGTGGAGTTATTAGATATTAATGTAAATAAAATTAGCGTTAAAAAGCAAGTATTCTTTATAGGAGTAAATGAAAATGAATTTCCTAAAAAAATAGATGAAGATATATTTTTTAACGATATGGAAATAAATACATTAACAAATAATGATATATTTTTTAAGGAATCTGCCTTATCAAAGAATAATATGCAGCTATACAATATATATGAAGCAATATCAAATATAGATGAAATGTTATATGTTTTTGTCCCAGTTTCTGATATGTCTGGTAAAAACTATAGGCCTTCTAGTTTGATTACTAATATAAAGCAATTGTTTAGTATAGAAATAAAAGGAAATATAGCAGAAAAATATGAAGAAGATGATATCTTCAAAGTATATTCAAAAGAAAAATTGTTTGAGTATATGTGCGAAGATATAATAGATAATAATTATAAAAAATATAGTGCAGCTTTGTATAAGATGTTTAAAGAAGATAAGCGATATAATACAATATTAAATTATAAAAAAGATGAAAGTAATATAAAAAAAGAAGTTTTAGATTTAATATATGGAAATGAACTTACAACTAGTGTATCAAAACTAGAATTATTTAAGAAATGTCCATTTTCTTACTACATGAAATATTGTTTAAAAATATCTCCAAGAAAAGAATATAAAATTACATCAATTGATATGGGAAGTTTTATGCATAATGTTCTCGAAGAATTTTCTAAGTATATATTCCAAAGAAATATATATTGGCAGTCAATATTAAAAGATGGTGAAAGATTAGACAAAGAATATGAAAAGATACTTATTCAAATAATAGAATCAAATCTAGAATCTGTATTTGGAAGCAAAAAAGATAGCATAAAATATAACATATTAAAAAGTAAACTTATAAGTGCAATGTTAAAGGCAATAACTACTGTTGCAAAAAGTTTTAATCAAAGTAATTTTGTGCCTGAAGGGTATGAAATTGAATTTAAAGAGGGCGGAATATACACTCCTATAAAATTGCAACTTCAAGATAATAAATCAATGATACTTATAGGTAAAATAGATAGAGTTGATTCACTTGAATATGAAGATAATAAATATATTAGAGTTGTAGATTATAAATCTTCATCAAAAAATTTAAATTTAGATGATATAAAAGAAGGATTATCTCTTCAACTTATAACTTATCTTACGGCCTTTATTGAAAACAAGGATAAAAATGGAGAAAAAGCCTTTCCAGCAGCAATGGTATATTTTAATTTATCAGATACATTACTTACATTATCAGAATATACAGATGATACTGAAAAACTAAAAAATGCATATATAAAATCTTTGCAAATGAAAGGAATATATTTAAAAGATGCTCAAATTTTAAAACAAATGGATAATAATTTTGAACAAGACAATGGAAGGTATATATCAATTTCTAAAAGAACAATAAACTCAAAAAATAGCAAAGCGATAGAAGAAAATGAGTTTAAAAATCTTTGTAATGAAGCAAAAGAAATCATGAAAAATATCGGAAATGAGATAACAAGTGGTGTTGTAAGGATAAAACCTAATAAAAAAGCAAATCATTGCAGATTTTGTGAGTATTCAAGTGTATGTAGAAAAAATATATGCTTGTAGATGTAAATAAAATATGTATATATAAATTTGTTTATGAGTAATTTTTTAAATATAATATAACATTATAACCTATAATATTATAAAAAGGTTGAATTTTATAAATGTTAAATTTACATCGAAATATAGTGCGTTGGAGGAACATATGAAAAGTAAGAAACGGAATATCGTTAATAGTACTGGTAATAACAATAATAGTTATTATCATTTTGGCAGGAGCAGTAATACTTAATTTAAGTAAAAATAATCCAATAGACAGTGCAAAAAAAGCAAAATTCCAAAGTGATATAGACACATTTAAGAGTGAGTTATCACTTTATGAATTGGGAAAAATTGCAAATTCATCAGCAAATTATGATCCTAGTTTATTAAATGCAGATAAAAGTGGTTCAACTGAAAATGGAAGCCAAACAGTTGATGCTACAAGACCAATTACAGAAATAATATCATCAATGAAGAGAACAAAATATGATGATGTTTTAGAAATTGAAGCAGGCAAACTAGTATATATTGGAAGTAATATAACTGAATCTAACTGGGCAAGTTCATTAATAGAGGTAAAAGGATTTAGTATAAATTTATCTGTAATACCAGATTCTACACATATAAGTGGGCAAGTATCACTTTCAGGAGATATCGTAGATGTAACAAAAATTGAATATTGTAAGATATATTTATCAACAGAAAGTGGAGTAAGAACACAAGAGGCAGCAATTACAATAACAAATATGAGTTTAAGCGAAACATTTGATATAACAGAAGGAGTAGAAGAATATAAAACGTATTATATAATAGTAGATATAAAAATGACTAATGAAGCAGAAGTAAGAACAAAAGAGTTAAAGGTAGTATCATCAGTAGATGATGTAAAGCCAAATATTGCGCAAATATCAAAACCAATATATTCAAGATTTCTTGAGATAGCACCAGTAGCTATAACAATGAGTGATAATGATGGTGGAAGTGGGATAAGTAAAACAAATAGTAAATATATTGTTGATCAAATAAATACAAATTACAATGAAGAAGATTTAGTTTGGAATGCAGGTATCAATTTTACTTTTGAGGATTTTGTTTTAGATATTGCAACAATAAAACCAGAAGTACCATCAGATGGAGAATATTATATACATGTATTATCAGTGGATAATTCAGGAAATAAAATATCATCAATATCAAGCAAAATAATGGTAGATACAACAGTACCAAATGAACCACTAATAACAATACCAACACAATCAACAACAAGTAGTACACAAGCAACAGTAACAATGAGTGATAATACAAATGGAAGTGGACTTAATTTAAGTAATTGTAAATATATATATTCAACAATATCATCCCCATATGGAGATACAGAAGAAATATGGAATACAGCAACAGTATTTTCAAGTGCAATACAAACAATAACTGTAACATCAAGTACTAATGAAATATATTATTTACATGTGTTATTAGTAGATAACGCAGGAAATAGAAGAGAAATATTATCAAGTGGAGTAACAACAAATACAGATGTCCCAGTTGCACCAGTAGTAACAGGAACAGTAGCTACAAATGCATGGACAAATCAAAATGTAACATTAACAGTAAATACAGTAACATCACCCAATATAGTAAAATATGAATATACAATAAATGGAGGAAGCTTTCAAACATATAGCAGTACAGATAAAATTATAATAACAGGAGAAGGAACAACCATTATAAAAGCAAGAGCAGTTAATAATGTTGGAACAGCGGGAGCAGAAAGTGTAGGATATATAGTAAATATAGATAGAACAAGTCCAGTTGTTACATTTGGAACAAATGGTGGTCAAAATATAACACAAGTAAGTACAACTGTAAGTGTAACAGATAGTGAGAGCGGAGTGAAGGCAACTACATTACAATATGTATGGGATACACAAAACAGTGTAACACCAAGCAGTGGATGGACTACATTTACCAATGGATCAGCACTATCAAAAACAGGTGATGGACAATATTATTTATGGATAAAAGCAACTGATAATACTGGTAATACTATAATTGCAAAGTCAAATAAATTTATAGTAGGTGAATTGTTTGAAATAGTATCATCTATTAGAACATATAATGTGACATTTAGTGGAGCAACAACTGGATATTCATATGATAATCCTGTTATACCAGCTGGATTTAGAGCTGTAAATACAGATGATGCTAAATGGGACAATTTACTAACAGATTGGAATAATGGATTAGTAATAGTGGATTCATATGGAAATCAATTTGTATGGGTGCCCGTAGATGGAACGAATGTAGCATATGCTAAATGGTGTACTACAAATATATCATATGCAAATACAACAGATGATACATTACCAACTGGATTTAGTGTAAGTAATATAACTACAACATATAAAGGCTTTTATATAGCAAGATATGAATCAGCTTTTGATTATAATAGTGGAAGTATAAGAGCAGCAAGTAAAAAAAGTAGCAATAAAACTACTACAAACTGGTCAACAACCAGAAATTCGACATATAATGGATATTTGTGGAATTACGTAAGTTATACAGATTCTAAGAGTTATGCCGAAAGTATGGCGGCATCTTATGGATACAATACTTCACTTATTGGTACAAATTTAATAACAGGAGCACAGTGGGATACAACTCTAAAATGGATACAAAACTCTGGAAAGACTGTAACCGATAGTAGAGCATGGGGAAATCATCCTAATTCAATATCACCTGCAAATGTTTCTGGATATGGAAATTTACAAATATCAGGCTATAGCAATTATTGGAAAGCGAAAAATATATATGATTTAGCAGGTAATGCATGGGAATGGGCAAATGAAAAATATTCATCTTACTACATTCTTCGTGGAGGAAACTACTATGATAATGGAGCTGATTATCCAGCATCACGTCGTAGTTATGGTAATGCTTCAGACACCACAAATATTCGTAGTTTTAGAGTAGCAATATTCATAAAATAAAAATAGAATAAAAGATATACTTAATTATTAAGTTTAGTTAAGATTATATAAATTTATACATAAAAAGGAAGTGATTTTGAAATTACTTCCTTTTTACACACTTTTAAATATTAATAAAAAATTTCTGTAATAATTTTGTAAAAAATGGTCATAAACACTTGCAATTATACAAAAACACGATATAATATAAGTATAAAAAATGTAATTAAATATGGAATTAAGGAGAGGATTGAAATATGGCAGATATAGTTGCTAGTTCTAAAAGAAAAATAAATCTTTTCGATAGGGTCATACAAAGTGTAGTAATAATGGTAAATATGAGTAAAATGAATAGAGCTATTGATGAACATTTATCAGTTTTACAAAGAACAGAAGGCGAAGAAAAAAGATTATATCAAGAAAATATATTAAGAGAAATTGTATTTGTAAAGTATCAATATGATATAATGCAAAGAGAAATGTATGAGCTTAAACTTTCGTACCCAAATGAAATAATTGAAAAGATTAATTCTTCAGATAAGACTGAAAGATTAGAACTTCAAAAATCTTTCCTTGAAATGGAATATGATAGAGTAACAAAATCTAAGTTTAAAGCAAGAGAAGATATAAAATTTAATTTACTTGCTATTTCATCAGCTATTGATGCAGTTAAGCAAAATATTAAAGATGAAGGAAAGTCTCAAAGATATAACAAAATAATAAAAGTTGCAGAAGATATAGATACAAAAGTTCAAACAGAAGAATATAATGAAGAAATGTACAAGCAGTTATTTGAAGTTGTTGATGAATATGTAAGTTATATTAATGATAATTACGATATATCAAAACTTCCTTCTGATGAAAGAGAGTTAATTGAATTTGTAATTGAAACTATGATAAAAGGAATTGAATCTGATATTGATAAACATATGTATGAGTTCAATTTAATAATAAATATATGTAAAAATTCATATAGATATTTCAAAGTTATAGATAATGTATTTTTAAAACTTCAAAAAATATATGATGAGAGTTTAGAAAAAGAAATAATGAATGTAAAAGATTATCTTAGAATGTATAAAGAAATATATGATATGAAAATTAAAACTAAGGTAAATGATGTACATAGAACAATTAATACAGAAGATGAATATCTTGAATATTCAAGACTTGCTGCAAATGGTGAAGATGAAGAATTTAATAAGTTTATTGTAAATTCTGCAATTAAAACTGCATCTTCAGATAAAGTAAAAAATGTTCTTAAAAAATCTATAAAACAAGATGAAGAAATTGAAGAAATAATATTAGATGAATTAAAGCTAGAAGATGAATATAATGAAGCTGAAAATGATGTAGCAAATGAAGTAATAGATGATGAAATTAAAAAAGTAAAAACTAGAGGAAGACCTAAGGGGAAAGCAGTTAAGAGTGCAAAAGTAAAAACAAAAAGTTCTAGTAGCTCAAAATCTACTTTGAAAACAAAGAAAAGTAAAGAAAAAGTTGGCTAATTATCTGTTACATTAAAATGATCTATATTGCTATATGGTCATTTTAATGTATTTTTATTTAATTTAAAAAGAATATAAAATTTGACAAAAAAATAATAAATGATGTTGTAAAATAGATAGTATAAATGTAGATGAGGTGAAAACATGATTTATAACAAATATCTTGAGTTTACTCAAAATGAAAAGATATCATCATTTTTAGAAACAATGAAAAAGAAGATTAATTTAAAAAACATAAGCTTTATAATTTTATCTTTTATATTATCTATGCAAAGTTTAAATACTAAGTCATCAGTTTTAAGCTATATAATGTTTGCAGTTGCAAGTTTATTTAATGTACCACTTATATTAGTATTAGTATCATCTTTAATTGGACTAGCTGTTACAACTTTTACAGGGGTTGCTGTTTTAAAAATATTTTCGTTTTTTATTATATTTACACTAATAACATCGTTAATAAATATTGAAGGAATAACAAAGAAATATTCTGTTTTTATTAAATTTGTTATATCCACAGTAATAATAGAAGTATTAAATGAATTTATTAATTCAACTTTAATAGTTAATATATTTGATACTACCGGAAATATTTTAATACTATCAATGCTTTATTTTGTAGTTTCAGCAGGAATGTATGTTGTATTTAATATGTCAAAAGGATATGTGTATTCAAAAGAAGAAAGTATGTCAATGATAATAGTTCTAGCATTAGCACTTACTATATTCAAAGATTTTAATATAATGTCTTTTAATGTATATAATGTACTTTTGATGATTGTAATATTAATTTATGGTTGGAAAAATGGTGTAGCATCTGGTGCAGCAACAGGACTTATAACAGGACTTATAGTTAGTTTGGTTACTGATATGAATCTTACATATATAATATCACTTGGAGTAAGTGGAGCTATTGCTGGACTACTTAGTAGAGTGGGGAAAGTAGCAGTAGTTGTTGGATTTGTATTTGGTAATATATTTTTAGCATACTATACAACAGGATTTTCGGAATTAACTTTAAGAGTTAGTGAAGTATTAGTTGCATCAATTGCACTTTTATTTATACCTAAAAAATTAGAATTAAAGCTTGAAACATTGTTTAATCAAAATAATACTCTAAGGAATCCTTACGAGAATATACTAGACGTTGCAAGTAATTTAAAGAATAAAATTGGTGCCGTGTCTGATGTATTTGATGCGCTAGCTAACATTGAACTTGATACAACACCTGAGGAATCGAAAGAAACAAGAGAAATATTAAAGAAATATGTAGTTGATTATGTTGAAAACTCATGTATAACATGTGATAAAAAGAAAGCATGCATTGAAAATGAGAGTTTAGACATTAAAATAGACTACATAGCACTTAAATTAGAAAATAATGAAAGAATTGATAGCTCGATGTTAGATCTTAATTGTAATATGCAAGATGATATTATAAATAATATTTATGAAGTATATAACAGTGTTAAACTAAGTAGAATTTTAAAGCAAAAAGAAGAAGAAAATAATATAAAACTTTCTAATCAATATAGAGAAGTTTCAAATATTTTATCCAATATTGCTAAAAATATAAAGAATGTACCTGTTCTAAAAAATGATAAGCAACAAAAAATTAGAGAAGAACTAAAATTTCACGGATATATAGTTTATGAGGATGAATTTTTAGAAGATAATAACAATATAGAATATACTTTTGTTACTGATATTTTAAGTAATATAGATAAGCAAAAGAAAGAAATTTCAACTTTAATTAGCGATATTTTAGAGCAAAACATGACTATAAAACTTATACTAAACAGTAGTAAAAAAGAAAAATCAAGAATAAAACTTGTATCATTGCCAGATTTCGAAGTACAAGTTGCAATATCTAGTGAAACTAAAACTGGTGAAACAATATCAGGTGATTCATATTTATCTATGGAATTGCAAGATTTAAAACATCTAACCGTAATAAGTGATGGTGTCGGAAGTGGAATTACAGCATCAAAATCATCAGCTGCAGTAGTAAATATGCTAGAAAAGCTACTTATTGGCGGATTTGAAGAAGATAAAGCAATTGAAATTATAAATAGTGTAATGAAGATGAAGTCAAGTGAAAATGCTTTTACAACCTTAGATACTGCAATTATAAATCTAAAAGATGGTAAAGCTGAGTTTATAAAACTTGGCGCAGCTCCAACATATATATTAGAAGATGGAAAAGTTACCACACTAACTAACTTAAATATACCAGTAGGACTTGTAAGTCAAACAGACTATATTCCTATATGTAAGAATTTAAGTAATAGTGCAATAATAATTCAATTAAGCGATGGTGTTGTGCAAGATTTAGATAATCCAACTGATAACTATTTTACAAGATATTTACAAACTATAGATAAAACAAAAAGTCCAAGAATACTTTCAGATGAACTTGTAAAATTTGTTCAAAAAGAAAGAAATTACATACTTGGCGATGATGTTACAATTATTGTAAGTAAGTTAAAGAAAAGTAAAGAATAAAAATTAATGGGTGAGGTAGCAATACCTTACTTTTTTATTGACTTTTAAAAGAAAATATGATAAAATGTTAACATAACAATTCAAAATACTCATTGATTATAGGAGGAAAATATGATTACAGGTGCGATCATAATACAGGAAGCGATTAATAAGATTAGGGAAAGAGCCCAAAAAGAAGATTTGAAATCAGAAAAGGTAAAATCAGAAGTTAAGGTTATATCTAAATACTGGAAAGATGAGCTAGGGGAAGATTTTATTAGACAACTGGATACTGCAATAGCAACTAATAATGTTAGTGAAGTAATTAGACTATGTAATTCTAATATTGAAATTATTAATAAGGGAATTAAATATCATACTAGTTACTAATTTTTCTTGGAGCCATAAAGTTTATTTTATATGGCTCCTTTTTTACTATTCTAAGTATCGGAGGAGACATGATATTTATTTATATTGCAATATGTTTAGTTATAATGTATCTGATTGCGAAATTTAAAAAGAAGCGTATAAAAGTAATATTATTTTTTTTGTTATTATTTATAGTTCATTTAGTAATTAATAAAATATGTGAGGAGCGTAATATGAAATTGTCTGATAAAGAGATGTTAATTAATTCAAAAGAGATTACAAATAGGACTAAGAAAATTAATATAGTTGTTGGAAATGAGTCACTTGGGGTTCCTTCTTCTAGTAAAACAAAGAAAGAATTTGGTGAATTAATATCTGAAGCTTTAACAGAAAATGGTGCAGATGTGGAGTATATTAATTTTTCCTCCATGAGGATAAATAAAACCTGGCATCTTATTTCAATGCTTCAACATAATATTAGTATTAAGCAAGTAAAAGAAATACAAAGTTTTGGGATTGATGACGCACGAAAAGGATTAGGAATTTTAAAAATATTTCTTCCAGAGAAAGTTAAAAAGAATTATCATATAGAAGAAGGAGATGAAAGTATATATTTGAATGATGTTGTATCATCGGATAATACTATTTTAATTATTTCGTCTGGTGCAAACGATATAATGCACAAACTGCATGCAGATCCGGTTTCATATGTTTTAAAACCTAGTGTTAGAAAAACAGTAAAGGAGAGACGGAGTATTGTTATTTCATACTGTGTTTCTAACATGAAAGATAAGATAGAGAAGATAAAGTATTTAAAGGGTGATAATCAAATTTATTTACTTAGTCTCTATACACCATTTGGTTCAAGTGGGTATGCTGATATTATAAAAGAATATAATAAAGAAATGAAGAAATTATGTGATTTCGAAGGTATATTCTTTGTAGATATATCAAATGCAAAAAAACATTTAGCTTTGCCAGATTTTCATCCTAATCAGGTTGGACATTATTACATTGCAAATGAAGTTTTAAAATCTATTAAGGATAACTTAGGAAATTTTGAAGAGTATCCCATTATACATCCAGATAACGAAGGCATTGAGGGAATGATAGAAGATCAAGAAAAGGTACTTTCAAACGTTAAAAAATCTATACTGCCAGAAAAGGAGATGGAAGCGAAAGTAGACGAGTATATTAGCGAAATAGAACTTTTCGAGAAAGTCTCGAAATAATAGTCAAAAGAAGGTTATACAATTGTATATACCTTCTTTTGCTTTATGGTTGCTATTCTAAATATAGAATTAAGAATTAAATTATAATAAAATTTTACACTTTTTATAATTTATTTTAATTTTTTTTTCATAATTATTGACAAATGTTATATACTGTTATATAATACATATAACAGTTGGAGGAGATATGAAAATATTAATAAGTAACAATAGTAGTATTCCAATTTATGAACAGATAAAGGCGACTATTATTAATCAAATTTTAAACGGTGAATTAAAAGAAAATGATATGCTGCCATCTATAAGAAGTTTGGCTCAAGATATAAGAATCAGTGTAATGACTATAAAGAAAGCATATGACGAACTAGAACAAGAAGGATATATTTTAACAAGGCAAGGTAAGGGAAGTTTTGTTGCACCTAAGAATTTAGAAATTGTTAAAGAGCAAAAGCAAAAAGAAATTGAAGAGTACATACTAAAGATTGTAGATATATCAAAATGTTTCGATATATCAAAAGAAGAAATAATAGAAACATTTAATTTTATATATGGAGATGAATTAAAATGAAAAATGCAATTGAAATCAGAAATTTAAATAAAGCATATAATGGTTTTTCCCTAAAAGATATTAAACTTGATATACCTAGTGGTACTATCACTGGGTTAATTGGTGAAAATGGCGCAGGGAAAACTACTCTAATTAAAAGTATCTTAAGTATTATTAAAATTGACAGCGGAAAAATAAATATATTTGATAAAGATATTTCTAAATATGATGCAATAATAAAGGAAAATATAGGTGTGGTTTTAGATAATATGTTTTTCCCAGAATTATTAACTCCAAACGCTATTTCTTATTTAATGAAAGATATATACAAGACATGGAATAGTGGATTATTTAAAAATTATTTAAAAGAATTTAAATTACCAGATAATAAAAAAATAAAAGAATTTTCAAAAGGAATGAGGAAAAAATTAGAAATAGCTACTGCACTTGCACATTCTCCTAAACTATTAATATTAGATGAACCAACAAGTGGTCTTGATCCTGTAGTAAGAAGCGAAATCTTGGATATATTTTTAAAATTTATTAAAGATGAAGAACATACTATTTTACTTTCAACACATATAACAAGTGATCTAGAACATATTGCAGACTACATAGCCTTTATGGATAATGGAGAAATTATACTAAATGATACGAAAGATGATATTTTATATAATTATGGTGTATTAAAATGCAATATAGATGATTTTAATAAAATAGATATAAAAGATATAGTTAGATACAGAAAAAACAAATATAATTATGATATTTTAATAAAAAATAAAGAGTTACTATCAAAAAAATATAATAACTATATTATAGATAAGATATCTTTAGAAGATTTAATGGTTTTATATATTAAAGGAGATAAATAATATGTTTGGATTAATAAAAAAAGATTTATTACTGATTAAAGGAAACTTTAAATCAATTATTATAGTTTGTGTGATATTTTTTGTTATGAATTTAAATGGAATTCAAAATATTACATATTTTCTGCCTCTTATGTGTGTAATGATTGGACTTACGACATTTAGCTATGATGAGTATAATAAATGGGATGCATATGCAATATCACTACCTAATGGAAGAAAAAATTGTGTGAGAAGTAAATATATATCAACGTTTATTTTGATCCTAATAGGCGTAATATTATCTTTATTTGCTACGTTATTTGTTAGTTTTATTAAAAATGTATATATAAATTATGAGGAAATGTTAGCTTTAACGATTGCAGGAATAGTTGTAACTGCTTTACTAATTAGTATAATATACCCTTTAATTTACAAATATGGAATCGAAAAAGCAAGGATAATGTTGTTTGTATTTGTTTTCCTAATTTCTTCAATAGTTGGAATCGTATTTTCAAAATTAAACTTGGATATTAGCAAATATAATTATTTGTTTAATTTTATCCAAAATTTCTGGTATATCATAATTCCAATTTTACTGATTTTCATTGTAACATCCTCTTACTTAATATCAGACAAGATTTATTCAAAGAAAGAATTTTAATATATAATTTATATTTAAAAATGAGATTATCAATTAATAGATAATCTCATTTTTTTCTATAATAAAAAATTAAAAATAAAAATACAGTATTTTTTAACTTTTTTTCAAAAAACTATTGATTTTTAAAAAAATATATACTAAAATAGTAACAAGTGGTACAAAGTGGTATAAAGTGGTAAAGAATGTGAGGTGAATTTCAAATGTTACTTGGAGAATATAATCATAATATTGATGAAAAAGGAAGAGTTAGTGTTCCAGCTAAGTTTAGAGATGATCTTGGCAATACATTTATTGTGACAAAAGGACTTGATAATTGTCTTTTTGCTTATTCAAAAGAGGAATGGATGAAATTCGAAGAAAAACTTAAAACTTTACCAATGACAAATACGAATGCTCGTAACTTTGTAAGATTCTTTTTTGCAGGAGCTACTGAATGTGAGATAGATAAGCAAGGAAGAATAAATATACCACAAAACTTAAGAGAATATGCTAATTTTTCAAAAGAACTTTGCATTATAGGTGTTTCAACTAGAGTTGAAATATGGGATAGAGAAAAATGGCAAAACTACACTAGTCCAGAAAATATGGACGTTGATGAAATAGCATCTCAAATGTCTGATCTAGGCATTTAGATATAAAAAAACTAAAGATAAATTTAAAAGTACGTAGGATAAATCAAAGGTAAACAAAAGATAAAATATTAAAATTATTAAACATAGGATAAATTCAAAGTAAACAAAAGAATTATACAAAAGATAAATTTAAAATAAACAAAAGAAATTAAACTAAGGATAAATTTAAAGTAAACAAAAGATAAAATTTTAATTATATATTTGTGGTGGAAAAATGGAATTTAAACATAAATCAGTTCTTTTAAATGAATGTATTGAAAACTTAAATATTAAACCAAATGGTGTATACGTTGATGGTACACTTGGTGGTGGCGGACATTCTTATGAGATTCTTAAAAGATTATATAAAAATGGTAAATTAATAGGGATTGATAGAGATCAAGATGCATTAAAAGCCACAAAAGAAAGATTAAAAGAATTTGATAATTTATATACAGTACATGATAATCATTCCAATATATTAAATGTATTGGAAGATCTTAATATAAAAAAGGTTGATGGAATATTACTTGATTTAGGAGTTTCATCGTATCAATTAGACGAAGCATCAAGAGGATTTAGCTATATGAATGATGCTCCACTAGATATGAGAATGAATAGAGAAGATAGTATTTCAGCTTTTAATGTTGTAAATGAATATTCTGAAGATAGACTCTCAAGAATATTTTTTGATTATGGTGAAGAGAGATATTCTAAATCTATAGCAAAGAATATTTGTCTAAAAAGAAAAGATAAAAAAATTGAAACAACATTAGAGTTAGTTGATATTATAAAAATGTCAATGCCAAGAAAAGCATTAAACGAAAAACAACATCCAGCTAAAAGAGTTTTTCAAGCAATAAGAATAGAAGTAAATGAAGAACTTACAAAATTAAAGAAAGCTGTAGAAGATTCTGTTAATGCATTAGATAAAGATGGTAGACTTTGTATAATAACATTTCATTCTTTAGAAGATAAAATAGTTAAACATACATATGAAGAATTAGAAGGCAGATGTACATGTCCTAAGGATTTACCAGTATGTGTATGTAATTATGTATCTTATGGGAAAATTATAACAAAGAAGCCAATAATCTCAAGTGAAGAAGAACTTGAGGAAAATCCAAGAGCAAGAAGTGCTAAACTAAGAGTTTTTGAAAGACAATAAAATATACATAAGTTAAAGAGGTGAAAAAATAGTGCCAGCTAGAAAACTTAATTCAGATTATTATTCTTCTGATTCGACAGCTAGGAAATTAGAGCAGATTGAGATAAAGAAACTAAATACTAATACTAATAATAGAAGAGTAGGAAAAGTAAAATTAGAAAAAAAAGTAAAAACTAATCCTATAAAAGCTATTGCACTTATTTTTTCAATTTTTTCACTTTCACTTGTATTGACATACCGTTTCAACATTATAAACGAAAAAAACTTAGAAGCTCAAAGCTTAAAAAAACAACTTTCTACTGCTGAATCTTCGCTTGCTACTGCTCAAATAGAAGTAGAACAAAATACAGATTTAAATAAAATAGAAGCTTATGCAAAACAAAAACTTGGTATGCAAAAACCAGATAAAAATCAAACAGTATATGTTGATACTTCAAAAGAACTTGGAGTGTCAAATGTAGAAGAAAATAAATCTGTTTTTGACAGTATAATAGGGAAAGTTAAAGATGTTATACAAAATATATTTAATAAACATGAATAACCAAGTATAGTGATAAGTATTATTTAGTAATACTCAACTTTTACTTGGTATTATTTTTAAAAGAGAGGGGATAGAACTTTGGCATATATGTCTCTAAAAAATCAAAAACGTATTATGATTATGCTGATAGTGTGTGCGATAGGTGTAGTAATTCTACTTTCCAGACTAGTGTATGTACAGGTTATTAAATATGATCATTATAGTCAAAAGGCATATGAACAACAAACAAGAGAAAGAACAGTTGAAGCAAAAAGAGGTACAATATATGATACTACCGGAAAAAAAGTACTAGCTCAAAGCGTTTCTGTAAATATAATTACTGCTGTTCCAAATAGTATACAAAAAGAAAATAAAGAAAAAATTGCCACTGATTTTGCTGAAATATTAGGAATTAGCAAAGATGATATATTAGCAAAATTAACAAAAAATACATCCTCTGAAACTATTGCTACAAAGGTAGATGAAGAAAAATCAAAAAAAATACTTCAATATATAAGTGATAATAGCGTATCAGGAATAAGAGTAGATGAAGATACACAAAGAGTTTATCCGTATACTGAACTATTAGCACAAGTATTAGGTTTTGTCGGAACTGATAACCAAGGTTTATCAGGAATAGAATCATATTATGATGATGAACTATCTGGTATACCTGGTAAAATAGTTGGTAGTACAGATGGTAAAGGAAGAGAAACACCATTTACAAATGAACAATATATAGCACCAGTTGATGGAAAAGATTTAGTCCTTACTATAGATGCCACTATACAATCAATTGTAGAAAAATATTTAAGCAAGGCCGTAAAAGAAAATGATGCAGAATATGGTACAGTAGTTGTTTTAAGGCCATCAACTGGAGAAGTACTTGCAATGTCAACAATGCCTACTTATGATCCTAACAATCCATTTACTCCTAATACAGATGAACTTAAGGGAAAATGGGATACTTTAACAAGTGAACAAAAATCTGAAGAATTGAATAAAATGTGGAGAAATAAGGCGATTTCTGATACTGCAGAGCCTGGATCTACTTTTAAAATTGTGACAACAACAGCAGCACTTGAAGAGCATGTAGTAGAATTAGATACCCCAGGAGAATTCTTTTGTGCAGGTATAATGTATGTAGGTGGTTGGCCAATAAGATGTTGGAAATATCCTAGAAGTCATGGAAGTGAATCATTAAGACAAGGTATAATGGAATCATGTAATCCTGTTTTTATACAAGTATCTCAAAGAGTTGGAATTGATAAATATTGTCAGTACTTAGAAGCTTTTAATTTATATGGCAAAACTGGTATTGATTTACCTGGTGAGGCTACAGGAATAATGCACGATAAGGCAACAATGACTCCTGTAGACTTAGCAACTACATCCTTTGGTCAAACAATACAAATTAGTACTTTACAAACAGCAGTAAACTATGCAGCTGTAGCGAATGGTGGTTTTTTAGTTCAACCATATGTTGTGAAAGAGGTAAAAAGTACAAATGGAAATTATTCTAAAAAGACCGAATCAAAGGCTTTGAAACAAGTAATGTCCAAGGAAACATCTGATTTAATATTAAGCGCATTAGAATCTACAGTAACAGGCGGAACAGCTAAAACAGGTGCGGTAAGTGGATATAGAATTGCAGGAAAAACTGCAACTGGTGAAAATGGCAGAGGTGAAAATAAAAAATATTTGGCAGGATATGCTGCAATTGCACCTGTTAGTTCTCCAGAGCTTGTTGTAGTAATGAATGTATTTAATCCAAAAGGCCCAAGTCATGGTGGAGGAGCTGTTTCTGGACCTGTAGTTGGTTCTATACTTGATGAAAGTTTAAGGTATTTAGATATAAAAACTGATTATGCAGTTGAAGAAAATCAAATAAAAGAAAAATTAGTTCCAAATTTAGTTGGCAAAACTGTTTCTGAAGCAAAAGCACTACTAACTGAACAAGGATTTACAATAGCTTCTGATAATACATTAGCAGATACAGATATAATTAAAGATCAAATTCCAAAATCTGGTGCATCACTAATGGAAGCTTCAAGTGTTAGGGTGTATACTACTGATGCTGAAAAGCAAACTGTCGCAGTGCCAGATGTAAGAACAAAAAAAGCTGAAACTGCTGTTAAATTGTTTAAAAACGCTGGACTTAATACGAGAATCATAGGATCAGGATATGTATTAACTCAAGATCCATCCCCTGGAGCTGTTACAGAAAAAGGTTCAATAGTAACAATAAAATGTGCTGAATCACTTGATTTACCATAATAAATAATAAATAAAGTCTAAAGGTAGTATGCTTTTAGGCTTTATTTATAACTTAGTTTATAACTATTCTATTTTGAAAAAAAATTAATATAATTTAATATGAGAAATTAAAAAATAACTTGAAATATAAAAATATTAATAAAATCAATAATGCATAAATTACTAGTTTACAAAAGAGAATTATTTGTGATATAATATAAATGTCTATAAAAAGAGGGAGGCAATATTATGCTTTTACAGTATTTAATTGAAGATTTAGGTGAGAGAGTTTTAAAGATAAAGGGGACTACTAATATTGAAATAAATAAAATTGAATATGATTCTAATAAGATCGAAAAAAACGATGTATTTGTTGCAATAAAAGGATATTCTCAAGATGGCAACTTATATATAAAAGAATCTATTGAAAAGGGTTCAATTTGTGTAATAGTAGAGGACGAAGAAAGCATAACTGAACATTTAACTGATGGTGTAACTTTTATTCAAGTAAATGATATAAGAGAGACACTTGCAATAATTGCTGCTGCATATTATGACTATCCCGCAAAAAAGCTTAATATGATCGGTGTAACTGGTACTAAAGGGAAAACTACAACTGTGTATATGATAAGAGATATTTTGCTTGCATCAGGAAAAAAAGCAGGTATGATTGGAACAATATATAACACTTATGGTAATGTTAAAATAGAAGCTACTAGAACATCTCCTGAATCACTTGATTTACAAAGATTGTTAAAAGATATGGTTGACTCTGATATACAATATGTTGTTATGGAGGTTAGTTCACATGCTCTAGAATTAAAAAGAGTATATGGTATAAGATTCTGTGTAAGTGTGTTTACTAATTTAGCAGAAGAACATCTTGATTTCCATAAGACAATGGATAATTATTTAATGGCTAAGGCTAAACTTTTTGAACTTTCAGATTATGCATTAATTAATGGTGATGATATATATGCACCAAGACTACTTAAAACAATTAAATGCAAATCAGCTACTTATGGATTAGATAATGAAGTAAATTTAACAGCTGCAGATATAAGAGTAAATGCTGAATATGTAGAATATAAAATGTTTATAAATAGAATGTTAGAAACAATAAGAGTAAATATTCCAGGAAGATTTACAGTATACAATTCACTTGCTGCAATTGGCGTATGTAGTTTTCTTAATTGTCAAATGGACGCTATATTACTTGCACTTGCAAATGTTAAAGTGCCAGGTAGAAGTGAAGTTGTAAATATAAATAAAACATTTACTGTAATGATAGATTATGCACATAATCCATCTAGTTTAGAAGCAATACTTAGTTCAGTAAAAAAACATGCAAAAGGCAGAATTATATGCGTATTTGGATGTGGTGGAAATAGAGATACTTTAAAAAGACCTATGATGGGTGAAATATCAGGTCGTCTTGCAGATTTTACTGTAATTACTACGGATAATCCAAGAGATGAAGAACCAAGTAAGATAATGAAAGATATTGAAGAAGGTATTAAGACTACAAGAGGTCTATATAAAATTATAGAAAATAGAAAAGAAGCAATTAAATTTGCAATGAGAATTGCTTGGAAAAATGATATAATAGTAATTGCAGGTAAAGGGCATGAAACTTATCAAATATTAAGAAATAATAAAAAAATTAGATTTGATGAAAGAGAAATTGTAACTAAACTTGCAGAGGAGATACCTGATAAGAATATATAATATAAGGAGAAAGATATGAATACACAAACGTTAAATTTCCTTGTAGCATTTGTAGCTACAACTATTCTTGGAATAATTGTTGTTCCAATACTTAGAAAATTAAAAATTGGTCAAGTGGTAAGAGACGATGGTCCAAAGTCACATTTATCAAAAAATGGAACTCCTGTTATGGGAGGAATTATAATGATACTTGTACTTACTGCAATACTTGGATTTAATGCATTAAAATATCATTTATTAGTTTTACCAATAGTCGCAATACTTGGATTTGGAATAGTAGGATTTATTGATGATTATAAAAAATTAGTCCTAAAAAATCCAAAAGGATTATCACCGAAACTAAAAATGATAGGATTATTTTTAGTAACTGCAATATTTATATTATTATATATTAATGTATTTCATTTAGGAACAGATATTATATTACCAGTTCTGGCACAACCAATTACATTATCAGTTGGAATATTTGTAATTTTTACATCATTTGTATTACTTTCAACTAGCAATGCTGTTAATTTAACAGATGGTCTTGATGGGCTTGCAGCTGGTGTAGTATCAATAATAATGACATTTTTTACAATAGTTGCTGTGCAAAATGGTGATACAGAAATGATTATACTTGGAAGTTCTACTGCAGCTACTTGTATTGCATTTTTAATATTTAATGCTCATCCAGCTAAAGTATTTATGGGCGATACAGGTTCTCTTGCACTTGGTGGGGCTATAGCAAGTATAGGTATAATTACTAAAATGCCATTATATATACTAATAGTTGCTTTTGTATGTGTTTTTGATACTATTTCTGTAATTTTACAAGTATCATATTTTAAAATTACTAAAGGAAAAAGAATATTTAAAATGGCTCCATTCCATCATCACCTTGAATTATGTGGTATGAAAGAGACAAAAGTTGTTTTATTATTTTGGATAGTAACAGTAGTACTTTGCATGATTGCATATTTCATATAATGTGGGAGATATAATGAAAAAGATTAGTATTATTTCAAATAAAATAAATGTAGAAAAAGATAGTATGGACTTTAGCATGTTAATTACCATTATCCTATTACTTTGTATAGGACTTGTAATGGTATCTTCAGCTAGTTCATACTATGCTTTAAGTAATTATTCTAATAGTAATTATTTTTTGTCAAGACAGTTGATGTTTGCTGTAATTGGAGTTGTAGCAATGTTTGTTATATCTAAGATAGATTACAACATATACAAAAAGTGGAGTTATATTGGATACTGGATTTCAATAGTACTCATGTTAATGGTACTTGTACCAGGAGTAGGTCAAACTAGAAATGGAGCTACAAGATGGTTAGGTTTTGGGGCATTTACATTTCAACCATCAGAAATAATGAAACTTACAATAGTACTTGGAATATCAACATATCTAACAATAAACTATAAAAAGCTGAAAAATCTAAATGGTTATATAGTCCCAGTTGGAATGCTTTTGCTTGTAGTTGCTATAATGTTTTTACAAAAACATTTAAGTGGTACTTTAATAATAATGATTGCAGCGGTATCTGTAATATTTGCAAGTGGAATAAAAATTAAGGCTAAATACATAATTATAGGGGGTATAGCGCTTAGTTTAGCAGTTGCTGGCTTTATAATGGCTGAGGATTTCAGACTTCAAAGAATAATGTCTTTTATGAATCCTGAAGAAGATATAAAAGGGGGTAACTGGCAAGCAGCACAAAGTCTATATGCAATAGGTTCTGGTGGAATATTTGGTAGAGGATTAGGTCAAAGTAGACAAAAATATCTATGGCTACCAGAAGCACAAAATGACTTTATATTTGCTGTTCTTGGTGAAGAACTTGGATTATTTGGAACTGTATCTGTTGCTACAATATTTGCATTTTTCATATATCGTGGATATAGAATTGCAATAACTGCAAGAGATATGTATGGTTCATTAATTGCTACAGGTATAACTAGTGTATTTGCACTTCAAATAATTGTAAATATTGCAGTTGTTACTTGTACTATGCCGGTAACCGGTATGCCTCTGCCGTTCTTTAGTTATGGTGGTACAGCACTTGCAATAAATTTATGTGCAATGGGCGTATTACTTAATATTTCAAGAACATCTAAAAAATAAGATATAATAATTAATAGGAGAAAAATATATGAGAGCAATACTTGCATGTGCTGGAACTGGTGGTCACATTAATCCAGCAATCGCTATAGCAAATATAATAATGAAAAATGAACCAGACTCTGTGATACTATTTATTGGAACAAAGACAGGACTTGAAAATGAAATAGTAACTAAATCTGGTTATAATATAAAACATATAAGAAGTGGTAAAATAATAAGAAGTTTAACACTAAAAAATATTAAAGGTGTTATAGATGCCTATATGGGGATTTCTGATGCAAAAAAAATATTAAAAGAATTTAGAGCAGATATAGTTATCGGGACTGGTGGCTATATTTGTGTTCCTGTAATGCTGGCAGCAAAAAAACTAAAAATTCCATATGTTTTACATGAAAGTAATGCATTTCCAGGAATTTCAGTAAAATTACTAGCTAAGAATGCAAGTAAAGTACTTATTGGATTTAAGGAAGCTGCTTCAAGAATAAAACTAAAAACAAATGTCACATATACAGGAACACCAGCAAAATTTTCTAAAGAAGACATGTTTAAATTAGATAGGTTAAAATGTAAATCAAAACTTGGCCTAGGATTTGTAGAAAAGAAGATACTACTTGTTACTTGTGGAAGTCAAGGGGCAGTAAAAATAAATAACATTGTTATGGAAATGATTGAAAAAAAATTAAGTGAAGAATTTTTTGTTGTACTTGTGACTGGTAAAAGAAGCTATAATGATATATTATTGAAAAAACAAGAAATTGAAAATAGATTAAAAGTAAATCTTGATAATTATCTAAAAATTGAAGAATTTGTATACAATATGGAAGAAATGTATAAAGCAGCAGATGTATGTCTTACTCGTTCTGGTGCAATGACAATTACTGAACTATCTATTGCATCAAAACCATCAATACTTATACCACTTCCATCTGCTGCTGAAAATCATCAATTATATAATGCTAAAGTACTTGAAAATGTTAATGCAGCTAAAATTATAGAAGAAAAAGATTTAAATGTAGATCATTTATATGATACTATCTTGAGTATTTTAAATAACAATAATCAAGAAATTATGAGTAGAAATGCTCAAAAAGTAATAGAAGAAAATGTAGATGAAAATATATATAAATGTATAAGTGATGTTTTAAAAAAGTAGGTGAAACGCTTGGAATATAAAAAAGTAAGAAGTTCAAATAATACTGCTCAAGGTAAGAAAAGGACAAGTAGTCCTACTGAGAAGAAAAAGAGTACTAGTAATGTTCAAACAAAGAAAAATAAACAAGTAAGAAAATCTCAATCTAGTACTGCACCAAAAGTAAAAGTAAAAACAAAAGCAAAAGAAGTGAAAAAGGTAAAAAAAGAAAATGTAAAAACTGTTAAAGATATGAAGAGAACAAAGAAAGTAAAGCAAGTAGTTATAACATTATTCATATTAGCAGTTATATTCACTTCTGCTTATTTGGTATTTAATTTGGAAGTATTTAATGTTAAAGAAATTGAATTTAGTGGCACAGAAAAATATACATCTGATCAAATATGCAACTCATTAAATCTGAAAAAAAATAGTAATATTTTCTATCAGTATATTACTTATAATAAAGATAATTTAAGTGATTTTCCATATATTGAAAATGCAAATGTAAATATGAAATTTCCTGATAAATTAACTGTAAAAGTAACTGAGAGAAAATCAGTATATTTTGCTTACGATAAAGAACAAAATAGATTTTTTAGACTAAGTAGTAATGGATATATATTGGAAGAATCTGATATTAATTCTAAAACCCAGGATGAGCTTTTGGTATTTGGTATTCCATTTGATACTGAAGTGAAATTTGGAACTAAGATAAATGACATAAGTATTTCTAATCTTAATATGTATTCAAATATTAAAAATGTATATGATAAATCAGGTATAAATAAATCTATAACAAAGGTTAATTTTGAAAATTCCTTGACAACTATTACTTTAGATGATAAACTTAATGTCGTACTACCAAATACAACTAATTTGGAGTATAATATTACTTTATTGAAAACAATACTGGAAAATATGTCAGGTGACCCTGTTGGAGGTATAGATATGACAAAAAATAAACCTACATTTTCTAGTTTCTAAGTGAGGTGAGGTCTTTGGAAAGTAAGGAAGAAAAAATAAAAAAAATTAATATACAAGAGATAAAGTCTAAATCTTTAGCTTTTATAAAGAAAAATTCTGTATTACAATATACAACAATTGGTATAGCTCTGTTTTTTCTTAGTATGATGTTAGCAGCGCAAATGAAGAGCATAAGTAATACTACTGAAGTTTTAGAAGGTAAAAGAGAAGCACAACTTGCTGATGATCTTGTTACATTACAAAGAAAATATACTGATTTAAAATCAAAATATGATGAAAGTCAAAAAGTTGTTGAAGAATACCAAACAAATTCATCTTCAAACGATACATTAATATCATCAATGAAACAACAAAACGATACTCTTTCAGTTTTATCTGGAACAACAGATTTAGTTGGAGAAGGCATTGTTATTATACTCTCAGATGGTACAAAATCAACTGATACTGATTTAAGATCTGATACTCTTGTACATGATAGTGATGTACTTACCGTTGTAAATGAATTAAAAGCAGCAGGTGCAGAAGCCATAAGTGTAAATGGACAAAGAATAATAGCGACATCGGCTATACGTTGTGTTGGACCAGTTATACAGGTTAACTATCAAAAAGTTGCAGCTCCATTTGAAATTAAGGCAATAGGAAATGCTCAATATTTAGAGAGTGCAATGAGTATAAAAAATGGTGTGGCTGATTTACTTAAAGAATATGGCGTTGGAGTTTCAATTGCAAGAAAGACTAATATTAATGTACCAAAATATGAAGGTGTATTAACCTTTAAAAATGCAACTTCGGTTAAATAGAAAGGAGTAAGATATGGTTGGAGTTATAATTATTTTAACTTTTATAATAACAGGTATTTTGACTGGTTTAAATGTGGCAATACCATATTCATACTCTCAGTATATAGCTGTTGCAATTCTTGCTTGTCTTGATTCTGTTTTTGGAGCATTTTCTGCAAATATTGAAAAAAAATTTAGAATGAATATATTTTTATCTGGTTTTTTTGGAAATGCAATAATAGCTATATTTTTAGTATTTATAGGAATAAAGCTTAATGTAGATATATATCTTGCAGTAGTAATAGTTCTTAGTGGAAGACTTTTAAATAACTTTACTATTATAAGAAGAGAATATTTAATTAAGATGGATGAAAAGAAACAAGAGTTGATAAAGAATAAAGATAAACAAGTGAAAAAGGAAAAAATAAAAAAAGATAATAATTTTAAGGAAGAAGTTAAAGAATAGATTTAAGATTAAATATTAATAAATTATTTACTGATACAATAGAAAAAACTATTGTATCAGTTTTTCTTTTATTCATAAAACTAAATGAGTTAAATATATATGTATTATACAGAGAAAGAAGGTTTTTTAATATGGTAAAATTAAAGAGATATTCATTTAGTCTTATGACTTCATTTATAGTAGCTGCGATACTTTTAAGTTTATCAGCTGTAATTTTTACATATACTAATATTAATGATAGATACCTAGATTCAGTTGTTTTTGGCATTGTTACTATATCAGTACTAATTGGATCATTAATATTATGTAGAAAATTTAAAGAAAAAGGATTACTATATGGCGCTGTGTTTGGATTAGTATATTGTTTAATAATATATTTATTCAATGTAATAGCACTTGATGGATTCTTTGTATCAAATGCTCTTGGAATATATTTTTCAATATGTATACTATCAGGAATAATAGGTGGAATTGTAGGAGTTAATGTATAGTGTACATGGAGTGAATAAATGATAAGAAAAATTTTAAAATTTTTTTCAGATACTAAAAAATACTTAATTAGTATAAATAGAAGGAATGTAATTGCTTCTGTTTTTTGTATAATAATATTATTATGTGCGTATTGTTTACTTAATTATTCAAATTTAGTTCAAGTATACAATTTAGAAAAAAATGTTTCAACAAAAGTAGAAAATATGAAACTAGTGGTAGGGGGAGAAGCAGTTCGGAATAAAGCTTCTTGCCACTGGAGTGCTAGTAATGGGTGTTGATAGAGATGATACTACTCTAAAAATAGGTGATGTAATACTTGAGGCAAATTCTACAAGAATTGAAACTAATTCTGAGTTAATAGAAGTTGCACAGACTTCTGAAGGGAAATCAATAGATCTAAAAGTTGATAGGCAAGGTGAAAATATTAATACAACAATAACACCAATAAAAGATGAATCAAATGGTGAATACAAATTATCACTATGGGTTAAAGATAGTAGTGCTGGTGTTGGTACTATAACATTTTATGATAAAGTAACAGGGAAATTTGCAGCGCTTGGTCATGGTGTAACTGAAACTAAAGAAAATTATATACTTCCTATTACAGCAGGTGGAATTACTAAAACAAATATATATTCAATAAAAAAAGGTGTTAGTAAAAATCCTGGTGAACTAAAAGGTGTTGTGAGTAATGAATTGGTTGGAGAAATAGTAGGTAACACAGATAAAGGGATATATGGTACGTTTTCTGATAAATCATATTTTTCAGAAAAAAAAGAAATTGAAATTTTACCTAAAACAAAAGTAAAAGAAGGAAAAGCAAGTATTCTTTGTACATTAGATGATAACTCAGTAAAAGAATATTCGATAAATATAGAGAAAGTGTTGCTTACTTCTACTGGAAATAAAAATATGATAATAAAGATTACTGATGAAAAATTAATTAATAAAACAGGTGGAATAGTTCAAGGAATGAGTGGCAGTCCAATAATACAAAATGGAAAATTGGTTGGGGCAGTTACACATGTATTTTTAAATGATCCAACAAAAGGGTATGGAGTATTTATAGAAAATATGATAGATGATATGAGTAATATTAATTGATGATATTAGTTATATCATCTTTTCTTTCATTAGCAGTGAAATATTATATAAATTTATATAATATAAAATCTAATTAAATACTTTTTATTGAAATTTATAAGAAAAATGGTATAATAATTACTATTGCAAATATAGAAAATTTTTAAATATAAAATTTTAGGAGGAATAATAATGGAGATAAAGGAGATATCAGAATCATTATGTGTTGACGAGAGTAATGTTATCAGAAATGATAGTCTAATAAGTGCACTAAGAGAAATTGTTGAAAATGATGATTTTTTTAAAGATTGTTCAGATACTCTTAAATTTTATTGTTTTTTATTTGAAGCATTTAAAATTGAAAATCAAAAATTAAGGAAAGGATTGAACGAAGGCGTTTCAAGGTTACCAAGGGCTATCTTTAAAGACAGCAGATTGATTGACTTTAATAAGAATACAATGAATGCTTGTATAATTAAAATTACAATAAGAAGTAGTGACCGCAAAAATCAAAAAGCATTCTTGATAGTAAAAGAAAATTTATTGAAACTAATTTGATTTTTAAACCATGGCAATTAAATTTAATGCCATGGTATTTTTATGTGCATAATTGAAATAAATTTAAACAACCTTACATATAATCAATTGAGGGGAAATTTTAATGGTAGATATGATGTTTTCTTTTAAAAAATATAATGTAAGAAATAAAATATTTCTTTTTCTTTTTTCTTTTTTTGTATGCTCAACTCTAAATTATGTTTTGGCTGACAGCACAAAGGAATTTGTCGATATAGTGTCACCGTCTGCTGTTGTAATGGATAGTGATAGTGGTAGAGTGTTATATGAAAAAAATGCAGACGATAAAAGAAAAATAGCTTCTCTTACTAAGGTTATGACATCTATTTTATTAGTTGAAAATTGTAAAATGGATGAAATGATTGAAATACCAGCCGCTGCCACTTGGATTGGTGGATCAGAAGTTGGTCTTAAAAAAGGTGATAAAGTAAGTGCAAGAAGTTTACTTTATGGAATGCTTTTGCCATCTGGAAATGATTGTGCATATACTACCGGATTACATATAGGTGGAACAATAGAGAATTTTGCTAAAATGATGAATGAAAAAGCAAAAGAAATTGGTGCTACAAATACTAATTTTACTAATCCTCATGGTTTAGATGATGATGAAAATTATTCCACAGCAAAAGATATGGCACTTATAACTAGATATGCTTTTAAAAATAAATATATAGATGAAGCAGTTGGTACAAAAAGTATAACAATTAATTTTGGGTCTTTCTCAAAGTTACTTACAAATACTAATGCACTTCTTAGAACCTATCCACAAGCAGATGGTGGGAAAACTGGATTTACAAATGGTGCAAATAGATGTTTAATTGCTTCAGCGACATCAGGTGATTCAAGATATATATCTGTACTAC
The DNA here is from genome assembly GCA_023460235.1 of Bacillota bacterium. GTDB lineage: Bacteria > Bacillota > Clostridia > TANB77 > CAG-465 > CAG-465. The sequence continues at coordinate 109,665 of JAEWRE010000066.1, forward strand.
TAGGTGCAGATACAACACAAAAAAGATTTGGTGAATCTAAAGAAATATTAGAAGAGTCTTTTAAAAGATATACTAATATGGATGTTTCTAAATATTTAAATTTCTATATAAAAATACCAGTAGTTAAAGGTAATATTGAGTATTATGAAAAACAAATAAGTGATAATCTTCTCCTTCCACTTACACAAGAAGAATTTGATGGAATATATGTAAAACAAGAATTAATTCAAAATATAGAAGCACCACTTGATGTAGGTACAAAACTTGGAGTTATAAGAGTATATTTACCAAGTGGAGAAATAATATATGAAAACGAAGTTTTCTTAGATGAAGGAATAAACAAAAAGAGTATATTAGATTACATGAAAGATGGATTTGAAAATATGTTCAAAGAAAGAAGTAGATTATAGATAAGATTTAAAGATATCAACATTTAAAAGTGTTGATATTTATTTTTTTTTAAGATATAATCTAGAGAGAACTATGTCAAAAAGAGGTGTAATATGTCAAAAAAGTTTTTTACAAAAAAGAGAATGGAATACATAGAATCAGTAATATATACTATTACAATTATGATAGTCATATTTGCAAATACATATGGTCCAGTGTATATAAAGATGTTTCCACTATTACTTATACTTGGAATAGTAGGGAAAGTAATATTTGGAAGACCAATAATTACATCTTTATTTGGAACAGTGGTATCTATTTGTTTTATATATCTAAGAGATAATAGAGGAATAAGTATAATTGAAAATATAATATTAAGTGCAAGTGCAGGGATTAGCATTGCCCTTGGTGAAATACTTGGACATTCTATAGAAATAATATCTAAAAGACTAAAAAATAAAAGAACTGTTTCAAATAAAAGATTTAGACATTATATAATTTTATCTGCAGCATTAATTGTATTTTCAATTATTATACACGATTATATAAATGGAAATATATTTACATATATAAAATGTGAAAAGAAATTAAAAGAATATCTAGCTTTAAATTATGGTAATACTGTAGAATTTAACATTGTAAGTTCAAAGTACAATTTTTTAGGTGAACAAAGTTATGTATTAAGAATAAAAAATAGCGAATATAACCAAATAAATAGATTTGTAATTTATATAAATGATACAGCAAATATTCAAGATGGGTATAAAAGTAGTATTATAGCAAAAGATAATGTTAAATTAAAGCAATATTTTGCTAAATATATTAGTGATAATGAAATAATTGAAGAAAATACTAATATTACTGCTGAGTATACAGACTTAAATAATATAGAAATAAAGATTGAGAGAACATCTTCTAATTTAGGTGAAAATGATATATATAGTTTTTCAAGTCAAGTCAATGAAATAATAGGTAAATTAAATAATTTAAAATATTATAATAATGTTAAACAAATATATATATCTATAAATAATAGTCAAGATAAAAAAGATGGTTTATCTTCAATAATAGATTTAACTAAATATAAAGAATATCTAACTAAAAATCCAGATAATTCAGTAAAATATATAGAAGATTCTTTAAGCTTTGAGTATATAGAAGAAGCAATTTAAATGGAGGAAGAAATGACACAAGAAGTACAAAGGAGAAGGCTTTCATTAATTACCGATTTTATAATATTTTTAATATTTACTTTAATTGTAATATGTGTATTAAAAATATTTGGAATGACAGATAATGTATATGGTAATCAAAGTTCTGATGATAGTGCAGCACTTATATCTGATAGTGATGAAAATATAGATGATCAGAATAAAATGTATATAGCTAAAATAAAGAAAGATTATGGAATAATAATTCAGTATGGAGATAATGTAAAATCATTTACAGACAAAGTCGATGCAAATCCACAATATGATATTTACATTTTAAATAATAATCTCAAAAAAATAAATGAGGCATTAAAGAAATATCCATCTGATTTATTTGATATATTTAAGAGTGGTAACTATCCTATGTATATGATAGTAGTCGATTCATTTAATAATGATAATATTGCTCTTGCATCTAGAAATAAATTAAATGAGTTTAGAATGTATGTATCAAATAGTGAGAAATTTGAAAGAGCACTACATCATGAAATGTTCCATATATTAGAATACTATATGACTATAAACAACTCAAATATTTTCTTTGCTTGGGATAATTTAAACCCGGTTGGATTTAAATATAATTCAGATACATCTAAATTAAATAAAGATTATGTATATAGTGATGATAGTATAGATAATTCAAATTCATATTTTGTTACAAGATATTCAAAGGCATCAGAAAAAGAAGATAGGGCAGAAGTATTTGCAGAACTTATGACAATGAATAAAAAGGCTCAGTATTTAACAAAAGGTGAAAAATTAAGATATAAGGTTGATAGTATAATGAATACAATAAACAGTAATATAACAGATGAAGAATTTTATTGTGATAAATATTTAAAATAGGGTGGAAGAATGGAAAGAGAATTAAAAATTGGAAGATATAAACATTTTAAAGGTAAAGATAAAGTTTATGAAGTTATTGGAGAAGCAATACACACAGAAACAGAAGAGATACTTGTAATATATAAAGAATATAACTGTAATAATAAAAATGAATTTAAAATGTTTGCAAGACCCCAAAAAATGTTTCTTGAAGAAGTTCCGGAAGATAAAGAAAATCCAACTGGGCAAAAGTATAGATTTGAATACGAAGGTGAAATATAACAATGATTTTCGAGAACGTCTACTTAGAAAAATTAAGAGATATATTTGACAATAATAATAAAAATTATGTATCAGATGAAACAGCTATACAAAATATTGAAATGCTAAAAGTAGTATATGTTCAAGATGATATACCAATTGGATATGCTGTAGTATACTTTGGTAAGGATTTTATACAAAAAGAAGAGTACAATATTAAAATTGATAATATGAGAGAAAAAACAGCATATATATGGCAGATAATAACAAAAAAAGGATATGAAAATAGAGGAATAGCTACAGAAATAATTAATTATATAGTAAATAAATATAATGATTATGATATATATAGTAGTATAGATGTAACAAATATACCTTCATTAAAATGTCATGAAAAATGTGGTTTTACTAGATTAGTGAAATTTAGTAAACGCTATGATAATAAATTTAATGAGTTTTATATTTTGAAAAAAACAGATGTAAAAAATTATAATTAATAAAAGATTTATTAATTACCAACTGTCGCAAATTTTGCGACAACTCAAAAATCTATTAATTAATATATAATCAAAAAATAGTAACTTGATCTTTTGTCAAGTTACTATTTTCTATTTTAATCTCTATTTGTGATTTCTTCCATAAGTAAAAGATAATCCCATTTTTTATCTATTTCTTTTTGCATTTCTTCGATCATCCATTTATTTTCTTCTTTAAACATATGAGCGAATCTTTTTTGCTTTTTTAGGAATTCTTCAACAGGTAATTTTTTACTTGGTTTATAATTTATTTTATACTTTCCATTTTCAACTTCATATATTGGCCAGAAACAAGTATCAATTGCAAGTTTAGATATCTCTTGTAAATCATCTGTTGGATATCCCCAACCTCTAGGACAAGGTGAAAATGCAGAAATGTATGTAGGCCCCTCAGTGTATATTGCTTTTTCAGATTTTTCATGAATATCTTTTAAATTTAAGTATAATGCTGTTTGAGCTACATATGGTAAGTTGTGTTTTACCATTATTTCTGTAAGATCTTTTCTTTGTTGTGGTTTTCCAGGTATTTTCTTACCGGCAGGAGATGTAGTTGTATCTGCAAAATGTGGAGTAGATGAAGAACGTTGTGTACCAGTATTCATATAAGCTCCATTATCATAACAAACATAAGTTATATCATGACGTCTTTCCATTGCACCAGATAAAGCTTGGAAACCTATATCAAGGGTACCACCATCACCACCAAAGGCAATGAATTTAGTAGTCTTATCTTTACTTAATTTTCCAGAATTCTTTAAAGAATTGTATGCTTTTTCAGCACCAGATAATGTTGCAGCAGAACATTCAAAAGCTGTATGTATAAATGAACAGTTTTTCCAAGAAGTATAAGGATATATACAGCTTGATACTTCTAAACAACCAGTTGCTACTGATACAACTGCATTATCTTCTTCTTTTAAAGATCTAAGAACACTACGGATTATTGGAGGAGCACCACAGCCAGCGCACATTCTATGTCCAGAAACAAATCTATTTTCTTTTTTTACTATTTCTTTTATATTATATGGCATATCATTAATCCTCCTTATCTAATCTATCTATTCCAAGATATAATTTTATATCATTTATTTTTTTACCCTTTGCTATTTCATTTAAATTACCAAATACTTCTTCAATATCGTATGAATTTACATCAAATCCACCAAGTCCATAAACATAGTTTACAGTTGGTACATGAATATTACTACTATACATTGCCGATGTTAATTCACTATATAGTGGACCAGAAAATCCATTAACACTGTCAGCTTTATCCATTATAGCTAGTGCTTTAAGATTTTGTAACTCATTTGATATTTCTTCCCAAGGTAGAGGTCTAAAAGCTCTTGGTTTTAATAATCCAGCTTTTATTCCTTGACTTCTTAAATTATCAATAGTATCTTTTGCAGTGCCAGCAGTTGAGTTTAAAACAACAATTCCAATTTCTGCATCATCTAACATGTATTTTTCATATAAGTCATATTTTCTTCCAGTAATCTTTTCAAATTCACTTGATACTTCTTTTATTATTTCTTTTGAGTCTCTCATAGCCTCAGCTAGTTCAATTCTGTGTTTATAATAATACTTTTGTAAATCTAAAGGTCCCATTGAAATATTTCTATTTTCATCTAGTAAATATTCATCAGGTTCATATTGACCAACAAAATTCTTTACTTCTTCGTTCTCCATAAGTGTTATTGTTTCAACAGAATGTGAAGTAATAAATCCATCATAACAAACCATAACAGGAATTTTTGCTTTTTCAGCAATTTTTACAGCCATGATAGTATTATCATAAGCTTCTTGGTTACTTTCTGAATATAATTGTATAAATCCAGCATCTCTTGCACCCATTGAATCAGAATGATCATTATGAATATTTATTGGAGCAGATAATGCTCTATTTGCACAAATAAGTGTAAGAGGTAATCTCATACCAGAAGCAATATATAACATTTCAAACATGTATGCAAGACCTTGTGAAGATGTTGCACTCATAACTCTACCACCAGCTGCTGCTGCACCAATACATGCAGCCATTGCACTATGTTCGCTTTCTACAGGAATAAATTCTGTATCAACGCTTCCATTAGCTACAAAATTTGAAAAGTATTGGGGAATTTCAGTAGATGGGGTAATAGGGTAAGCAGCAACAACATTTGGATTTATTTGTTTCATTGCAGTTGCAACAGCTTCATTTCCGCTTAATCTTTCTCTAATAGCCATAAATTAATCCTCCTTTTCTAATTCTTTCATTTCAATTGCATTAAAAGGACATACTTTTGCACATACACCACAGCCTTTGCAGTAGTCATAGTCTATTCCTTCTAATATATTATCTTTTTGCATAATGCATCCTTCTGGACAATACGGTACACACATCATACAATTTTTGCATTTTTCTTTACTATGATCTGGAAATCTTACTTTCCAATCACCAGTCTTAACTTTAACTGAGTTACCATCTTTTAATATGGCAGCTCCACGTCCAAATTCTTTATCCATTTTAACCTCCTACCACTTCATCATAGGCTCTAACAATAGCATTCATATTTGGTTCAATTACTTCTGGTTTTCTAGCAAATTTATGTTTAAAAGCTTCACTCATATTTTGTACAAGTTCATCTTTTGTCATGATATTTGTTATATTTACTATTGCAGCAAGTAAAGAAGTATTTGGAAAGTTTGCCTTTAAACATTCCCTACTTATTTTTGAAGCATCAATAGTATATACTTTACCAGAATAACCATTTAAATGTTTCTTTATATCTTTAATATCTTTATCAGTATTTACCAAAATACCTCCAGACGATTTTAATCCTTTTGTAACATCAACAGAGCCAATTAATGTATCATCAACAACTACAACAAAATCAGGATCATATATATTTGAATGTATTCTGATTGGTTCATTACTTATTCTATTGTAAGCTGTCATTGGTGCTCCCATTCTCTCAGGTCCATACTCAGGAAATCCTTGTATGTATTTTCCTGTGTTAAAAGCAGCGTCAGCAAGTAATAAAGAAGCAGTTTTAGCACCCTGACCTCCACGGCCATGCCATCTTATTTCTAACATAAAAACCTCCTTTAAGATTCATAGTACATTATAGTACTATATAATAAGTATATAACTAATCTATGCATTAGTCAAGTTAAAAATTTTAAAGAATTACAAAAAAATGCAATGAAACAGTACTTTAAATTTTGTTTTTTATATAAATTAAAACGAAATATATTTAATAATATTATAGATGCTTATAAAAAAGGTATTGACTATTTTTTATATATTATATAAAATAATAATATATAAAATAAACTAAACAGTTTTAGTTAGATATAAGAGGGGTTAAACAATTTATGAGAGCAAAAAAAGGAATATCGTTAATAGTACTAGTAATAACTATAATAGTAATAATGATTTTGGCAGGAGCAGTAATACTAAATTTAAGTAAAAATAATCCAATTGAAAGTAGCAAAAAGGCAAAATTTCAAAGCGATATAGATACATTTAAAAGTGACTTATCACTTTATGAATTAAACCAAATGTCAAAAACAGATGGAAGTTACGATCCAAAGCTATTAAATTCAGATAAAAGTGGAACATCAGAAAATGGGGAGCCAACAAATACAGAAATAAAAATAGCAGATATAATATCATCAATGAAAAATACAAAATATGATGATAAGTTAAAAGTAGAAGCAGGACAATTAGTATATATTGGAAGTGATATAAATGAGTCAAACTGGGCAAGCTCACAAATAGAAGTAAAAGGATTTAGTTTTGATATAGCACTAACACCAAGTGATACAGCTATATCTGGAACATTAACACTTTCAGGAGTATTAGTAGATACAAGTAAAATAGACTATTACAAAATATATCTAGGAACCGCAAGTGGAGATAAAAGTGGAACACCATTAGTAATAACTGAGCAAAATGCAAACGTAAGTTTTGATATAACAAGTGGAGTAGAACCATATAAAACGTACTATGTAATAGTAGAATTAAAAATGAAAAATGAAAATGATGTAAGAATAAAAGAGCTAAAGGTAGTATCATCAACAGATATAGTAGCACCTAATGCACCTCAAATAGCAACACCAGATTATTCAAAAGAATTAACAATAGCACCAATAGCAGTAACATTAAGTGATAATGATGGTGGAAGTGGAATAAGTAAAACAAATAGTAAATATGTGGTGGATCAAATATCAACAAACTATACAGAAGATGATACAATATGGAATAGCGCTACAAGTTTTACAGAAGATAGTTTTACGGGGAATACAGCGACAATATCAAAAGAAGTACCAGCAGATGGAGAATATTATGTACATACTTTAGCAGTAGATAATATGGGAAATAAAAAATCAGCTACATCAAGTAAAGTACTAGTAGACACAATAGTACCAAATGAACCAAGTATAACAATACCAAATACAGCATCAACAAATACAGTACAAGCAATAGTAACAATGAGTGATAATACAAATGGAAGCGGGCTAGATTTAGCAAATTGCAAATACATATATAGTACAGTGTCAAATCCATATGGAGATACAGAAGAAATATGGAATACTGCTACAGCATTTACAAGTGAAGCACAAACAATAACAGTAACATCAAACACAAATGAAATATATTATTTACATGTACTTTTAGTAGACAAGGCAGGAAATAGAAGAGAAATATTATCAGGCGGAGTAACAACAAATACAGATGTACCAGTAGCGCCAGTAGTAACAGGGACAGTGGCTACAAATACATGGACAAATCAAAATGTAACATTAACAGTAAATACAGTAACGTCACCAAATATAATAAGATATGAATACAGTATAAATAGTGGATCATGGCAAACATATAACAGTACAGATAAAATAATAATAACCGGAGAGGGAACAACATATGTAAAAGCAAGAGCGGTAAATAATGTAGGAACAATAGGAGCAGAAAGTACAGGATATGTAGTAAACATAGATAGAACAAATCCAACAGTTACATTTGGAACAAATGGAGGACAAAATGCAACACAGGTGAGTACAATTGTAAATGTAACAGATGCAGGAAGCAACGTCAATACAAGCACATTACAATATGTATGGGATACACAAAATAGCACAACACCTTCTAGTGGATGGGCAACATTTACAAATGGAGCTACACTAACTAAAACAGGTGCTGGAAGCTATTATGTATGGATAAAAGGGTCGGATAATGCAGGAAATGTAGTTACAAATAAATCAAATAAATTTATAGTCGGAGACCTTTTTGATATAGTGTCAGAAATTAGAACATATAATGCAACATTTGATGGATCAACAAGTGGATATTCATATAATAATCCAGTAATACCAGCAGGATTCATGGCAGCGGATACAGATGATGCAAAATGGACAAATTTAGGCATAGATTGGAATAATGGTCTTGTAATAGTAGATTCATATGGAAACCAATTTGTATGGGTACCAGTAGATGGAAATAATGTCACATATGCTAAATGGTGCACAACTGGTACATCTTACGCAAGTACTACTGATGATACTTTGCCTACTAATTTTAGTGTAAGCAATATAACAACAGCATATAAAGGATTTTATATAGGAAGATATCAAGCAAGTAATAATGGAGATAAAGTGGCAATCAAAAAAGCAGCAGTATGGAATTATATAAATTATACAAATTCAAAATTAAAAGCAGAGAGTATGGCGGCAAATTATGCATATGACACAACAAAGATTGGAACTAATCTAGTTACTGGTGCTCAGTGGGATACGGTAATGAAATGGATACAAAATTCAGGTAAGAATGTGACTGATAGTAGGACATGGGGAAATTATACTAATTCGATATCACCTGCCAATGTATCAGGATATAAAAACATACAAGTATCAGGATATAGTAATTACTGGAAAGCAAAAAACATATATGATTTGGCTGGTAATGTTTGGGAATGGACAAGTGAAAAAATTAGTAGTAATTATACTCTTCGAGGTGGGGGATTTAATACGGATGGTACTGTTGGACCTGCTTCAGGACGTACTCCACAGACAGTCTCTTGGACAAATTTAAATGTAGGCTTTCGTGTGGCCCTTTATATAAAGTGAAAAAATAGATATTTGTATATATTTACATGAAGCACAAAATTATATTTAAAATCAATACTACCTGTCTAAATTTACAAGATTTAGACAGGTAGTATTTTATAATAAAAATGATATAATGATTAATAAAATATCTATAAATTAATAAAATCTCAAAAAATATAAAAGATTGTAATATGCTTGACATATAATATAGTATATGTTAGAATAAAAGTAATTTTTAGAGTTAAATTCATCAAGGAAAACTGAAATTTGACAATAAACGCATTTCATGGTATAATGAAAAGGTAGCCTAATAAAGGAAGGTGCAAATTTTAATTATGGAAAAAAAAGGTGTGCTCAGTACGCTAAGATTTATTCTATTAACAGTCTTCTGTTTAGTACTTATATTTAGTGCTGTTTTATTTACAATACTAAATTTATATAAACCGATTGCAAAAGCTTATATTAATGGAGAATTCATTGGATATTTTGCTTCAGAGCAACAATTCGATGAAGTATACAATGACTTAGTTACTGAAAAACAAAAAATTGATCCAAACGTAAAGGTTTATTTAGAAAATGAACCGACTTTTGAAACAAGCTATATAATGGATTCGCTTTTATCTGACCAAAATATATATACTAATCTAAGGGCTAAAATTAAGACTGAGTATACTATATTTGATGTAGCAGTAAATGGTGAAACAAAAATGACTTTTAATACTCAAGATGAGGCAAATAAATATTCTGAAAACTTAAAGAAAGAAGTTGCAAAACTTACTGTTGAAGTAAAATCAGAAAAAGTAGCTGAACTTGGGGAAATGACATCACTTGATAGAGCAGATAGTATTTTAAAAGATATAGTAGATAGAAACAAACCAGTTGTTTCAGTTAAAAAAGCTGCAACAACATATGTTAATAAATCCGTAAATACAACTACAAGTGCAAGCGCTTCGGATTCAATTGCAAACACAGCAGCAATGCAAGGTGGTGTATGGCCAACAATAACACACTATATATCTTCATATTATGGTTGGAGATGGGGCACTATTCATACTGGAATAGACTTAGCTGGAAAAGCAAATGATCCTATATATGCCTATAAATCTGGACTTGTAATATTTGCAGGTTGGGTTAAGGATTATGGTAATATGATTAAAATTGACCATGGTAATGGATTTTCAACTTGGTATGCTCACTGTAACAAACTTTTAGTTAGTGCAGGGACTGAAGTAACAGAAGGTCAAACAATAGCTTTAATGGGTTCTACAGGTAATTCAACAGGTAACCATTTACACTTTGAAGTAAGAATAAATGGAGTACACGTTAACTCATTACCATATATAGAAGGAAAATAATTAATAAGGTAAAATGCCAGTAGGCTTTTTATATATCACCTATCTCTCAGAAAATACAGACAACCTCGAGTTTTTCTTGGATATAGGCAAGTTTTAGAAAAAGGAGGTAAATCAAAATGACTAAAGACAGAAAAAATGAAATTTTATCAACATATGCTAGAGCAGATAAAGATACAGGTTCTGCTGAAGTTCAAATAGCTCTTTTAACAGAAAGAATTAATGAATTAACAGAACACTTAAAAGTTCATAAAAAAGATGATCATTCAAGACGTGGGCTTTTCTTAATGGTTGGTAAAAGAAAAAGATTATTAAAGTACCTAGAATCTAACGATATAGAAAGATTCAGAGAAATAAAATCAAAACTTTCAATAAGATAATAATGATTTAAGAGATAGTAATTTATTTTACTATCTTTTTGTTATATAATTTATATAAATTATACTAATTTCATAAAATTTTCATATTTATTTGATATATTATCTTTTGAAAGAGAGGTTCAATTTATATTATGAATGACAATATAAAAAAGATTACTTTAAAAGCAAAAGGAATGACTTGTACTGGATGTGAAAATAGAATAGAAAAGGTAGTCTTAAGAATTAAAGGTGTTAAATCTGTTAAAGCTGAGTATAAAAACGAAAAAGTTACTGTTGAATATGATTCTAATGAAGCAGAATTATCTAACATTATCAAAATGATTGAAAGATTAAAATATAAGGTTAGTATAAGCCAGGAAACAAATAATGCAGAAGATAAAAAATCAAAGTATGATAATTTAAAAATTATTGGTGTTTTATTAGGTATAATAGTAATATTTATTGTTGTTCAAAGTACAATAGGTTTTAACTTTGCTCCTGAAATAAAAAACAATATGACATATCCCATGTTATTTGTTATTGGACTTTTAACTTCAATTCATTGTGTTGGAATGTGTGGAGGAATAAACATTTCTCAATGTTCAAAATATGAATTTAATGGGAAAGGTAAGATAAGAGGAAAGAAATTTTATCCAAGTTTAATATATAATCTTGGTAGAGTTATTTCATACACTTTAGTTGGAGCAATTGTAGGTGGTATTGGAAAAGCAATAAGTTTTTCTGGGACATTACAGTGGATAATTATTGTATTATCTGGTATACTAATGTTAATAGTTGGAATAAACATGTTGAACATTTTTCCATTTTTTAGAAAAATTGTTCCTACAATTCCAAGATTTTTAAGAAAAAAAGTCAATAAAGTTAAAACCGATAGAGGACCATTTATTGTAGGACTTTTAAATGGACTAATGCCTTGTGGACCTTTACAAGCAATGCAAATATATGCACTTCAAAGTGGAAGTATAATCCATGGTGCACTTTCAATGTTTATATTTTCAGTTGGAACAGTACCACTTATGTTCATACTTGGACTTTTAAGTACAGTACTCAATAGTAAATTTACAGATAAAATGCAAAAAATAAGTGCTGTACTTGTAATATTATTATCATTTTCAATGATAAGTAGAGGATTAGTATTATCTGGAATAAATTTTGGGAATAATAATGTTATTAATACTCCAAATACTAATGTAGTAAAACAAGAGGAAACAAAAAATAATACTACAACAAATCAAACACCAACTAAAACAACAAAATCAGGAATAGCAAGTATAAATGGCGATGTGCAAGAAGTTACTACTTATTTAACAAATGGTAGGTACTATGCTGTTAATGTACAAAAAGGAATTAAAGTTAAATGGACAATAACAGTAAAAAATGGTGAGCTAACTGGTTGTAACAACACAATTAATATACCTGAGTATGGCATAAGAAATAAAAAGCTAGTTGTAGGTAATAATGTAATTGAATTTACACCTAGTAAAACAGGTACATATACATATTCTTGTTGGATGGGAATGCAAAGAGGATATATAACTGTAGTTGATGATATAACAAAATATAATTAAAGAGGTGAGAAAATGAATAAAACAAAAACAATAAAGATAACTGGTATGACTTGCTCTGCATGTGCAGCCAGAATAGATAAGAAATTAAATAAATTAGAAGGTGTAAGTTCTTCAAATGTAAATCTTGCAACAGAAAAAGCAGTTGTTGTATATGACGATAGTGTGGTTAAAGAACAGGATTTAGTTAATGCAATAAACTCAATAGGGTACGGTGCAGAAATTGAAAAAGAAGTAAATAGGGAAAAGGAAAAAGAAGAAAAGGCTAAGAGATTAAAATACTTAAAATATGAATTGATAATATCTATAGTATTAAGTATTCCACTTCTATTGGCTATGATACTTTCAATGCTAAAACTTCATACTGGAGTTTTAAGCAATGAATATTTCCAATTAATTCTTGCTTTTCCAATTCAGTTTATAATTGGAGCAAAATTCTATAAAAACGCATATAAATCAATAAAATCTGGAAGCGCAAATATGGATGTATTGATTTCAATGGGAACATCTGCAGCATATTTATATAGCATTTATTTAGTATTTTTTACAACTGTAGATATGGGAATGGTAAAGCACTTGTACTTTGAGTCATCAGCTATAATTATAACACTTGTGCTATTAGGTAAGTATTTAGAAGCAAGAGCTAAACTTAAAACTTCAAATGCAATAGAAAAACTTATTGGTCTTCAAGCAAAAACTGCAAGAGTTATAAGAGATTCTAAAGAAATTGATATACCTATTGAAGATGTTGTAGTTGGTGATATAATAGTAGTAAGACCAGGTGAAAAAATTCCAGTTGATGGAATTATAATAGATGGAAAATCATCAATAGACGAGGCGATGATTACTGGAGAAAGTATGCCGGTTAGTAAAGAAACTGGTGACAATGTTATTGGTGCAACTATAAATAAACAAGGTAGTTTTAAGTTTGAAGCTAAAAAAATTGGTAAAGATACAATGTTATCTCAAATAATAAGACTTGTTGAACAAGCTCAAGGATCAAAGGCACCTATACAACAGGTTGCTGATAAAGTATCTGGTGTGTTTGTACCAGCAGTTTTAGTTATAGCAGTCATAACATTTGTAGCTTGGATATTAATAACAGGTGATTTTGAGGCTGCATTTAAAGCTGCAATATCAGTTTTAGTTATTGCATGTCCATGTGCGCTTGGACTTGCAACACCAACAGCTATAATGGTTGGTACTGGAAAAGGTGCTCAAAACGGAATTCTAATTAAAGGTGGAGAATATCTTGAGATGGCATATAAATTAAATGCCTTAGTATTTGATAAAACAGGTACTATTACAAAAGGAACACCTGAGGTTACAGATATTGTAAAATTATCAGATATAAATGAAGATGAGCTATTAAAAATAGCTGCAAGTCTAGAGAAAAAATCTGAGCATCCACTTGGTGTGGCAATATATAATTTTGCAGTTAAGAAGTTTGGAGAAATAAATGATCCTGATGATTTTATTGCTATTGCTGGTAAGGGTGTATCTGGTATAGTTGATTCAAAGAAAATATATATAGGTACGAGAAATCTTGTTAGAGAAAACAATTTAGAAATAAATGAAATAGAAGATAAACTATTAGAATTTGAAAAAAGTGGTAAAACTGCAATGATAATATCATCTGAAAGTGAAATACTAGGAATTATAGCTGTATCTGATACTGTAAAAGAAACTTCAAAAGAAGCTATAGAAGAATTAGAAAAAATGGGAATCACTACTTATATGATAACAGGTGATAACAAAGCCACTGCAGAGTATATTGGAAAACTAGTTGGTATTAAAAATGTTATTGCAGAAGTTCTTCCACAAGACAAAGCAAGTAATATTGAAAAATTAAAACAAGAGGGTAAAAAGGTCGGAATGGTAGGAGATGGAATAAATGATGCACCAGCTCTTGCAACAGCTGATGTTGGAATAGCAATGGGAACAGGAACTGATGTAGCTATAGAATCTGCTGCTATAACCCTTATGAATGGCGATTTAAATTCAATTGTTACTGCAATAAGATTATCAAAGAAGACAATGCAAAAAATAAAACAAAATCTATTCTGGGCATTTATATATAACATAATTGGAATACCATTTGCATTTTTTGGAATGCTAAATCCAATAATTGCAGGTGCTGCAATGGCATTTAGCTCAGTATCAGTTGTTACAAATTCACTTAGCTTAAATAGAGCAAAGATAAAAAGTAAATAATAATATAAAAAGAAAGAAGGTATATTTATGAAAGAAATAGTTATAAAAGTAGAAGGAATGTCATGTGAACATTGTGTAAAAAGTGTTACAGGAGCACTTGAAGCGCTACAAGGTGTTAAATCTGTAAATGTAAGTTTAGAAAATAAGACTGCAACTGTAGAATATGATGAAGCTGCTGTAACAGTTGAAGCACTAAAGGAAGCTATAGAAGATCAAGGATATGATGTTGAATAATATAAAAATATTAGTAGTTGATGATGAAGAAAAAATATTAGATATAATAAAATCATATTATCAAAAAGAAGGATATACAGTATATACTGCAACAAGTGGTAAAGAGGCATTAGATCTTTTTAATAAGATTAATCCTAATCTACTAGTACTAGATTTAATGCTTCCTGATATATCAGGAGAAGATATATGTGTTAGAGTAAGAAAAAGCTCTAATGTACCAATTATTATGCTTACCGCTAAAATAGGCGAAAATAGCAGAATAAAAGGCTTAAATATTGGAGCCGATGATTATATGGAAAAACCATTTAGCCCAAGAGAATTGGTGGCTAGGACTGTAGCTATACTTAGAAGAAGTAGTAGCTCTGAGTTAGTGTCCTCAAACGTATACAAATTTAATAATGATGACTTAGAAGTTGATACATTTAACAACATAGTAAAAAAATCTGGCAATATAGTTAATTTAAGTCATAAAGAGTATGATATACTGGTTGCTTTAGTAAAATATCCAAATAAGATTTTTACAAGAGAAGAGTTAATTGAAAATTTATTTGGCTTAGAATATTCAGGATTTGATAGAACAATAGATGCTCATATTAAAAATATAAGAAGGAAGATAGAAACAGATACTAAAAAACCAGTATATATTTTAACTCAACATACTATTGGATATAAATTTGGTGGTGAAAAGGATGAAAAGTAGCTTAAAAAATAGACTTATTTTATCATTTTGTTCTTTAATTTTTATATGTATAGCATTAATGATAATATTAACGAATTCAGTACTAGATAAACAATTTAGCAATTATGTTATAAAAAGGCAAGAACAAAAAAATAGTGAAATAGTAAGCCAAATAAATGTCCAATATTTAGATAGCAATAAATGGAATACTTCCATGATAGAGAGTATTGGTATTAATGCATTAAGTGAAGGTGTAATACTAAAGCTTACGGATGTAAATGGACAAGTTATATGGGATGCAACAAAGCATAATAATGGATTATGTGCTCAGATGATAGATCATATGGCAGAAAATACACTTAGTAGACACCCTAATTTAAACGGTAGTTATACAGAAAAAGAGTTTGATGTAATTAGTGAAAATAATAAAGTAGGGATTCTTGAACTTGGATATTATGGACCATTTTATTATAGTGATATGGATCTAAACTTTATAACTACATTAAATAATTTATTTATTGTTGTTGCTATAATTTCAATATTTTTTGCTATAATTTTAGCTATTATAATTGCTAGAAATATTGTTAAACCAATAGAATATGTTGTAAAAAATATAAGTGACGTATCACGTGGTATTAATGTAGAAAAGATTGAAAATACAACTAATTCAACAGAAATATCAAATCTAATTGATTCTATTAATAATTTCATACAAATGTTAGATGAGCAAGAAAATTTAAGGAAAAGACTTACAACTGATATGGCCCATGAATTAAGAACCCCACTTGCATCAATACAAGGAAGTTTAGAAGCTATGATAGATGGAATATGGGAGCCGAATGAAGAGAGGCTAAAAAGCTGCCATGAAGAAATTACAAGAATAACTAAAATGGTAAAAGACTTAGAGAAACTTACAGATTACGAGGCTGATAATATTGAGTTAAATATAGAAAGAGTTGAAGTATCTAGTATAATGAAAAAGATACTAAATAATTTTGAGAAGCAAATACACGATAAAAATATTAAATTAATTTATAATCTAAATGAAGTGTTTGCCTTTGTTGATAAAGATAAGATATCTCAAGTATTTACAAATATAATTTCAAATTCAATAAAATATACACAGGATAATGGAATTATTGAAGTAAATGTATTTGAGGAAGAAAATAAAGTGTGTGTAAAAATAAAAGATAATGGAACAGGAATAGAAAAGGAACATTTGCCATATATTTTTGAAAGATTATATAGGGCAGATAGTTCAAGGTGTAGATGTACAGGTGGTTCAGGAATAGGACTTACTATAACTAAAAAATTAGTTGAGTTACATAACGGTATAATTACAATAAGTAGTGAAAAAAATATTGGTACAGAGGTAATAATTATTATAGAGAAGAATATAAATGAAAGTAAGTGAAATAATTAAAAAAATGTCATAATATTATGGTATTTGAAAAAATTAGTAATATCAGAGAAATTCGAAATTGTTGTTTACAGTAACCATATGAACTACCTTAAATAGTGCAGAATTTATTAAAAAAAATAAGAAAAACTGTTGACAAATTGTCCTACATCGGTTATAATAATACTTGTCAACAGATAAGTGGGCGCTTAGCTCAGTTGGGAGAGCATCTGCCTTACAAGCAGGGGGTCACAGGTTCGAGCCCTGTAGTGCCCACCACTTATTTTTTTGTTTGGCCTGGTAGTTCAGTTGGTTAGAACGCTAGCCTGTCACGCTAGAGGTCGTGGGTTCGAGTCCCATCCAGGTCGCCATTTTTTTTTAGTTAAATTCGGCCAGATAGCTCAGTCGGTAGAGCAGGGGACTGAAAATCCCCGTGTCGGCAGTTCGATTCTGTCTCTGGCCACCAATCAAAATGCGGGAGTAGCTCAGTTGATAGAGCGCCGCCTTGCCAAGGCGGAGGTCGCGGGTTTGAGCCCCGTCTCCCGCTCCAATATTTTTAAGTTTATAACTTAATACATATAAAATCCACTGTTAATAATTAACAGTGGATTTTTGCTACTTAATATTATTTAATCATCTTCATCTACATATTCTGGTTCCTCATATCCTTTTCTTCTTGGAGATAATTTTTCAATAGGTGGAGCATTGTTAATAGTATGAAAATTACTTTAATTATAAACAATGTATTTACATAATAAATAAAGTATGATAAAATACTAAAAGCTTTATTAAATACCAAATAATAATTTAGGAGGAGTTATGGCTGAAAAATGTTTTTTAACTATAGGATATGGAAAAAGTAATATTAAAGACTTTATATCATTTTTGATAAAATATAGAGTCAATTGCCTTGTTGATGTTAGAAGCTCACCAATAAGTAACTATAATCATGAGTATGATGAAGCAAATTTAAAAGATACACTAGCCAAATTTAATATATCATATGAATGGTTAGGAAATAAGATTGGTGGACGTCCAAACGATCGGGAACTTTTTATTAATAATGTTATAAGTTATGAAAAACTCGTTAAAACAAAAACGTTTAAGGAAGGAATTGAAAAGTTAGAGTTTTTAATTGAGAAAAAAAATGTCTGCATAATGTGTTCTGAATGGAATCCAATGGATTGTCATCGTTTTATGGCTATTTCTAAGGTTATGTATGAAAATGGATATCGGATATGGCACATAAAAGCTAATGGCAGCTATATTAAACATGAACAACTAGAGGCGGAGCTAATAAATACTTATTTTGGTGAAAATTATCAAATAACTATCTTTGATTGTAATCCGATTAATGAGAGAGAAGAAAGTTATAAGAAGCATAATGCAGTTAAGGGTTATCCAAGAAAATAAGGAGCATAATATTATGAATATTTACAGTATAGGATTTACTCAAAAAACAGCGGAGGAGTTCTTTAGCCTTTTAAAAGAAAATAATGTCAAGAAGTTAATTGATATTAGGCTAAATAGAGAAAGTCAATTGTCTGTATTTGCTAGATATCCTGATATTGAATACTTTTTGAAGTTACATGGTATTGAATATGTATACTATGACTACCTTGCACCTACGGAAGATTTAAGGAAAAGATACAATGATAAAAAATCTGAAAAGAAAATGACTTTCTCAGAATATACTGTAGAATTCCATAAAATATTAGATGAGAGGAATGCTATTGTTAGACTTATAAGGGAAGAGAAAGAACTAGATAATGCTTGCTTTATGTGTAGCGAAGATTTACCAGAGGAATGTCATCGGTATCTTACAATTCAAAGGATTATTGATTTTTTAAATAATATCAAATTTCCCGATGAAGTTCATGTTAAACATTTAGTTTCATATAAGGCTTTAAATCAATTAAAAAATAATTGACGTAGGAGAGATTTAATGTTAGAGAAAATTATAATATTAGCTAATTCTAACAAGTATAATGGACGGTGTATAGCAGGTAAAACAGAAGATGGACGGTGGATTAGACTTGCAAAAGAAGGTTGTAGATCTATCCCAATAAGAGAAGGAATAAAATTTAATATTCGTTCAATTTATGAAGTAAACACTTTATATAATAAGGTGAGTAAAGGATTGCCGTATCATACAGAAGATTATACTTATGACTCGGCAAGATGTATTAATATTTCACGGGTTGACAAATTAGATTATTATCTTGACACCCCAAAGAGTATATTCTTAGATAATAGGCGGTTTATTGAATTTACAGCAGCTAAGTGTCTTCAAAATTCTCTACAATTTATTAAAGTATATGATTTAAGAATTTATCTTTATAATGACAAACTAAGGTGTGATTTTTATTATAATGGTGATAATTATAGTGATTTTTCAGTCACTGAGTCTGACATTGTTAGGAGAAGTTTAATCGAAGAATATAAATTAAACATTAGGTACAGAGAAGCTTATATAACAATTAGTTTAGGTGTTCCTTTTTATTCCAATGTATATAAACTAGTTTCTGGTGTAATACCTATAAGTGTGAATTAGTATGTAAAAACAATTATAACAGGAGGATTTAAAATGACAAAAAATGTATTAATTCTTGCAAATTCGCGGAAACTTAGAGGCCGGTGTGTAGCAGGTAAGGATGAAGATGGGAATTGGATAAGATTAGTAAAACCAAATGGCATATCGATTCCTACTGATGAAGCAAATGATTTAAATATCCTTTATATATATATAGTGAAAGGATTACAATATGAGGAAGGGGTATGTGAATATCATACTGAAAATCATACGTATGCTTCATACAAGTTAGTTGACTCTTTATCAGCAGAATCACAGATTATTAAATATCTTGATAATCCATTAAATATTTATGGATCTACAAGAAGAAAGCTGTATCCAAATGAATTTTGTAATTTTGATAAATCTTTGCTATTAGTAAAAGTAAATAATCTTTTAATACAAAAAGTAAGGACACAATATGGTGTAAGGAACCGGTGTAACTTTGTGTATAACAACATGGATTATTTGGATTTTTCATTAACAGATCCAAAATATGAAGAAAATTTTAAGCTTCATGATATTGGATATGAGGAAAATTATGAAAGAGCATACTTAACTATTAGTTTAGGTGAGCCATATGATGATGGATGTGCCTATAAGCTAGTAGCAGGTGTAATTACAGTAGAAGATTAATAAAATTTGGAGTATCACTATTTGTGATGCTCCTTTTTATATTAAAATATTACTAATAACGTTAAACATATTGACACATTATATTTAATGATGTAATATATTATTATATAAGTATAAATCGATATATTATCAAGAGTGGATGAGAGATACGGCTCACTGATTCCACAGCAACCTGTTGCAAAAATAAGGTGCTAATACCGTCAAAGTTTAATGCTTTGAATGATGATCAAATATTATTATGATATTAAATCACTACAAGCATGTAGTGATTTTTTTTGGTATATATATGTTTATATTTAAATCTATATAGAAAGGAATATTAATATGAAAAAATTATTTACGTCAGAAAGTGTAACGGAGGGACATCCAGATAAACTATGTGATTATATTTCAGATAGCGTTTTAGATGCATATTTTTCTTTAGATAAAAATGCTAGAGTAGCATGTGAAAGTGTTGCTACTAAAGGTCAAGTTTTTGTAACAGGTGAAATAACGTCAACAGCTAAAGTTGATATCGAAAGTATTGTTAGAAATGCATTAAAAGAAGTAGGTTATGATAATGCTCTAACAGATATTGATTATAGAACTTGTAAAGTGGAAATAAATGTATCAGAACAATCACCAGATATATCACTTGGTACAAATGATGAAGTAGGAGGTGCAGGAGATCAAGGATTAATGTTTGGTTTTGCATGTAGTGAAGCAGATAATTTAATGCCACTTCCAATATATTTATCTCATAAATTAGCCAAAAGATTAACTGAAGTTAGAAAAGAAGGAATATTAGAATATTTAAGACCAGACGGAAAAGTACAAGTTACTATAGAATATGAAAATAGTATTCCAGTAAGAGTAGATACTGTTGTTGTTTCTACTCAACACACAGAAGAAGTTAGTTTAGAAAAATTAAGGGAGGATATTAAAGAACAAGTTATAGAATATGTAATACCAGCTAAATATTTGGATAATAACACTATATATCATATAAACCCAACAGGAAGATTTGTAATAGGAGGACCTCTTGGAGATAGCGGGCTTACAGGAAGAAAAATAATTGTTGACACTTATGGTGGATATGCAAGACATGGAGGCGGCGCATTTTCTGGAAAAGATCCAACAAAAGTAGATAGATCAGCTTCATATATGGCTAGGCATATAGCTAAAAATGTTGTTGCAAATGGATTAGCAGAGAAGTGTGAAATACAAATATCTTATGCAATAGGAATAGCAAAACCAGTATCAGTATATGTTGATACTTTTGGAACAGCAAAAATTGAAGAAGAGAAAATTGTTGAAATAATAAACGATAAGTTTGATTTAACTCCAAAAGGAATAATTGATTATTTAGAACTTAGAACTCCAATTTATAAATCAACAACTAATTATGGACATTTTGGTAAAGATAGTTTATCTTGGGAAAAGATAGTCAAAATTAATTAATAAAATATAAGAAGTGATAAAAAATATCACTTCTTTTGATTTTAACAATAAAAATCAACTTGTAATATTGCAAAAAAAAATATCATATGTTATAATAGTTTAGTATTTAAAATAAAATATTATTTGAAAGCAATTTATGTATAAAATTTTAATCGGGTAATATAATTTAATATATGAAATGGCGCCTTAGCCAAGTGGTAAGGCACGGCTCTGCAAAAGCCTGATCATCAGTTCAAATCTGATAGGCGCCTCCATGATAAAGGATAAAAGGTATCTGCATTTTCAGATACCTTTTTTATATATTTATTATATTTTACCACATGCACATCTTATTAATTCGCATTTTGCTCTTGTTCCACATATAGAGCAAACTTCATCCAATTTACTATCATTGTTAATATCAATATCAAGTGATATTGAATCCATTTCTTGAATTAATTCTTCTCCAACACATTTATTATCTTCCGTTTTTCCCTGACATAGTTCGCATATAGAATCACATTCACATCCAATAAACTCTGGTTGTAATTGTATGGCAACATAAAGTCTATTCATAATGTCTTTGTTGTAAATTATTCCCCAAGTATATTTGCAAGGATCAAGTAATTCTTTTCGTAAAAAATTACGTCTTTCAAGTTCCATTCTTATGAGTTCAAAATATTTTGCTTCATTGGTTCCAAATATAGAAATAGCTACACTAAGTCTCTTAATACAAATTTTATGATGTGGCCGTAATTTTATCATAGTCCCCTCCAATTTTAATATTAAAAAAATCATATATAATCACATATATATGATTATATCATATTTATGTTAACTTGTAAATATATATAACTAATATAAAAATAACTTAATCTTTAATTGAATTATGAAATATTTTGTAGTAAAATATATATAGGTGAGTAAAATGACAGAATATGGAGTAGTTTTTACAGGTGGTGGAACAAAAGGCGCGTATGAAGTTGGTGCGTGGAAAGCAATAAAAGAGCTAAAATTAAATGTAACAGGAATTACTGGTACATCAATTGGAGCAATAAATGCTGCACTTGCTGTACAAGATGATATTTCTAAAATGGAAGAAATATATAGAAATATAGACATAAGTAATGTAATCTCTATTAGGGAAAAGATAAATAAAAATAAAAATATTTTTAATATAGTTAATATAACAAAAATAGCAAAGGATTTCTATAGACAAAAAGGATTTGATAATGCACCTCTTAGAGAAATGATAATAAATAATATTGATATAGATAAGATATATAAATCAAATGTTAATCTTGGGGTGGTTTCATATGTTTTTAAATCTAAAGAACCGATAGAAGTATTTAAGGAAGATATACCAAAGGAAAGCTTTGTAGACTATTTACTTGCATCCGCATGTTTTCCAATATATAAAGCACAAGATATAGATGGTAATCAATTAATAGATGGTGGCTTTTATGATAATATGCCAATAAATATGTTAATTAGAAAAGGATACAAAAATATTATTGTCATTGATATATCAGGTATAGGTTTTAGAAAAAAGATAATTGATAAGAATACGTATGTTAAAATAATAAAAAATAGTGAAGATTTAGGTGGGACTTTTAACTTTAATAAACAACTTATGGAAAATAATGTGAAGCTTGGATATTTAGATACTCTTAAAGCATTTAATAAACTTCAAGGGCACATGTATTATTTTGAGAAAAAAGAATTTTCTAAATTATTAAAAAATTATAACTTGGACACTATATATGGCTTTGAACAAGCTGCAAAAATATATAAGATTGATAAATATAGAATATATAAAGCAGATGAATTTTTAGAGCTTGTTTTAAATAAGCATAATAATGCCAAACTACAATATGGAAGAATTAAATCTAAACTTTCACCTAAAATAATAATAAAAGAATTTACAAGAATTATTTCAATGATAAATAAAGGTCTTGGAATATGCTTATTTTCAGATATAATCAAGTCTTCTACAAATTATAATATTAAGATGATAAATAATTTGTTCTCTGATTATATAACAGCATCAAAAGCGATGATTGAATTAGAATATAATTCAAGGAAGGGATAGCAATATGATTTATGAAATATGTATATTTTTTCTACTATTTATAATTTACTCCGTTATAGGCTGGTTAATTGAAGTAACACTTGTAAGCTATAATTCAGGAGAATTTGTAAATAGAGGATTTTTAATTGGACCATATTGTCCAATATATGGTGTGGGATGTCTTAGTTTATTATTTTTACTACAAAAATATATTAATGATGTAATGGTACTTTTTGTGATGGCAGCTTTGATATGTAGTTTTATCGAATATATGACCAGTTATATAATGGAAAAGGTTTTTAAAGCAAGATGGTGGGATTACTCTGATAAAAAATTTAACGTAAATGGAAGAATTTGCTTAGTAAATAGTGTATATTTTGGAATACTTGGATGTGTATTAATATATGCTATTAACCCTGCTATTGAACCATTAATAAGAACAATACCTTTGGTAGTAACATTTGTTTTATCTGGAGTAGTATTCATTCTCTTCATGATTGATTTTATTGTTACAACAAACGTAGTAACAAGTTTAAAACGTGTAGCCTATGAAGCTAAAAAAGACAATACTGTTGAAATAACAAAGAAAGTTAAAGAAATTGTAGCGGAAAAATCTGCATTGGGTAGACGTCTACTTAATGCATTCCCAGATTTTACATCTACACTTAAATCTAAACAACAAGAATTAAATGAAAAAGCTGAACAATTAAAAACAAGAATACTAGAAGAAATAGAGGAACAGAAAACAAAATTTAGTGAAAGAAGTCAAAAATTTAGACTTAAAAAATAGGAAAAAGGTGATACTTAAGTTCAAGTATCGCCTTTTTTTATACATTTTACAAAACATTATCATAATAAAACTCTAATAATTCAGAATTTATTGAAGTCTCAATTAAGTAATTTATTTGAGAATTTTGATTGTGATTTAAAATATATACATCAATATATTCTTTATAACTTATATTTTTTGATATATCCAATATTTTACGTATATCTGATTGTACATAGAATAATATTCCAACTTTTAATATATGTAATAGAACCTCTATTATCATTAAAGATACTAAAAAAAATAAGGTAGAGAACATTATTAATATTACATTTTCATTTAAGAATATACTGCTAAAGATAATTAATAATATATTTATAAAACTAAAAAATAATGATAACCTAAAAAGTAATTTATCTAATTTAATATAAAGCTTGTATATTTTGATCATTTAGATATGATCCTCCTAAAATGTAATCATACTCTTGACAGTCTTTTATTATTATCTGGCAATAAAAGTAAGTTCATATTCAACATTCTTATAATTTGCATTAATTACTCTATTAGGCCGTACTTTTATAAATATTGAATTTGCTTTTAAAATCATATCGCTAATACGTAATGCTAATATTAATCCATCAGGATATGGATAATTTCGAGGTACAATGAAGTTAAGAGTGTCTTTTTTAGAGGTTACTTCTACACCTTCTGCCTTTAGATAATTAGAAATTTCTTTAAATATAGAATCTTTAATCTGTTTTTTACAGAGCATACTTAATAAATAAAGAAAAATACAAATAGCAAAAAAACATAATATTATGAATATGACTATAATAATATTATCATTATAATTACTTAATATTATTAGATAAAAGGGGAAAAGTAAATTAAATGATTTTGACAAAAGAAAATATAGTATATGTTTAAACTTTAAATTATTTAAATAAAAACTGACTACTAAGCATATAGTTTCAATAAAAAACAGTGTGAACATAATCAAATTAAAAGTATTGATTTTTCCTAATATTGCAACTAGCACAAGAAAAACAAAAAGATAAATAAGATATAGTACACCTGTAAACAAAAAAATTGAATCACGAAAAAAAGTTTTCATAAAATCTTCTCCTTTATTAAAAGTATAAAATCATTTGTATATAGTGAAATATTATATCACACTTTGTGATATAATTCAACTCTTATGTAAACAATAATAAATTGTTTCCTAATGTATTGTAATTTTGGTAATATTGTTATATAATATTAAAGTTAAAAAGAAAAAGGTGGTTAAATGTTACATAAATTTTCAAGAACTGAATTATTATTAGGAAAAGAGGGTTTGGCAAAACTTTCAGATGCCAAAGTTGCTATATTTGGAATAGGTGGAGTAGGTTCTTATACGGTTGAAGGTCTAGTAAGAGCAGGAGTAGGTAAATTTGTTTTAATTGATGATGATAAGATTTGCTTAACTAATATTAATAGACAAATACATGCTACAACTAAAACTGTTGGAATACCAAAAGTTGAAGCAATGAGAGATAGAATATTAGAAATAAATCCTAAAGCTGAAGTTACTATATATAGTGCTTTTTTTAATAAAGAGAATGCAGATGAACTTGTGTCAGATGATTGTGATTATATAGTTGATGCTATTGATACTGTTACATCAAAACTTGATTTAGTTATGAAAGCTAAGGAAAAAAATATACCAATAATATCTAGTATGGGGGCAGGTAATAAACTAGATCCAACTAGATTTGAAGTTACAGATATCAAGAAAACTTCAATATGTCCTCTTGCAAGAGTTATGAGAAAAGAGTTAAAAAAGAGAAATATTAATAGTCTAAAAGTTGTATATTCTAAAGAAGAACCTATGACTCCAATTAATGATGAAGCATCTAGTTGTAAAAACTGTTGTGTATGTCCAAAAGGAACAACTAGAAAATGTACAGTTAGAAGACAAATACCAGGTAGTATATCTTTTGTACCATCTGTCGTTGGCCTTATAATTGCAGGAGAAGTTGTTAAAGATTTAACAAAATAATATGGAATTGATATTTAAAGATATGAAGATAAAGTCAAATATTTGGCTTTATTTTTTTAATCTTTTTTCTTGATATCTGTTAATAAATATGTTATACTAATTTAGTAATTTACTAAATTAGTAAATTTGAAATGGAGAAAAAATGGATTCAAATAGAAAAAAAGAATTAAAAAACATATATATGAATACTAAAAGCAATATGGGAATTGTTGTTTTTGAGTGCATTAGTAACAATAATAAATATATTGGTTGTGTAAAAGACTGTACACTTAAAGTTAATAGCTTAAAGGCAATGCTAAATGCAAATATATTCAGAGGTAGAAGAAATTTATCTTTACAACTTGATTGGAATGAATATGGAGAAGATAATTTTAAAGTAAATATTATTGATGAGCTAGAATACGATACAACTCTTTCAGAAGAAGAAAATATGGAAAATTTAAAAATGTTATTAGAAGAAAATATGAAAAAAGATGAATATAAGGAGGTTATAGAATGAAAATACCTACAAATTTAAAACATAAACCAGTTATAGTAACTGAAAATTATGAAAATGTAGATGGTAGATTTGCATATAATACTGATGCAAAAGGCATATCTCTTGGACTTGCTCAGTGGAATGATAGAGGAAATGTCGATATTTCTGCTAAAGTTTGGAGACATACTGGAGATGAAAATGAAGGTAAATGGTCAAGGCAATCTGAGGAATTACCTCTTCATAGAGTTCTTGATCTTGCAATACTTGTATGTAGATCAAGTAAATATTTTAGAGAAGAAGCATATAAATATAAAAGTATGTATAATGAAGAAAATACACAAATTGATAAAATAGGTATTCAAGGGGATGCAATGAATGTTGAAGTATGTTTGGATAATGAATATATAAAAGAAGATATTAAACTTTTTGCAGATGTGTTAGGAAAAGATTCAGAAATTTTAGGAGAGAGAATGATAATATTATCTTCTCTTTTAAAGGAAATGGGATATTAAATAGAAATAGTGATATGTTTATATCACTATATATTTTTTATTATTAAATAGATTTTAAACAATGATTTATTGTATTTTATATAAAAAGTAAAATAATATTATTAAATTTAATTATACAAAATATAAGAAATTATTTAAAAAAATATTTACAAAATAATATTTCTGTGTTATAATATTTTGTATTGCGAAATATATTTTAATATTACAAACGGAGGTGTATTTTATGGAAAATGAAGAATTGGTTAGAAGTCTACTAGAAAAACTTATGGAATTTAGAAAATGTAAAATTCATAAGCATGTCGAAATAGACAACTTTACGCATAGTCAAAAGATGGTTATGTTTTCACTGCATGATTTGTCTAGAGATGGTATTGTTTCATTAAGTGATTTAAGAAATTTAATGAGAATTGCACCATCTACTTTAACGCCTATAATTACATCACTTGAAAATGATGGTTATATCGTTAGAAATATAGATAAAGAAGACAGAAGAAATATATATTTGCATTTATCTGAAAAAGGTAAAGAATATACTAATAAGGTTAATTCTGCAATGCAAAAATCTGTAAGTGATTATATTGAATTTATAGGTCATGATGATGCAGAAGAATTACTTAGGATTATTTCAAAAAGCTTAGAATTTTTTAAAGAGGGGAGAAAATTAAATGAAGAAAATATTTAAGGAGCTTAAGCCTTATACAATTTTAATTATAATAAGTGTTGTATTTACTTTTGTACAATCAATACTTACATTATATATGCCAAACCTTATGTCTGACATTGTAAATAATGGAATTGTTGGAAAAGACTTAGACAAAGTTTGGCAGTACGGTGGAAAAATGTTACTTGTTACTTTACTTTCAATGGTATCAGCAATAATCTCAACATTTATTGCTTCAAGAGTTTCAAGTGGATTTGGTACAAAACTTAGAAATGCAGTTTATGAAAAAGTTCAAAAATTCTCAATAAAAGAATTTAATAAAATACCAACATCATCTTTAATAACTCGTACTACAAATGATGTTACACAAGTACAACAATTAACTCTTATGGCAATGCGTTTAATGATAATTGCACCACTTATGGCAATAGGTGGAATAATAATGTCAGTATCAGAAAACGTACAATTATCAATTATATTTACAATAGTAATACCTTTACTATTAATTATAATTGTATTAATGGCAAAATTTATAGTGCCTTTATTTACAAAACTACAATCTTTAACTGATAGATTAAATCAAATTGTTAGAGAAAAGCTAATAGGTGTTAGAGTTATTCGTGCTTTT
Organism: Bacillota bacterium; assembly: GCA_023460235.1. Classification (GTDB taxonomy): domain Bacteria; phylum Bacillota; class Clostridia; order TANB77; family CAG-465; genus CAG-465. The sequence goes on from JAEWRE010000066.1 coordinate 138,588, forward strand.
GGTAAAGAAGATTACGAATCAAAAAGATTTGATAAATCAAATAAAGATATATATGAAATATCTTTAAAAACTGGATATATGATGTCTACACTTATGCCACTTATATTCTTTATAATTAATGTGACTTCAGTTGCAATAGTTTGGTTTGGTGCTAAACAAATTGATGCTGGAACATTAGAAATAGGTAGTATGATGGCATTTATGCAATATGCAATGCAAGTACTATTTTCTATCTTAATGGTTACTATGATGTTTGTACTTATACCAAGATCAATAGTATCTGCTAAGAGAATAAATGAAGTTCTTGAAATTGAACCAAGTATTGTAGATAATGATGAAGTAGTTGAACCAACAAGCTTAGGTGATATTGAATTTAATAATGTAGAATTTAAATATGATGAACACAGTGATCCTGTACTTGAAAATATTAACTTTAAAGTTAATAAAGGTGAAACACTTGCAATTATAGGTGGAACTGGAAGCGGTAAATCAACAATACTAAATCTTATGCTTAGATTTTACGATGTTACAGGTGGAGAAGTAAAAATTGGTGGCGTTAATGTAAAAGATCTTTCAGTAGAAAAATTAAGAGATATGATTGGTTTTGTTCCACAAAAAGTAAATCTATTTACTGGTACAATAACTGAAAATATAAAATATGGAAAACAAGACGCTACTGATGAAGAAGTTATAGAAGCAGCAAAAATAGCTCAAGCTTATGACTTTGTATCTTCACTTGAGGATGGATTTGAATCTCCAGTTGCACAAGGTGGAACAAACTTCTCAGGAGGTCAAAAACAAAGAATCTCTATTGCAAGAGCAATTGTTAAAAAACCTTCAATATATGTATTTGATGATAGTTTTTCTGCACTTGATTATCAAACAGATAAAAATCTTAGAGAAGCAATAAATAAAAATATTAAAGATGCAACATTAGTAATAGTTGCCCAAAGGGTTAGTACTGTACTTAATGCAGATAAAATATTATTTGTTGATGAAGGAAAGATTATAGCACAAGGAACACATAAAGAATTATTTAAAAATTGCAGTGAATATAGAGAAGTCGTTCTTTCACAAATTACAGAAGAGGAGGCGACTACTAGTGGAAAATAAAGAAAGAAAACATACTAAATCAAATCATGGCCCAATGGGACCAGGTGCAATGGCACCAGCTGACAAAGCAAAAGATTTTAAAGGTACATTAAAAAGATTAGTAAAATATATTGGAAAATATAATGCAGCTATTATATCTGTTATATTAGTACTTACAGTAGCTACAGTATTATCAGTAGTGTCACCTAAAATTCTTGGTAAAGCTACTACTGAACTTGCAAACAATATAATGAATAAAATGGTATATACACAATTAAATACTACTATGAGTAGTTTACCTGAACAAGTAAAAAGTAGAATACCAGAAAATGCTACAGTACAAGAATTAATTGACATGAAATTGATACCTGATAATGTTGCAGAAAAAATACCAGAAGTTTCTAAATCAGTTGCACTTAATGTAGCACCAACAATAAACTATGACTACATAGGAAAAATTATATTAATTATATTAGGTATATACACTTTAAGTGCACTTCTTAACTTAATATCATATAGAACTATGTCATTTATATCTCAAAAAGTTACATATAGTTTAAGAAAAGAAGTTGATGAGAAATTAGACAGATTACCACTTAAATTTTTTGATAAACATACACATGGAGAAATTCTAAGTCGTATAACTAATGATATAGATAATATAAGTACTATGCTACAACAAAGTTTATCTCAAATTATACAATCAGTATTTACAATAATTGGTATACTTGTAATGATGCTATCAATTAGCTTTAGTATGACAGGTGTAGCTATAATTATAATTCCAGTAAGTTTAATATTTGTAGCAACAGTAGTAAAAAATTCACAAAAATACTTTATGGCTCAACAAAGAGTTATTGGTGAATTAAACTCACATATTGAAGAGACTTACTCTGGTGATGTTGTTGTTAAAGCATTCAACATGCAAGGTAAGGAAATTGAAAAATTTAGAAATATAAATAGTGAATTATATGGTAGTGCATGGAAATCACAATTTTTATCTGGTTTAATGCATCCTATTATAAACACTATAAACAATTTAGGATATATAGGTCTTTGTATACTTGGTGCAAAACTTGCTATTGATGGTAAAATGTCAATTGGTGATATTCAAGCATTCATACAATATACAAACCAATTTACTCAACCTATAGCACAAAGTGCTAACATGATGAACATGATTCAAGGTACTGTTGCAGCAGCTGAACGTGTATTTGAAATTCTAGATGAAGAAGAACAATCACTTGATACTTCAAATCCAGTAAAATTAGATGCTGTTCACGGCTCAGTTGAATTTGATAATGTTAGATTTAGCTATAATGAAAATGAAAGCTTAATTGAAGATTGGTCACTTAAAGTAGAACCTGGTCAAACAGTTGCAATTGTTGGACCAACAGGTGCTGGTAAAACAACTATAGTAAATCTACTTATGAGATTCTATGAAATAAATGGTGGAGATATTAAAGTTGATGGCGTATCTACAAGAGATATGACTAGACAAGATTTAAGAAAAATGTTTGCAATGGTACTTCAAGATACTTGGACCTTTAATGATACTATAAGAGAGAATATTAGATATTCTAATCATGATGCATTAAATGAAGATGTAGAACAAGCAGCTTATCTTGCACATGCAGATGGTTTTATAAGAGCTCTTCCAGATGGATATGATTTTATACTAAATGAAGATGCAACAAACATATCACAAGGACAAAAACAACTTCTTACTATTGCAAGAGCAGTACTTGCTGATGCTCCAATATTAATACTAGATGAAGCAACAAGTAATGTTGATACAAGAACAGAAGAAATAATACAAAAAGCTATGACAAGATTAATGCAAGGTAGAACTAGCTTTGTAATTGCACATAGATTATCTACAATTAAAAATGCTGATATAATTTTAGTTATGGAACATGGAAGAATAGTAGAACGTGGAAATCACGAGGAACTACTTGAAAAAGATGGAGCATACGCAAAATTATATAATAGCCAATTTAGTGAAGAAGCAGAATAAATTTATAAAAAGTATTAATTAAATGATCTTAATTAATACTTTTTGTTTGTTATTTTTAATTTAAGGCTTCTAAAACAGCTTTGAAATATTCCATATGTGAATGCTCATCTTTAAGTATTCTTGTTACTAATTCTTTTAAATTATCATCAGTCGTGACACTTAACATCCAATTATATGCTTCTATAGCACCTTCTTCTAATTTTATATTAGAAATCATCATATTGGTTAATTCTTTAACATAATTAATGTTTTGACCAGACCAATAATCACATATATTAGGATTTTTATCTACAAATCTACACAGTTTTGGATCTACTCCTGCATAAGAAAGTTTTTTTGCAAGTATTTCGAAATGTATTGTTTCATGTCCTGATATTATTTGCAGATTTTTACCTATGTTATCAGTTAAATTATCTTTAAAAAGTAAGAAATATTGATATATATATTGTGTAACACTAGTAAGTTCACTTTCTTTACCTGCAAAGCCTCTTTTGATTTCAAAAACCAATTCATCTTGAAGAAAACCTTTTGTAACTTCAGGATATGGTTCTGACACTAGAAATTCTGAAAAATCTATACTATTTGCTTTTTCTAAACTCATAAATTACCTCCCATATTTATAAAACATTTAATAATTTAAATTAGTGAGAACATCTTCAAAATAATTTAGGTGAGAATGTTCATCTTTTAATATTAGATTTACAATTTCATTTAAATTTTTATCATTCGATACTTTTAATAAGTTATTATAATCTTCAATTGCAATTTTTTCTAGATTTATATTATCAATTATAAAACCTTTAATATCTTGTATATAATTTACATATCCTGCTGACCAGTAATTACATATATCTTTATTGTTATCAATATATCTACAGTATTGTGGATCATGGCCAGAGACATGCAATTTCTTTGAAAGCACATCTAAATGTATCATTTCTCTTATAGCAATTCTTTCCATAGCGGTATAGATATTAGTAACATTATCATTTTTAAATAATATAAAATGCTGATACATATATTGACCTAGACTTGTAAATTCTCCTTTTGTTCCAGAAGCTATATTCATTACTAGGTTTACAACATTATCAGGTAATAATGAGACTGTAATCTCTGGAAATTTATTGTGAAGTTCATATTTACCAAAGTCTACGCTATTTGCCTTTTCTAAATTCATAACATCACCTGTAAAAATTATATTTATGAAAAATAAATATATGTATTATTTTAAACATATATTTAAATAATGCTTTATTTGTTTAGATACATATTCTATTGACAAATAGTACAAACTATAATATAATTTTAGTAGTAATTAAAGTGTCTTAGGAGGCGAATATATTGAAAAAAAATAATACAGAAACATTTAATTTTAAATTCTTAAATAGAATAATGTACATTGGTGCAATTATAGCAGTTTTTTATGTACTTCAGAACTTGGGATTTATAGATAAATTATTTTTGGCTTTAAAATCTCTTACACCTGTATTTATAGGTATTATTATTTGTTGGATATCAATACCATTTAAAAACAAGCTGAGAAAATTGGGATTGAGCAAGAATCTTTCAGCTATAATATCCTTAATCCTTATATTTGGAATTATAATATTGATATTTTCATTGATAATACCGATGTTTATACAGCAGCTTGCAAGTCTTGTTAAAGAGATGCCAAATATATATACTACAGCAATTGTAAAAATAAATAATTTACTAAAAGATAATTTTGGTGTTGAAGATGCAATTAAGATTTCGAGTAGTATAAAAAATTTAGATTTTGTTCAGAATATTTTGAGTAATGTAATAGATTATTCAATAAATACTGTACAAAGTGTAATAGGGGTAATTGTTACAATTGGAACAACTATAATAGTTTCATTCCTTGTTGCAACAGATATAGATAATTTTAAATTGGGGCTTATCGGATTTTTCTCTAAAAATAGTAGAGATGGAAATAGATATAAAATGATAACTGAAATTGATAATGTAATAATGTCATACATTAGAGGTGTAGGTATAGATAGTGTTATTGTTGGACTTATGACAACGGTCGTATGTATGATACTAAAACTTGATTATGCTATAATATTTGGTATCTTAATAATGTTCCTAAATCTTATACCTTACATAGGAGCAATATTATCTTATACAATAGCTTCATTATATGCACTATCAGTTGGGGGACCTGCACTTGCAACAATTACATTTATATCTTTATTAATAATTCAAATAATAGATGCAAATATTTTACAACCAAATATAATTGGGAAATCAGTTGATTTGCATCCAGTAATAATATTAAGTGGTCTTATTGTTTTTGATTTATTCTTCGGAATAGTTGGAATGATAATTGCAGTACCAATACTTTCTGTTATAAAGGTTATAATAAAATATAAATTAGATATTCATGAAGATGATATTGACAGTATAGAAGATTTTAAAGAAGATATTAAACCTAAAATAGAAATTAAAAATAAATTATAATATTTTAAATAAAACTACTGAATTTATTATATAGGTTCAGTGGTTTTATAGTATTCTATGAGTGACAAAATAAATAAACATGGATATTTTAAATTTATTTATTGTATGAGAATCCACATAAAACCTTTAAGATTTTATGTGGATAAACTTTCTAGTTATTCTTCTTTAAATAACTCATCATGAAGAACATTCATAAATTCAACAGCTTTTTCTGCTTGAACTGCTATATTAATGGATAACTCACTAAAAGAAATCATTTCAATAGATATTTCAAGTTTTTTAGCAATATCAAATATATCATAAACTAATTCTCTATTAGACATCATCATATCACCAACAATTGATATTTTTGTCATATTTTCTCTTTTGGTTATAAATTTAACTTTATTATTTTCAAATGGTTCCTCTTCCGGTATTTCTTCAAAAGAATCTGTTATAACACTTCCTTTTGTTTTCTTCTGAGAGTTTTTTACTATTATAGGTATGTTATATCTTTTACCTGTATTTACAGCTCTGTTATGCATAACTTTTGAACCAAGACTAGCTGCCTCTAACATTTCATCATAACTTATACTTTTTAATAATTTTGCTCTTGATATTATTCTTGGATCAGCAGAAAAAACACCATCAACATCTGTATATATTTCACATTTTTTTGCTTTAAGGGCAGCAGCAAGCGCCACAGCACTTAAATCGCTTCCTCCACGACCAAGTGTTGTTAAATTACCTAATTTATCGACTGCTTGAAAACCTGTTACCACAACAATTTTTCCACTTTTTAAATATGAAACAATGTTGTCTATGTATATTGACTCTATTCTTGCATCTCCATAAGTCGAATCTGATATAATACCTGCTTGCTCTCCAGTAAGACCTATAGTATCATATCCTAGATTATTTAACATCATACTAAGAAGTGCAACTGTTTGCATTTCTCCAGTTGTAAGTAAAAAATCTAAATCTCTTTTACTTGGTGTACCAGAATATTCTTTTGCTTTTTTTATCAGTTCATCTGTACATTTGCCTTGTGCAGAAACTACTACTACAAGATTGTTTTTTTTATTTTTATATGAAACTATATTTTTACATATATTTTCTAACTTTTCTTTATTTTCAACTGAGCTTCCGCCATATTTTTGAACGACAACATTCATTGAATTCACCCCTCATATGATATTTTATGCAAAATAAAAATGCTTGTTCCTTGTCCTTTTATATAAAATAAAATATTGTAATTAAAATTTATATTATGTTGAAAAAAGAATTTATTTAATATATAATATTCTGTAGCTAAAAGGATGTTTGATATGAAGGAAATTATAAAAGATTCAATAAGAAAAAATAAACTAAAAATATTTGTATTTTTAGTATTTATATGTTTTAATATGTATTTACTTACAATACCACCAAAAATTATTGGTGATATTATTGATTTAATGAGAAATATTGATATTAATAAAGATGTAATTTTATCTAAGATATTATTTTTAATATTATTAAGTGTAGGTATATTATTTGTAAGATTAGTATGGAAGTATTATGAAACAATAATACCAAGAACTTTTGAAAAAAATATAGTTAATAGTATGTTTAAGCATTTATTAAGAATAAAAGTACCTGAATTACAAAATATAAAAAACGGGGAGATAATGTCATATTTTGTAAAAGATCTAAATGATACAAGAAAAACTATATATAGAACAATGTCTTTTGGATCTAGAATTATTTTTATGGTTCTTTTTACGACATTATCAATGATAAGAAATGTAAATATAACTCTTACAGTGATAGCCCTCATCCCACTTATATTTGCAAGTATATTAACTATATTATTTAGGAAGAAAACAGATAGAGACTATGAAAGTTCTCAAAAAAGTTTTACTGAACTTTCAGAATATATACAAGAAAGTACTGATTCAATAAGAACAACAAAAGCATACAATGGGGAAAATGCTCAAATTTCAAAATTTGAAAATCTAAATGAAAAAGTTAGAAAAGATAATTTTAAAGTATCACTTAATTCTTCGTTTATTGTATCAGTTGTTAATTTTTGTTTTGGACTTAGTTTTGGTCTTACTTTACTTTTTGGAAGTAATATGATTTTAAATGGAACTCTTACAATTGGTAAATTTGTAGAGTTTAATACATATATTCTTTTATTTGCAAATCCAGTTGATTGGTTGCCAAGACTTGTATCAATGCTTAGAACTGGAAGACTCGCTTATGCTAGATTAGATAGTGTATTTAAAATTGGAACTGAAAGAGTGCAAGATGAAAAGAATAAATTAACAAATTCAGAAGGTATATTAAGTGGAGATATAATAATAAAAAATCTAGATTTTTCTTACCCAGGATTCATAGATACTGTTTTAGATGATATAAATATTGAAATAAAAAAGGGTGAAACATTAGGAATTATAGGTAAAATAGGAAGTGGCAAATCCACATTAATGAATTTGTTAGTTAAATTGTATCGTGTAGGTAATGATAAAATTTATATCAATGGTATTGATATAAATGATATACCTATACAAGTTTTAAGAGAAAATGTATGTTATATTACTCAAGATAGCTTTCTTTTTTCATCTACTTTAAAAGAAAATATAAATCTTTTTAGAGATGATTATGATGATAAAGATATAGAAGATAGTATAAGACAAGCTATAATATATGATGAGATTATGAATCTACCCGATAAAATAAACACTATGGTTGGAGAAAGAGGTGTTGATTTATCTGGTGGTCAAAAACAAAGAATTACAATTTCAAGAGCTTTTTTAAATAAAAGTGATATAGTAATTTTTGATGACACATTTTCAGCTTTAGATAATAGAACAGAGCAAAAATTATTAAGAAATATAAAGAAACTTGTTAAAGGAAAAACTTGTATTATAGTTTCAAATAGAATATCTGATATCAAACATGCAGATAAAATTATAGTACTTGATAATGGAAAAATAATAGAACAAGGCACACATGAAAATTTATTAGGAGAAAAAGGAACTTATTATAATTTTTATAAGGATCAAGCTATAAAAGTTGAAGAAAGTTTCTTAAGTTAAAGAGGAAAAATATGAATAACAAAATATTTAAGAGAGTATATGAGTTAGCTAAACCACATCTGATAAAGATTGTAATTGTAGTTATTATTTCTCTTGTTATAACAGGATTAGAACTTTTAAATCCATATTTAGTAAAAACAGTAATTGATGATTATTTAACATTAGGAATATATGAAAAAGGAAAAATAACAATTGCTATGATAGGAATACTATATATTTTTATAGTTATATTATCAAATTTCCTTACGTTTTTTACTAATTATTTAACTGAGTTTATTGGTGAGAAAATCGTATTTGATTTAAGAAATAAACTATTTAAGTTTACTCAGTTTTCAAATATATCTTTTCATGATAAGACTTCAAGTGGAAAGTTATTTGTAAGACTTACAAGTGATATAGAAGATATCTCAGCACTGTTTAAAGATGTAATAACTACATCTATAAAAGATATAATAACAATAATAGCAATAATGGGGATAATGATTGCTTTAAATGTAAAACTTAGTATTGTGGTCATTTTATTTATACCAATAATACTTTTACTATCTTATATAATAACAAATAAATTAAATAAAGCTTACACATTTTCTAAATCAATTAGAACTAGGTTAAATACATTTCTTGCTGAATCTATATATGGAATAAAGTTGATAAAAATATTTAATAGACAACATGAAAAAGAAAAAGAATTTGAAAAAATATCTATTGAATACTTTAATTCCAGAAAGCCAGCTGCATTTTATAGTGGAATACTTCCTGGGGTTATGACCCTTTTTGAGGACTTAATGATAAGTATTATAGTGTATATATGTACAAAAAAAATATTTGATGTTCAGTTAGAAATAGGTACAATATATATTTTTATAACATATATTAAAAATTTATTTAATCCTATAGGTAGATTAGTTGATAATATTGAAGTACTACAAGATTCAGTAGTATCAATTAATAAGATATATGAAATACTTGATAAGAGTGAATATCAAGAAAATATTGAGAGTGGAAAATATATATCAAATTTAAAGGGGAAAATTGAATTTAGAAACGTATGGTTTTCATACGATAAGAAAAATTATGTTCTAAAGGATGTAAGTTTTGTAATTAATCCTAAAGAAAGTATAGCACTTGTCGGTAAGACTGGAAGTGGGAAGACGACTATTACAAACCTTATAAATAGATTTTATGAAATTGATAAAGGTGAAATTTTAATAGATGGTGTAAATATAAAAGATATTAACCTTTCTAGTCTTAGAAAAAATATTGGAGTTATTTTACAAGACCCATTTATATTTGCAAGAAGCGTAAAGGAAAATATAAAACTAAATTCTAACATTTCAGATAAGATAATAGATGGTTCAATTAAACTTGCCTCAGCGGATAAGTTTATAAATAAATATTCTGAGGGCTCTAATCATTTATTAAGTGAAAGAGGAGAGTCTCTATCTGTTGGGCAAAAACAATTAATAGCATTCTCTAGAATATTTGCACATAATCCATCAATATTTATTCTTGATGAGGCAACAGCAAATATAGACACAAACACTGAAAGATTAATACAAAAATCTGTAGATATAATATCTGAAGAAAAAACTTCAATTTTTATTGCACATAGACTATCAACAATTGTTAATGTTGATAAAATATTTGTACTAGATAAAGGAAAAATAATTGAGACAGGAAATCACAATCAACTATTAAAAAAAGGCGGATATTATAGTGAGTTATATAATTCATATTATAACAGTCTATCAAGTTAAGCTAATGAATAATATATTAGTTATAATTTTAGGAGAATAAAATTTATGGATAAAGATGACATGGAAAAAAGAATACAGTATCTTAAAGTGAAAATTTTAAGTGTTGCAATTGGAGTATCAATATTTATCATTGAGCTATTTGTTATATTTAGAGTTATGAATATAAACCAAATCCTTTTTTTACTCATAGCTTTTAGTGTTATTGCAATATTTTTAGTCTGTGCTATTAAATACTATATTTACTTAAAGAATAAAATAATAAAAGAAGATAATGATACAAATGAAATATATGTAAGAGATATTCCACCAAATTACAGCCCAGCTCTTGTTTCATATCTTTTTAATCAAAAGATAGAAAAGAAAAAAGACTTAATAGCAACTATTATAAATATTTGTGCAAAAGGAGCAATAAATATAAATTTTAAAGATAATAATGGTGTTGAGATTATTGATTTAGGAATAATTAATAACTTATTAGATGATGAAAAGTATATATATGAATGTTTAACTAATAATAAAAAAAATAGTTATTATGAATGGGAAGAAATAATAATTAATACATACAATAATGAACAATTAAGCAATAAAAATCACATAAGTTTATCAGAAATAACTACATTTATAATGATTTGTTCAATTATACTACTTGCAATTTCTAGTTCTTTTAATATAAATTTTTATGGCTTTTATGATATTTTAATGTTTGTATTTTTTATTTTATTTCCAATAAATATTGTTTTTGGTGTATATGATTGGATTAAGAGTGAATTCTTTAAAGATAAAATAAAAAATCATATATATACTTCAAAAGGTGCTACTGAAATTAGGAAATGGGAGAAACTAAAAAGATATATAAAAGACTTTAGTTTAATAAAAGAAAAAGAATTACAAAGTGTATCATTGTGGAACCAATATCTTGCATATGCTATTGCTTTAAATGTTAACAAAAATTATAATGAAGTTGATTCTGATGTGATAAATAAGTTTTTAAAATTTGATATTGTAAGTAGTTTAAATAATTATTTAGAAAATATTGAAATGTATTGAAAAAAGTTTTTGTATATGTTACCATATAATTAATTGATGTAAATAATATTTAATATATGATTTACAATGTGGAATGTTTTAAATAAAATAATTTAAATTTTAAGGAGATGGGATATATGAATAATGAAAATAATAGAAAATTAGTAGCAGGACTAATAGTTTTAGTAGGAATATTAGTTATAGTTTTAATTTTAGTATTTGCTTTAAAAGGTAAGACAAATAATGATACTACAGGTGAGCAAAAAAACTATCAAGAGTTAGAAGATGGAACAAAGAAAAATACAAGTTCTGAAGTAAGCAAAGTTAAAACAATAGGTGATATTAAAATTGAACAAGCAAGTTTAGTATATAAAAATAGTGAGTCAGTTTTAACTGTTAACGTAACTAATAATGGTGCTGATCAAAGTAATTTAAGAATTAGTATTAAATATATAGGTAATGATGGTAATGTTTTAGAAACTTCACTTGGTTACGTAGGAAAAATTCTAAAAAATGAAACAAAGCAAATTACAGCAGGTATAAATACTGATGTTGCAAATATAAAAGATATCCAATATGAAATAATGCAATAGTATTAAAAAATAAACAAAAAATAGAATTTCCAATTAGATAAGAGATGTGTCTTATTTAATTGGAAATTTTCTTAATAAAGATAAAAATAACATTGCAAAAAAACTTCAATTGTTATATACTATATTCGTTAAATAATGCAAATAATATAATTATAGGGTGATATTATGAATGAAGAACAACTAAGTTTATTTACTAGTAAAAATGATAATGAAATAAAACAAGAAATAGAAAAATTAAGAGAAAATATAATGTATCATAATAAAAGATACTATGATGATGATGAACCAGAAATATCAGATTATGAATATGATAAATTGACACAAAGGCTTAGAAAATTAGAAGAAGAGCATCCAGAATTTAAAAGTGCAGATTCTCCTACACAAAAAGTTGGTGGAACATCAAAAAAAATATTTTCTTCTGTAATACATGATGTACAAATGCAAAGTCTTCAAGACGTATTTAGTTTTGAGGACGTAATCTCGTTTGTTGAAAAGGTTCAAAATGAATATGGAGAAAATGTAGACTTTTTAGTGGAAAAAAAGATTGATGGACTTTCTGTCTCACTTGAATATGTTGATGGAAAACTTGTTCGTGGCTCAACAAGAGGAGATGGCTTTATTGGAGAAGATGTAACAGAAAATCTTAAAGTTATAAAATCTATTCCTCATACTTTAAAAAATAGAGATACTATTGAAGTAAGAGGGGAAGTGTATCTTCCGCGTGAAGAGTTTGAAAATATAAATAAAGAATTAGAAAAAAACGGTAAACAAATATTATCAAATCCAAGAAATGCAGCAGCAGGTACGCTAAGGCAACTTGATCCAAATCTAGTTAAAGGTAGAAATCTAGATATATTTGTCTTTAATGTTCAAAAAGGAATGCAGTTTAAGACTCATTTTGAAAGTCTAGAATATTTGAAAAATTCTGGTTTTAAAACTATAGAGCATAATGTAGTGTGCAAAAATAAAGAACAGGTTGTTAAAGCTATTGAAGATATTGGTAAAGAAAGAGAAAATTTACCATATGACATAGATGGTGCTGTTGTAAAAGTAAATGATTTATCCATTAGAATAGAAATGGGTAGTACAGTGAAAGTACCTAAATGGGCAGTAGCATATAAATATCCACCAGAACAGAAATCGACTAAGGTTTTAGATATTATAGTTAATGTTGGAAGAACTGGTCAAGTTACTCCTATGGCTGTTCTTGAACCTGTTAGAGTAGCTGGTTCTGTTATATCAAGAACTACACTCCATAATTTTGATATTTTAAGAGAATTAGATGTTCGCGTGGGTGATACTGTAATTATTGAAAAGGCTGGTGATATAATACCAGAGGTAACTAAAGTACTTACTGATAAAAGAGATGGCACAGAGGAAGAATATGTTTTACCTACTATATGTCCTGTTTGTAATGAAATACTTGAAAAAGAAGAAGGAGAAGTGGCTCTAAGATGTACTAATAGCGAATGTCCAGCTCAGTTATATAGAAGTATTTTACACTTTGCATCAAGAGATGCTATGGATATATCTGGTCTTGGAGAAGCCATTATTGAAACATTTATAGAAAAAAGTATCATAAAAGATATGGCAGATATATATTATATAAAATATGAGGATATAATTGAACTTGAAAGATTTGCAGATAAGTCAGTTAAAAATTTACTTACATCAATTGAAAATACAAAGTCAAATACTTTAGACAAATTTATATTTGGTCTTGGAATAAGACACATAGGCAAAAAAGCAGCAAAGATTTTATCACAGAATTTTGATGATATTTATGATATTATGAATGCTGGTGTTGAGAGAATAAATGCACTTGATGATTTTGGTGGAATTATGGCAATTTCAGTTGTAGAATTTTTTAAAAAAGAAGAAACAAATAAATTGATTGAAAAATTTGCTGCAGTAGGTATTAATTTAAAAGGCAATAAGATTAAACTAGATTCAGAGGAATTAGTTGGGAAAACATTTTGTATAACTGGTTCATTTGATGGCTATACAAGAGAAGATATTTCAAAGTTAATAGAACTAAATGGTGGAAAAGTTACTTCATCAGTTACAAAAAAAACTAGTTATTTAATTGCTGGTGAAAATTCTGGCAGTAAACTTAACAAAGCAGAAGAATTAAAAATTCAAATATTAACAATAAATGAACTAGAAGATATGATAAAATAGAAAGAGGTAAGAAGACTTGAATGCATTAATATCAAGATTTACTGAAAGTCAAAATAGTAAAAATATAATAAATAAAATAAAAAAAGACTCAAATTTTAATTTGAGTCTAAATGGCGTTACTGATTCCATGAAAGCATATATAATAGATTCAATAGCTAGAAATACTTCTAAGAACTCTGCTATTGTTTGTAGTAATGGTATGCAAGCAACAAAACTTATGCAAGATTTAAAGTTTTTTACAGATCAAGAAATAATATTCTTTCCTGCCAAAAAAATGGAATATTATGATGTAACTGCAGAGAGTAAAGAAATAGAAAATAATAGAGCATATGCAATAAACAAAATATTAAGTGGTGAAAAAAACATATTAATAACAACGATTGATGCACTTCAAACTAAAATGATATCAAAGGATAGTTATAGTGATAAAGAAGTTGTAATTAAGATCAATTCAAAAATAGATACTAAGAATTTTTTAAATGAAATTGTTGATTTAGGTTATGAAAGAAGTGAAATCGTAGAAGGAAAAGGTCAATTTTCTATTCGCGGTGGAATAATTGATATCTTTCCTATTGATTCTTCTGTTCCATTTAGAGTTGAGTTATTTGGTGATGAAGTAGATAGCATTAGAGAATTTGATATAATGAGTCAAAGAAGTACAGATAGAGTAAATGACATAGTAATATCTAAAATTTCTGAGAATGTTATATCTCATGATACTATAACTAATTTACTAGATAGACTAAATGATTTAGTAGAGAATAATAAAAATATAATTAATGAAGAATTACTAGAAATAATTAGCCTTGATATTGAAAAAATCAAAGATGGAAATTATGAGAATCTATTAAATAAGTATTCTGATGTGATAAAAGAAAATAATTCTACTCTTGTTGATTATTTAGAAAATTATATAATTTATTTAGATGAACCAAGTAAATGTTTTGAGAAGATAGAAAATTTATATAATGAAAACGTTGAAACACTAAAAGTGTTATCAGAACGTAATTACATATATTCTCCTTTTGCAGCTAAATATTTAAAACCTTATGAAGTTAAAAACAATATATCTAAAATGTGTAGTATTTATTTAGAAAGAATAAGTATTGATAATAGTATTCATTCAGGTAGAGAAGTTGTATACATTGATTCAAAAGAAAGTGATTTTTATAGAAATCAAATGGAATTTTTACCACAAGAAGTCCTAAAAAACACTTCAAGAGATAAAAATGTTGTTCTTGTATTCCCAACAGAGTCAAGAATTGAACAAGTTAAAAATTATCTGTTAGAAAATAAAATAAAAGTAACTTATATTGAAAATATAAATCTGATTGAAAAATTTGATAATAAAAAAGTGTATATTACAAAAGGATTATTATCTGGTGGTTTCTTTTGTGATGAACTTAATCTAAATATTATAGTAGAACCAATAAGTGGAATTATCTCAAAAACTAAAAAGATTAAAAAGACCAATACTAAAATTGGACAAGGAATTAATAGTTATGATGATCTTGAAATTGGAGACTATATAGTTCATGAGTCAAATGGTATTGGAATATATAGAGGAATAAAAACAATTCAAGTACAAGATACATTTAAAGATTATATTGTAATAGAATATTCAAATAATGGTACTCTTTATGTACCAATAACTAATCTAGATTATATTACTAAATATATTTGTGATGATGATACTGTACCAAAATTAAGTTCAATTGGTGGAACCGAATGGCAAAAGACTAAGAAAAAAGCAATAACACATGTAAAAGAAATGGCAAAAGAATTAATGCTACTTTATGCTAAAAGAGAAAACTCTAAAGGTTTTGCATTTTCAAAAGATACTCCTTGGCAAAAAGAATTTGAAGATTCATTTGAATATGAGTTAACTGATGACCAAAAAACAGCCATATCTGAAATTAAAGAGGATATGGAAAAAGATATTACAATGGAAAGACTTTTATGCGGCGATGTAGGATATGGCAAAACAGAAGTTGCATTAAGAGCTGCATTTAAAGCTGTAATGGATAAAAAGCAAGTAGCTTATCTTGTACCAACAACTGTACTTGCACTTCAACAATATAGAACATTTAAAACAAGAATGGAAAACTTTGGCGTTAGAGTAGAAATGTTAAGCAGAATGAAGAGTGCAAAAGAACAAAATAAAATACTGAAAGATTTAGTAGATGGAAAGATTGATATAATAGTAGGCACTCATAGAATACTTTCAAAGGATGTATTTTTTCATGATCTAGGACTTCTAGTAATTGATGAGGAACATAGATTTGGAGTAAAAGCAAAAGAAAGTATAAAAGTATTAAAAGAAAATGTTGACGTTTTAACAATGACGGCAACTCCTATTCCAAGAACACTTCACATGTCAATGATTGGCGTACGTCAGATGAGTACACTTACAGAGCCTCCTATGGAAAGATTACCGGTTCATACTTACGTTTTAGAGTATGAACAAAATGTTATAAAAACTGCAATTGAAAGAGAATTATTAAGAGATGGTCAAGTATTTTATATAAGTAACAGAGTAAATAATATAGAAGAAATATCAGAAAAAGTAAGAAGATTAGTGCCAGAAGCTAATATAGCCTATGCACATGGGCAAATGGATCCTCATCAAGTTGAAGATGTTATGATAAAATTTATGAATCACGAGCTTGATGTTATAATTTGTACTACAATACTTGAATCAGGAATTGATATTCCAAATGCTAATACAATTATAATAGAAAATGCAGATAAACTTGGACTTGCACAATTATATCAGATAAGAGGAAGAGTAGGAAGATCTAACAAAATAGCATATGCATATATAACTTATGAGAAAAATAAGCAAATATCTGAAATATCGGAAAAGAGATTAAAAGCAATACGTGATTTTACAGAATTTGGAAGTGGATTTAAAATAGCACTTCGTGATTTAGAAATTCGTGGTGCTGGTAATATGTTAGGTAGAGAACAACATGGCCATATGGCAAAAATAGGATACGAAATGTATCTAGCACTACTAGAAAGAGCTCTAAAAGAAGAAAAAGAAGGTAAGACTGATGTTACTGAAGAAATGCAAAAAGAAATTAAAATTGAACTTAACATTTCAGCATATATAAGTGATAACTATATAAAAAATCAAGTACAAAAAATTTCTATGTATCAAAAGATATCAGATATACAAAACAAAGATATGTCACTTGATGTAATTGATGAGTTATTAGATAGGTATGGAGATATACCTAAAGAAACTGAAAATTTAATTAAAATTGTTGAAATTAGAAATATGGCTAGAAAACTTGAAATAAACAAAATAACTCAAGATTCAAATTATGTTAGACTATTACCACAAGATTACAAAATAGATATTTCTGGAAGTAATGATATATTAATTAAAGTACAATTTGAACTTGAAAAATTGCTTGCATTACCTAAAGCTCAAAGTAAAAATTAATTGCTAAATTTCGTTGACAAATAAATAAACTAATGATATACTAGTACCGTACAAATTGAAATTATATATAAAAGAAAAGGGGAAATGAAAATGGAAGAAACAAATGGAGGAGCAATAGTAGAAAAAGAAGTTGCAAAAAAAATGAGACATTTGAATAATGATAAAATAATAATTATTTCAATTGTTGTTGGAGTTATTTTAATAGCAGCTATTTTGTTTGGTGTAATTTATTATAAGACAAATAAAGAAGCTGTAATTACTTTCGATGGCGGTAGTGTAAGTAAGGCTGAATTTACAGTATATTACAAGACATTTGCACCAATGTTAGAATACTATGGTTACCCAGCATCATCAATACCATCACAAGTTGCAAATAAAGCTGCAATAGATAAAATATTAATAAAAGAAGCTAAAAATGCTGGAGTTAAATTATCTGATGAAGATAAAAAAACAGTTGATACAACATTTAATGATAAAGATAAAGTTGAAAGTTTTGTTAAACAAGGTATAGATGTTGATTTAATGAAACAATTATATTATAACGATTATATAATATCAGCATATATCAATAAATTAAAATCTGAAGCAAAAACTGAAGATGTACTTGCATATGCAAAGAAAATATATGGAGAAACTGCTGATTATAACGAATATAACACAAGCCATATATTATTTAAAACAAAAGATACTTCAACAGGAGCTGCTATGACTGATGAACAAAAAGCAACAGTTAAAACAAAAGCAGAAGGAGTACTTGCAAGAGTTAAAGCTGGAGAAGATTTTGCTGCACTTGCAAAAGAATTCTCAGAAGATTCAACTGCTTCTGATGGTGGAAAATTTGCAATGTATATGGATGGAACAGTATATACTCAATATTCAGATGCAGTAAAAACATTAAAAGCTGGTGAAGTATATGCAACATTAGTTGAAACTGAAGCAGGATACCATATTATAAAACTTGATTCAATAGTTGAAAATGGTAGAGGAAACAGTGATACAGAAAAAGAAGAATATGTTAATAATAATATAAACAACATGAGTACTGAAAAGAAAGTTACTTATGATGAAGCAAAATTAACAAAATTAATTGAGCAAATAACTGGAACAAAAGCAACTGATGATACTACAAACAATACAACAACTAATGATACAACAAACAATACAACTAATGATACAAACAATACAGCTCAATAATAGGTGAAATAGATGGAAAAGATAACTAGTAAATCTAATGAAAAAGTAAAATTTTTAAAAAGTCTCAATGAGAAAAAATTTAGACATTTAAATAATTCTTTTTACTTAGAAGGAATTAAAGTTATAGATGAAGTCTTAGAATTAAGTAAAGCGATAAACATTAAGTTTATCGCTTATTCTAAAGACTTATTAATAAATGTAAATGGTGGAAATAAAATATTAGAAAAAATAGAAGTGTTAAATAACAATAAAAGTATTGAAACATATGAATTTTCTGATGATATCTTTAAATATATAACTGATACTGTTAACCCTCAAGGAATTATTGCTGTAATTGAAATTCCCAAATATAATGAAAGTGATATAATAGATGAAATAGAAAAAAATGATAAATCTAATATATTAATCCTTGATAAAGTTCAGGATTTAGGAAATTTAGGTACAATTATTAGAACAGCAGATGCTTTTAATGTAAAGACTATTCTATGTACTGAAGGAACAGCTGATGTGTATTCTCCGAAAGTAGTTCGTTCAACTATGGGATCAATATTAAGAGAAAAAATAATATATATTTCATCCAATAATGATAAAATAATTGATGATATGAAAAGAAAAGGGATAAAACTTGTTGGAACTTCACTTAATGCAAAAAAATATATTTCTGAATTTGAATTTAATGATAGATATGCATTTGTAGTTGGAAATGAAGCAAATGGTGTAAGTGATGAAATACTAAAAAAATGCGATAATTTAGTAAAAATTGAAATGGCTGATTCAGCAGAATCACTAAACGTTGGAATTGCAACAGGTATACTTTTGTATCATCAGTATAAAAAATAAAAATAATAAAATTTGAAATTTTAAGTATAAAAAAAATAAAATTGCAGATTATAATATTAAGTACATCAAAGTTGATGTATGATATATAATGGCTATTCACTTAGCTATTCACAACAAAACATGGGTAGATGTTAATCTTTTCTACCCATGTTTTGTATTTTTTTTTCAGATTAATTGAAAAAAAACAAAAAATATGATAAAATATATAAAAAAATGATAAACTGGAGGTTGAAATGTCAAAAGTATTTTCTAAAATTATTAAATTTACAGAATATTTATTAGAAGATAAAAAAATATCAAACAAAAGTTATTCTTCTGAAAAAATAAATTCTAATATAAAACAGAATACTGAAAAAAGTAGTAACAAAAATGAAAAATATATTTTAAGTATATATAATACTATAAAAAATAAAAATAGAACCTATTCATCATACTATTATGATAAAAAGGCATTATTAAATGAATTTTATAATAAAGCCAAAATATTAGAAAAATTAGAGGATAATTATGATTATGATTATAAAGGCAATGAATATGAAAGTTATTTATATTATTTTTGTGACTATTCAGATTTAGACTTTGCAAGTTTTAGAAAATATTTTACATGGAGAACAAAAGTAAGAAATGGTGAGTATTTGCCTACAAGCTTAGAATTTTTAAATTTATATATTAAAGAGCTAATTAATGAAATTGGAGTTAATTCAGAATATGAAGCTATTATAAAATTAATAGAAATATATAATAATTATGTAAATCAAAATTATAAAATTAAATATTCTTTAAGAAATATCATAAAATATTTTTATATTTTAAGTGATTTGGATTTTGAATATTCAGATATTGAGCTAATGTTTAAGGATAATAAGTTAAATGTTTCTAATTTTGTTGAAGATTTATTAGAAAAAAACTATGACGATAAAATTGAAATATTAAATGATATATCTAGTTATAAAATATTAAAAAGTAAATTTTTAGATTCAAAGTATGGCTACTTATTATATAGTTGCTTACCATCAGTATTAAAAGATATAGATTGTTATTTTAAAACTATAGACATAGATTTTATAAATTTTTTTATTCAAAGTAATATACATGATTACTATTTTGATATATGCGATGGACTTTATATCAATAATATAGAATCAAAAATACAAGATTTAAAAGGAAAAATTGTAAATATTAGTAAAGTAGAAAAATATTCAATAGGCAAAAAATCAATTATTTGCGAAGATTACGTTATACTAAGGTACAGAAAATTTATTGGATACATTTTAAAAGCTGTTGAAAGCAATTTAAGAGAGTATGTTGGATATAGAAGTATATCATTGATAGATATTAAGGAACTTAAAAATGAAGGTATTGCATATTACTATGGAAAAACAAAATTATTTAATAGGATTATAAAAAGCAATATAGAAAGCATTATAAGAGATTCAGTATTTAATTATCTTAGAAACTCTAATATTGAATTTGAAATATTAAAAAAAGAAAAGAATATAAAAATTGAAAATAATGATGTGATTTTTGATAAAATGAAAAAAATTGAATTTAACAAAGGAAATTTTGAAAAGATAAGAGAGAACTCAATTAAAATACAAAACAAGCTTATAATAGATGATGAATCTGAGGAATTTAACAATTCTACTATTATAAAAGATGAAAATGAAAAAATAAACATTCAAATTTCTAATATAGAAAGTGCAGATACTATCACAGA
The DNA here is from genome assembly GCA_023460235.1 of Bacillota bacterium. Taxonomy (GTDB): domain Bacteria; phylum Bacillota; class Clostridia; order TANB77; family CAG-465; genus CAG-465. Next base: position 160,002 of record JAEWRE010000066.1, read on the forward strand.
TTTAAATGATAACGAATTTCATTTATTCAAATCTAAATTATTTCCAGAAGAAATTGAAATATTAAAAATATTAATTGAAAAAGAAAATAGCTTTATAAAAGTGATAGATATCGCTAAGGAGCATAATACATTGCCAGAAGTTATAATTTCAAATATAAATGAAAAAGCGATGAATTTTATTGGTGATAATTTAATTGATTTAAATAATAAAGAAATCTATCAGGATTATTTGAGTGATGTAAAATATGTAATAAAATAAATGGGGGAAGAGAAATGTCAATAAAAGTTCCAAAAAGAATAGCAATTACTATAATGAACTCATTAAAAGGTGGAGTTGTTCCAAGAGTGGGTTTAGGATATATAGCAGTAGGAAGGGATTCCGAGATAGAGGCTTTACTTAATGATGTTGAAGTAATAGAAGATGGTGGAGCTACTTTTAGATTTATAGTTGGTAGATACGGTAGTGGAAAAAGTTTTCTGCTTCAAACAATTAGAACATATGTGATGGATAAAAATTTTGTTGTAATAGATGCTGATTTATCACCTGAGAGAAGATTAATGGGAACCAAAGGACAAGGTCTTGCAACATATAGAGAATTGATAAGAAATATGTCTACAAATACCTGTAGAGATGGAGGAGCACTTACATTAATACTTGAAAAATGGATATCAAATATTAAAGTTGATATAATGAATTCTAATAATGTTTTAGAGTCTTCAACGGAGTTTAATAGATTAATAAAAATGAAGATATATAAAGAAATAAATAATTTAGAGGGCATGGTAAATGGTTTTGACTTTGCAAAAATGATTAATATGTACTATGATGCCTATGAAGAATATGATGATGAAAAAAAATCTAAAGTTTTGAGATGGTTTAGAGGAGAATATAATACTAAAACAGAAGTAAAAAATGAACTTGGAGTAAGCATATTAATTACTGATGATAATTGGTATGAATATATTAAAATTTTTTCTACATTCTTAGTTAATGCAGGATATAATGGGCTAATAATGTTAATAGATGAAATTGTTAATTTATATAGAATACCTAATGTTACAACAAGACAATATAACTATGAAAAAATGTTAATGATGTATAATGATACTTTACAAGGAAAAGCTAAAAATTTAGGAATAATAATGGGTGGGACACCACAGTCTATTGAAGATAATAAACGAGGTGTATTTAGTTATGAGGCTTTAAAGTCAAGATTAACGGAAGGAAAGTTTGCAAGTGAAGAAACTGTAAACTTACTTTCACCAATTATTAGACTTAAGCAATTAACACCTGATGAAATATATATATTAATAGAAAAAATATCTGATATTCATTCAGATTTGCATAATTATGAAAATAAAATTACTGAAGACGACTTAATGAACTTTATAAGAATCGAGTATGAGAGGGTAGGGGCAGATAGTAGGATTACACCTAGGGAAATAATTCGTGATTTTATTGAACTACTTGATATATTATTCCAAAATCCAGATAAAATTTTTAATGATATTATAAAAAGCAAAAACTTTACTTTTTCAAAAAACGAGATAACAGATGAAAATATTCATAAAGAATTCGAGGAATTTGAAATATGATTAATAATGTATTTGATAGATTAGCTCCCTTTATACAGGACTATATTTATAGAAATAATTGGAATGAATTAAGACCTATACAAGTGGCAACATGTGATGTATTTTTCAATACTAAAAAGAATATATTACTTGCTGCAACAACTGCTTCTGGTAAAACAGAGGCCGCTTTTTTGCCAGTACTTACTGATTTATATGAAAATGGAAGTACTTCTGTAGGAGTATTATATATAAGTCCTTTAAAAGCTCTAATAAATGATCAATTTAAAAGAATATATGATTTATTAGATGAAATTGATATACCAGTTACAAAATGGCATGGAGATGTAGATCAGAATTCAAAGAGTAAGTTACTAAAAAATCCAAAAGGAGTTTTACAAATCACCCCAGAATCGTTAGAAGCTATGCTTATGAAAAATAGAGCATATATTGTAAAATTATTTAGTGATCTAAAATATATTATAATTGATGAAGTGCATTATTTTATGAATTCTGAAAGAGGTATTCAATTACTTTGTATTATAGAAAGAGTGCAAAAAATAATTGGTAAAATACCAAGAAGAATTGGATTATCAGCTACTCTTGGAGATTACAAATATGCAGAAAATTGGCTTTCGTCAGGAACTAATAATTATTGTATTACACCAATAGTTGATAGTCCCAGGAAAAAAATAGCACTTTGGCTTGAATATATAAAAATAGAAAATAATAAGATCAAGAATGGGAAAACAATTAATGATTATTATAATCTTTTATATGAAAGTTCATTAAATAAAAAGTGTATAATTTTTTCGAATTCTAAATCAGAAGTAGAAGATAATATATCACACTTAAAAAAGATTTCGAAAATTAAAAATACAGATGATATATACTATACTCATCATGCGAACATTTCTAAATCGCTTCGTGAATATACAGAACAGGTAATGAAAGATGATAATATGATTGCTGTAACTGGGGCTACAGTTACACTAGAACTTGGAATTGATATAGGGAATTTAGATACCATAATTCAAGTCGGTACACCATATTCTGTTTCTAGTTTTGTACAAAGACTAGGTAGAAGTGGTAGAAGAGGTAATTCATCACAAATGTTATTCATTTTTAAAGAAGAAGTTATAGGTCCTTTAAAAGAATTTTATGAAAATGTAAATTATGAATTTTTACTTTGTATTTCAATAGTGCAACTATATATAGAAGAAAAATGGATAGAACCAATTTTAGATGATAATATGTTACCATATTCTTTACTCTATCATCAAACAATGAGCTATACTTACTCAGTTGGATCTGTTTTACCAAAAGAACTTGCAAGTAATATATTAACATTAACACCATTTAAAAATATAACAGCTGATTACTATAAAAAACTACTTAAATTCATGATAGAAAAAAAACAACTTGAAATAGATGAAGATGGCTTATTAATTATTGGCAGTGAAGGCGAAAAAATAACTAATCATTATAATTTTTATTCTATCTTTGAAACAGAACTCGAGTATTCTGTGAAATCTGGTTCAAAAGATATTGGAACTGTACAAATAAGCTATAAGATAGGAGATAAATTTTTATTAGCAGGTATAAATTGGCAAGTTACAGATATAGATGACAATAAATATATTATATATGTAAAAAAAGTATCTGGATCATCTTCAAATGCATGGAGAGGTAATTCTTCTATAAATATACATACTAAAGTTATGAAAAAAATAAAAGACATTTTATCTTCTAATGAGGAGTATAAATACTTATCAGAAGATGCAATTAATGAATTAAATACGTATAGAAATTTATTTAGAAAGTCAAATGCTTTAAACAAAAAAATAATTAATCTTGAAAATGGAAGGTGTTTACTTTTCTACTGGGTTGGGACTAAACAACTATTAGCACTTCAAAACTGTCTACTTCAGAATGGTATATATAATAAATTAATAGTTAATAGTAGTATTCCTGTTTGCATAGAAATTTTATCAGGTGAAAATATTGAGTTGGTTCTAAAAAAAATAAAAAGCGAAAATCCAGAAAATTTTAATTGGATTGTAGACAAAGATTCTGTAAAAAATGCTAAATATAATGAATATGTACCAACAGAATTGCTAAATCAGCAATATATAGTTGATTGCTATGATATAAAAGATATGCAAAAAGAGATGTGATATATAAATAATAAAAATTAGTTATAAGATAATTATAAGTAACTAACCTATATACAAATAAAACAGATGAAAGATATTAAATTATCATTACTTCTGTTTTATTTGCATATTTATTCCAAAATCTTGAAATTCTCACATAAAAGTTATATAATAGGACCATGAAATATAATTACAAAAGAAGAGGGAGATTTTAAATGAAAAAAATAATAGTAATAATATTTGCTATACTTGGGATTGTTGTTGGATCTTCATTTGGAGATACTATGAATAATGTTGGCGGATTAGGATGGCTTGCAATTGGTGGAGAAATTGGATTTAAAAACCCTATTGTTTTAGATCTTAACTTCCTTCAATTTACAATTGGTTTTTGGTGCAAAATAAATATTGCAGGTGTTTTAGGTCTTGTGATATTTTCTATAGTATCAAAGAAGGTACTTGATTGGCTAAAAATATAATTAGTTTACCGTTAAATGATAGGCCCTATGAAAAATTGGAACTACTAGGTGCTGAAAATTTAACAAATTCAGAATTACTTGCCATAATTATTAAAACGGGAAAGAAAAATAAAAATTGTCTTGAAATAGCACAAGATATATTGACTTCAAAAAAAGATACAAGTGATTTAAATGAACTTGAATTTTTGTCGTTAGTATCAATTGAAGAATTAAGGCAACATGATGGTGTTGGACGAGTTAAAGCTATACAAATAAAAGCTGTAATTGAACTTTCAAAAAGAATGTCAACTGTTTATAATAGTAATAAAATAAAGATAAATACTCCAAAAGATGCATTTAACTTACTAAATTCTAGTTATTTAGGGAAAAAACAAGAATGTCTTAAGACAATTCTTCTAAATAAGAAGAATTCTGTTATTTCTATAGTAACAAATGCAATTGGAAATAATGATAGTATAAATATTGGACTTAAAGAAGTTTTAAGTGAACCTATAAAACAAATGGCTCATTCAATTATACTTTCACATAATCATCCAAGTGGTACACTTTCACCTAGCAAACAAGATATATTATTTACTAAAACTATTGGTGAAAATGCTAAGATATTTAATATCAATTTGCTTGATCATATTATTGTATCTGACTCTAAATATATAAGTATGAAAGAAGAAGGATATATTTAAACAAAAGAAATACTAAAAACAAAAGTAAAAAAATACAATAATTTTATATAAAATGTGGAAAAGGTGGTAAAAATGGGTATAATATCAAGAGATATAGGTGTTGATTTAGGTACATCATATATTAGAATACATGTAAAAGGCAGAGGAGTTGTTCTTTCTGAACCTTCTGTAGTAGCCATAAATAAAATAACAAATGAAGTTTTAGCTGTTGGAAGCCAAGCAAAAGAAATGCTTGGAAGAACACCTGAAAATATTATTGCTTTAAAACCGTTAAAAGATGGTGTAATTGCGGATTTTAATGCAACAAGATTATTAATGCAAACACTAATTTCAAAAGTAATACCAAAGAGTTTATTTTCAAGACCTAGACTTGTAATTTCTGTACCATCAGGAATTACAGATGTTGAAGAAAGAGCAGTTGAAGGTGTAGCGTATAAAGCAGGAGCAAAAGATGTGTATCTTATGGAAGAATCAATGGCTGCTGCTATTGGTGCAAGACTTAAGGTTGAACATCCAGAAGGCTCAATGATAATTGATATTGGTGGTGGAACAAGTGAAATTGCTGTTCTATCTCTTGGTGGAATAGTAGTATCAAATTCAATAAAATGTGCTGGAGATAGACTTGATAGAGATATTGTTGAATATGTTAAACAAAAATTTAATGTTATTGTTGGTGTTGTGGAAGCAGAAGAAGTAAAAAAACAAATAGGTGCTGCGACTGCTGCAATGACTGAAGAAAAAGTAAATATTAAAGGAAGAAATTTAGGTAATGGTCTTCCACAAACTATAACACTTACTACTAGTGATGTAAATTCAGCAATTATTGATAGTTTACATGAAATTATTAGAGTATTAAAACTTACTTTAGAACATACTCCACCAGAGATTGCTTCAGATATAATGGAAAATGGGATTGTTTTATGTGGTGGATGTGCTCAAATAAAAAATCTTGATAGATTTATATCAAAAGAAGTAGGTATGCCCGTACATGTTGCAGATAACCCATCAGAATGCGTTGCAAGAGGTGTTGGAGCAGCGCTTGAAAATATACAGATATTAAAAAAATCTGTAAAAACGAAAAGATAGAAAAATTTGGAGTGAGTATATGAATTATAGATATGATTTTGAGAACAAAAATAAAACTAAAAAAAAGAAAATTATATTTGTTGTAGTATTTATAATTTTTGTTATACTATTTTCATCAATTTTATCAAGGAAAAGTTCAAATTCGATTATTGTAAAAATATCAAGTATTTTATCATATCCTTTTGATGCTGTTTATGAAGTTACAACTAATACATTTAAAAATATAGGCAAATATTTTTCAAATGCAAAAGTTATGGCTAATGAAAATGAAACTTTAAAATCTGAAAATAATGATTTAAAATTAAAAATATTAGAGACGCAAAAAGTTTTAGATGAAAATAGTTCATTAAAAGAAATGTTAGAAATAAAAAAATCATTTCAACATTTCAATATAAAACTTGCAGATATAATATTTAGAGAACATGATAATTGGACACAAACATTTAAAATAAATGTAGGTAGCAATGATGGAATAAAACTAAATCAGGCTGTAGTACATTCAAATGGATTAGTCGGATACGTATCAAATGTTGAAGAAAATGCAAGTACTGTTGTTACAATACTTGATCCTATGGCTTCTGTAAGTGTAAATATAAGTACAATAAATGAGCCTGCAGTTTTACAAGGTGATTTAACTTTAAAGTCTAATAACAGATTAAAACTAACTTACATACCACTTGATGCAGAAGTTTCAATTGCAGATCAGTTATATACATCTGGCTTAGGATCTACATATCCAGGTTCCATACCAGTCGGTAAAATAACAGAAGTAGTAAGTGGGAAAAATGATGTAAATAGATATGCAATAGTGGAACCAAATGTTAATATTAGAACTATATCTGAAGTTGGAGTAATAATTAATTAGATGAGGTCAAAATGAGTAAGAAAATTTTAGCAGGAATATATTTAGTATTTTTAATAATATTAATATATCTATTTCAAGGTTTAATAATAAATAATAATAACTTATTTGGTGCAAAGCCAAACTTGATATTAATTTCTTGTATTGTAGTTAGCATGTGGTATGGACTATATGTTGGATCTTTTTATTCTCTAATAATTGGAATAATAACCGATATAGTATTTGGAAATAGTAATTTTTTATTTACTGTTTCTTATGCAATAACAGGAGTATTAATTGGATATTTCAATTATAACTATAGAAAAGAAAACAAAGTATCACTAGTATATATTACAATATTTGGTACAGCAATATTTGAAATTGTAGAATATATAGCATATCTTATGATTACTTCAAGATATAGCAGTATATTCTATCTTATAAAACAAATAGCAGTAAGCTCAATATTAAATATTGTAATAGTATATATTATATATTCATTGGTTATTAAGATAGTTAATTATTTTGATGATAGAATTGGAAATAATGATGGTGTTATTTAATAGTTTATAAAGTAGGTGAAAATTTAGATGAAAAAAGCATTTAACAAATTCTTAGAATTTATAAATAATAGATACTTAATATTATATATTATAGTTATAATTATAGCTATAGTATATATTTTTCAATTGTTTAATCTACAAATAATAAATGGAAAAGATTATAGAGAAAAATCAGAAAAGAGAATGTTAAGAACAGAAGAAATAGTTGCAACAAGAGGAGAAATATATGATAGAAATGGTGTAGTTCTGGCAACAAGTAAAGGATCATACGATATAAAAATATACAAAGTAAGAGTATCAGTTGAAGAACAAAACAATTCTATAGTAAAACTAATAGAGATATTAGAATCAAATAATGATAAAATATATTCTACATTTCCTATTAATGATAATTTAGATGGATTTAATTTCCAAGATGATGAATCAGCAAAAGCATGGAAAAAAGGTGCTAACTTTAAAGAAGATGCAACTTTTGATGAAGTTATAGACAGTTATATAAAAAAATATGGACTAGAAAATTTTAGTGATAGAAAATTACAAACCAAAATAATAAAAATTAAATACGAAGCAAACCTTAATGGATACTCTTTATTCAACAGTGTTACTGTAGCAAAAGATATATCTCAAAAATCTGTAGCACAAATAACAGAAATTAAAAGCACACTATATGGTATAACAATAGCAGAACTACCAAAAAGATATTATACTAATTCAAACCTTTTTTCACATGTTATTGGATATGTAAGTGGTATAAATGGTAAAGAATATGAGAAACTTAAAAGTAGTGGCGAATATACAATTAATAGTATAATAGGAAAATCAGGTATCGAAGAATCTTTTGAAAAATATTTAAAAGGTACTAATGGTGAAAGAAAAGTTGAAACAGATTCTGTTGGAAATGTTTCATCTGAATATACTTCAAAAGAAGCTGTTTCAGGAAATAATGTAACGCTTACTATAGACTATAGATTGCAAAGTGTCGCAGAAACCGCACTTGAGAGTACAATAGCAGGTCTAAAAGATGGAACTTTAGTAAAGAAAAAAATACCTGATGTAGAATCAGGTTCAGTAGTTGTACTTGATGTACAGACGGGTGAAGTTCTAGCAATGGCAAATTATCCAAATTATGATACAAATTTATTTACTAGTACAATGTCTCAAGCTGATTGGGCAAAAGTAAATGATCCTGTTATAAAACCAATGTATAATAGAGCAATTTCAGGTACATATGCGCCAGGGTCTACATATAAAATGCTTGTTGGAATAGCTGGACTGGAAAAGGGCGTTATAACTACTGATGAAAAGATATTAGACAAAGGTGTGTATCCTTATGGACATAATCCTAAGTGCTGGATATATACTCAATATGGAACAACTCATGGATATGTAAATATAGGAAGTGCAATAAAACAATCTTGTAACTATTTCTTTTATGAAGTTGGAAGAAGACTTGGTATAAGTAATATAGTTGAATATGCTAAGATTTTTGGATTAGGACAGAAAACTGGAATTGAGATTGCAGGAGAGGCAACTGGAACTATTGCAGGAGAAAATGCAGGAAATAATTGGTACTTAGGTCAAACATTATCTTCAGCTATAGGGCAAGAGCAAAATGCATTTACACCTTTACAACTTGCAAATTATATCTCTGCAATAGCAAATGGCGGGACATTAAATAAAGTGTCGGCTATTAAAGGAATTTCAAATGATACACAAGGCACACAAGTTTCACTAAAAGAGATAGAAGAATATGCAAGCCAATTTACTGGAGTAAAAAATGAAGCTAAAAATTTAGGTATAAATCCAGACTATATAAAAGCTGTAAAAGAAGGTATGCTTGCTGTTACAAATGAAATTGGTGGAACATCATATCTAGTATTTAAAAATAGTAATATACAAGTTGCAGGTAAAACCGGAACAGCGCAGCTTACATCAGGTTCAAATGATGGAATATTTGTTGGATTTGCACCTTATGATAATCCTAAAATAGCAGTTGTAGCTGTTATAAAACATGGTGGAGAAGGTACATATACTGCAAATGTTGTAAGACCAATAATGGAAGAATATTTTAATATTACACAACAGGATAAACAAAATGAAAGAGAACAAAACGTTGTAGATAGTAAGGTAGAATTTTAAAATAAAAAAGTCGCATTTAATGCGATTTTTTTATTTTAAATATATATTAATCATTAAAAATTATATTGATTTACATTAAAATTTGTAGAAATCCAAGTAATATAAGAAGTAATGATGCTATTAATGAAGAAAATTTCTCTATTTTTTTACTTTTTATTTTACTTCCTATTTTATTTCCAAAGAACATGAATATATTACAAAAAACAAAAGTAAAAATAACACCATATAGTATGTTAATTCCTGTTATACTTGCTGCAATTCCTGCTGCAATATTATTAGTTGAAAGTGTTATTATTATAGTAAATAATTCTATATAATTTATTTTTTTTAAGTTTTTCGAATCTAGATTTTTATCTTTTTTTATTATATCTTTTATAAGAGAAAAAGTACCTATAAAAATTAGTAAAGAGGCACCAAGTAAATTTTCTATATTTGGATTTAAAAATATATTGATTAGTTTACCAGCATACATTGAAATTAATGTAGCTATAGAAGTAAAAAAAGCAATAATTAAGTTACTTTTTAGGTTTATATCTATTTTTTTCAAACCATATGATATTCCGATTACAATATTATCTATATTAGCTGATATAGCAAATAACATAGCGGAAAATATTTGTATAAACATATTTCTCCTTTCTAGTAGCTTGTTTCATAGTATATTTAATGAAAAAATCATATAAAGTGTTCTTAATAAAATATATTTAAATAATAATAAAATCTATAGATATAGAACAAACTTTACATAATATCAAAAATGTGATATAATTAAATATAGTTATTAGATATTAAAATTAAAGCAAGAATTTGAATTAGGAGGGGAAAGATATGGAAGTAAGTATTACTAAAAGAAGTGATGAATGTATAAGGGTAGAATTTAAAAGTGAAGATTATGAACAAATCGCTTTACTTCAAGATTTACTAACTGGCAAGGAAACAGGATTAATTACAAGGAATATTAACTTTGCTAATGTAAGGTCTGATATCTCAGGAAGTTATTCAAATACCCAAAATAAGGTCTATACTTTAGTAATTGAAGGTGATAAGAGTCTTGTAAATGTGCTTAACAAACTTACACTAAATATGTTATCAATCATACGGTTAAATAATTGCCTATGCAATGCATATGAGTTATTAAAAGATACAGGGCGGTTAAAAGATTCTGTAAGGAGCTTGAAAATTAAAATTGGACTTGCTAAAATGCTAGAAAAAGCAGGAATAAATACAATTGAAGATATGATCAACACTTCAGAAAAAGAATTAAAAGCCAGAAAAATTAGAAATGTAGGAGTTAAATATATTTCCGACATAAAAGAGGCGTTGGCACTTGAGGGTTTTTCACTAAGAGAATAATAAATAATGAGATGAGAACTATATAAAAATAGTTTCTCATCTTTTTATTTATTATAAAATTACAATTTATCATTATATTTTTCAAATTTCTTTATTTTTTTATCTTTTTATAGTAGAATATATATATAATAGTTAATTCTAAATAGGAGGGTTTAATGCAAAAGGTTTGGAATGTAAAAAAATATGATGATAATGAAATATATGAAATGGTAAATAAACACAATATTTCAAAAATTATGGCTAAATTTCTAATTTCAAGAGGTATAAAAGATGATGATGTAGAAGTATTCTTAAATGGTAATATGTCATATATAAAAGATCCGTTTCTTATAAAAGACATGGATAAGTTTGTAGAGAGAGTTTCACTTGCAATTGAAAATAAAGAAAAAATTTGTATATATGGTGATTATGATGTAGATGGAATAACTAGTATTACTGTAATGTATAAGTTTTTAACAAATTTAGGTGCAAATGTCATATATTATCTTCCAGACAGATTGATTGAAGGCTATGGTGTTAATAACCAAGCATTAGACTATATTAAGGAACAAGGGACTAATTTAATTATAACTGTTGATTGTGGTATTACTGCAAATTTAGAGGTTGAATATGCAAAAAGCATTGGAATGGATATATGTATAACAGATCATCATGAATGTCCAGAAACTATACCAAATGCAACTGCAGTTGTAAATCCAAAAAGAAAAGATGATACTTCATATTTTAAAATGCATGCTGGAGTTGGAGTAGCATTTAAATGTATTATGGCATTAAGTAAAAAATATAACTTATCTGAAGATAGTTACTTAAGATATCTAGATATTGTTGCAATTGGTACAATATCTGATATTGTTCCTTTACTTGATGAAAATAGAATAATATCAAAATATGGATTAAAAATGATTGAAAATACTGAAAATGTTGGACTTAGAGCTCTATTTAACATAGTAACTTTCAAAGAAATTGATAGTATGATGGTATCCTTTGGTATGGCACCAAGAATAAATGCATGTGGAAGAATGGGTAAAGCTTCACTTGCAGTTGAGCTTCTTCTTGAAAATGATAGTAAAAGAGCTACAGAGCTTGCAAATGAGTTAGATAAACTTAATATTTTAAGACAACAAATAGAAAAAGAAATATTTGATAAAGCAATTCAAATGATACAAAATAATAAATTACAAGATAAAAATAGTATTGTACTTTACTCCGAAGATTGGCATAATGGTGTTATTGGAATAGTAGCATCAAGACTTGTAAATATATATTATAGACCAGTTATTTTATTAACCAAAGAAAATGGAGTAGTACGTGGATCTGGAAGATGTCAGGCAGGATTTTCACTATATAGTGCTATAACCGAGTGCAAGGATTTAGTTATACAATTTGGTGGTCATGAACTTGCTGCTGGACTTAGTATAGAAGAAAAAAACATTCCTTTATTTGTAGATAGATTTGAAGAAATAGTTACAAATACAAGAACAACTATAAATGAACAAATAATTGACATTGATTTAGAAGTATTTAAAGAAGATTTAAACGTTCAAATAATTAGAGATATTTATACACTTAAACCTTATGGTCAATCAAATAAACAACCTATTTTTGTATATAAAAATTTAAAAATACATTCAATTAGAACTTTAAAAGATGATAAACACTTAAAACTTACACTTCAAGATGATAGATATCTAATTGAAGGGATTGCATTTTCACAAGGTGACAGAAGAGATGAGCTAAAACTAGGAGATAGAATAGATTTAGTATGTACTATAGAGCTTAATACGTTTAATACTCCTAAAACTTTACAATTATTAATCCAAGATTTTAAAAAATCAATCTAAAAGTTATAATAGTTATATATATTAATATTTGAAAAATAATATATAATGTAATAATAATATATAATTAAATAATATATTATAAAAGGAAGGTATGAATATATGAATAAAGAGGAAATAAAAAAAGAAGTTTTAGATGCTGCAAATTTTAGATTTGCTTGTAAAGTATTTAACAAGGAGAAAAAAATATCTGAGGAAGATCTAAAATTTATACTTGAAATAGGAAGATTATCACCTAGTTCATATGGACTAGAAGCATGGAAATTTTTAGTACTTGAAAATGAAGGAATTAAAGAAAAAATGAAAGAGTTTTGTGCAGGAGCTACTAAACAATTAGACTCTGCAAGTCATTTTGTAATTATCCTTGCAAGAAAAGGTATTGATACTCATTATAATTCAGAATATATCGATCATCTATTAAATGATGTAAGACATGTGCCACATGAATGGGTTGCTGGATTTAATGGTTCACTTGAGACTTTTCAAAAGGGGAGCTTTAATTTACTTGAAAGTGACAGGGCAATATATGATTGGTCCTCAAAACAATCATATATACCTCTTGGAAATATGATGTCTGCAGCCGCTCAAATTGGAATTGACTCTTGTGCTATTGAAGGCTTTGATAAGAACATTTTGGAAAAATTATTAAGTGAGAATAATATGATTGATTTAGAACATTTTGGAGTATCATGCTTAGTAGCATTTGGATATAGGGAGAGTGATCCTGAATTACCAAAGACAAGAAATAAATTTGAAGATGTAGTAGAATTTATAAAATAATAATTAAAAAGGCACAGTATAATATATTTTTACTGTGCTTTAAGTATTTGAAAGAAGGGCTTTTTTTGGAATGGTTAATAGGAAAAAATATAGCACATAGGGGATTACACTCAAATAATTCAGATATTCCTGAGAATTCAATACCTGCATTTGAACTTGCAATAAAAAATAATTTACCAATTGAACTTGATGTCCATGCACTAAAAGATGGAATGGTTGTAGTATTTCATGATAATAATTTAAAGAGAATGACTGGAGTTGATAAAAAAATATCAGAATGTAATTTTGAAGAAATAAATGAACTTAGGTTATTAGGATCTAATTACAAAATACCAACTTTAATTGAAGTTTTAAAACTTGTTAATAATAAAGTACCTATATTAATTGAAACAAAAAGTACTTCAAGCATTGGTTATCTAGAAAAAAGGCTTTTAAAACTGTTAAAGAATTATAATGGAAGATATGCAATACAATCATTTAATCCATTAAGTATTTTATGGTTTAGAATACATTCAAATAAAATATTTAGAGGTCAATTGTCTTCATATTTTAAACATGATAAAATTTCAATAGTAACAAAATTTCTTGTAAAGAACTTATTAACTAATTTCATTACTAAACCAAATTTTATATCATACAACATAGATAATCTTCCTAATATAAGAGTTAGTAGATTAAGGAAAAAGGGAATGCCAATATTTGGTTGGACAATACGAAATATGGATGAATACAAAAAAGCTAAAAGATATTGTGATAGTATAATATTTGAAAATATTAAATTATAATTTAGAAATTATTGTGATAAATTAAAATAAGAGATGTTAACTATATAAGATAACATCTCTTATTAAATATAGAATACTTTAGAAAAAAATTGAAATTAGACATTATATGAAATTTGTAGTATAATGTAGAATATATAAACAAAACTAGTTGTATTATTAAAAGAAGTTTTAATAATACAAAGTAGGAGGTAAAATATAGTAATGGATGATAATATAAGGAACATTTTAAAACAAAAGGGTACAAATGCTAATTTAATAGAATGGTTAGATTTTATATACCCAACTTTAGTAAAATTCATATCACAGAATAATTTGGATGCTGTACTTGCAGAATATGAATTTAGATTAGGAAGAAAAAGTGATATTGAAAATCCAATAACTAAAAATTTAAGGAGTATTAAGGGTGATGTAAGTGGAGCCACTAATTTAAAAGAAAAGTATATTCAATTATTAATAGACTCTTATGATAATATAGGGGCTGACTGTGTCCTTTCATTAGTTCATGAGTTAGGACATGCTTGTTGCCCAGATAAAGAAAACTATAGACTCAATCTTACAGATTGTGGTTATCTCAATGAGTGTTGTATAGAAGAATCATATGTGGAAATTTTAAGAGGATTTATTACAAATGATTTTAAAATAGTAGAAACTTCTGAATTAACTGCTAATGAAAATGAAAGGAAACGTTTTGTACTATTAAATTTTAAAGATGAAAAAACTAAGTATTATTCATATACAGAAACATATTCTCAATATCAATCATTATATTTCTTAATAGAAAGTACGCTTGGTAAAGACAAAGATTTAATTCATGAACTTTATAATGCAAAAGAATCAGGGAGCAAAGAAAAAATAATTGATGATATAATAGAAAAATTATATGAAAATTTAACTTATGAACAAATAAAAGAATTATATAAAGATATATACACAGGTTACACATGTTGTTCAAATTACAATGAAGAAGTAGGAAAAGATGATAAACTAAATAATTTACGTACATCATGTTATAAAGAAAATTTAGAATCACAGTTATTAGAGAACTGTGAAAAATGGATAGAACAAAATCCACAAAAAGTACTAGGCGATTTAATTGAGCAAACAGGAAGATTTACAGAAAATGTAATATTTTCAAGACTTGATAATATTAAAAAAGAAAATATTTTGGACCTAACAAGAGATATAGCATTTTATATTAATCATGTGGATATTTCTGGAAATGATGAAAACCAAATAAAATTAAGATCATATTTTTATTCTATATGCGAATCATTTGTATCAAAGAAAAGAATTAATTGCTATAATTATACAAGAGAACAAATAACTGGAATGTTACTTGGGGTATTTTCAAATAGGTGTATAGAAAGTCAACAAATTCTTAATATAAAAATATTGGACCCTATAGAGTTAAAAAAAAGAGTAGAAAAATTTGATAATAATAACATAGCAATAGCAATTGGAGAAGAATATTATCAATATACAGTTGATGAGAATGAAGAAAAAAACGATCCTTTTTTTGGACTAAGAGGTAAGGGAATAAATAATAGAATAATAGAAGAAAGAAAATATCCTGATGGCATTATTAGAGGTAATAAAGATTATAATGAATATGTAAGAGTAGCAAAAAATATAGGAATAGAAAAAGAGTACATATAAATAACAACATAGTATAATGAATAGTTTAAATAAACATTAAAGTATAATATAGTCTTAAATAAAGTGAAAAATCTCTTTTCACTTTATTTTTTTTCATTTTTGTAGTAAAATAAATATATTAATAAGTTTAATTTAGATAATCTAATAAGGAGGTATATTATGGACCACGTAGAAGAGACTTTGATTGAAATATTAGATAGAGAGCATATTAAATATGATATTAAGACTTTAAAACAAGTAAGTCAATATTGTAATGAAGTATATAAAGACAAAAAAAGAAATAATGTTGATGTAATGCTACATGTTATTGGGGTTGCAGATGAAGTTGCAAAACTACGTCTTGATGAGACCTCAGTTTATGCTGCTATGCTTCATGAAGTTGTTAGATTTGAAGAATTTGATAAAAAGAAATTTGAAGAAAAATTTGGAAGTGAGATGCTAGAAATAGTACTTACTGTTGATAAACTATCTGCTCTAAATTACAAGAATGACAAAAAAATTGATAATGATGGATTAAGAAATATGTTCCTTTCAATTGCAAGAGATGTACGTACTGTTATTATAAAACTTGCAGATAGATTGTATAACATGCGAAATATCTCATTAATAGATAATGATGAAAAAAAGAAGAACATGGCAAAAGAATGCTTAAGTATATATGCTCCAATTGCTCATAGAATTGGTATGTCTCAAGTTAAATCAGAACTTGAAGATACTGCTTTTAAAGTGTTGCTTCCAGAAGAATATTTAAATATAAAACATCAAATAGATGTAAAAAAGAAAGAACGCGAAGACTATATTAAAGAACGAATTGAAGAAATAAAAGATATATTAAGTACTCAAGGAATAGTTGCACATATATATGGTAGACCAAAACATTTTTATAGTATATATAAGAAAATGAAAGAAAAGGGCTATGAAATTGATGATCTATATGATCTTCTTGCAATAAGAATAATTGTTGACTCTGTTAAAGATTGTTATAGTGTTTTGGGAATTGTTCATGATTTATATAAACCATTACCAGGAAGATTTAAAGACTATATAGCAGTGCCAAAGACAAACATGTATCAATCACTTCATACTACTGTGTTTGGAGAAGGAGCCAAACCTTTTGAAATACAGATAAGAACTTGGGATATGCATAAGATTGCAGAAAATGGTATTGCTGCACATTTTTCGTATAAAGAAAAAACTTCAAAAGTAAGCGAAATTGATAAAAAAATTGTATGGTTAAAACAAACAATAGAAATGCAGCAAGAACTTAGTAATAATACTGAAGATTTAAGTAAGATAAAAACTGAAATTTTTGGAGAAGAGGTATATGTTTTTACACCAAATGGAGATATAAAATCATTTCCAAAAGGTTCTACTACAATTGATTTTGCATATACAATACATCAAAAAATTGCAGAAAAAATGATTGGTGCAAAAATAAATGGTAAAATGGTACCAATAAATACAATTTTAGAAAATACAAATATAGTTGAAATTATAACTTCACCTAATTCTAAAGGACCAAGTAGAGATTGGCTAAAATATGTAAATACTACTAGTGCTAAAAACAAAATAACTAGTTTCTTAAAAAAAGAAGGCAGAGATGCAAATATTGCCAAAGGCAAAGAAATGTTTGATAAATATATAAAAAATCAAATAGTTCAAAAAGATTTATTACTTGATGAAAAGTACGTAAATGTTATGCTTAAGAGATGTGGCTTTAAATCTTTAGAAGAATGTTATGAGAATATAGGCTTTGGAAGTATGGCTATTTTAAAAGTAATGAATAGACTTGTTGAAGCATACAAAGAAGCAAATAAAGATGAATTTGAAGAAATAAATGAGCAAGTAAATAAAACTCCAAAAAATAAAAAAGATAATTCTAATAGTTTAGTTGTAGTAGAAAATATTGATAATTGTAAAGTTCAATTTGCAAAATGTTGTGCTCCTATACCAGGAGATGAAATTATTGGATATATTACTTATTCAAATGGTGTCTCAATACATAGAAAAGATTGTACTAATTTGGCTAATCTTGATATAGCTACAAGATCTATTAATGTCCATTGGAAGTTAAAAGAAGAAGCAGAATTTATAGCTAAGATAAGAATTAGAGCTAATAATAGAGATAGCATAATATCGGATGTATTAAAGACATTAAAGGATCTAAAAATATCTATAGAACAAATGAATACTAAAGTAACGCCCGATAGAGAAAGTATTATAGATTTAGGAGTAAGTATTTCTAATACTGAAAAGTTACAAAGTGTTATAAGGAATTTAAAGAAAGTAGATAGTGTATTCGAAGTAAAGAGGGTACGTTAAAAAGGATAGTTGTATGGTTAATATAGAAAAAATTGAAATAGATGTTGGTGGAAAAAATCATATTACAAATTCATATCTTGTATATGATGAATCAAAAGAAGCAATTTTAGTTGATCCAGCAGATGAATCAACTAAAATAATCAAAAAAATTAATGAACTAAATTTAAATGTAAAATATATATTTATAACACATGCTCATGCAGATCATTTTGGAGCACTTGAAAAAGTTGCAAAACATACTGGTGCATATATAATAGTTCATGAAAATGATTATGAAGCTTTAATAGGCAAGGCACCAAGCTACTTAGAAGATTTAGGAGTAAGTAAACAAAATTTAGAAAATCAAACTATTATAAAGGTATATGATGGATATAAAATTAAAGCTTTAAATACTGAATTTGAAGTTATACATACCCCAGGACATACAAGTGGCTGCATATGTGTATTTGAAGCTACATCAAATAGTCTTTTTACAGGTGACACTATATTTTGTAATTGTTATGGCAGATGTGACTTATATTCTGCAAATTTTGAAGATATGGTCACTTCTTTAAAGAAAATTTTCGCCAGATTTAATGATGTAACAATATATCCAGGACATGACAAAATTGTAAATATTGAAAGTGCCAAAAAATATATAAGAATGTTAATGACATTAAAAAATAGGAAAGTATAAAAAATTATTATTTTAAGGAGTAATATGAATCATTTTAAAGATATAATTGAAGAAGAAGCAAACAAGGAATACTATATAAAATTACATGAATTTATTCAAAATGAGTATAACACAAAAACAATATTTCCACCAATGGAAAATATCTTCTTTGCATTAAAAAATACACCATATGAATATGTAAAAGTTGTAATAATTGGACAAGATCCATATCATGGAGTGGGAGAAGCACATGGAATGGCATTCTCAGTTAATCCAGGAATAAAGACCCCACCATCTCTAATGAATATATATAAAGAATTAAACAGAGATTTAGGATGTAAAATACCAAACAATGGTTATTTGTTAAAATGGGCAAGACAGGGAGTTCTTATGCTAAACAGTGTACTTACTGTTGAAAAAGATAAACCTGCAAGTCATCAAGGAAAAGGATGGGAGATATTTACTGATAGAATAATATCGGAAATAAATAAAAAAGATACTCCAGTTGTATTTTTACTTTGGGGTAACTTTGCAAAACAAAAGGCAGAATTAATTACAAATAAAAAACATCTAATACTTACATCTTCGCATCCAAGTCCTTTTGCTGTAAGATATGGATTTGAGGGGTGTTCACATTTTTCTAAGACAAATGAATTTCTAAAGAGAAATGATATGTCACCAATAGATTGGCAGATAGAAAATATATAAATTTAAGTAGGGAAACCTACTTTTTATTTTTTTATAAAAAACGAACAAATGTATTGACATTGTATTTTATTCATATTATAATATTTAAAACAAACGTTCTAATATTCTAGGAGGATATATATGATTACTACATTACATATTAAAAATATAGGTATTATTGATGAAATAAGTGTTGATTTAAATAATGGATTAAATGTACTTACAGGTGAAACTGGTGCAGGTAAGACATTGATAATAGATTCTCTTTCAATAATTTCAGGTGGAAGATTTTCAAAAGAGATGATAAGGAAAGGAGAAAAGTATTCTCTAGTTGAAGCTATTATTTATGATCCAGAAAGTGATTTATCAGAAGATTCAAACATTATAGTTTCAAGAGAAGTATATGAAAATGGAAAAAACTCATGTAAAATAAATGGAAGGCTTGTTACTGTTTCTGAACTTAAATCTTTTATGCAAGAATATATTGATATACACGGGCAAAGTGATAATCAGAAATTAATGAATGTTTCAAATCATATTAATTTTTTAGATGATTTTGCTCAAGGAGAAACACTTAATTTAAAAGAAGAATATTTCACATTATATGAAGAATATAACAGAATAAAATTAGAACTTAAGAAAAATTATGCTGATGATATAGAAAAACAAAGAACGCTTGACTTACTTAATTATCAATTAAATGAGATAGAAGAAGCAAATCTAAAATTAAATGAAGATGAAGAGTTAGAAAGTAAAAGAAAAATCATACAGAATTCAGAAAAGATATATGAAAATCTAAATAACTCAGATTCATTACTTACTGATAAAGCTATTCCAGCAATAGAAGGTATAATGAAATATTTATCAAAAATATCAAATGTAGATGAAAAATATTCAAATGAATTAGCAAGTATAGAATCAATTTATTATGAATTGCAGGAAGTATCAAACAAAGTAGTAGAATATAAATATGATCTTGAATTTGATGAGGATGATCTAAACAAAATACAAAATAGATTAGATATAATTTATTCATTAAAACGTAAATATGGTTCAACAATAGAAGATATACTTACTTATAAAGAGAAAATAAAAGTACAAATAAGTACAATTGAAAATCTTGAGGAATATGTAAGTACTCTTAAGATAAAACTTAATGAAGTAAAACAAAATATGAATATGATAGCATTAAAATTACATGATTTAAGAATTAAATATAAGAATATATTAGAAGATTTAATTAACAGAGAACTAGTTGACTTAGAAATGAAAAATGCAAAGTTTAATGTTAATATTTTATATATAGATCAAGAAATATATAATGAAAATGGATTAGATAATGTTGAATTTTTAATATCAACAAATGTAGGTGAGGAATATAAACCATTAGTCAAAATTGCATCTGGTGGAGAAATATCAAGAATAATGCTTGCAATAAAAACTGTACTTTCAAGTATAGATAAAGTAAAAATAATGGTATTTGATGAAATTGATACAGGAATAAGCGGTATTGCATCTAAATCTGTCGCTCAAAAGTTAAAGAAGATATCTGATTCTCATCAAATATTATGTGTAACACATTCAGCTGTTGTTGCTGCTGTTGGTGAATATAACTATTTCATAAATAAAAATGTAATAAATAATCAAACAAAAACATCAATAAAAATGTTAGATGAGATTGAAACTATAAATGAAATAGCAAGAATTTCAGCTGGTAATGTTACAGAAATAGCACTAAAATATGCATGTGAATTAAGGAATATAGCGTTTGTGTGATATATTTTGACATTTTACAACAAAATTGATTAAAAATATTGACAAAAAATGGAAAATTTATTATAATAGTACGGTAACTAAAAAATATATATTGATTAGTAACTATTAATCAGGAAGGTGGGAATTTGTATTTTAACGATTCTTGATAAGGTTTTTTCAACTTATAAATTATTTTATAATTATCTGGAGGAAAAAAATGAAATTATTTAAGAAGTTAAGTGGTATAATCGCTTTTTCGTTTATGTTTTCTTTAATTTTTATTTATTCAAATGCAAAGGCTGAAACAATTGACAGTAGTACCTCAGAAGAAGTAAACAATGCTAAAGATTGTAATCCATCACCTGAATTTAAATATGTTAAGATTGCAAAGGATAAATATATTAGAGTAAAAGACCTAGGCAATAAGGATAGTGAAATAACAGTTGTTCTTAGTTCCGCATATGGTGATGGTATTTATCATATGATCGATGAAAATACATCCAAACAACATTATGAAAAAATCCAAAATGATCTTGTAGCTGCCGGTTATAGAGTTATCGTATATGATAGGCTTGGATTAGGAGAGTCAAGTGATATTTCAAATTTTCCAGCTGTATTGACTGATGAACAAATCAATCTATATCTTGAAAATAAACCATTCAACTTTGATTTTACTAAGGTTTTAAGAAGTGGTTTGTTAGGTGGAAAAACGGCATATAATAGAGGTCTTCAATTTACCACATTAATAAAGAATCTTGGAGTTAAGGGCAAAGTTATATGTGCTCCACATTCAATAAGTGGATGGGAAGTTGATTATGCGGCAACAGAAGTAGAAACTAACCCACAAAAGTATGACTATGATATCGTTGGCGTTGTGGGTATTGACATTACATGGCCGACTAATCCAAGAGAGGTAGTAAATTGGTTAAAAGTATCAATTCCTTCAATGTTGAATGATTACATTGGTCAGTTTACCAATCAAGATGGAAATTTAAGCGAAGTTATTATATCTGGCAGCATGCTAGAAAATTCAAACAATAAGCATAATATACCTCTTACTTTATTACATTCTATTGATGTAAACAATCCACCTGAGCTTCAAGCACTGTCTGATGCAGGAACACAATTTTGGCTTAATCGTTTTGTCAATGTAGACACAAAGCAGCAGAATGTATATTCAAACCATTATATAATGGAAGATGATCCTGACTCTATTACAAATGCTATTTTAGAGATGATAGAGCAAGTTAAAAACTAATAATTTAAAATTAAATTAATATTTTTTATTAGTTAAATTAAGAAAAGGCTATGAATTATTTATATAATTCATGGTCTTTTTCTACAAATTGTGATATAATAATAACCGTTATAAATCAAAAGGAGTAATTAAAATGAAAACAAGTGACTTTTTTTACGAATTACCAGGTGAATTAATTGCACAAACACCGCTTAAAGAAAGACAAAAATCTAGAATGATGGTACTTAACAAAGAAACAGGAAATTTAGAGCATGAAGTATTTGAGAATATAGTTAAATATATGAATAAAGGGGATACTATTGTATTAAATGATACTAAAGTTTTACCTGCAAGATTATTTGGAAATAGAGAAGATAAAGAAGAAATAATTGAGTTTTTACTTGTAAAAGAACTTGGAAATAATAGATGGGAAACATTAGTTAAACCAGGTAAAAAAGCAAAAATTGGAACTCATATAATATTTAAGAAAGATCTTTTAGAAGCTGATGTAATAGATATATTACCTGAGGGAGAGAGAATTATTGAATTTAAATATAATGGTATATTTAATGAAATATTAGATCAACTTGGTACTATGCCACTTCCACCATATATAACTGAAAAATTAGATGATAAAGATAGATATCAGACAGTATATAGCAAGAATTTGGGATCAGCTGCAGCACCTACTGCAGGACTTCATTTTACTAAAGAAGTATTATCTGAGCTTGAACAAAAGGGTGTAAATATAGTTTACGTTACTTTACATGTTGGGATAGGCACTTTTAGGCCAGTCAAAGTCGATAATGTTCTAGAACACCATATGCATAGTGAATATTTTGTTATATCTGAAGAGTCATGTCAAATTATAAATGAAACAAAGAAGAGAGGTAATAAAGTGTTTGCAGTTGGTACTACTTCTTGTAGAGTACTCGAATCTGCAACAGATGATAATGGAATAATACACAAAATGGCAAAAGAGACAGACATATTTATATATCCAGGATATAAATTTAAGATGATAAATGGGCTTTTGACTAATTTTCACTTACCAGAATCTACATTAATAATGCTAGTATCAGCACTTGCTGGAAAAGAGCATATATTAAATGCATATAACGAAGCTGTGAAACAAAAGTATAGATTTTTTAGTTTTGGCGATTGTATGTTAATAAAATAGTATAATAAAATAATATAAAATAATTATCCATCGGTTCAACCAGTGGATAATTATTTTTAGTTGATATTCAGATTATTCATTAAGCACATTAGTAACAATTATAGTAACTGTAGTTATTTTAATATAATATACTATATAATAAGGAAATGAAGGGGGATTATTATGTTAAAATTTACAAAAATTCATGGGATAGGTAATGACTACATATACATAAATTTATTGGAAGAAAAAGTTTCTAACATAAAGGAACTAGCTATTAGATTAAGTGATAGACATTTTGGAGTAGGTAGTGATGGAATTATATACATAGATAAAAGTGAGACAGCTGATTTTAAAATGAGAATATTTAATCCAGATGGGAGCGAAGCCGAAATGTGTGGAAATGGAATAAGAGGTATAGGAAAATATCTTTATGATAAGAAGTTGACTAGTAAGGATGTACTTAGTATAGAAACTAATGCAGGAATAAAATATTTAAAATTAAATATTGATAATGGAAGTGTTTTTTCTGTATGTGTTGATATGGGAAAATACAAATATATAAAGGAGTTAAGTATGCCAGTAGGTAAAAAGATATATGATTTAAATTGTATATCTATGGGAAATCCTCATGCTATTACATTTGTAGATAGTATAGATAAAATAAATTTAAATAAGGTAGGTAAATTTATATCAGAAAATGAACAATTTCCAAATAGAACTAATGTTGAATTTGTAAAAATAATTGACAAAAATAACATTGACATTCGAGTTTATGAAAGAGGAGTGGGAGAGACATTAGCATGTGGAACAGGTGCATGTGCTTCAGTAGTTTCTGCATATTTAAATGATTATGTTGAAAACAATGTGGTAGTAAGGCTTCCTGGTGGCAGTTTAGAAATATATATAGATAAAACATCAAATAATGTATATATGACTGGACCAACGGAAATAGTTTATGAAGGAAAGATTGAAAATTTATAGAACGAATAAAAGTAATATATGGATTTAAACCATATATTACTTTTATTATATAATAAATTATTATATAGCGTAAAGTATATATTCAGTAGGTAATAACTTTCCACCATAATATCTTAAATAGAATTTGTAAGTTGGATCAATACTTTCTATTATTTGAGCAAGTTCAAAAAGATGGTTATTGTTATGATATACACTTAATGCAAGTTTTGGATGATATTTTGCTATTTTATCTTTACAACCAAGTAATGCGTTTTTTTCTGCACCTTCGATATCCATTTTTATAAAAGAAACTCTACCTTTTATATCTTGATCAATAGTAACAGTTGGAACTTTTATTTCTCCTTCAGTTTGTAGTTGACTAGTTGAAGAAACTTCATCTTTAGACAAGAATAATAAACCTTTTTTATCGCTTACACCTTTTGCCTTTATTTCAACTCTATCTACATGAAACTTATCCATATTTTTTTGAATATATTCTAAATTTATCGGTACGATTTCATAAGTGTATAATTTTTCATACATATCTCTACCATAAGCATTAACATAACTAATTAATGTATCTCCAATATATCCTCCAATATCAACAAAAACTTCATTTTTATCACATTTTACTAAATCTAAGTCAAAGTATTGTGCGTAATTTTGGTCTTGGAGTTGAGTAACTCTTTTATGATCTAATTGTAGCCAGTAGTATAAAACTGCAACAAGTATTTTCTTTGATCTATAGTCACCAAGTTTGCTATATAACCATTTTATATCTTCAATATTTTCCACAAGAGTTTTTGCATTATTATTTATTAAATCATAAACTCCATTTTCTAAATCTATTTCACCCCATAATTTTATCATATTATAAAAAGCTACAATTCCTGTGTAGTTATATTTGTCATATTTACTAATATATTCAAAATTATGCTTAATTATCTCTTCCATATCTTGTACACTTTTTCCTTCTAAGAAAGTAAGTAAACAATCAAAATCAGCATCTAATAAATTATTTATATCATTTTTTATTGGAAGTATAATTTCATTTTTCTTATTATTTTCTTTTTTTAACATTTTTAATATTCACCTCTATAGTTATAGTTTATGTATTTTTTCCATGTTGGTGAAATTTAACAACAAATAAATTAAGACAAGTATACGATATTTATTCATTTATACTAATACTTATGTAAAATTAAGTGCAAATAATATATGAGATCTGAATAGATAGAAAAATAAATATTTAAATATATTTTAAAATTACTATTCTTTTTATATAAATTATGTTATAATTATACATATTCAAAAAAAATATAAGGAGAGAAAATGGAAAAGCAAGCATTAAGTTTTGAAATAAAAAAAATAGATAAACAAACTGGTGCAAGACTTGGTGTTCTACATTTGCCACATGGTGATGTTGAAACACCAGTATTTATGCCAGTTGGTACACAAGCAACAGTAAAATCGATGACGCCCGATGAAATGAGAGATGAAATAAAAGCACATATAATACTTTCTAATACTTACCATTTGTATTTAAGACCAGGTCATGACTTAATAAAAGAAGCTGGTGGTCTTCATAAATTTATGAATTGGGATGGTAATATTTTAACTGATAGTGGTGGATTTCAAGTATTTAGTCTTGGTGATTTAAGAAAAATAACAGAAGAAGGTGTAGAATTTAGATCGCATATAGATGGTTCTAAACATTTTATATCTCCAGAAAAATCAATGGAAATACAAAATTACTTGGGTTCAGATATAATGATGGCATTTGATGAGTGTGCACCATATCCATCTAGCTACGAATACACAAAGAATTCTATGGAGCGTACTACACGTTGGGCAAAGCGTTGTAAAGACTATCATACGCAAACGGATACACAAGCTTTATTTGGAATTGTACAAGGCGGATTCTATAAAGATCTAAGAAAGAAAAGTGCAGAAGATTTAAAAGAATTAGATTTTCCAGGATATGCAATAGGTGGAATAAGTGTAGGGGAACCTAAACAAGAATTTATAGATATTTTGAAATATACAGCACCATTGCTTCCAGAAGATAAACCTAGATATTTAATGGGTGTTGGAACACCTGATTATCTGATTGAAGCAGTACTTGCAGGAGTTGATATGTGTGACTGTGTTCTACCAACAAGAATTGCAAGAAATGGTACAGCTATGACTCATTCTGGAAAAGTAAATATGCTTAATGCAAAACATGTTCATGATTTTTCAACTCTTGATCCAGATTGTGATTGCTACACTTGTAAAAATTATACAAGAAGTTATATTAGGCATTTATTTAAAGCAGAAGAAATTCTTGGAGCAAGGCTATTATCTATACATAATTTAAGATTTTTAGTTAAACTTATGGAAGATGTAAGACAAGCAATAAAAGATGAAAGATTATTAGAATTCAAAGATGAGTTCTATAAAAAATATGGATATAATGATTAATAATCAAGCCGTTTAATACGGCATTTTATAAAATGAAAATATCGAATTTTGTCGATTGTATAGATTGATTGGAGGAGTTAAAATGAAAGTACCACTTAGATATCAAGTATCTGAAACAGATTGTGGAATAATAACTATTTTAAATGCCATTAATTATATATATGAAAGAGAAGAAATTGATCCTGAACTTATGGGATTAATTGTAAACTATTCAGAAATAATTAGGATAAATGAAGAAAATAAGAGCCATAGATATGGAATGACTAAATATGCTATTAAGCATATATGTGATATAATGAATGAATATTCAAAAACTGGAAAAATGAAAATAAATGCAAGAATATTAAGCTATGAAAATTTAACAATATTAGATGATTCTATAATAAATTGTATAAAAAATGGTGGAGCAGTAGTGATTAGAGTTTGGCAAGAATATGAACATTATTCTGTACTTACTGATATTGATGATGAATATGCATATATTTTTGATCCATATTATTTAGATAAAAATGAATATGATATGGATGAAGATGTTGAAATAGTTGAAGATCAAATATTTAAATATAATAGAAAAGTTAAAATTTCAAGATTAAATTCAGATACAAAAAAAGATTTTGCACTTGTACAGAATTCTAATAGAGGAATATTGATAATTAATAGATAATTATATATAATAATATATATAGTTATTTTGTAGGAGGAATTTTTATGGAAAGAGACTTTTTTGTAGGTTGGGGAACTTTATCTTTAATTAATGCAGGAATTGCACAAGGTAAAAATAGATCAGGATTAAACTGGTGGTTAATTTCATTATTACTTGGACCAATTGCTACGTTTATTTTAGTATTAAGTCCAAAGTTATAGGGAGAAAATATGGAAAATCAAATTAGAGCTAATATATTACCAGGTAAAAAGGTATTAATTGTATTAAAGAAGGATCAACCAACTGGAAAACTTACTGAAGGAATAGTAAAAGATTTACTTACTAACAGTCCGGTTCATCCAAGAGGAATAAAAGTTAGACTTGAAGATGGGCAAGTAGGTAGAGTACAACAAATAATAGAATAGTAAAATAAAGAAAGGAGGCAATAGCCTCCTTTTTAGGATTTCTTAAACCATTTAATCCCTTTCTTTAAATATTCTTCACCCCAAATGATTAATTTATGTAACTCGAATGTAGCCATTATATAAGAAAAAAGTAAAAGATCAGTATTTTCTGTTTGCACATACTTACTAATTGCTGAAAAGGAAAATAAAAAAAATAGGATAGATATTGCAGGAAACTTAAAAAAAGAAATCAACTTTATAAATTTAATATTAATTTTATCTTGTTTAAAAGAAAAATAACAAAACATAATACTAAACATCAGTGTAACATAGAAAATTAAATTAATTTTCTCCATTTTAGTAATAATCTCCTTCAATTAGATTTATTTTTAACTCAAAATTTCTTGAAATATTTTTAATATAAAAAATATTAAAAAGTGTTCATGTATATTTCTACTAAGTATAGTTGAATCAATATGTTATCGATTGTAACATTATAACACTGTTAACATAAAAAGTAAAGAGGGATATAAAAAATACCTTTATCATTTTGATAAAGGTATTTAAAATAATTACTCTACAGTAACTGATTTAGCAAGGTTTTTTGGCTTATCAATATCACAATTTCTAAGTTTTGCTGTTTTATACGCAATTAATTGTAGTGATATTGCAACAAGTATGGCTTGTGTAAATTCAGTTGTTGAAGGTAATATAACATCTATATCTGCAAATTCTGTAATATGTGAATTATTGAATTTGTCAGTTGATATAAATATAACATTTGCACCACGTGCTTTTGTTTCTTTTATATTGCTTATTGTCTTTTCATATAAACTTTCATTTGTAGCAATGGCAATTACAGGTGTGTTTTCTTCAATAAGAGAAATAGTACCATGTTTTAATTCACCAGCTGCATATGCTTCACTGTGCATGTATGAAATTTCTTTTAATTTTAAAGAACCTTCCATGCATGTAGCATAATCAATTCCTCTTCCTATAAAGAATAAATCATTTTTTTCATATATTGATTTTGCTATTTCTTCATATTTTTCATCTTGTTTTATTACATCATTAATAATAGATTTAATATTATCAAAATCATTAATGATTTCTGTATTTAACTCATCTGTTATTAAATCTTTAGTTTTTGCAATGTCAAGTGCAATAGTAGAAAGAATAGAAACTTGAGAAGTATATCCTTTTGTTGTTGCAACAGCAATTTCAGGACCAGCAAAAGTATAAATACATTTTTTTGCTTCTCTTGCAATTGATGATCCAACTACATTTACAATAGCTATTGTAAATGCTCCTTTTTCATTTGCAATTCTAAGAGCTGCAAGTGTATCTGCGGTTTCACCTGATTGAGATATTATTATAACTAGGGTAGAAGAGTCAATTAATTGCTCTTTATATCTATACTCAGATGCAACTTCAACAGTTGTTGGTATCTTTGCATAATTTTCAAATAAGTATTTTCCAACAAGTCCAGCGTGCATTGCGCTACCACAAGCAACTATATGTATTGAAGTATATTTTGTTAAATCAACATCACTTACAAAACTTTCTTTAATATATCTTGAAAAAATATCACGCATAACATCAGGTTGTTCATTTATCTCTTTTAACATATAATGTTCAAATCCGTTCTTCTTGTATTCTGTAGCTGACCAAGTTGCTTCATTTATTTTCTTATCTAGTAGATTTAGACTAGTATCATAAATTTCATATGAATCTTTTGAAATTCTTGCAAATTCTAAGTGTTCAAGTAAAATATACTTATTTGTAAATTCTAGTATTGCAGATACATCAGATGCAATAAAATTACCATCTTGACCTAATCCAACAATAAGAGGGCTATCTTTTCTTGTGGCATATATTACATCTGGTTCATCATCAAAGATAATACCAAATGCATAAGAACCTCTAAATTTTGAACATGCAGTTATTATTGCAATTAACTTTTCTTTGTAGTCATCTGATTTTTTTAATCCTGAATATATATAATTAATATATGCACATGCAACCTCTGTATCAGTTTTTGAATTAAAAGTTATTCCTTTATCCATTAATTCACTTTTTAATTCAAGATAATTTTCTATTATTCCATTATGAACTAAAGTAATATTACCACATCTGTGAGGGTGAGCATTTATTTCATTTGGTTCTCCATGAGTTGCCCATCTTGTATGAGCTATTCCGTTATTTGAAATAATTTCTTTTTCAGATATTTTTTCTTCTAGTTTTGAAATTTTCCCACTAGCTTTGTATAGATTCACTTTTCCATCTTCATTTACTGCAATTCCTGCAGAATCATATCCTCTATATTCTAAATTTTTAAGACCTGATATGATTACATCTTTTACATTATTCTTTTTGCTTGAATAACCAATTATTCCACACATAATTAAACCTCCAATATTATTATTTTTCAATGTGCAATTTGTATACTTAAATAAAAGTATAGTGTAGCTTAATTACATAGTTTTTGTAGTAATCTTTAATTTTACATTTTTTCTATGTATTACGGTATAAACTGTACCGTGATAGCATCCGCTGATATTCGATAACTATCATCCTCGTCAAAATATGATATAACATATTTCCATGCGCTATTTACTTTTTCAATTTTTTTCCCCTCCAAAGAGAAAAAGTAAATTTAGATTAGTATAATATATAATTTTAAAAAAGTCAAATTTTAAAATATTATACTTATTAGTATTATATTATTTTGTTTAAAAAATGTGGCACATTATTAGATAAAAAATAATTAATATATTATATATCAACATATTGGGAGAAATTTCTAATTAAAAATATATTTTTTTATTTATTTTTCTTTGACAAAGTTTTTGTTTATGATATAATAAAAAAAACCAGTTGATAAGTTGATATATAAAAATAAAGGGAGAAAATAAAATGAAAAATAATGCTATAGGGGCAATTAATATAAAAAGTAAAAAGAAACTGTTTGTAATAATACAAATTTTTCTAATTGCATTTAACCTTGTGTTACCGGCTTTTTCAAATGTAGCAAATGCTTCAATATCGAGTAATTTACCGCAATCAGTAATAAAATATGATGCAAATGATAATAGTTCTGTATTTCCAGATAGCTATAAACAATATATAAGAAATTTAAAGTCAGCACATCCTAATTGGCTTTTTAAAGCTGTATATACAGGACTTGATTGGACTGAGTCAGTAAGACAAGAAAGTTATGAAGTAAAAACAGGTATAAGTACAGTTCCAAGTAGTTATAGTGCAAATTGGAAAAAGGATGGTCAGAATACTTTTGTAGATGGAACTTTTGTTATTGCTTCTAAAAAAGCTGTAGCATATACATTAGATCCAAGAAACTTTTTAAATGAGACTGGCATATTCCAATTTGAAGCACTAGATTTCAATGCTGAAACAAGTACTACTTCAACAGTAGATAAAATCATTTCTGGTACTCCAATGAGTACATACTATAATCAATACAAAAAAAGTGGAAGTATGGTACCTCTTGAAAATGGTCTTAATTGGTCTCAAATTATAATCAATGCTTCAAAAAATGCAGGAGGAGCAGGAATAAGTTCTGTGTTCCTTGCAAGTAGAATGAAACAAGAGACATCTCTTGATATTATAAATAATGGATCTGTTAATGGTTCTGTTGCTGGATATGAAGGCGTATATAATTTCTTTAATATAAAAGCAACACCTAATTCTGATGGTTCAGGTTCTGTAACAAATGGTCTTATTTATGCAAAATCACAAGGTTGGACAACTCCTGACAAATCAATTAATGCTGGAGCTACTGAAGTATGGTCAAATTACATTAAGTGGGGACAAAATACTACTTATTTTCAAAAATTTGATGTAAATAATCCATATGGAAATGCTGTTGCACTTTATGCATTTCAATATATGACAAATATACTAGCACCTTTAAGTGAATCGCAAATTTCATATAGTGCATACAAAAATGCAGGTCTACTTGATTGTTCATTTGTATTCTATATTCCAGTGTATGATAATATGCCAAATGCTATATCTGCTCATCCAGATACAGAGGAACAAAATAATAATTTAAATGGAACAGATATTGTATATTTAGATGATACAACAGACACAGGTGTAAAGGATGTATTTACGATTAGAAGTGGACCAGGTACTTCTTATGATGTAATATCAACTATAACTGAAACAGTAGAAGGCGCAGAAAACAGAAAAAAATTCGTAAGAACTCAAGTTGGTACAAATGGTTGGGATAAGATAAAATTAGATGACGGAAGAGAAGGATATGTATATCAAGCATATGTTAAAACATATAACTATACTCATGTAACTTCAGTTTCACTTAATCAAACATCAGCAGCAATTAAAGTTGGTGAAAATATAACATTAACTCCAACAATTTCTCCAAGTAATGCATATATAAAAAATGTTTCATGGAGCAGTAATAATAGCAGTATTGCATCTGTAGATTCTAATGGTAAAGTTACTGGAAATGGAGTTGGTAGTACAACTATTGTTGCAACAACATTAGATGGTAATAAAACTGCTACTTGTACGGTAACTGTTGGAAATACTCTTGCTACAGGAATATCAGTTACAAATACTGAATACCCAGTTATTTTAGGTAATTATTTAGATATTACACCAACTGTATCTCCATCAAATACTACAGATAAAAGTTATGATATTTCTATAGAAAATCAAACTATAGCGCAAGTTGAAAATGGAAAAATTAAAGGTTTAAAAATTGGATCAACTAAGGTAACATTTACAACAAAAGATGGAAGCAATAAATCTTGTACTTTTAATGTAAAGGTTACTACTAATATAGCAACAATAAAAACTTATTTGGTAAATACACAAGGTATTGTATATAATATACCTGTAAATACAACTGCATTAAGTGTTAAAAATAATATTGAGAGTTCATATTCAAAGAAAATTTTAGATGAATCTGGAAATGAAATACCAGATTTAGCAACAATAAGTACAAATTCAAAAATACAAATCTTAGATGGAACTAATGTTGTTCAAGAATACACTTTGTCAGTTATGGGTGATGTGAATGGTGACTCTAAAATTACAGCAAGTGATTATGTACTTATAAAGAATCACATAATGGAAGTAAGTAATTTAACTTCTGTACAAATTTTGGCATCTGACATGAATAAAGATGGAAAAATAACAGCAAGTGATTATGTTTTAGTGAAAAATTTTATAATGTCTAATTAGTTAGATATATATTTTTTAAAAGGAGAATTATACTATGATTAAATTATTAAAAAATAAAAGCAGAATATTATCATTATTTCTATTTACAATGTTGCTATTTGGATTAAATAGATCATATGCTGCATCTTCATTTAGTACATCTGCTTCAACCACTACTATTGAAGTTGGAGGAACTGCAAATATTTCTGTAACAGGAACTGAGCTTATAGGAAAATTAAATGTATCTACTTCTAATAGTTCTATTGCTTCAATAAATAAAACAGCCATATTTTTAGATGCTACTGATAGCTTTGTAATTACTGGTAATGCTTCTGGTACAGTTACAATAACAATCTCACCATCAAGCATTTCTGATACATCACCATCTGCAAATGATATAACAAATTCTATTGCCTCAAAGACAATAACAATAACTGTAAAAGAAAAATCAACAAATTCTGGTACTACTACAAATACTGGTACCACTACAACAACATCAAATGCCAATGCAAACTTGAAAAAGTTAGTTCCAAACTATGAAGGACTATCTCCAAATTTTAGTCCAGAAGTAACGAAATACTCACTTGCTGTACCTTCAACTGCAACTAGTTTAGGACTAACAGTACAAGTTGAGCAAGCTGGTGCAAAATACTGGATTACTGGTGATGAAAATCTAAAACTTGGCGATAATACAGTAACAATAACAGTTACTGCAATAAATGGAACAAAGAAGACATATACAATAATAGTTACAAGAGCTGATAATACTCAAAAAGCTAATGCTTATCTTAATAACTTAATTGTAGATGGTAAAAATCTATCTCCTGCATTTAGTTCAGAAACTTTTGATTATACAATAGAAGATTTGACAGCAGATGTAGGAAGTTTAAATGTTCTTGCTTATGCAAAAAGTGATAAAGCAAAAGTTGAAATTACTGGAAATGATAAATTAGTTGGCGGTGAAAACACAATTAATATAAAAGTTACTGCAGAAGATGGTGTTACTACAAAGAATTATACAATAAAAGTTAAGAAACCAGAAGTTATAGCAACTGTTGATACTCCAGATAAAACTGTTCAAACTACCGATGAATCTAATCCATATACGGAAGTAGCAGATGCTAAAAAATCAGTTATATTTAGTATGAGTGATGAAGTTAGAAGAAGTGCACTTGAAATTTTATTAGTAGCTGTTACATTAATTGAATTTGCACAATTAGTTTATTTATATCATGAAAATAGAAAATTAAAATTAGCTACTTTAGTTATTAGAGAAAAAGAAGTTGCACCTGATATTGATAAAGATAAATATCAAGAAGCCAGAAGAAGAGCAAGAGCAACTGTTAGTGAAAGTTTAAATAGTATTGGAATATCAGAACCTACATCAACAGAAGTAATTAATGAAAATACAAGTAAAATTGATGATGAAAAATTAGAATTAACTGAAAAGGAAAATGCTAATACTGAAATAGATACTTTTGATAATGATGAAGAAGAAACTTATACTGATGAAGTTGATAAAAATACAGATTTTGATGATGATCAAGATGATGAAAATTTATAAAATTTTAAGTACCAGAGAATATCTGGTACTTTTCTATACCGTATACAAAAGTTGACATAAGAACAAAAAAGTGATATAATTTAATTATTATAAGGTATTTTAAAATATTTCATTAATTTGAATTAAAAAGGAGAAATTCATATGAGTTTATTATGTCGTACTTTTTTGGCTATAGAAAGGTTAAATGATAATGTTAATGTAGGACCTAGTTTTAATCGGACTACGAATCAATTATTCTTTAATATAATATGTAATGAAGAGGAGGAGTACTATACTAATATTTTAGTTATAATTAATATTATATCTGAAAATAATGAAAAAATAACATGCATCTATAAACTTGAAATTGATGAAACAGAATATGTATTAGACGTCCCTGATGGTATAAAGTTAGAGGATGTTGAATTATTAAAAGCGATACTAATATAAAAATAAAGAGTGAATTACAAATTTAGATTGTAATTTACTCTTTTATTTATTTAAAAACTTTATAAATAAAACATAATTGGTAAAAATAGTAAATTAAATATATATAAATTATTGAATAAAAATGATATATTTGATATACTTTAATTATAAAAACATATTGTTGGGAAGTGAAAAAATGAAAAAAAGTTCTTATAGATATCTTTTTATAACTTTGTTTGTTATAGCAGCAATTGGAATAATTGTACTGACAGTTAAATATTTTTATAGTGATAGAGTAAAAGAATCACGTGATGATGTTATATTTGAAAAAACAAATGAAGTACAAGTTTATTATTAGACTTAATTTTTGGAGGGGAGTTTATGTTAAAAATAGAAAATTTAACAAAAAAATATGGTGATAAAAATGCAGTAGATAATTTATCACTAGAAGTAAAAGATGGTGAAATCTTTGGTTTTATTGGTCATAATGGAGCAGGAAAAACTACAACTATAAAATCTGTTGTAGGAATTTTAGAATTTGAAGGTGGAGATATTTACATTGATGGAGTAAGTGTAAAAAATAACCCTATGGAGTGTAAGAAAAAAATTGCATATATTCCTGATAATCCTGATATATATGAAAATTTGACAGGTATACAATTTTTAAATTTTATATCTGATATTTATGATATTGATAAAAATAAAAGAATGGAATCAATAAAAAAATATTCTAAGATATTTGAATTAGAAGAAAATTTAAAAGATTTGATTAGCTCATATTCTCATGGTATGAAACAAAAGCTTGTTATAATTTCAGCACTTATACATGAACCAAAATTATTAATACTTGATGAACCATTTGTTGGACTAGATCCAAAAGCTGCGTTTTCTTTAAAAGAAGTAATGAAAGAAATTACAAGTCAAGGATCATCTATATTCTTTTCTTCACATGTTCTTGAAGTTGTTGAGAAACTTTGTGATAGAGTAGGTATAATAAAAAACGGTAACTTAATTACTTGTGGAACAGTAAGTGAAGTAAAAGGAAATGAGAGCTTAGAAGAAGTTTTCTTGGAGTTGATTAAAAATGAAGAATAAATTATGGACTCTTTTTAAATATACAACATTAAATAACCTAAAAATAGGAAAAAATATAAAAGTAAAGATGGTTCCACAAAACATTGTAAAAGTTGTAATAACTGTGTTACTCCTTGCTATAGTACTTGCTTATTCTTCACTGTATGCATATATTGGATATCAAGCTCTAAATGCATATGGCTTAAAAGAATATCTTCAAGTAATATTTTATATTATAGCATCACTTTCAATATTTATGTTTTCAATATATAAAGCTAAGGGAATATTATTTGAATCAAAAGATAATGACATGATATTTTCTATGCCAATTAAATTTAGTACTGTACTTTCATCAAGAGTACTTACATTGCTATCAACAAACTATTTGCTGGCTACAGTAATATTTCTACCATGTATAGTAATGTATTCAATATTTACTAGTGTAGGATTGCTATATTTTGTAAATTCATTAGTAGTATTTGCATTCTTACCAATTGTACCAACAGTTCTTGCAAGTATAGTTGGATACATAGTTGCTTATGTATCATCAAAAAGTGGTAATAAAAAATGGTTTGAAATAATATTTACGTTTGCTATCTTTTTTGGGATAACTATTTTATCAAGCAATATGAATACATTAATAATGAAGCTAGTAGGTAATATTGATAAATTTAATGATTTATTTAAAAAATATGGATATATAGTCTACTATGTTAAAGATGCAATTATAAATGGAAATATGATATCACTTTTACTATATATAGCATTAAATGTAGTTATATTTGCACTTTTTGCCTTCATTTTAGCTAGACAATATAAATTAATAATATCTAGGTTATCAACCACAAAAACTAAGTCAAAAGGAAAAGGTAAAATAGAATATACAAGAGGTACAAAAAAATCAGCATTATTTAAAAAAGAATTTAAAAGATACATTTCAAGTCCTATATATGTATTTAATACTGCTTTTGGAGTAATTGCTCTATTACTTTTAACTATATATGCTATATTTATTGATAGTAGCATTTTAAATAATATGATACAAAGTGAAGGTATTGATGCACCAATGACAATGTATCAAGTAGTTATATTTATAACTGTATTTATAGTTGGTTTATCATGTTCTACATGCTCTTCAATTTCACTAGAAGGCAAGAATTTATGGATCATTAAATCATTACCAGTAAGTATTAATGATATATTTACTAGTAAACTTTTAATTAATATTTTACTAGTATTACCAATAACAATAGTTTGTTTATTAGCACTAAGCATATCACTTAAATTTACACTAATTCAAATAGCTATAAATATAATACTTGTAATCTTTTTAAATCTTTTTGTATCTATCTTTGGATTACTTATAAATTTAAAGTATCCAAAGCTTGAATTTACATCAGATTCACAAGCAGTAAAACAAAGTATGTCTTCATTTATCGGAGTTATGGTTCCAATGTGCATTGCAATGGTTATATTTTTCATATATGGATTTGTTGCATCAAAATATTTATCTATTGAAGCCTACTCAATGCTAATAGCTATAGTTTTAGCATTACTATGCTTCTTAGAAAATTATATTTTGAAAACTTATGGGGTTAAAAGATTTAAGGAAATTTAAAATAAAATATATGATTTGATAATCATTAAATTTCTTAATATACTTGAAAAAAATATAAAAATATAGTATTATATATAATCAAATGGTTATATATAATACTATTTGTATGTCCAATAAAGGAGAATAAATATGAAGGCAATAGAACTTAGAAATAAATATTTGAGATTTTTTGAAAGCAAATCTCATAAAATAATAAATGGAGCACCATTAATACCAGAAAATGATCCAACAGTACTTTTTACAACTGCTGGAATGCATCCTCTTGTTCCATATCTTACAGGTGAGAGTCATCCAGATGGAACAAGACTTACTGATTACCAAAAATGTTTAAGAACAGATGATATAGATGAAGTTGGAGACAATAGACACTTAACTTTTTTTGAAATGCTTGGCAATTGGTCACTTGGAGATTACTTTAAAGAGGAATCAATAAGATATAGCTATGAGTTTTTAGAAAAAGAATTAGGGATAGATATGAATAGAATATCTGTTACATGCTTTGAAGGTAATAGTAATGCACCTAGAGATGAAGAAGCAGCTAAAGTATGGAAAGAATGCGGAATACCAGAAGAAAGAATATATTTTTATCCTGCTAAAGAAAACTGGTGGGGACCTGCTGGAGAGACTGGACCTTGTGGACCAGATACAGAAATATTCTTAGATACTGGAAAAGAACCTTGCTCAAAAGATTGTCAACCAAGTTGCGATTGTGGAAAATATGTTGAAATATGGAATAATGTATTTATGCAATATAACAAAAAAGCAGATGGTACATTTGAACCATTATCACAAAAAAATGTTGATACTGGTATGGGATTAGAAAGAATGGCTTTCTTACTACAAGGTAAAAATAACGTCTTTGAAACAGAACTATTTGTTCCAATTATAGATAAGGTAAAAAGCATGTCAAGTATACCAAATGACTCTTCATTAAGAATCATAGCTGATCATATGAGAGCATCTTCTTTACTTATTTGTGATTCTATAGTTCCAAGTAATGTAGGTCAAGGTTATATCCTTAGAAGACTAATACGTAGATCAATACGTCATATGAGAAAAATTGGATTTAATCCAGAAAATATAACTAAAGTAGTTGAAGTATTAGTTGAAAGTTTAAGTGATATGTATCCTGAACTTGAAAAAAATAAGGAAAGTGTATCTTTTGAAATAAATAAAGAAAAAAATAGATTCATGAATACACTTGTTAACGGTGAAAAAGAATTTGTTAAGGTAACAAATAAATTAAAAGAAGAAGGTAAGTCTTTAATTGAAGGTGAAACTTTATTTAGATTATATGATACATATGGTTTTCCACCTGAGGTTACAGCTGAACTTGCAAGAGAAATTGATTTTACAGTAGATATGGATGGATTTAACAAAAAATTTGAAGAACATCAAGAAAAATCAAGACAAGATCAAAAAGGTACATTCAAAGGTGGCCTTGCTGATCATAGCGAAGAAACAACTAAATATCATACTGCAGTACATTTATTACTTGAAGCATTACAAAGAGTCTTAGGATCTCATGTGATGCAAAAGGGATCAAACATAACAGCAGAACGTGCAAGATTTGATTTTTCTAATCCAGAAAAAGTAAATCCTGAACAAATTAAACAAGTTGAAGATATGATAAATGAACAAATTGACAGAAATTTAGAAGTTACATGTGTTGAAATGCCTATTGAAGAAGCAAGAATTATAGGTGCAAGAGGCATATTTGATGATAAATATGGTGAAAAAGTAAAAGTATATAGTATTGGAGATTTTTCAAAAGAAATATGTGGTGGACCACATGTTGAAAATACTAATAAATTAGATCACGTAAAAATTGTAAAAGAAGAAGCGGTTTCTAGTGGTGTTAGAAGAATAAAGATGGTATTTGAAAAATAATAAGAAGTAAAGAGGTAAAATATGGATGATTGTTTATTTTGTAAAATAATAAAAGGGGAAATTCCAAGCGATAAAGTATATGAGAACGACTATGTTTTAGCATTTAATGATATTCATCCAGTTGCTCCAGTTCATGTACTTGTAATACCAAAAATACATATAAAAGACTATAATGGTTTAAATGAAGAAAATATTGAATATATAGCAAAAGTGCAACTTGCAATTAAAGAAGTAGCTAAAATATGTAATATTTCTGAAAATGGTTTTAGAGTTATATGTAATACTGGTGAAAATGGTGGTCAAGTTGTAAAACATATGCATTTTCATGTTGTAGGTGGTATAAAACTTGGACCCAAAATAATAAAATAAAATGTTAAAGGAATAAGTTTATACTTATTTCTTTTTTTATAATAACTAATTTATTGTATAATAAATAATAATATTGTATACTATGTAAAGGTGATTATATGAAAAATATTAAATGGCCTCTTATTATTTTTATACTATTTACAATACTATTTATATCAATATATATTATACATAGTATAAAGACAAAATCTAATGATAGTAAAGATGAAAATATTAATATTTATGATAATAGAGATAATAATGAATCTAATAATATTGATAAAAATGAAAATTATTACATAGATACTATTGTTAATTCAATGTCAACAGAACAAAAAGTCGGGCAGTTATTTATATGTGCATTTAGAAAAGATGAAAAAAATAATAATATGTATGAATTAAGTAATAAAGCAAAGGATTTTATAGAAAACTATAATTTAGGTGGTGTAATACTATTTTCTGAAAATATAAAAGATATTGAACAAACTAAA
This sequence comes from Bacillota bacterium, assembly GCA_023460235.1. Lineage (GTDB taxonomy): Bacteria > Bacillota > Clostridia > TANB77 > CAG-465 > CAG-465. The sequence goes on from JAEWRE010000066.1 coordinate 200,819, forward strand.
AAATTAATTAGTGATATTAAAAATTCTAATGTTAGTATTCCCATGTTTTTATCTGTAGATGTTGAAGGGGGATTAGTAGATAGGCTTTCAAAATCTTCGTTATATAAAACTTTACCATATATTTCTGAATTGGGGAAAACTAAAGACCTTAATTTAGCATATGAATATGCTAAAATTATTGCTAGAAGACTTGCTTATTTGGGTTTTAATTTAGATTTTGCTCCAGTATGTGATTTGGATAATACTACAGCTATAAAGTATAGAAGTTTTGGAAAAGATCCCGAAGTTGTGTCTAAGATGATTGAGGGATATATTAAAGGATTAAGTGAATATAAAATATCAAGCACGCTTAAACATTTTCCAGGATTAGGAAGTAGTGATACAGATACTCATGAAAATATATCTAATAGCAATATAACCTTGAGTGAATTAGAAAAATCTGATTTTATTCCGTTTGAGAAAGGTATAGAAACTGGTAGTAATATTATAATGGTAAATCATGTAATATATAATAATTTATCTAATATTAAGCTTCCAGCTTCACTTAATAAAGATATATATAATATATTAAGAAAAAATTTAAAATTTGATGGAATAGCGATAACAGATGGATTAGAAATGGGTGCAATAACAAAACAAAATATAAACACTTCTCCAGCGTATAGTGCGTTTGTTGCTGGAGCAGATATGTTGCTATTGCCTCAAGATTTGGATAAAAGCTATAATGAGATATTAAATGCTGTGAAATCAGGAGAAATTTCTATGCAGAGATTAAATGATTCAGCAAGAAGAATAATTAAGTATAAATATAAATCAGGTTTCTTTAAAAAAGATAACAAAAATAATAATATTAAATTTTATGATGAAAGTGATAATAAAATCTTAGATGAAATAAAATAGAAATTAGAATTAATATCTGTTGACAAAAAATGTCATATATAGTATATTAAATATAAAATATGTAAAATGTATTCTTATAAAAATTATACATTTTATTAGGGGGAAATATATATATGAGAAAAAAGGGAATATCCTTAATTGTACTAATAATAACTATAATAGTTATTATTATATTAGCAGGTAGTGTAATTTTGTCACTAACTAAAAACAATCCTATAAGTACTGCAAAAGAAGCGGTTTTTAAAAGTGATCTAGCTACCATAAGAGATGAGATTAATTTATATTCCTTGAACAAACTTACTGAAAGCAATGGTAATTTTGATACTGATACACTAAACGGAAAGGTATCAGATTTTGTGCAAGGACTTACAAAGTATGATAATGAATTAAGCATAGTAAATGGAAAACTAACATACATTGGAAGTGATTCTACAAAAGCAAGAATTGTTTCAGAGATGATAGATGGACAAGAAATAGTATATAATGGTGATTTGACATACAACAAGCCAGACCTTTCATATTTACCAGAGGCAACTACAAAAGCTGTAAAATGGGATGGGAATAATGTTGAAAGCGAATTAACATTGACACAAGCAAAAACGGATACTAGTTGGTATGATTATTCATCTAAAAAATGGGCAAATATCTATACAAATAATAATAACAATAAAGCATATTGGGTATGGATTCCAAGATACGCATATAAAATAACAAATTCACATAGTAGTTCGGCGAGTCAAATTGATATTAAATTTTTATCAGGGACAAGTAATGTTGCTGTTGATGGTAGCAGTACAACAGGTTACACTGTTCATCCTGCATTTACTTTTGGAGGTAAACAACTATCTGGTATATGGGTTGCTAAATATGAAGCAAGTAGTAGTCAACCAACTAAAACACAGAGTAGTGAACCATATTTAGGGGCTAGTCTAGGTGGAGGGAATGTTACTGACTTAGAAGTTAGAGTGTTGCCGAGTGTATACAGTTGGAGATATATATCAGAAGGCAATATTCAAACTGTAAGTATGAATATGACTAGTTCACAAGGTAGTGTTGGAGTAAATGAAAATATTGATACTCATCAAATGAAAAATGTAGAGTGGGGTGCTATAGCTTATCTTTCGCAAAGTAAATATGGTCAAGAACCTTGGATAAATCCGTATGGAGACACAATGTATAATTCTTGGAAAATGAAGACTGGATATGCAGGGACAAGTAAGAATAGTCATATACTTTCAGATGGGAATTCTGAATTATCTGCATATAATACATCAAATGGTGTAAATGCAAGTACAACTGGAAACATATATGGTGTTTATGATATAAGTGGGGGCGCATGGGAAAAGACTGCATCTTTAATAAATAATGGAAATGGTAATATATCTGCTTATGGAAAATCAGAACATATTGATAACAATAAAATAAAATCAGAATATGTAAAATATTATGATATATATGATCCTGGAAATGATGAAAAAGAAGGCGGAGTATTTTATGGATCTGATGGTGGGAAAATATGGTATTCTGTACCTCCATATGATTCTACTCAAGATGATAACAATATTATTAGAAAAAGATTAACAGATGAAACTTATGCTAACTTTGCAAATAAAAAAGGTGATGCGCTATGGGAAACATCTAGCAATAATAGTTATTTTGGAAGGTTTACATCTGGAAATATGTCATATCAATGGATTATGGGAACAACAGTAGATTCAGATGTTGGAGAACAATATGCTACAGGTTGGAATGATGATGTTATGGCAGTAGGACATGTATATAGAATGTGGTTTTACCGTGGTGGATGTTTTAGCGATGGCTCAAGAGCAGGATTATTCGCATCTAGTTCAGTTGATGGAGATCCTGATCCATATGGTTCATTTAGGCCAGTATTAGTTCAAGGAGAATCATTATAAATATAAGAAGAAAAATAGATAAACATTAAAATAAAAGATTAATTGATTATCAGGTTACATAATGTTGAATTTAATGCTAAAATATGATATAATATACTATAGTAGTTATAAAATAATATAAACAATAATTTGGAGGTAGGTTATGTTGAAGAAGGAGTTTGCACTTAAGGTATTATGTGTTATTTCTGCTTTATTCATTATCGTTTTAACTATTTACATTTCAGATCGGACTACTAATCCACTCGAAAAAGATATAAAAATGGATTTGAACATCAAGGATAAATACGGCGATGTTGGTACGGTACATAATACTGTGAGAGTTAATATGAAAAAATTCAGTATTAAAAATCTTAAAGCTCGGGATAATTACTTTATAGAATCCGCACAATTTTCTAAAGATACACTTTCTATAAATGTAAAAATAAAGTATGAATATCAGGTAGTAATTTCTGAATTTAAGGATATACCAAGTACAGATGCAATTTCACACAGTGTAACTTTTAGAACAAAAGATCCTAATATGTTGGAAAATGTGTCCGGGATTAATGCTAAATATACAAAATCTAATGTAATTAAATTAATTGAAAATGGCTTGTATCTATATACATATGATAGTTATTATTATTATATGTACACATATATACTCGATGATAATTCACTTAAAGATGAAAAATATTGTAGTTTTAATCAAAACTATAATGTTAATATTGATTATGATTAAATAAAAAAACTGTCATATATATTGGTAACAATATTATGGCAGTTTTTTGTGTTTTAAATAAGACATTATATATTGCTATATGATATTTATATGATATAATTATAAATGAAACGAGGTATTTAAATGTTAAGAATAAATGATGTAAAACTTTCTTTAGATTCTGATGAATCAGAACTAAAAGATATTGTAAGAAAAAAGTTAAGGATAGATGTAACTGATATAACTAATTTGAGGATATATAAGAAATCTGTTGATGCAAGAGATAAAAATTATGTGCACTTTGTATATAGTATTGATGTAGAATTGAAAAATGAAGATAGATTTAAAAAATATAGTGTAGTAAAAAATAAAGAAACTAAAAATGCAAAACTAAATATAAAAAGTGAAAAAAGACCAGTTATTGTTGGTTCAGGACCAGCTGGAATTTTCTCTGCAATGATGCTTGCATATGCTGGATTAAACCCTATTATTATTGAACAAGGTAAAAAAGTAGATGAAAGAAAAAAAGATGTAGATTTATTTTGGAATGAAGGTATATTAAATACTTCGTCAAATGTTCAATTTGGTGAAGGTGGAGCAGGAACTTTTTCTGATGGAAAATTAACTACTCAAATAAATGATCCATTATGTAGAAAAGTATTAAAAGAATTTGTAGAATGTGGTGCTCCAGAGGAAATAATGTATAATGCTAAACCACATATTGGCACTGATATTTTAATAAAAGTAGTAGAAAATATGAGAAAGAAAATAGAATCTCTTGGTGGTGAATTTTTATTTGAAGAAAAATTTGTAGATTTTAATTATATTGATGGTAAAGTAACTTCAGTTAAATGTTCAAAGTTAATTGAAACAGATACTCTAATACTTGCAATAGGACATAGCAGTAGAGATACTTTTGAAATGCTATATGAAAAAGGTGTTAATATGTGCAAAAAGCCTTTTTCAGTTGGAGTTAGAATTGAACATTTACAAAGTATGATTAATGAATCTCAATATGGAAAATTTGCAAATCATCCAAAACTTGGAGCAGCAGATTATAAACTTGTTTATCATTCAAATAATGGAAGAGCAGTATATACATTTTGCATGTGCCCAGGCGGAAAAGTAGTTGCATCAAGTTCAGAAGAAGGTGGAGTTGTAACTAATGGAATGAGTTTTCATAGTAGAGATGGAATTAATGCTAATAGTGGGCTTCTTGTAACTGTTTTACCAGAGGATTTTAAAGATGAATCTCCACTTGCTGGAATGCATTTTCAAAGAGAATTAGAAAAGAAAGCTTTTGAAGTGGCTGGAAGTAATTATTTTGCGCCAGTACAATTAGTTAGTAATTTTCTAAATAATACCAAATCAAAGGAATTTAAAAATGTAAATACTACATATATCCCTGGAACTACAATGTGTAATTTACATGATATATTTCCGGAATTTATTACTAATATGCTAAAAGAAGCATTAGTTAGTTTAGATAAAAAATTAAAAGGTTTTGCAAGTGACGATGCGGTGCTTGTTGGTGTTGAAACTAGAAGTTCATCACCGCTTAGAATAATTAGAGATGATAATATGATGTCAAATATAAAAGGGATATATCCTTGTGGTGAAGGTGCTGGATATGCAGGTGGAATAATGTCATCTGCTGTTGATGGAATAAAAATAGCAGATAAAATAATAGAAAATTTAATATAAAATAATAAGCGGTATTATAAACAATATACCGCTTAATTTAATTTTAACTTTTCTTCTTTACTGGAATTCTAGCTATATTCTCTTGTTTTTCTTCTAAATCATCTTCTGCAATGACTTCCTTTGGTTTTGATTTTTTTTTCAATGCAATTATAACTAAAGATATAAACAAAATTAAACATAAAGTTGATACTATAATAATTCCTATTCTAAGATTTTTGTTTTTTGTTGCTAAAGAATTTTGATCTAATTTTAGTTCCTCAATAATATCTTTTTTATCCTTAATATCAAGCTTTAAATTGTTTAATTCTTCGCGTATTGACTGATATTTTGAATAAGAGAGAGAAATATCTTTTGCAACTACATAATTTATTTTATTACTGTTTTGATTAAAGTTCTTGAAATCCAGATACCCTTCTACAAAGTAATAATTATCTTGTAAAAATATAATGTTTTCTGATTTCTTAAGTTTTTTTGAATTTGCATTAAAATTAATTAGTATAAAGTTATCTGTATAATTTAGGTCATATAACCGTATACTAGTATCTTTGTTAGAGGTAATCTCAGTAGTATTAAATACGAAATCATACATAATTTCAGCATCAATGTCTTCTTCTGGTTTCCAAATTCCTTCTATAGATAAGCTCTCTTTTGTATATGTATCTATAGTTGGAAGCTTTGATGAACTAGCATATGCAGTATTGGGTAAGAAAAATAACAACTCAAAAAATACAAATGCAAAGATTAAGATATTTACCTTTTTCATATAGCATTACCTCCTTTTAAAATTATAAAGCAGTCGATAGTTTTACATAACACAATAATAGCACAATAAATATTGAAAGTCAAACTATTTTTTATTCTATTTTTCATATAACAGTTCATATAATCTATTAATTAAGGGGGATATGTTTTATGTGTACATCAATATCAATTGATTCAAAAGATGGTGAAATATTCTTTGGCAGAACTATGGATTTTTCATATGAGTTAGATCCAGAAGTATATATTTTTCCTAGAAACTATAAATGGAAGAGCTTAGTAGAAGATAATATATTTATTACAAAATATAAATTTATTGGAACTGGACAAAACATTGGTGGAGTAACTCTTGCAGATGGAGTAAATGAAAATGGTTTAGCTGTTGCAGCATTGTATTTTTATGGTTTTGCACATTATAATTCAATACCAAATCATGAGAAAACAAATATTGCATCTATTGAACTGGCAAATTTTTTACTTGGAGAATGTAGAGATATTGAAGAAGTTATGTATATAATTAATAAAATAGAAATAATTGGAGTTACAGATCCTATTACTAATACTGTTACACCACTACATTGGATTGTAGTAGATAGAAAAGGAAAATGTATAGTAATTGAACAGACAATAAAAGGTTTAGAAATATTTAATAATCAAGCAAAAACTCTTGCTAATAGTCCAAACTTTGATTGGCATATGACTAATCTAAGAAATTATATGAACGTTTCTCCAAATCAAACTGAAGAAGCAAATTGGGATAATATTAAGTTAAAGCCTTTTGGGCAAGCAGGTGGCAGTTTTGGACTTCCAGGTGATTATACATCACCATCTAGATTTGTAAGAACTACATTTCTAAGAAGCTTTTCCGATATAAATGATACATCAGAAGATGTTTTAAATACTTGTTTTAATATAATGAAATCTGTATCAATACCAAAGGGAATTGTTTTAACAAGTAAAGGAACTTATGATTATACACAATATACTGTTTTTATGAATATATTTACTGGTGATTACTATTTCAATACATATAATAATAATCAAATATTTCATGCTAGTATTAATGATAGTAATTCTTTAGACGTAACATCTCTTGGAGGTCTAAAGCAAAAGTTTAAAGCTGAACATATATAAAAGTTTATTTAAAATTTATTTCTAATATATGCTATATAATTCACCTCTTTTTGTTGAAAATAAATCAAAATATGATATAATTATTAAGACAAAAGAGGTGTTAATATTGTTTGAAAAATTAAAAGAAAGCTTAAGAAGAAGTAAAGAAAATTTTGATATAAAACTTAGCAATGTTTTTGCTAGTCATAAAGATATAGAACAAGTAATGGATGAAATTGAAGAAATGCTAATATTGTCTGATGTTGGTGTTTCAACTAGCTCAAAAATATGTGATAAAGTAAGAGATAGAATAAAAAAACAAGTTGATAAAAGTGAAAATGCAATAAGAGAACTTTTAAAAGAAGAAATGGCTAAAATTCTTGAAGTAGATACTGAAGAAGAAAAGTACAATAGTAATTCTAAAAAGATAATACTTGTTGTTGGTGTAAATGGAGTAGGAAAAACTACTACTATTGGTAAAATAACTAACTTATACAAAAAACAAGGAAAGAAAGTATTACTTGCAGCAGCAGATACTTTTAGAGCAGGAGCTGTTGAACAATTAGAAATTTGGGCAAAAAGAGTTGATACAGATATATGTGTTGGAAAAGATATGCAAGAGCCTGCATCTGTTGTATACGATGCAACTAAAAAATTTGGAGAGTCTGATTATGATATATTAATATGCGATACAGCAGGACGTCTTCACAATAAAAAAAATCTAATGGACGAGCTTGATAAAATTAACAGAGTAATTGATAAAAACTTACCTGGTATTGATAAAGAAGTATTGATGGTACTTGATGCAACTACTGGACAAAATGGCGCAATCCAAGTAAGAAAATTCTTTGAAACAACAAATGTAAATTCAATAGTACTTACAAAACTTGATTCTACAGCAAAAGGTGGAATTGTGTTTACAATAGTTGATGAATTACATATTCCTATAAAATATATTGGTGTTGGCGAGAAACTAGATGATATTGAAGTTTTTGATGCAAAAGCATTTGTAGATGCAATAGTATAGAAGTTTCAAGCATATTATTTAATATATGATGGAGGAATTATTATGGAAAAATATAAAGAGTTAGAAAATTTAATAGATCCAATTAGGATAAAGTATAATGTATCAATGAAAGATTACACTACTGTTTGTGTTGGTGGAAATTGTGATTGTTTAGTTACACCAACAAATATTGAAGAACTTCAGAAAGTACTTGGTTTTGCTAAATCTAATAATATTGAATATTACATTATTGGAAATGGTAGCAATCTACTTGTTGTGGATGAAGATGTTCACGTTCTAATAATTAAGCTTGCTTCAAAGTTTAGTGAATATAAAATTGAAGATGAAACTATTGAATGTCTAGCAGGACTTAGTATGCCTAAAGTTTCGCTTATTGCTAAACAAAATTCATTAGAAGGATTTGAATTTGCATGTGGTATACCGGGGACTGTAGGTGGCGGAGTAAAAATGAATGCTGGTGCTTACGGATCAGAGTTTGTAAATGTAGTTGAAGAAGTAAAATACATTAATGATGAAGGTGAAATTGTTACCGTAAAAAATGAAGATTTAAACTACTCATACAGACATAGTATATTTACTGAACACCCTACTTATGTTGTAGTTAGTGCTAAGTTTAAGTTAAAAAAAGGAAATGTAGAAGAAATAGATGCTAAGATGAAAGAAAATTCAAGACTTAGAAAAGAAAAACAACCGCTTGAGTATCCAAACTTTGGTAGTGTATTTAAAAGACCAAAAGGATATTTTGTTGGAAAGCTAATAATAGAATCTGGACTTCAAGGCTACCAAATAGGTGGTGCACAAGTATCAACTAAACATGCTGGATTTATAGTAAATGTTGATAATGCTACATGTAAAGATATACTTGATCTTATTGAACATATAAAAGGAGTTGTACATGAGAAGTTTGGTGTAATGCTTGAAACAGAAGTACAATTTATTGGAGGAAAAAAATAATGAAAACAATTTTGGAATGGTTTAAGCCAGGTGCTGGAGTAAAACGATATGTATTACTTCAAATTGTATCTATTGCATTACTTATATTTTGCATAGTTACATTAATGAATATTAAAGATTTAAGTCCAAAGATGCTTATATCATATATAGCTCTTATAACTGTATCAGTATTTGGAGTAATCTTTTCATTCATAATAGCACAAAAAAATATACTATTTTTATCTTTAAAAAACTTATCTAGAAAAAATAAAAATATAGGGATTAGAAAACTATTATATGGAGATCCAAGATTAAAAAAAGGTGCTAAGATAGTTGTTATCGGTGGGGGTAGTGGTCTACCAAATCTACTTAAAGGTTTAAAAGAATATACTGAAAACATTACTGCAATTGTAAATGTATCAGAAGATGATACAAGTTTAAGTACAGTTGTTGCAAATAAAGAGGATTTAACACCTGGTGATATTAGAAAGTGCATTTCTGCACTTTCTACATCAGAGTCTGATCTTTCTAAACTACTTACATATAAAGAGTGTAAACTAGAAGATGCATGCCACTCATTAGGTAATTTAATAATTTCATCACTTATTGATATAACTGGAAGTTTTTCGAAAGCTATTGAAAAATTACCTGAAGTATTTAAAATGCAAGGTAAGATATTACCTGTTACTACAGACAACTTAATAATGTGTGCAGGTTTTGAAAATGGTGAAGTTATAGTTGGAAAACAAAATATTTGTGAAATGGCAAAAGAAAACAAAAATATGATTAAGCAAGTATTTTTAAAAGAAGGTAGTATAAGACCAAATCCAGAAGTTATAGAGGCTATTAAAACAGCTAACGTTATAGTTATAGGACCTGGACCGCTATATACATCTGTAGTATCAAACTTTTTAATTGATGATGTAGCAAAAGCTATAATTAAATCTAAAGCAAAAAAAGTTTATGTTTCAAATATAATGGATCAACCTGGACAAACCTATGGATATACACTAGCAAAATATATAAATGAAGTTGAAAGATATTTAGGAAAACATGTAATTGATTATGCTATAGCTAATAATGGGGAGATAACTAATGAAATGCTTAAAGACTTTAATCAGATTGAATCTTCTCCGGTAAAAGTTGATTTAGAAAACATACAAAATAGAGCAATATGTGTTGTTGAACAAGATTTAGTATTAACAGCAAAAAATTCTATTATTCATGATACAGACAAGCTGGCAGATATAATAATGTCAATTACAAAAGCTAAAAAAATAGGAACTTTAAATATTGTTAAAGTAAAGAAAAAACATATGAGAAAAGAAATGACATTACGTATAAAATCACATTTAAAAAAGACATTAAAGAAATTAAATAAGAGTAGTAATATAAAAGTGACTTCAAAGAAAATAAAAAGCAATAAAAAAACAGGGGAAGCAAAAGTAAGTGACAAAACTTATGAAACTATTAATAAAATACGTAATAGTATGAAAAAGGAGTAGAAGTACATAATGTATAAATACAAAAGAGGAGTAAATAGTATAGATCAAGCAAAAAAGCTTGAATATAGTTTAACAGATAATAAATCAACATGTTTTTGTATGACCGGAAATTTGGAATTAAGAAGACCATATAACGGTATGTACATACATGAGGGTAAAATTTTACTGCTAAGTATGCTTGAAAAAATACTAATTAATGATAAAGAATATAATATGTCTCAGATTACAACAAGTCTGCACACTATGTGTGCAGATGAATACATTTCATCAATCGATCTTGAAAATGATGTGTTTGAGTACAATATTGGTGGAGTAAGCTATAAAAAAACTATATATTTATATAATAAAATTTTGTGTATAGAGTATGAAATCAACAATAAAGAAAATAGTACTGCTAGATTTAAAATTAATCCACTTCTAACATATAGAAAATTAGATAGCATGAAAACATCAAATTATTTGAAATTTAATCAAAGAAAAGATAGTGATGGTGTTGTTGTTAATCTAAGTATAGTTGATCAGGAAAATATTGTTATAAAATCAAAAGAATTCTCATGGACTCAAGATGTACAAATAATGAATAATATAAAGCATGAGTGTATAGAAAGAGATCTAATTAAAAAAGTATTCACAGAAGATGCTTTTATACCAGGTGAATTTGAACTAAAAATTTCTCCATTTGATACAAAAAAAGCATATATATATATATCAAATGTTGAATTTAATATTGAAAATTTTGACAATGATGAAATATTTGAATTTAAAAAGAAGAGAACTTTTAATTCAACCTCAAGTATAGCAGAAGAATATATAGAATTAAAAGAACTTGTTTCAAAAATTGAAGAACTTGATTTTGAAGAAAAATTCATTTCTGAACTTCCATATGATTTAGACGGTTCATATCTGTTTGATACTAATTATTTAGATAATGAACAAGAATTTTTAAAATGTATTAATGATATAACAGATATAGTTAAGTCAATAGATGGACAATATGTTTCAATTGGTAAAATAGAAAAAGCACAAAAAGTATTACTTGTTGCAAGAAGGTATATAAAATTTTTAAATGAATTAGAATTAAAAGATGTTAATTTATTAAAGCAAATTTTTAAGCTTAAGCTATGGTATGTAGAAAGTTTAAACAGATTACTTCAAAAATCTAACTCTATAGAATTATTTAAAGAATTTACAAAAGAAATAATATATAGTGTTATAGAGTATGAAAATAAAAGATATATATTAGATGATATTGAAACTGTTTCGCTAATGTATAATGCAATAAAGGTATATGAAAATATGCTAGATGGTAACGATGATTTAATAGTATTTAATTTTAAAGAAGAATTAAAGGATTTAATAGAAAATTATTTTTGGATAGATGATCTAAGAATGATGAAGAAAAAGCTAGGAGAAGAAGAGCATATACCATGTATTGAGATGATATATACACTTAGTTTATCATATCCTTGTATAGTTGGAGATAAGCCAATAAAATTATTAGATACTATTTTTAAAGAATTATATACACCATATGGTATGAGAGAAGTTCCAAAAAATTCAAAATATAGTGATGGTTCAATTTATCCTAAATATATGGCACATTTTGTTAAGGCTAATTTAAGACAAAATGGTGTAACTAGAGCATCACAAAAGATTGCATATAACTTAGTAAAAGAGCTAATGCAAGATATAAGTAAACATGTAAATGGTGGTATAAAGAAAATATATAACGAAAAAGGTATACATGTAGATAGCAATTCGTATGACTTACTTACAAATGCTGAGATTATAAGATTATATGGGATGCTAACTTAAGGGGTTGAAAAAATGATTGTACTTGGTGTAGATCCAGGTTATGGAAGAGTAGGATATGGAGTAATTGATTATAACAAAAATAAATATAGAGCCATAGAATATGGAAGTATAACTACCGAAGCAAATACTCCACTTCCAAAAAGATTAAACAAAATTGAAAAAGATTTAAGAGAAATAATTTCAAGATACAATATAGATGCTGCTTCTATTGAAGATTTATACTTTAATAATAATACTAAAACTGCAATAAAAGTAGCAGAGGCAAGAGGAGTAATTTTAAATACACTTGAGTCTTGTGGAATAGAAATATTTGAATATACACCTCTACAAGCTAAACTTGCAATAGTTGGTTATGGTAGAGCAGAAAAAATTCAAGTAAAAAATATGGTCAAAAGTTTCTTGAATTTAGAAAAAATGCCAAAACTTGATGATACAACAGATGCACTTGCAATAGCAATATGTCACACACATTGCCATAGATTTAATCAATTTATTAATTAAAATATCAAAATATGTATGTTTGATATAAAGGGGATAATATGAGTAAATATATTGAGAATCTAAATGATGAACTAAAGAAGTATTTTAATATTTTATGCAATAATGACTATCCAGAATTTATAAATAAATATATTGAGACAAATGAAATGCAAAGATTATCTAAGATAGGTCAATTTTGTGGATGCGATTATACTAAAATATATAATATAAAGTTTTGGTATTCAAGACTTGATCATAGCATCGCATGTGCCCTTATGACATGGAACTTTACACATGATAAAAATCAAACACTAATGGCCCTATTTCATGATCTAGGTACTCCTGCATTTAGTCATTGCATTGATTATTTATTAAATGATCATATAAATCAAAAGAGCTCAGAAAGAGACGTATATTCAGTTTTGAATTCATCAGAAGATCTAAAAAAACTTTGTTTAGAAGATGAGTTTAATATATATGAAATGAATAATATTGATAAGTATACTATAGTAGAAAACGATAAACCTAAACTTTGTGTTGATAGATTAGATGGAGTAATGCATACATGTTTGATCTGGATAAGATACTGGAGAATTGAAGATATAAAACATGTATACAGCAACATTGGTATTTTAGTTAATGAAGATGGAGAACAAGAACTTGGTTTTTTAAATAAAGAGGCTTGTGATAAATTCTTTGAAGGTGTATATGAGTATAGCATGGCATTGCAACAAAATGAAGATAAATATGTTATGCAGTTTACCGCTGATTTTTTGAAAAATGCAATAAAAAATGAATATATAGCATTAGAAGATTTATATGAGAAAACTGAAAAAGATATAATAGAGAAAATATGTGTTATGGATAAATATAAATGGGACAAGTTTTGTAATTCTAGTGCAATAACTAGAAGTGATTCTATACCTTTAAATAATACATATTATATATCTCTTGAATGTAAAAAAAGATATGTTTTACCACTTTGCAAAAATGGAGATATAAATATTAGGTTAAATAAAATATCAAACGAATGTAATAAATTAATTGATGAGTATATGAAATACTCAGATTCAAAATATTCATATATAGATGATATTTATTTTGAATATGTGTAACTTACAATAATAAAAAAACATATAATACACTAACTTAAGTTGCTTTTAGGAGGTGTATTTTTTATGTCTATCGGACTTGCTCTTAGCGGAGGCGGAGTTAAAGGAGCGGCACATATAGGTGTGTTACAAGCTTTTAAAGAAGAAAATATCAAGATAGATTATATTTCAGGAACAAGTAGTGGAAGTATCGTTGCATCGCTTTATGCCGCAGGATACACACCATATAATATTTTATCAATGTTTAATACATATTGCAAACATATAGCAGATTACGATAAAATGCTGCCATTTAAAGTACTTGGAACATTATTTACAGGTAAAATATCTGTAAAAGGTTTAGCAAAAGGAGAAAGATTAGAATCATTATTATATAGTTATTTTAAAAACAAAGATATATTAGATATTAGTGACATAGAAATGCCACTTGCAATACCTGCTGTTGATTTATATACAGGTGAGGTTATATATTTTATGAGTAAAGAAAAAAGAGCAAGTAGTGAATTTATGACTTTTAGTAATGAGTATGATGATATACCAACATATAACTCGTCAGGTGATCTAGCATCAATAGTAAGAGCTAGTTCTAGTTTTCCAGGCGTATTTGAACCAAAGATTATAAATAAAAGAGTACTTGTGGATGGTGGTGTTAGAGTGAACTCTCCCGTAACTGTTTTAAGAGAAATGGGAGCAGATAAAGTTATAAGTGTTAGTTTTGATAAAAATGACAATTGCAAAACTGCAAATTTAAATATAGTATCTGTTACTATGAAATCATTTGATATAATGGGGCATCAAGTAAATCATCCAGAACTTGAAACATCAGATTTTATATTAAGACCAGACTTAGATGAAGTTACATTACTTGATTTTGAAAAGACAAATAAACTTGCAACTCAAGGATATATGGCAGCAAGAAAAGAAATAAAAGCTATAAAAGAAAAATGTAATCTTTTGTAATCTTTTGTCGAACATATTTACATTTAACATAAAAAATGCTATAATATTTTTTATCGTTATTTATGGGGATACAAAAATAATTTTTTTGGAGGTTTAGATTACATGTCGGATCAGAATGTTGAGTCTGTGTTCAGAATGGCATTTCTCTTAGAAGGAATGGAAGAAAGAGACTATTTATGTCTCTCAAAGCAAAAACTTGTTTTAGATCTTATTGTAGAAGATAATAGTTTAATGAGTATGATAAATTTGTATAATGAGAGCATAAATAAATCTGATACTTTACCTCCTCTAGAAGAATTATCAAAAGACTTTTATAAAATTTTTAATAATGTGGCCTTAAAAATGGATATCAAAAGACCTTATGCTAATATGTAGCATAAGGCCTTTTTTATTTTCCTATAAACATTGTAGAAAATACATATCCATATGTTGAACTTTTTGTAATACCTATTCCTATGTAGTTATACGCTGTTGATAGAATATTTTTCCTATGTCCTTCTGAGTTCATCCATGCATCAAATGCACCTTGTAAACTAGGATTTCCAGCAATATTTTCTCCGGCAGTTTTGTAAGTAATACCAAACCCTTGCATCATTTTAAATGGATCACCGTATCTTGGAGAAGTATGTGAAAAATAGTTATTTGCAACCATGTCATTTGATTTGGTTTGTGCAACATGACCTAAAGTTTGATCGTATTTTAGAGCAGCTATACCATTAGCTTTTCTAGCATTATTAATTAGGTTAAATATTGTTTGAGCTTCAGTAGTTGATGGCTTTTCGGTAATTACATCTTCTGTAGATGGCGTAGTAGGAGTATTAGTATTTGGTGTAGTACCTGTTGAAACACTTGTTGTTGATAATAAATCATTTCTTATCATACCAACTGTATTATTTTCAGTAACAACCATATTCCATTGCCCAATTCTTCCTATAACTTGGACTTTAGCTCCTTTTGATAGTCTTGCATATGATTTATATGTTGTTCCTGGTCCACCTCTTAAATTAGTACCATCACCTTTTATGTATGAATAATACTTTCCGAGATTCTCATATGTCATTGCACCACTTAAACTTGTTCCACTTACTTTAATATAACTTTTTGAAACTAAACCTACTTCATTATTAGTAAGTTGAACTATATAAAATCCAGATACTTCACCAACCATTTTTAATTTAGTATTTTTGTTTATTGTATATACTTTAGTTGATGAACTAAGTGTTGTACTTGATCTCAAATTTACATTTGCAGTGGTTATACCATATTTTGGTTTATAGTTACTTCCAACATATCCAAATATATTTGATAGTAATATAACTAGAAGGACTAATCCAAACATCATTAAGACTTTTTTTCTTGAAAACAAAAAAATCACCTCTCTTAAAACTATTTTGTGTTTATTAAGTGAAAATATAATAGAAATCGTATATTTGCTAAAAAAATACAAAAAATGTATAAAAAGAAAAAAATACAAATTAGTATAATAACACAAAATAATGTAAGAATAATTGTGAGGTGATAAAAATGCAGATAACACAAGGAGATATATATTGGCTCAGAAAATCAAAAATAAATAAGACATATCCGTACATTACAAATAATGAAGAATGCGATGTATTAATTATAGGTGGAGGACTTACTGGAGCTATTACTGCATATTTTCTTGCAAAAGAAGGAGTAAATGTAATAGTTGCAGAAAAAAATATAGTGGGATTTGGGTGCACAAGTGGAATACCCGCGACACTTGAATATGAAGTTGGAATTGATTTGCATAGATTAGAAAAGGTAATTGGTACAATCTCGGCAAGAAAGATATATGCATTATGTTTAGATGCACTAAGTAAAATAGAATCGATAAATAATGAATTTGATGCAAATACAGGATTTAAAAGGCAGGATTCACTTTACTTTACAAATAAATTTATGCAAAAGCAATCAATGTCAAAGGAATTTAATTCAAGGAAAGATGCTGGGTTTAATCCATACTTTTTACAAAATCATGAATTAATAAATTTAAACACTGGTATACTTACAAAGAATTCTAGTGGGGTAATGAATCCATACTTATTTACTCAAGAATTATTTAATTACTTATCTACATTAAATAATGTAAAGATATTAGAGAATACAGAAATAGTAGATATACAAACAGGATATGAATCAGTTGAATGTAAAACAAATAACAATTTCAATATATCAGCATATAAAGTTATATTTGCATCTGGATATGATTCT
This sequence comes from Bacillota bacterium, assembly GCA_023460235.1. GTDB lineage: Bacteria > Bacillota > Clostridia > TANB77 > CAG-465 > CAG-465. Next base: position 217,978 of record JAEWRE010000066.1, read on the forward strand.
TTAAAATATATGCCAAATATACCAATAAATCTTTCTAAAAATTTTGTAATTGTTACAACTCCAGTAGAAAATTTAAATAAATTTGATATCAATTTTACAGCACGTGAAGCTTCAGATCCATATCACTATATACGTTTTACAAATAATAACAGAATTATATATAGTGGAGAAGACGTAAAATTTAATGATAGACTTATGGATGAAAAATATCTAAATAATTTTGCAAGTGAAAGATATAAAAGGCTGTATGCAAATATGAGAAAAACATTTCCTAATATTTCAAATATGAAAATTGATTATACTTTTAATACAACTTTAGTAAATACTAAAGATACACTTCCTATTATTGATGAAGTTCCGAATATGCCAAACTGCTTCTTCAATTTAGGTTTTGGAAACAATGGAATACTTTATTCTGCAATTGGTGCTAATATGTTAAAAGATGCGATTAAGGGTTATTATACTAAAGATATGGTTATGTTTAGAGCAGATAGATAAAGAAATAAAAAAGTTATATATTACACTAAATATGATACTTTTCTCTGATTGTTTAAGCATTACAGACTAATCGAAGTGTAAGTTTTACATAATTTTGTAAAATTTACAAAAAAATATTGACAAATAAAGTAAAAAAATGTATAATGTTGTCACAAAACAAAAAATGCTATTATTTGTAATTAAGATAATGGGAGAGGAGGAAATTAATAAGTTTTTTAATTGCTACTGACAATGGATAAAGTACTTCGATTAAAGAAGTATGCTGAATAGGAGGACACTATATGAGATTAAATAACTTTTTTAAGAAATTTAAGAGAGAAAAACATGACATTGATTCTACATTTTTGGAGCAACTCGAAGTAGAAAGAAGCAAAGGTATCTTCGGAAAAATCCGCGCTAGCAGATTGTTAAGCGCTCATATTGAAACAATCAAGCTGGCTAAGTTAAAGGGTTTTAACCGGTTTATTTACAAAAATCGTAAGAAAATCGCTACTCTTGTAACTGTTGCAGCAATATTTGCGGGCGCCAACGGAATGGGTATTAATGCCTGGGGTGGAGACGTAGACTTTGATTTCCTGAATGTTTTTTCTTCAGATTTAGATGCTACAGTTAATGATGTCATCATCCCGCCTGGCGAAAGCTCATTAGCAGGAAATACTTTGAACATAAGTGGTGCTACTGATGGACCATTAAGAGTAAGTACTAAGGACTCTGAAGAAGATCAGGTAATTAATATATCTGCTACTAAGACCCTAAGTCCTGGAGAAGAAAAGATATTATATGCCGCTAAGATCAGCAATGCAGGTATTGATCCTATACTTATATCATCAAAGATTTGGGGAGAAACTGCAGAATCCAACAAAGGCATTATTTGTAAAACAGTCACAGGAGGTGCGATTTCGGTAGATTTAACTGATCTTATCAAAGTAAAGGCTTATGCATTAAAATCAATAAACCAACCCAATGGAAATTACATTGATACTACATCACCTACTTTATTGCCGCTTGGAGATTACATAAGTGCTGAAGCTACAGGAGAAATTTTAAATTCAACTCTTGGTTTGGATGCAAAAGATGCTGAATCATGGTACATCATTTATACTCTAGATATGGATGATGGAGAGAATTATCTTTTTGAAGATGATCATACCGGATTTCAATTTTTTAAGAATAAGCAGTTTTCTGTACATCTTAAAATATTTATAAGACAGCAGCTTCCTGAAGCAGGAAAAGTAAGTAACGATTAAATTTATAGCCCTTCCATTCTATAATTGGGAGGGCTATGTTTTAATTATGAAGTGTTGACATAATTTGAAAAGTATGATATAATCTCTAAAAAATATTAAGCTTCAAAAAATGAATATTTACAGGAGATGAAAATGTATGATTAATATAAAAAAGAAAAAGGAAAAGGAATTTAAAGGAAAATCTTTTAATCAAAAAATAAATTTTGTTACTCGGATTTTTCAATTACCATTACTAGTAGGAATTATATTTGCAATTTTACTGAGTACTGGATATGTAAGTACTAAAGTAGCTTTTACTAAGTCTATGAAGCCAACAATTAATCCAGGTAATATTATTGTTTTGTTCGCATTTGATGGAAAAGAGGAACTATTTGAAGGAGAAATTGTTGCCATTAAGACTTTCATTGATGGTAAATATGTAATAGTAATTCATAGAATTTCTGGAATTCATTATAATCAAAAGGGTGAAATTGATTACTATTATTCAAAAGGAGATAAAAATAAAAATACAGATAGGTGGAATGATGATATCTCTGATGCGCATGGTTCTCCTATATATCCTAAAGATATAACCGCAAAATCATTCCTCATTATTCCTACAGGTGAATACATGATAATGTTTACGCAGCATAAAATGCTTGGTATTATTGCTGCAATAATATTTGTATTACTAGTATTTTTTTGTTTTACATTAATTCAACAGTTATTCATATATACATATTATTGTATAAGGGAATTAGTAAGATTGACAAGAATTAGAATAGAAAATAGGGGATATGATGAATCTAATTCACTTAAGGAACTAAAAAGAGAGCGGAAAGTTCTCGAAAGTCAAATCAATAGCAGAACTCGTGGTTAATTTATACACGAGTTTTTTATTTAAAATTATTAACTATAAACTGACAGGGTGATTTCTTTATATAAAGAAATCACCCTGTCAGTTTAGTCATTGATCACTACGTTATCCTTACTTATTGAATAAGCCTTAACGCAGAATCCAATAATAGAGTCTGTAATCCCAGAATTTACTATTTCTGCTTGTATGTCTTCATTCTGAGCAATTCTATCAGTGTTTATCATAAAAACAAAAGTATCAGATTGATTAGGTAGAAGATTAGTTGATGTTAAAAATTCATTACTATCAAAAGTTCTAAAAAGATCTCTTGATGACGAAATTTTCGTTATTTCTGAAGTTACATCTAAAGGTGTAAGATTTACTTTTAAGTACTTTGTAAATTCATTCTTTTCGACATCAATGTAGCTACCGTCTAAAAAGTATCCCCGGAGTAAATTATAACTAATTGGCTTGAGAGATATGTTTTTAATTGTGACATAATAGAATTGATTCGGCACAAAATTTCCATATACCTCATTTTCATTTTCATCAGTAAAAGTAATGGCAACATCAGTACTTGAAGTAGTTTGTTGCGATGATATATCTACATTGTCTTGAAAAGCGCAGAATGCACTGTTTATTTTCATAACTAGAATCAAAAATGGAAAAAGCAAAAGTAGATAAGTAAAATTCTTCTTTTTTTTAGAAAATGTCAAAAATTTCATTATTCACTTTGCACCTCCTCAATATTAAGTGTGTTAATAGAATCAATAATTTCATGATCTGACTCAACTAATATATCAGACTCATCGGGTGTTTTACCTTCTGTATCTTCTTTTACACTAGTATCAGAATTCACTGTAGATTCTTCAATTGATGGAAGAATGCTATTAGTATTGTCATTCTCTACAATTGTTTCATCCTGAGCTATTTCATCTTGCACTGTTTCATTCAACTTTAATTTAATTGCACTACCAGAAACCACTTCAACAGATTCTAAATATTCTTGTACAAATGGTTCAACGGAAACTGGTGAATAAAAAATGTTTTTAGGATCGATGAATCCCTTTGCGTAAGTAATTGTACCTGCTGTTGACAATAATGAAATTAATGTTAGAAAAAATATTTTTTTCTTATTCATGATGATCAATTGACCTTCCTTTCCTCGTTTGTGTTGGATATATTATATACTAATATTTAAATTATGTCAACATTTTTAAAATAATATTAATAAAATCTGAAGCATTAATGTACATAAAAAATAAAATAACACAACGTTAAAATTTATAATTATGTAAAATTTTAATGATATAATGTAAATATTTGTAAATAAATATTGACAAGAATAAGAATGGATGTTATAATTAAAAATATAATTATGTAAACTGCAAGAGCAAAGGGGGGTAATCATATGGAATTTGAAAAATTAATATCAGAATTAAATGATATAGTAGATACTTTTCAAACTAAGGAAGAGTGTGAATATTCATTAGCGTTAGTTGAAAACTTTTTGGAGAGATTAAATCAAAATAATTAATGTAATATAATAGGGAGGAAAAATAATGGCAAATAATAAAATGAGCAATACTAAGTTGAGAGGATTAATAAGAAAATACTTACAGGATAATAATATTCCTGTGATAAATAAGAATATTAATACTTTAGTAAGTATGTTTAATAAGGGGACTTTTAAATTAAATGAAAAATTCGAAATATCTAAATTTGATGGAAAATTAATTTTAAGTGGCCAAGCTGATGAAAATCTTATAAATACTAATTCAGATAATAAGTCAGTAGAAAGTGATAAGAAAAATGTTCAAAAAGATGAACAAAAATCTGAAGATGAAAATATAATAACTGAAAATGAAAAAAAAGAAGTGGAATATATTTTAGAAGGGTTAGATTTAAATTCAATTAAAGAATTTAAGGTTCCAGAAATAAATTTAACTGAAAAATATAATAAATCAATCGCTGAAAAAATTAAAGAAATAGATGGCAAAAAACAAGAAGCCTTAAAAAAAGTTATTGATTATAATAATAAGGAAGCTGAAGGAAATAAAAAGACATTTGAAGACAAATTTGCTGAAATAAAAGAAAGATATGATACATTTAAAGAAAGAAAAGATGAAATTGCTGGTGACTTAGAAAAAGATAAAATTGATATTTCTCTTGAAAAAGAATACCGTAAACTTGCAAAAAAAATACATAAAAGATTAGTTGAATTAACAAATGAGCAAAAAGTAACACAAACTATAAATGAACAAATGGAAAAAGATTTGAAAGCTAAACATGAGGCAAGTGAGAAAAATGTAGAACACACATATAAAACTGTAAGTATACAAGAAGCGGCAGAAATAAAAGAAGAACAATATAGAGAAGAACTTGAATTTAAATTATCTCAAATTAATAAATTAATGGGTGCACCTCTTGCTAATATTGATAAATTAAATAAAGAAATAGCAAGCGAAGAAGAGAGATGCAGAAATATTCAAAAAAATATTGATGATGAGCAAACTAGTGAAATAATAGCTGAATCACAAAAAGCTGGAAATACTTTATTAAATAAAGGATATATGGTTGCTACAGAAAAGCAGGCTGAAATACTTAAGAAGACATACGAAGAATTTTTAGAAAAAGGAATAGGTATGATCCCTGTTGAACTTGTTAGAGAATTAAAAACTGCTACAGTAAAAGAGCAAATTGAAGTATTGGCAAGAAGAAAAAGCAATGAAAAATTAGAAAAGTTAAAAGAAGAGTATACTGCTAATATAACACCTATTAATGAAGCTTTAGATTTAGAAAAACAAAAAGTTGAAGCTTTAAATGATAAAAAGAAAAAGGCAATAGATGAGTATAATTCAAAAGTAGGAAAAGTTAATGAACAATTAATGCAAAAATCTGCTGAAGGTTTTGAAGTTAAAGAGTTAGAATTAATTAAATATGAAGATGTTATTTCCAATCAAAACACTAAAAATGAAGTTGTAGAAATAAAAAAACCAATTAATGAATCTAAATCAACAGTTAACAAAAAAGATCAAAAATTAGAAGCTGAAATAGAAATGTTGTTAAATAAAAAATCTAATATCAGTAATAATGCTGATGAAAAAAATGATGACAAAGATAATGAACAAAAGAAGGAAGAAATATCTGTAAAAAAAGTCGGATTTTTCAAACGTATATTTAACAAAATATCTGAAAATAAAAGAAAAAAAGACAGAGAAAATATGTTAAAAGATTTAAAAGCTAGTGAAGAGCTTTCAAGTGCATTTGAAGAAAATCATTCAAAGATGATGAATGAATTAAAGAATAGTACATATTCAACTGAACAAGCAGGAATGAATACTGCTGCTTCAGAGAAAAAAGAGATGAATGTTCAATCTAAAGAAGATAATAATAGATTTTAAAGTAATTAAATATACATACTAATTTATATAATTAGTATGTATATTCTATTATACATTATTTTACACAAAATATATATATAATTATGTCGAATATTGACAAATAATTCAAAATATGATATAATGCCTATAAATATTGATTTTAGAGTAATAAAATTAACATAAGTAGTTTTATTACTAGCTAAATAGGAGGAGTTTTATGGATAAAAGGACTAAAATTGTCTATGCAACTATAATTGTATTATGCATTGGTATATTTTCTTTTATATTTTTTTCATCAACAAGAACAAAGACTAATGAAGTTGCAAATAACAATAATAGCAATGAAGAATTTGATAGTTTAAAAGGCATTGATAATGAAAATATTTCTAACGAAGAAGCGGATGCTCTACAAAATACTGATGGACAAAATGCAGAAAAAGCTGTAGATGGTGGAACTGTTGTTCCTAATACAGGTAATACAGGTAATACAGGTAACACGGGTAATACAGATAACACAGGTAACACGGGTAACACAGGTAATACAGGTAATACAGGTAACACGGGTAAAACAGGTAATACAGGTAACA
>JAEWRE010000067.1 GCA_023460235.1 Bacillota bacterium
GGTAATACAGGTAACACGGGTAACACAGGTAATACAGGTAACACGGGTAACACAGGTAATACAGGTAACACGGGTAACACAGGTAATACAGGTAACACGGGTAACACAGGTAATACAGGTAACACGGGTAACACAGGTAATACAGATAACACAGGTGGAACTACAGAGCCAGCATACAATCAACCAGTAATACACTTTTCAGTGGATGGTAGTGATAATGCTCAATATTATCAAAGTACATCTTTATCCGTAACTGGAGATTATAAGACAGGAACTTTAAAATATTATTTATCTATGCAAAATGTTCAACAACCTAGTATTAGTACTTTTACTAATTCATATATATCTGAAATTACATTATCAAGATATAATGGAGGAGTTATGTATGTTTGGGCAATGGTTGAAGGTAAAAAAGGTGAGACCATTATGACTTGCTCTAAAGGGTTTAAACTTTCATCTTTTCCAATTATTAGTGCAACTGTTGATTTTACTGCAGGATATTATTTAGACGCACCAGAAAGTGGTACAAGTATACAGTTGAACTTTATGAATGTTGTTATAAATGATGATAAATCATCTGATAGTCCTACTACATATACAGCATATTATGCTATCGCATATGATGATATACCAGTTACATATAAAAAATTTAATTATACTAAAGGTCAAAAAATTAACTTTAAATCTAATAATTTTGATGTTTATGATGTTTACGACAATGGAAATAGATTTTCAGTAAATGCAACGTTATATATAAAAATTGTAGATCAGTTTTCAAGAGAAACTGTAAGTAAATACGTAAAAACATTTGAATTTTAATATAAAGGATCATAGAAAATATTCTATGATTTTTTTATTCATACTCTTAAATATTCTATTTGCTTTTTATTTGCTGTTGTGATATAATTTCATGGTAAAAGGAGGGCAATACATGGAAAGATTAAGAGTAATATATAGCAAATCAAAAGAAGCAATTTATGTTTCGCATCTAGATATAATAAAGATATTTGAACAATCATTGTCAAGAGCAAATATAAATGTACATTTTACATCAGGATTTAATCCTAAACCTGAACTTGTTTTTGCTCATCCATTATCAGTAGGAATAGAAAGTATCGCTGAAATTGTAGAAATAACACTTGAAGAAAAGATTCAAATACCATTTTTTATAAAGGAGTTGAATAATGTATTACCTTCTGGGATTATAATTTTATCTGCAGAATATGTAGATTTAAAAGGAAAAAATATAATGTCAAGGGTATATGCCGCAACATATATTATTGAGACAATTTATCCTAAAGATAAATTTTTAAACATGAATAAAAGAGAAATAGAAGATAGTAAGAAAAAATATAAAGATTTAATGGATGAATATTTATATCAAGACAATATTCTTGTGTTGAAAAAATCTAAAGATAGAATGGAAAGAATAGATATAAAACCACAAATAATTGCTTATGATTTTTTAATAGATGGAAATTTAGAAATAACCGTTAGTGCAGGATCAAAAAATAATCTTAAACCTTCATTTATTTTTGATGGCTATAATGAGTATATTGATGAAAAATTTGAATGTAATATTAAGAGGACAAGAGTGCTATATATGTAGAATTTGTCGAAAAAAATCGAATATTTAGAAAATACAAATAATTTGTTATTTTTTACAAATTATGGTAAACCAAGTATTGACATTAAATATTTATTATGTGATAATATAGTTACAGTAAAGGAAGGCGGTGTAAGAAATGCAAATAACAGATGTTAGAGTTAGAAAAGTAAATTCTCAAAATAGAATGAAAGCTATAGCATCTATAACTCTTGATGATGTATTCGTAATACATGATATCAAAGTTATAGAAAGTGATAAAGGACTTTTTATCGCTATGCCTAGTAGAAAAACTCCAAACGGAGAATTCAAAGATATTGCTCATCCAATAAACACTGAGACAAGAGAAGAATTACAAAAAGCAATTATTGAAAAATATAATGAAGCTGAGTAATTATTAAATTAGTAATAATCAAGAGGGTTTTTATACCCTCTTTTAATATATATAGGTGAAATTAATATGAATGAATATTTAAAAGAAAAAGTTTCAAAAATACCATTTGATCCTGGAATTTATATGATGAAGGATGAGAATGGTACAATAATATATGTAGGAAAAGCTATTTCTTTGAGAAAAAGAGTAAGACAATATTTTCAAAAAAATAACAAATCAAAAAGAATTGAAAAAATGGTTTCTTTAATTAGAGATATATCATATATTGTTACAAAAAATGAAGTAGAGGCTTTAGTTCTTGAATGTAACTATATTAAAGAGCATAATCCTAAATTTAATGTAATGTTAAAAGATGACAAGAGCTATCCATATATAAAAATAAATGTTAAAGATAAGTATCCTACTATATTTGTAACAAGAACTAAAAAGCAAGATAAAGCTTTATATTTTGGACCATATACAAATGTTGGTGCGATGAGAGATGTACTTCACACAATAAAAGAGATATTTCCTGTTAAAAGATGTAAATATAATTTGGAAAAGAAAAAAATAGCATCCCCATGTTTGTATTATCATATTGGAAGATGTCTAGGCCCATGTATTAATGATGTAAAACTGGATGAATATAAAAATATGATAGATCAAATAGTTTTGTTTTTGCAAGGAAAAACTAACAGCATAAAAGATATTATTACAAAACAAATTGAAGAGTGTATTGAAAAGCTTGATTTTGAGAAGGCACAAACATTAAAGCAAAGACTTGAAAATATAGAAAAGATAAGTTTGAAACAAACTGTTGCTAATTTAAATGAAAACAGTACAGATGTATTTGGGTATGTGTATAATGAAGAGACTTTATATGTACAGATATTTAAAATAAGAGATTATAAAGTAGTTCTTCATGATAATGTAAAGATTACTGATATAATTGCTGAAGAAGTAGAAGATTCTCTTATTCAAATTGTTTCAAATTATTATGTCCAAAATAAAGATATACCAAAGAAAGTATATATAAAACTAAATGAAGAAAATTCAGAGCTTTTAAATGACTTCTTTATTAATCAAAATATAAAACTTCAAGTTATTTGTCCTAAAAAAGGCGAAAAAATGAACCTAATAAAAATGGTTGAAAATAATATTCATATTAATATAGAAGATAATAAAAACAATGTACTTGATGATTTATCAGTTCTACTTGGTTTCAATCAAACTATAGATTCAATAGAATGCTATGATATTTCTAATTTAAGAAATGATTATATAGTTGGATGTATGATAAGATTTGAAAATGGTAAATTAAACAAGAAAATGTATAGAAAGTTTAAAATTAAGTCAACAGAGACACAAGATGATCCAAAGAGCATGTATGAAGTATTAACTAGAAGAATTAAGCATGCAAAAGATTGGCCACTTCCAGATATTATACTAATAGATGGTGGTAAAACACAGCTTAATATGGTAAAAAAAGCTTTTAGTGAATCTGATGAAATAACTAATTTATATGGTATGGTTAAAAATGATAAGCATAGAACAAGAGGACTAATAGATAGAGAAGGAAATGAATTTGATCTTTCAAATAGTAAGAAAATACTTAACTTTTTAACTTTTTTACAAGATGAGGTCCATAGATTTACAATAACTTATCATAGAAGTTTAAGAGATAGAATAAATTAAACACTTTAATTCAATTTAAAAATTAAAATATTTTTAAATTGAATTTTTTTACAGTAATACATATTTCATTATTGCAAAAAATAATAATGGAGGCGATAATAATGGAATATAAACAAAAAATTGAATGTAATGTAGTACAATGTGCGCATAACTCTGTTGAGGACTGTACTTGTAGACTTGATAGCATAAAAGTATGTCCTCCAGGGCATAAGGTGAAAAAAGATTTTAAAGAAGATACTGCATGTTCATCATATGATTTTGCAGGAGATCTAAATGTAAGAGCTCAAATGTATGGAGAATAATAAAACCTAAAAATAGTGTCTTTTAAATTAACAGATTAAAATGTTAGTTTAAAATGACACTATTTTATTATTTTTTTAAAAGCATGACACCTTTCGACAAATTTCGCACTTAAAATATAATATCATATTTTGTAGATATGATAAAATAGGGGCGAGTTTTTACTTAGTTTCGAAAAAATTTAAAATATGCTTTAATAGTTTTTGTGTATCCTCGTCTTTGTAATTATCATTATTAAGTCTGTTTGATAAAGACATGCTATCTGAATCTTTTAGAGAAACCTCTTTTATATCTTTAAATAAATCATTTGGTGTACAATCAAGTGCACAGCAAAGTCTAACAAGTATTTCTATAGTGCAAGCGTTTTTGCCACTTTCAATTCTTCCTACTTGTACTGATGATATTCCTATAATATCTGATAATTGTTCTTGAGTATATTTTTTCATTACTCTAAACTTTTTTACATTTGCTCCGAAGATAATTAAATTAATATTTGATTTGCTTTTCATAAACTTCACCTTTATCTATTATAACAAGTTTTTTTAATAATTAAAAGAGTTAACACAATATTTTCACATTTTTTTTGAAAAAAATCAAAAAATGATCATTTTATGTTTATAATATTATTATTTACAAATTATATTTATATAATACAATTAAATCTAAAAATATAAAATAATAAAAAGTTAGGTTATAGTAAACGACATTTTTTTTATCAAAAAGATGAAATTTATGTGAAAGTACGTGACTTTTATTTTAACTTGAGTTATAATATATAAAAATGATAAATTGTTTATCTTTTTGAGGAGGTAATTATTATGAGTAATAAAAAAGTTAAAGAAAATGATGTTGAAAATGTAAATATTAAAAATGAAGAAGATAGTGTAAAGAAAACTGAAACTAGAGTTTCTACTTCAGAACCAAATGTTGAAATCGATACTAACCTAAATATTTCAGAGGATGTTATTGGAATTATAGCAGGACTTGCTGCATCAGAAGTTGATGGAATTGCAGGAATGACTCTTGGTTTTGTTGATGGCATAAATCAAATTTTTGGAAATAATAAAAAATATGCAAAAGGTGTAAAAATTACATTAGAAGGTAAAAAAGTTAATGTTGATTTATATGTTAATGTAAAATATGGTGTTAGAATACCAGATGTTGCTTGGGCAGCTCAAAGTGCAGTAAAAACTGCAGTTGAAAATATGACTGGACTTGAAGTATTAGCTGTTAATATTAATGTTCAAGGTATTATATTTGATAAAAATGAAAATTCAAAGAAAACAGAATTTGAAGATTCTGATGTTACTGAAGAATAAATCGGTTGGGGGTAAATATGAAAAAGTTTGATAAGTTTTTATTAATTGTATTTTCATTAATAATTATAATTGTTTCTGTTTCATTCGTTCTAGTTTCTACAGGTATGCTAGACCTTAATAGTATTTATAAGTTTTTTAATAGATTTATAATTGAAAATAAAATAGCTGTTTTAATTACAGGTACAATATTTGCTTTATTCGGATTAATAGGACTTTTCTCCAATTCAGAAGGAGAGGAGACTCAAAAAGGTGGACTAGCTATAAAACAAGATAATGGTACTACATATATTACACGTGAGACTTTTGAAAGTATTGTTCATGGCGTAACAAGAGGATATGCTGAGCTTAGAAATGTAAGAGTAGATATGCAAGTTACAGAAACTGGAATTATAGTTAATATATATACTATGATTTTGCCAGATACTGTAGTTCCGACATTGATATCAAAATTACAAGAAAATGTTAAATCAAGTGTACTAAAGCAAACAACTGTTGAAATTAAAGAAGTAAATGTTAAAATAAAAGGTGTATTTCAAGAACCACCAAAGAAATAGGATGTGATTTAAATGAAAGATTTTGTTGATTATTTAGTAAAAAATAAATATGTTATAATTTGCGTATCGATCGTAGTAATATTATATGCAGTTGGTTTAGTTGAATTATTATCTAAATTAATTATATTTTTAGTTTTAATTATTGGTGCTGTATTTGTTGGTAAAAAATTACAAGATAATGAAGGAAATATAAAAAATATATTTGATTTAAAAAAATTTACTCAGTATAAAGATGTATATTATTATCAAGAAAGAGATGAAAACAAGAATAATAAGGAATAGGGGAACAAGATGGGAAGAAAAAAAGCAAGAGATAATGCTTTTAAATGTGTTTATCAACTAGAATTTTCAAAAGATAGAAAAGTTGATGAAATTTTAAATTTTTGCTATGAAGAAAATGAAAATGAAAACGATGAAATAGAATATATTTCAAAAGCTGTAAATGGAGTAAAAAATAATATTGAAGATATTGATAAAATAATACTTGAAAATCTAAAAAATTGGACGATTGATAGGATTGCAAAAATAGATTTAGCTATTATTAGATTAGCAATATATGAAATAATATATGAAAAAGACATACCTGTTAAAGTTAGTGCAAATGAAGCTGTTGAACTTGCAAAAGAATATGGAAATAATGATTCTAAATCATTTGTAAACGGAATTTTAGCAAAAGTTATTAAAGATAAGGAAGATAATTAATGGAACCAAAAGTTTATAGTGTATCACAGTTAAATAGATACATAAAAATGATTTTTGATAAAGATACTTTTCTAAATAATGTAAATATTCGTGGTGAAATAACAAACTTCAAACCACATTATACTGGTCATTTATATTTTACTTTAAAAGATGAAAGCGCAACTATTAAATGTGTTATGTTTAAAGGTAGTGCTGATACTTTAAGGTTTAAACCAACTGATGGTATGAAAGTGGTAATAACTGGACAAGTTAATGTTTTTGAAAGAGATGGTGTTTATCAGATCTATTGTAAAAATATGATACCTGAGGGCCTTGGCGAGTTATACATGGCATATGAACAATTAAAAGAAAAGCTTTCTAAAGAAGGATTATTTAATCCAGAATTTAAGAAGAAAATTCCTTTTTTACCCAATAGAGTAGGTGTAATAACTTCAAAAACAGGTGCTGTTGTAAGAGATATAATAAATGTTACTACAAGAAGATATGATAAAGTAAATTTGATTATATATCCAGCATCAGTACAAGGTGTTAATGCTTCAAGTTCTGTAATGCAAGGTGTGAAAACTTTTAATGAATTAAATAATGTAGATGTAATAATAATTGCACGTGGTGGTGGTTCATTTGAAGATTTATTTGGATTTAATGATGAGGCACTTGCAAGAGAAATTTTTGCTTCAAAGATTCCAGTAATTTCTGCTGTTGGTCACGAAACTGATTTTACAATTTGTGATTTTGTATCAGATCTTAGGGCTCCAACTCCATCAGCTGCAGCTGAGCTTGTATATCCTCAATATAGTGATATAATTAGAAAAATAAATCTAGATAAATCTAGAATAATAAATGCAGAACAAAATTATATTGAAAGAAGAAAAGAATATATAAGAAGAATAAAAGCATCAAAACTTGAAAAAGTTCCTATGGATATTATTAATAGGTATAGAATTACAGTTGATAATATAATAAGAAATAGTGAAAATAAGATAAGACTTAATATTGAAAGATATAGATCAATTTCAATAAAGACTATTTCTAAAATAGATGCACTTAGTCCTCTTAAAACACTTACTAGGGGTTACAGTGTTGCAGAAGATTCAAATACAGGTAAGATCATTAAAAGTATAAAAGATGTAAATAAAGATGATAAATTAAATTTGACACTAACTGATGGAAAGATTAATGTTGTTGTTGAATAGTAGGGGGAAATATGTCAGATAAAACATTTGAAGAAAGCCTAAAAGAACTAGAATTGATAGCTGTAGAACTTGAAAATGGAAATTTGAATTTAGATGAATCTATAGAAAAATTTGAAAAGGGTATGAAATTATCAAAAATTTGTACTGAGAAATTAGATAAGGCTGAGAAAAAAATTAATATATTATTAAAAAATGAAAATGGTGAATTAGTTGAAGAAAGTTTTGTAGAAACTAACGAATAATATTAACCTAAGTATATATGACATTGTAAAGTCAAATAATATACTTAGGTGATTTTTTATGAATAAAAAAAATAAAAATATGAAGTATAAAGAAAATGACAAAGTATCTTTAGAGCCAGATCTTGAACTTGAAAGAAAAATGGCAACTAGACAAGGAGATAGCGGCTATGATTTTGTTGTAAGAACATATCACTGGACATCACCTGATGAACAGAAGATTAAAACACAAGAAATTGAAGAAAAGACTAAAGATAAGTAAAAATAAAAAAAGATGTCTAAATTAATCATTTAGGCATCTTTTCTTTAAACATAGATAATCTACATATTATAATATTAAATCTTTCATTCTTATTTTGTACAATTCTACAGTTTCAATATAATCTGTAATAATTCCTTCTTCTTTTGCAAAATTATTGAACCCTATTGTATCACCTTTTAGTCTTGGAAATAATTGAAAATGCAAGTGATTTCTTTTACCATCACATATTGTACATAAATATACTTTTTCAGCACCAAGAATTTCTTTGTGAAGCTTTATAATTTCATTTGCTATTTTTAGTATGTGTGTACCAAGTTCAATTGGCATTTCAGATATATCCTCATAATGTTCTTTGGATACTATTATTGTATGGCCAGTGGCTTTAGGATATTTTTCAAATTGGCATCTAACTTTTGAATCTTCATAAAAAATTAATCCTTCATCAGGAAAAATATCACCAGTAATAAAATTACGGCAAGAAAAGCATATCCCTTCATTTTGCAATTTTTTTATCATAGCTGCTCTTTGATTTAAACCTTCTTTATCTTCTTTTGATAATTGTTTAACGTACATTTTTTCTCCTTTATAAGTTAATATATGAAAATATGTATACATGTATACATGTATTTAATTATATCATAGTATAAACATACTTTCAATATTAGATGTTTTAATGTTAATAAAAAAGAACTAGTAATTTTAAAAATACTAGTTCTATGAAGTTAAATAATAGCATTAAAATGAAATATTATCTTCAACAATGGAAATTACTAATGTAGAAAAGATTAAGTAAATTGGTAAAATTAAAAAACTTAAAATTCCAAATAAATTAAAAGTAAAAAATATTATTGATCCCCATACTAAAATATGAGATACTGGTACATAATACACAAATAATTTAATGAATTTATATTTGCTGCATATATTCATTATCTTATCATATCTTTTGGTAATGTATAGTGGATAGTAAAGCTTCATTGAAAAGTAATTAATAATAAATATCCCATTAACAAAAAGAAATAAAAATATAAAATTTAAGTCCTTCAGCAAAATAAGCAATATAATTGAACCTATAAATGTTAGAAGTATAGCTGCGTATAACTTAATTTCGTCGATATTATAACTGCGTTCATAATTATTCTTTTTTATATCTCTTGAAATTAATATTGCTGATGCTATAAAATAAATTATTATAATTAAAATATCAGCTATCAACAAATATAATAAATTTGTGTTAAATATGCTTTTGGATATTAGAGAAAATAAAATAAGAGCATTGAAAAAAATAACTGAAAAACCACAGTCCTCAAAATCAAAAACTGAAAAACTTTCAAATAAATCAGATATCCACCATTTAAAACTAAACTTATCTGGTCTATAATCATTGTTATTAACTAGTTTTTCAAGTAAGTCATCTACATTATTACTGTCCTTTTTTTCTTGATAATTATTAAATGATTTTTCACCGCTCATATAATACCTCCTTGTCAAATATAAAATTATTTATATAGATACGAGTTAATTATAATATGAAGTATATGCCAAATTTTATATAAAGTCAATAGAAAAATAAAATCAGTGTATTTAATATTAATTTTAAAATATTTATTCTAAAATTTATATTAAAAGTGATATTATTACTAAATAATAATAGATATAAGCTTTTTTTCAAAAAGAACAAGCTTTTTTGTTGACATTAGTAAAAATCTATGGTAAAATAATTTAGCATACATGATTGATAACGTGGAGGTGTTTTTTTATGAGAGAAAATTTAACAATGGCATGCACAGAATGCAAACAAAGAAATTATGAAACTGAAAAAAATAAGAGAAATAATCCTGACAGAATTGAAAATAGAAAGTTCTGTAAATTTTGTGGAAAACATACTATTCACAAGGAAACAAAATAAAAAAGGAGTGGCTTATAAATGGCTAAGGGATTTTTTAAAGGTGTCAGATCAGAACTAAAGAAAGTAGTATGGCCTACAAAGAATCAGTTAATTAATAATACAATGCTTGTCCTTTTATTAGTAGTTGCATTTAGTGTGATTATTTTAGGATTTGATCTTTTTGTAAAATTTTTTGATGAAAAATTATGGAATTTTATTGGTTCTAAAATAGGATAATGCTAACATAAAGGAGTTGAGAATTGTGGAAAATGAAAATACTGGAGTAGATGAGAACATCACAAAGGAACCACATTGGTATGTTGTATATACTTATTCTGGTTATGAGAATAAGGTAAAGGCAACTCTAGAAAAGATAGTTGAAAATAGAGGACTAAAGGATAAAATTTCTGAAGTCATTATTCCGATGGAAGAAGAAATTGAAATTAAAGATGGTAAACAAAAATCATCAATTAAGAAAGTTTTTCCAGGTTATGTTTTGGTTAAAATGATAATGGAAGATGAGACTTGGTACGTTGTAAAAAGTATCAAGGGTGTATTTAATTTTGTAGGAGTTGGTGAGAAACCATTACCACTTACAGAAAAAGAAATGCAATCTCTTGGAATTGATGAGATTATAAGTCTTGATTTTGAAGTTGGGGACAGTGTTAGAATAATTACTGAACCTTTCTATAATTATCCTGCAGTTGTTGAGGAAATATTTAAAGATAAAAGAAGAATTAAAGTTAAAGTTTCAATGTTTGGAAGAGAAACTACAGTTGATCTTGAGTTTAATCAAGTTCAAAGAATATAATTTTAGAATACTATATATCTTAATAATCCTATTTTAAGGAGGTGAAAATGATGGCAGAGAAAAAGGTAACTCATGTTGTAAAATTACAAATTCAAGCTGGTAAAGCTAATCCAGCACCACCAGTAGGACCAGCTCTTGGACCAACTGGAATAAATATTATGCAATTTTGTAAAGACTTCAATGAAAAAACTGCAAAAGATGCAGGAATGGTATTCCCAGTTATACTTACAGTATATTCTGATAAAACATTTGAATATGTTTTAAAAACACCACCAGCAGCTATATTATTAAAACAAGCAGCTAAAATTGAGAGAGCTTCTAGCAAACCACACAAAGAAAAAGTTGGTAAAGTAACAGTTGCTCAAGTTGAAGAAATCGCAAAAGCAAAAATGCAAGACCTTAATGCATCATCTTTAGAGTCTGCAGTATCTATAATCAAAGGTACAGCTAGATCAATGGGGATTGAAGTAATAGGCTAATAATGGGAGAATTATTTATTAATTCGCTAAAACCAAAGGAGGGAAGAAGAAATGAGTAAGAGAATGCAAGAAGCTGCTAAATTAGTAGAAAAAGGTAAACTTTATGATGCTAAGGAAGCAATTGAAATAGCTCTAAGTGCTGCAAAAGCTAAGTTTGATGAAACTTTAGAAATGCACATTAAACTTGGAGTTGATTCTAAACAAGCTGATCAACAAGTAAGAGGAGTTATGGTATTACCTAATGGTACTGGTAAAACTAAAAAAGTTTTAGTTTTAGCAAAGGGTGAAAAAGCTGATCAAGCAAAAGCAGCAGGTGCTGATTTTGTTGGTGATGATGACATGATACAAAAAATCCAATCAGAAAACTGGTTTGAATATGATGTAATTGTTGCAACACCAGATATGATGGCTTCACTAGGAAGAATTGCTAAGGTACTTGGACCAAAAGGTCTTATGCCAAACCCTAAATCTGGAACAGTTACAATGGATGTTGCTAAAGCTGTATCAGAAATTAAAGCTGGTAAAATTGAATATAGATTAGACAAAAATAACATTATCCATTGTCCAATTGGTAAAGTATCATTTGGTTATGATAAGTTAAGAGAAAACTATGACGCTTTACTTGAAACAATAGTAAAAGCAAAACCAGCTGCAGCTAAAGGAACATACTTAAGATCAATTGCTGTGTCAACAACAATGGGTCCTGGAATAAAAATAAGCCCAAGACAGTAGGTGGAGTAATTCCATAATTCCTACCGAGGTAAAAAATTTAAATGAGAACGGTATAAATTATACAAGTTTTTGTTTGATATTTACTTTGGTAGATGTCAGGCAAAAACTTTTTATATTTTAAGGAGGTGTCGTAAAAAGTGCCAAGTGCAAAAGTATTAAAGCAAAAAAAAGATCAAGTAAGTGAATTATCTGAAAAATTTAAAAAAGCTAAAATGGTAGTATTCACTGAATATAGAGGTATATCTGTTGAAGATGATACTAAATTACGTTCAACTGTAAGAGGAGCTGGGGACGAATACATGGTAGTTAAAAATTCTACAATTTCTTATGCTGTTAAAGAAGCAGGAATTGAAGGAGTTGAAACTTTCGAAGGTCCTACAGCAGTAGTTATAGGTTATGAAGATTATGTTTCACCTGCAAAATCAGTAAATGATTATGCTAAGGGACATGATTTCTATAAAATTAAAGCTGGTATAATGGATGGAAAAGCAATTTCTGACGTTGAAGTTAAGAAACTTGCAAATCTACCATCAAGAGATACATTATATGCTATGGTTGCATCTGCATTACTTGGAAATATCCGTAATCTTGCAGTAGTTCTAGACCAAGCAAGACAAAAACAAGAAGAAAACGCTTAAGTTTTGAAATAATTGAAAATGGAGGATTTAAAAATGGAAAAAATAGAAAAATTAATCGAAGAAATTGAAAAATTAACAGTAATCGAATTAGCTGATTTAGTAAAAGCTATCGAAGAAAAATTTGGAGTAAGCGCTGCTGCTGCAGTTGTTGCTGCTGGTCCAGCTGCTGGTGCTGCCGCAGTTGAAGAAAAAACTGAATTCAACGTTGTATTAAAAGACGCTGGAGCTACTAAAATAGCTGTAATAAAAGTTGTTAGAGAAGCTACTGGTTTAGGTCTTAAAGAAGCTAAAGATTTAGTTGATACTGCACCTCAAACAGTTAAAGAAAATATGCCTAAAGAAGATGCAGAAAAGCTTGTTGAAGCTTTAAAAACTGCTGGTGCTATGGCTGAATTAGTTTAATTTTAAACTAACATAAAAAATAATGGGTAGAATATATTCTACCCATTATTTTTTTATATAAATTTAATTTAGTATATAATTATTATTAAATATTCTCTTCATCATATGGAAGAAAAATTCCTTTGAAGCTTAATATATGTTTGAAGAAATCAAATTTATCATCATAATCATAAATGAAAGAACTTATTCTATTTAAAGTTTCTTCAACAGCAGGATAAATAGCTTTTATTGAATCATATTGAAGCATACCATCATGTGTCAAGAATTCTGGCAGTGCTTTTAAAACTTCAAATAAAAACTTAATATTTTCACTATAATATAGATCATTAAACATAAAATAATTGCAGCTACTGTTAGATTTTGCTTCAAGGTTAGATTTAAAACTTTTAATAAACTGAATTATCAAATTATTTTTTTCACTTGATGTTATTTTATTGTTAGAAATAAATTCTTGAACTGCACTTGAATATGCATTTGTAACTTCTCTTATCTTATTTTCTGCTTCACAATCTGAAACTGTAGTAATATCAGCATACTCACAAATGCCAAGTATTAACTTTTTTAGTTCATTAAAGCAAATCTCTTCCCTTAATAACCGTAATCTTCGTATAGATTTAATCTCTAAAATCTTCATATTCCTCCTCCTTAATTATTTAAAGGTAAAAAGTCTATTTTTAGCATATTATAGCTCAGATAAACTCTAAAGTCAATAAATATTGTATATTTGCATTTAATATCTTTAAATATACATAATTATATGGTATAATATAAATGTATGGGGGTGTAAGGTTTCGACAATTATTTTACTCATATGATAAGCGAGTAGTGGATTCTCGTTGGCCACTATAAAAACGAGAAACTAAATTTAAACGCAGATAATAACGAATTTGCATTTGCTGCTTAATTGCGGCTTGTTCTATACAGTTTAGCTAGGAGGCTATATAGGGCATCATTTATTCTAGCACAACAAATTTAGCTAAAGATTGTAGGCTAGAGGGTAATTACAATCATAATATATTACGTTTTTGTAAATGTAACAGTAGTATATTATTAATTTAACATTTACTACACTCGTAGAAAATTGTATGAAGGAATTTTTGGACGCGAGTTCAACTCTCGCCACCTCCACCATTTTATTTTTGAAAATTATCATATATGAAAATATGCGTTTTGCATATTTTTTTGCTATATGGTATAATTTTTTAAAAATTATACTACTCATGATTAATATTTAAAAATGGAGGTAATATAGTGGAAAATTCAAAAGTTATTACAATTTTAGATAATGAAAACTTTTTAAGGCAGGTTTCTTTTGATATTGATTTCGGCGATAAGGGTTTAGAAAATGACATTTCTTATATAGAAGAATTTTGTATAAAAAATGATGTTTTAGCAATGTCAGCAATACAGATAGGAATACCAAAAAGGTTAATATATTTAAAGAATACAAATTTAGATATATTAAAAAAAATACAAACTGACAGCAAAACTGATGAGAATGAAAAATATAATGAAGCTAGAATTTTTATAAACCCTATAATTACTTCTAAAGAAGGATTAACTGAGTATTGGGAATCATGTGCTAGTTGTCCAGATAAGATATGTCATGTAATGAGACCATATTCTTTAAATGTTGAGTATTATGATAAATTTGGCAATAAGTATTCTGAGAATTTAAGTGGTTTTGAGACTACCGTTTTAGCACATGAAATAGATCATTTGGATGGTATATTACATATTGATATTGCAGATGAAATCCTTACAATGAAAAAAGAAGATAGAAAGATTTTTAGACAGACACATGGTTATAATATAATTTTAAAAGATGGTAATTTTGAAGAATTAAAATTAAAAAGATAAGCCAATAAGGGATATGCCATTTTTGCATATCTTTTATTATATATAGATAGAATTTAATATAAAAGATAGTAAAAATATCTAATATATGATATAATGTGATTATATAATGAGTTAAAATTAAAGAAATAAAAATGAAATATAAGTTAGGTGATAGTGTGGCAACAACAAATACTGTATTTTTTTGTAAAGAATGTGGATATGAAAGTGCTAAGTGGCTTGGTAAATGTCCTGGTTGTAATAATTGGAATACTTTTGTAGAAGAAAAAGTTAATAAAAAGACTGGTGCAATAGGTGGTAAGGCAAAAAGTAATTCTACATTTAGTAACAATTCAGAAGTAAAAAAGTTAAATGATATAGTTGTAAGTAAAAATGTTAGAATAGATACTGGGTTTGAAGAATTAAATCGTGTATTTGGATCTGGTATTGTTGAAGGATCATTAACATTAATTGGTGGTGAACCAGGTATTGGTAAATCTACACTTATACTTCAAATATGTAATAATTTAAGTAAGCACGGAAAAATATTATATATATCAGGAGAAGAATCTGAAAGTCAAATAAAACTTAGAGCAGATAGATTAAAAGTAAGTTCAGATAATATCCTTTTTCTAAGTGAAACCAATATATCTGTTATTGAAGATAAAATTGATGAATCAGAACCTAAATTTTGTATTGTAGATTCAATTCAAACAATGTATGATGATGAGGTATCATCCGTTCCAGGTAGTATATCTCAGGTTAAAGAAGTAACCGCAAGACTACTTTATCTTGCTAAAAGAAAAAATATAACAGTAATAGTTATTGGACATGTTACAAAAGATGGTGTAATAGCTGGTCCAAGAATACTTGAACATATGGTTGATACTGTGCTATATATCGAAGGAGAAAGATTCTTTTCACTAAGAATTGTAAGGGGTGTAAAAAATAGATTTGGTTCTACCAATGAAATTGGTATATTTGATATGCAAGATGTTGGTATGATTGAAGTTAAAAATGTATCTGAAATATTTTTATCTGATACAAATGATAATCTACCGGGTACATCGTTAGTAGCAACTGTTGAAGGAACTTCAACTATACTACTTGAAGTTCAGGCATTAACATCACATTCGTACTATAATATGCCAAGAAGAGTTGGAAATGGTATTGATTTAAATAGACTTAATATGATAATAGCAGTACTTGAAAAAAGATGCAAGATTAACTTAGGTACGCAAGATATATATATAAATATTATAGGTGGTATGAAAGTTGATGAACCAGCTGTTGATCTAGCTGTTGCTATGGCTATAATTTCTAGTAATAAAAATATAAGTATTGATAATAAAACTGTGTTTATTGGGGAAATAGGGCTTACAGGAGAAATTAGAAGCATAAATAATATGACCAAAAGGTTAAAAGAAATTGAGAAGATGGGATATAAAAGAGTAATCGGAAATAAAAAACAAATTAATAGTTCTAAAAATGACCTTAAAGATATTAAAATTGAATTAGTAGGAGTAAGTACTATTGATGAAGCTATAAAATATATTTTTAGTGAATAAGGAGGTAGGTGACCTTTATGGAACAAAAAGAAATGTTAGATATTTTAAAGATGTTAGCTCCAGGAACTATGCTAAGAGAGGGACTTGATAATATATTAAAAGCAAAGACTGGTGCACTTATATATATAACTGATATTAATGAAGATGCTATGAAAATAATTGATGGTGGTTTTAAAATTGATCAAGACTTTACACCAGCAAATGTTTATGAACTTGCAAAGATGGATGGAGCAATAGTTATAAGTAAAGATTTAAAGAAATTACTTATGGCTAATGTTCAGCTTGTACCAGAACATAAAATAAAGACTTTAG
Organism: Bacillota bacterium; assembly: GCA_023460235.1. Taxonomy (GTDB): domain Bacteria; phylum Bacillota; class Clostridia; order TANB77; family CAG-465; genus CAG-465. The sequence goes on from JAEWRE010000067.1 coordinate 16,910, forward strand.
AAACTGGAACAAGACATAGAACTGCAGAGCGTGTTGCAAAACAGACTGATGAACTAGTTATTTGTATTTCTCAAAGAAGAGGAATAATAACAATATTTAAAGGTGATTTTAGATATGTTGTTAATGAAACATCTTCTGTAATAATGAGAGCTAACCAAACATTGGAAGCTTTGGAGAAATATAAAACTGTGTTTGATCATATGTTAAATATTTTAAGTGAACATGAATTTGATGATATAGTCTCTCTTGAAACTGTTGCAAATACAATTTATAGAAGTGAAATTATAATGCGTATGGAAGACGAAGTAAAAAGAAATGTACTTGAACTTGGTAATGAAGGCAGACTTGTTAATATACAACTTGAAGAACTTATTGCAAATGTTGAACAAGAAGAAAAATTAATTATACAAGACTATATGATTATAAAAAAGAAGAGTACTGTAACAGCTGATTCAATATTAAAAGAAATAAGAAAATTAGATAGAAAAGATCTAGTTGTTGCTGAAAAGATAATAAAAACTCTAGGATATGATATAAGTACTGATATACTTGATTTAAATGTTTCTGCTAGAGGATTTAGAATTTTAAATAAGGTCCCTAAAATGCCTATGTTTGTTATAGAAAAAGTTGTTGAAGCTTTTGGATCTTTACAAGGTGTTTGTAGTGCCACTGTTGATGAACTTGATGATGTAGAAGGAATTGGTGAAATAAGAGCTAAAATTATAAATCAATCTTTAAGGAGACTACAAGAGCAATATATTTTAAAAGGATATGATATATAAATTTAAATATTACTTATAATATATATTGTACTACAAAGGAGAATAATAAATATTGGAAAATCTAGAATTTAAACAAAAATTAAATGATTATCAAGATATTATAAATAAAGCACTTAAAAATTATACTTTTGATAAAAATGAACCTGAAATGTTATTTAGAGAATCAATGCAATATAGTCTACTTGCTGGTGGTAAGAGATTAAGACCTATATTACTAATTGCCACATATTTACTTTTTAAAGACGATTATCAAGAATGTATACCATTTGCATGTGCACTTGAAATGATTCATAATTTTTCTCTAATACATGATGATTTACCAGCAATTGATAATGATGATTTTAGACATGCTAAACCAACTAATCATAAAGTTTATGGAGAAAGCACTGCAATACTTGCAGGAGACGGATTACTTAACTATGCATATGTAGTTATGTCTGAAGAAGTATTGAAAGATAATAATAATGCTATTAATAAAATAAAGCTGATTAACGAATTAAGTAAAGCAACAGATAGAATGATTGTTGGAGAATATGTTGATACTTACTATGAAAATAAGGATATATCTATAGAATTGCTTGAGTACATGCACACGAATAAAACTGGTGCACTTATTGAATATTCTGTTAGAGCAGGGGCAATTCTTGCAAATGCATCTAAAGAAGATATTAATAATTTAACAGAGTATGCAAAGAACATTGGACTTGCTTTTCAAATAAAAGATGATATCTTATCTGAAATTGGTGATGAAAAAGTACTTGGAAAACCTGTTGGAAATGATAAACTAAATAACAAGTCAACTTATGTAACAAAATATGGTGTAGAGAAAGCTCAAGAAATTCTTGAAAACATAACAGAAGATGCAATAAGAAGACTAGATAAATATGGAGATAAAGCAAAATTCTTAAAGGAATTAGCTGTATATATTAAAGATAGACAAAAGTAGTGGAGGAAGTTAATGAATAAGTTACCAGATAATGGGCCAAAACATATTGCAATAATAATGGATGGTAATAGAAGATGGGCTAAAGAACACGGAATGCAGGCTTACGAAGGTCATAAAGCAGGTGCAAAAAATTTAAGAAAGTTAATTGACTATGCTTATGAAATAGGAGTAGAATATCTAACTGTTTATGCATTTTCTACTGAAAATTGGAAAAGACAGGAAATTGAAGTAAAAACAATAATGAAATTATTATATGATTATTCTGAAGAAGTAAAATCAGAAACAAATAAAGATATATGCATAAAAATATATGGTGATACTTCTAAATTAACAAAAAAATTAAGGAATAATTTAGAATTTTTAGAAGAAAATACAAAAGATAAAAAATCACTTACTTTTGGTATTTGTTTTAATTATGGTGGCAGAGAAGAAATATTAAATGCTGTTAAAAGTCTAGCTTTAGACCTTCAAAATAAAAAAATATATTTTGAAGATATAAATGAAGAATTATTTAATAGTAGACTATATACAAGTGGGATTCCAGATCCTGACTTAGTGATTAGGACAAGCGGTGAATTTAGAATTAGTAACTTTTTGACATGGCAAATAGTATATTCAGAATTATATTTTACTGATATATATTGGCCTGATTTTAATGAGCAAGAACTTGATAAGGCTATTGAATATTATATAAAAAGGAATAGAAGGTTTGGTAAATAACACCTTTTATTATATGTAAACTAATAAACATTGATTAGCTTGCTAATATTATATTTTTAAAAAAAGATAAAAAGGCAAAATGCACCAAATTTGTCTTATTTCCTTTACTTTACTTTAAAAATATGGTATAATTATATTGTGTTAATGAGAAGGGGGAAAAAGGCTATGTTTAATATAGGAGATAAAGTAGTATACCCTATGCACGGCGCTGGTACAATAGAATCTATCGAGGAAAAAGAAATGCTTGGTAATTCTGAGAATTATTACATTATAAAGATGCCTGTAGGTGGTATGAAATTGATGGTTCCAACAGAAAAAGCGGATGATATAGGAATTAGAGAAATATCTCAAAAAGACGTATCAGAAAAAGTTTTTTCCGTTCTTCAAAAACCAAAAGATCCATATATTCATGATTCAAATTGGAGCAAAAGATATAACTGTAATGTAGAAAAAATAAAGTCTGGTAATATATTGGATGTAGCAGAAGTGGTAAGAGAATTATCTCATAGACATATTGAAAGAGGACTTTCAATTGGAGAAAAGAAAATGCTTAACACCGCAAAAGATATACTATTAAGTGAAATGGTACTATCTCAAAATTTAACTCAACAGAATCTTGATTCTATGATTGAGGAAACAATTAAATTTTCTTATGAAATGGGAATGAGATCTGAATCTAATCAAAATACATCTCAAAGTGGAGCTAGCGCTACTCTTTTATAAAATATATTTTTGATTTAATAATACTTTAAGAAAAAAACATGTAAACCAAAAGTTTGCATGTTTTTTTATTTCTTACAATTATCTTACAAAAATATAACAAATACATAGGGACTTGAAATTCCTTAAAGAGTATAATTTAGATATATAAAATTATATTTGGAGGGAAAAATGCCTATTTTAGATTTAAATGATAAGAAAGAAGTAGAGTTATACAATGATTTTGTGAAAAATAATAAACATACTAATTTTATGCAAGATATAGCTTGGAGTAAAGTAAAAAATAACTGGGAATCAGAAATTGTATATATAAAAGAAAATAATATAATTGTTGCAAGTGTAATGATATTAATTAAGAGAATTACTAAATTTAATTCATCTATAATTTATGCACCTGGTGGACCTTTAGGTGACATATTTAATATGGATATTTTAAATCTATTAATTAAAGAGGTTGATAATATAGCATATAGTTATAATGCTTTTGTATTTAAATTTGATCCTAAAATTGTATATAGTGAAAAAAATATTGAATATATTAAATCCTTAAATCTAATATTATCAAGGAAAGATTCAACGATCCAACCTCTATATAACATGTCTATTAATACAGAAGAACGTTGTTTAGAATCAATAGTTAAGGATATGTCGAGCAATACAAGGTATAGTATTAAATACTCAATGAAGAAAAATGTAGAAGTATATAGTTCAAGAAAAGTAGAGGACTTAAAAATATTTTATGATCTATATACTCAGACCACTACTAGAAATAAATTTCCTTGTAGAACTTATGAATATTTTGAATCACTATTAGAAGCATTTAATGATAATGAAATAAAAATATATATAGCAAAACATGATGGTGATTATTTAGCAGCATCAATTGCTATAAATTATGGAAAAGAAGTAACTTATCTTTATGGAAGCAGTTCAGAGGTAAAAAGGAACTTAAGAGCTACTTACCTTTTACAATATATGATGATAAAATGGGCTGTTGAAACCAAATGCAAAAAATATAATTTAGGTGGAGTAATTGAAATAGCTGATTCTAACACAATATATAAATTTAAGTCTGGATTTTGTAAGAATGATAAAGTAACTAGATATATAGGTGAAATTAATAAAATATATAATCCATATATATTTTTTATGTATGATAATTTTTTACCAATATTTAGAAAAATAAGCAGGAGATTTAAAGGAATACATCTACAATGATTAGAAGATAAGTTATAAAGATATAATTTTAGTTGAATTTTACATACTTAAATAGTATAATTCAATTATGTATTTTAATTGTTGGGGAGGTATAAAATGTCAAGATTACTCGTAGTAGAAGATGAAATGAACATTCAAAAATTAATTAAGGATATTGTAAAAATTGCAGGTTATGAATGTGAAACTGCTAATGATGGAGAAGAAGGGCTATTTAAAATATTAAATGAACAATATGATTTAGTTCTAATGGATATTATGATGCCTAACATGGATGGATTTGAGATAATGGAAAAAATATCACAAATGGATATCCCAGTTATTTTTGTAACTGCTACAAACAATATTGAAAATATAGTTAAAGGTTTTTCTTTGCGGCATAAACGACTATATTAAAAAGCCATTTGAACCATTAGAGCTTTTGGCAAGAATAGAGAATGTTTTAAAAAGATATAACAAAGATAAGAAAATATACAAAATTAAAGATTTAGAGATTGATTTTGATAAAAGAGAAGTAAAAAGTAATGGAAATATTGTATATTTAACTTTAAAGGAATATGAATTATTCTCATTGCTTCTTAAAAATATAAATATTGCTTTAAACAGAGAATATATTTTGGAAAAAATATGGGGTATAGAAAAAAGTATGACTATTGAGACGAGAACTGTAGATTTTCATATACAACAACTAAGAAAAAAATTAAATTTAAGGAAGGAAATAGTAACTATAAGTAAAATTGGTTACCGTTTGGAAATATAAAATGAAATTTAATAAAAAGATTTTTTTAGTTACTTTTTCTCTATCAATTATCTCAATATTTATTATAAACTATTTAGTAATAAAAAATAGTAATAAAATGAATATTGATAAAACAATAGAAAATGAAATAAGTCAAAGTAAAACAATGGTACAGCTTATAAAGTACATGAATAATAATTTAAATCCACTAGATACTCCAATGGATATTACAGGTTTTATTAATGGATATATTAATGTAGGTGCGTATGAGTATTTAGAAATACTCAAAAAAGATGATTCTTCAAATTCGATTATTGTTTTTAGTAATGTAATTGATAGTGACGTTAATGAAGTAATAGATAGTATATACAATGATGATGGAAAAATAATAAGTAAAATAGTAAACATGAATGGAAAAGATTTATTATTTATATGTAATGGCAGCGAATCTGATTATATATTTGTTGCATGTAAAGACATTTCAAGTATATACAATATAAATAAAATGAATATTGATCTTTTTAAGAAAATAACTCTTATCTCATATATTTTAATTGGTGTTATACTATATTTGTTCATTTATTTATTAACTAGAAGAATAAGCAATATTAATAAAGCTTTAATAGAATTTTCAAATGGAAATTATAAAAAAAGATTGAATAGATTTGGCGATGATGAAGTAAGTATGCTTGCAAATGGGTTTAATATGATGAGCTCCTCAATAGAAAAGAATATAGATGATATTAAAGAAGAATCAAGAAATAAACAGGATTTTATTAATAATATAACTCATGAGTTAAGAACTCCACTTACATCAATTATTGGTTATTCTAGTCTTTTAGTTAATGCTAATATGACAGATAAAAATGTTGAAAAAGAATACGCTAAAAAGATTTATGATGAGAGTATATATATAAAAAACATATCTGAAAAGCTAATGAATTTGATTATGTTAAATAATTCAAAACAAAATTTTGAAAAGTTAAATTTATCTGAACTAATAAATAAAGTAATCTCTGAAATTAGAGAGATTGTTAAGTTTGAAAATATTGTTATAGATGATAATATTACTGAAAATATAATAATTAATGGCGATAAGGATCTTATAAAATCATTAGTAGTAAATATAATAACAAATGCCATTAATTCATATAAGGATAATGGAAAAATTAAAATAATGTTATATGGTAAAGGTTCGCTAAAGATTACTGATTATGGAAGAGGAATAAATAAAGATGATTTAATAAGAATTAAAGAACCTTTTTATACCACTAATAAATCTAGAAATAAGAATTTGGGAGGATTAGGTCTAGGTCTTACTCTATGTTATAAAATAATAGGAATACATGATGGGGAGATTCAAATAAATAGTGAACTGGGTTCTGGGACTGAAGTTATAATTAAATTTAAGGAGGAGATTGAATATGAAAATGCAAATAAAAAGAATTAGCTTAAATTTAATCTTCATTATAATACTATCTAGTTTAATAATATTAATTTTAAATATTAATTCATTTATTCCAGATTATAAAAATGTAGCAGTAGAACACACAAATGATAATGCTTCTATGAAAACATCGAATTATATAACTAGAAAAAGTGATTACTCTAAGCATATCACAATTGATGATTCTTTACATGAATCATATTATGATATATTAAAAAAAGAAGTATTTATTAAAATTAAATCATATATAAAAGCGTATTATGATATTGAACTTTTAAATAAAGATTTATATTATTATGAAACTTATAGAACTGATCTTGGAGTTACTAATTATCTTTTATACTATACTGATAAAGAAGGTGTTACTGTTATTTTTACTGATGATGGAAAAAATATACAAATTGATTGTGGAAATAGATTTTATAAGGGTTCTAGTAAAGATATAGAAGGTTATGAAAAAAATAAGATAATAAATGATATAGAAAATGTAGTAAGAAGTATAAATATAGACGTACTAAATAATTTTAAGACAGGTACTTTTTCTAATATAAGCGATTCTAGTATGTATGCATTAGAAGATGTGAGTAAAAACACTGTCATATATTATGATGGTATAAAAAATAAAATTTGTGGCATTATTTACGGATTTAAATAATACTTCTGGAACACTCTATTTCTCTTATAATCTTGTCATATATAAATATATAAGTTGAAATTATTAAACTTGATTTTATATTAACTTTGATGTATAATAACAAAGTAGCCGTGAGGCAAGTAGAGGGGGATTAATTTGTTAAAGTACAGTATAAAAGATTATATTAATGTTTTAGAAAAAGAAAATCAAATAATTGATATAATTGATTGTGAAAAAATATATAAAGAAAAAATTGAACTATTATCATATAATTCAACTGAAGTTGAAGAAAATACATTATTTGTATGTAAAGGTTTTGGTAATAATTTTAAAGAAGAGTATTTAAGAGATGCTAAAAAATATGGAGCTATAGCTTATGTAAGTGAAAAAAAATATGATATTGATTTACCATGTATAATTGTTAAAGATGCATTTGCGTCACTTAGCATTCTGGGTAATTTATATTATAATGAGCCTGCAGAAGATATGAATGTTATAGGTATTACAGGAACAAAGGGAAAATCTACAACAGCTTACTATATAAAATACATATTAGATGAATATTCAAGAGCAACTCTAAAAAATGATATTGCAATAATTTCTTCTATTGATACATATGATGGTGTAGAAAAGTTTGAATCACATATTACAACACCAGAATCTCTTGATATATACAAACATTTACACAATGCTAAAGAAAGTAATATAGATAGTCTTGTAATGGAAGTTTCCTCACAATCGTTAAAAATTGGAAGAGTACATTCATTAAAATTTGATATAGGATTGTTTTTAAATATTTCAGAAGATCATATAAGTCAAATTGAACATAGTGATTTTGAAGATTATTTTTCTTCTAAATTAAAAATATTTGCTAATACTGATGTTGCATGTATAAATATGGATTCAGATATGTTTGATAGAATTAGAGATACTGCAAATAATGACTCTAAGAAAGTAATAACTTTTTCTTGTAAAAACATTGAAGCTGATATTTTCGCATATAACATAAGAAAAGATGGATTTAATACAGTATTTAATGTTAGAACACCATCTTATGATAGAGAGTTTGTTCTTACTATGCCTGGATTGTTTAATGTTGAAAATGCTTTAGCTGCAATATCTGTTGCATATGTGATGGAAATACCAGATAAATATATATATGTTGGTCTTGAAAAAGCAAGATCAAGTGGAAGAATGGAAGTATATCATTCAAAAGACGAAAAGATAATAACTCTAGTTGACTATGCACATAATAAGTTATCTTTTGAAAAACTTTATGAGTCTACAAAAAGTGAATATCCAGATAGAAAAATAGTTACTGTATTTGGATGTCCAGGTAAAAAATCATATTTAAGAAGAAGATATCTGGGGTTACTTGCTGGTGAAAATTCTGATATGATATATTTAACCGCAGAAGATCCAGGATATGAGCCTGTTGAAGATATAAGCAAAGAAATTGCTAAGTATGTTGAAGAATATACTAAAAATTATGAAATGATAGAAGATAGAGGCGAAGCAATAAAAGCTGCCGTTGAATATGCAAAAAAACAAGAAGGAAAAACGATAATACTAATTACAGGCAAAGGAAATGAAACAAGACAAAAAATCGGTTCAGAGTATGTACCTTGTAAAACAGATGTTGAGTACTCGTTAGAATACTTAAGAGAATATGATAAAATGATGGAGGAAAGTAAATAAAATGAAATACGAAGAGGATATGATACATTCAGGAATTGCAACATTTCTTGCAAGTGAATATGTAACACTTGATGAAGCATCAAAGTATGATGTATCAGTAATAGGTTTACCAGTTGACATGGGACTTACATATAGAGGAGGTGCTGCAGAAGCACCAAGAAAAATAAGAGAATGCTCAATGTGGAAAAAAATAGACGGAATGGAATGCTATGATTATGATAATAGAAAATACGTAAAAACAAATGATCTAACAGTTTGTGATCTTGGTGATATGAATATATGGCATGGAGATATGGAAAAAACACAAACATTAATAAAAGAAACTATCTCAAAAGTAAGAGAGGGATCATTCCCAGTTATTCTTGGAGGAGACCACTCAATAACTTATGGTTCATTTATTGGGGTTAAAGAAGGTGGAAAATATAACAAAGTTGGTTTAATACAATTCGACGCTCATAATGATACAGAACCAGATACACCATTTTTCTCAAGAATAAATCATAGTAATCAATTTACTAATTTAATAAAAGAAGGTCATCTTGATGGTAAGGATATGCTTACCATTGGACTTAGAGGTCTATGCAATAGAGTATGGAATGATTTTGCAGAAGAAAAAGGTATAACAATTTATACTGCTAACGAGTTTAATAGAATGACTTCTGATGAAATGGTAAAAATTATAAAAGATAAGTTTGAAGGATATGACGCTGTATATGTAACATTTGATATGGATTCATTAGAAGCTGCATATAGTGAGGGAACTGGAACACCAAAATATAATGGTATAAATGGACTTAAGGCTCTTGAAGTTTTAAGAGGTCTTAACAATATTAACGTTGTAGCATTTGATTTAGTTGAACTTAGTCCAGCTCACGACACTACAGGAATCACCGCATTTATGGCTTGGGAAGTTTTATATAATTTCTTAGCGGTAGGTTATAAAAAAGGTAACTAATCTATAAAATATATAGAGAGATTTAAAACTCTTAAAAGGGGAGATGGAAAATGAATAAATTAAATATTGTAGGAATAAGTGGAAGCTTAAGAATGGGCTCATATAACACTAGAGTTTTACAAAATATTAAAGAACTTTTTTCAAATGAAATTAATCTTGAAATTGTTGATATATCTGGATTACCTTTATATAATGAAGATATTGATGAAAAAAATGTAGAAAGTGTTATGATATTAAAAGAAAAGATAGCAAATTCTGATGGTGTAATTATTGCTACACCAGAATACAACTTTTCAATACCAGGTGTACTAAAAAATGCACTAGATTGGGTTTCAAAGGGAGATGTAAAACCTCTTAATGATAAAAAGGTTGCTATATTAAGTGCATCTTTAGGTTTCTTAGGTGGTTCTAGAGTGCAATATCATTTAAGACAGGTTTTACTTTGCTTAAATTCTGATGTTATTAGGGGACCTGAAGTATTTATTGGCAGTGTTTATAATAAAATAGATGAAAATGGAAAACTAATCGATGAAGGAACAATAAACATAACAAAAGAGTTAATTGCAAATCTAATATCAAAAATTAAATCTTAAATCTTAAATCTTAAATACACATATTATAAAGTGATGTAAAGTAAATTTGCACAAATTCAAAAGCATTTTTATTTACTAATTTTATTAAAAATTATATAATTACCAAAGGAGGTAATTATATGTTACTTGGAGATAAATTATTAAGGTTAAGAAAAGAAAAAAATATAACTCAAGAAACTGTTGCTGAGGTAATAGGAGTAACGAGGCAAACAATATCCAATTGGGAGCTTAATCAAACAACACCAGATTTAGATCAAGCAATGAAAATTTCAGGACTATACAATATTAGTTTAGATGAATTAATAGAAAATAATAATAAAAAAGAAGTTGAGTGTAATAATGAACCTGAGATAAGTAATACTGAAAAACTTGCTGGTTTTTTATTAAAGGTATTAAAAGTGTTTTTGATATTTTTAGTTGCATCAATAGTAATATTTGTAATTATAGTTATGTTAGGCTTAATTAGTTATAAAAGTATTTCTGGAAGTGGAAATGTAAAGATTACTGAGTCTATTGAAAATATAAGTAATTAGTTTTTACTATAAATATTAAAAGATAAAAAAATAACCTCAGGTATTAATACCTTGAGGTTATTCTTTCTTAATTTAATTAGTTTGTAAAGTTGTTATATTTTACACTTTTTTCAGCGTATTTTTTTAATTTTTCAGATACAAGATAGTTAATGCTATCTTTTTCATATTCGCCATTATCTTGAATAGTTCCAGCTTTTATATCTGTTAATATTTCAATACCTTCATCAATTGTTGCTACTGGATATATATGGAATAGTCCATTTTCTATTGCTTCAATAACTTCACTATTTAAAGTTAAATTTTTAATGTTTTGGTAAGGTATTAAAACACCATTTTCACCATTTAATCCTTTATCTTTGCAAACTTTAAAGAAACCTTCTATTTTATCTGTAACTCCGCCAATAGGTTGAATTTCACCTTTTTGATTTACAGATCCTGTAACAGCAAGGCTTTGTTTTATTGGTACTCCTGATAAACTTGAAAGTATTGCATAAAGTTCAGTAGAAGATGCACTATCACCATCAACACCATTATATAATTGTTCGAAACAAATACTTGCAGTAAGAGATAGAGGCATGTCTTGTGCAAACTTTTCACCAATGTAAGCAGAAAGAATAAATACACCTTTTGAATGTGTTGTACCACTCATGGATACTTCACGTTCAATATTAATTACACCACTTTTGCCAATAAAGGTATTAGCCGTAATTCTAACAGGTTTACCAAAACTGCAATCTCCATTCATCAAAATTGTAAGGCCGTTTATTTGACCTACTGTAGTACCTGAAGTAGATATCATTATATCACCTTCATTGATCATTGAATTCAAGTTATCACTAAATTTAGAAAATCTATCAAATTTTGTTGTCACTGCTTTTTTCACTTCAACAGAAGAGACAATTTTCTTCTTAGAATTTTTTGCAATTGAACTAGCTTCAATGCATAAATCTGCAATATCTTGCATTATAGCTGTTAATTTGTTTTTACTATTTGCTATTCTAGAACTAGACTCAATTACTTCTGTTACACCATCTAAGTTAAAAGGTAGTAAACCATATTGCTTAGTACAATATGCAACAAATCTAGAAAGTTTATCGATATTTTCTTTATTTCTATCATAATAATCATCAAAATCAGCTTTTACTTTAAATAACTTTTTAAAATCAGTATCAAGAGTACAAAGCTGTTGATAATTCATTTCAGAACCAATTAAAACTACTTCTATTGATACTGGAATAGGTTCTGGTTTTAAAGTTACAACAGTAACAGGCTGAGATATATCTCTTGAACTATCTATTGATAATTCTTGATTTCTAAGAACTCTTTTAAATGCTTCCCATGTTGGCATACTAGTAAGTAAATCTTTAATATTTACTATTAGGTAACCACCATTTGCTTTATGAATAAGGCCTGGTTTTAACATCTTGTAATCAGTTTTAATAGCTCCGCCAAGAGTTTCAAATTCAAGTTTTCCAAATAAGTCAAAGTAATTAGGATTTTTACAAAGTACCACAGGAGCATGTGCTAATTTATCGTTATCAACGATAAGGTTTACTCTATAATTTTCCCAAGGCTTTGTGCTAATTTTTTGAAATTGAGGCGGCATCATATTAGAAGGATAAGGCTGATTTGGAATCTTACTATTTTTATTAGCTTCATCATAAATCTTAAATTGTTCAATATTATTTACAACATCACTTTGAATAGAATATAAAAAATTTTGTATTTTTAAGTTCTTTTTATATTTTATTTTTAAGTCACTCATACATTGAGTAACTGCAAAAGTAGCAACATTTGATTGCCATTCTGCTATTACATTTTCACATTTTTTATCAAGTAAGTCTAAATCTTTTAAAACCTTTAAAGTTTGTTCTTGTATTTTAGGACTCTTTTCTTCAAAAGCTTTTTTTGTATTTTCATCAAGTAAATTAAAATCAGTTTCATTTAAAATTACTCCGTTATGAACGGGAGAGAAGTATATACCATTTTCAGTGTTTCTTACTTTAAATCCTTGCTCATATGCGCTTTTATCAAAATCTTTCATCATAGTTTCTTTAAGTTTAGCATATCTATCTGTGATGTTTTTCTTTTCCTTTTCAAACATATCACCAGATAAATCTTTAGATAATCTATCAAGAAGTTTTGATATAAATCTATTCATATCTTGTCTAAATTCAGTACCCATTCCAGGTTCTAATCCAATACTTATAGGTTCGTTAGGATTTTCAAAATTATATATATAACAATAGTCCTTTGGGACTGGCTGTTTTTGGCTCAATTTATTTACAATTGATAAAACAAAATTTGTTTTTCCTATACCTGGATTTCCACTTACAAATAGATTAAAACCTTTTTGTTCAATTTGTATAGCAGAATATATAGCATTTAAAGCTCTTTCTTGACCTATAATTCCATTGAAAGGTTCTAATTCATTGGTACTAGAAAAATTTAACTTTCCTAAATCACTTGTATTTTTTAATTCATTTATATTTAATTCTTTTATTTTTTCCATGGTTCCTCCAATTTCTTTTGTACTATTATTTTGTATCTATATTGTATTATATATAAAAAAATTATTCAAGTAAATGAAGAAAAAAATCGAAAAATAAAAAATTATAAATTTAGATTATAATGTTGAAAAAAATAAAGTTATAATATAAAATGTAATATTAAAGAGAGGTTTTACATATGAAAAAAGGAATTAGCTTAATAGTTTTAATTATAACTATAATAGTAGTAATAATACTTGCTGGAGCAATTATTATTAGTATAAATAAAAATAATCCAATTAACTCGGCAAAATTAGCAAATTTAATTCAAGAAAAGGAATCTCTTGATACAAGTCTAATGTTATATGTAACAAAGCATACTACAGAATCACTTGCTAACTATAATTCATTTGATGTGGTAAAAGGAAGTGTGCAGGGTACTGATTCTCTTATTGATTTAAATGATGAAGTAATAACTAATGGAAAAAATATATATATTGCAAAAATTGATAAAATAAAATCTATTTTAGGAATTGATATTAAAGATAAATTAAATTCAAAATGGTATATTGATCCTATTACATGTGAGTTTTATCTTGTGTATAATAATGTATCTGATTATGATAATTATTTAGGAGAATATGATGAAGATACAGGAATACTTCATAATATAAATATTTCAACATTTGTTATTGCAAAAAATATAATAGAGAATGAACCAAATAATATTTATTTTGGTACTGATTATACTGTAAATGAAAGCACAAATAATTCCACAACGTTTGCTAAGTTATCAAGTATTACTGGAAATAAGATAGTGATAAATAATAAAATAATAGGTGATATTAGTGGTGAATTTAATGTAAATGATGAAATAGTATTATATTCATCAAATTCAAATATTTTAGATAATTTTGGTTTATTTGAAATATTTAAAATAACTAATATAAATGGTGATAATATTGTTTTAAATAAAAATGTTTCAAATAACTTTTATCCAGATGTAACACAAGTAATTAAAGTTATGAATTATAATGAATTAACAATTCCAGAAAATGTTGTTGTATCTCCAACTGAATACAATGGCAATATAGGTGGCATCATTATAGTTAAAGCAAAAAAAATTAACCTATATGGGAAAATAAATGTCTCTTTTTTAGGATATAAATCAGAATATAATTCAATATTAAATGGAAAAGGACAAGCATCCGGAAATCCTAGTATTCCTGGAGGCTCAAATAAATATAGAGGTGGTAATGGAGGTGTAAATTATCAAGGTTATCAAGGAATATCAGCATATAATATCGAACAATATGACTTATTATCAAAAAACAGGATATATATGGGTGGAGGCTCTGTAAACACACGTGGCGGTGGAGCAATATATATAATATCTGATGAATTAAATATTGAATCACAATATGCATTATCTGCTAATGGAAAAGGTGGAAGTGATATGAGTGGTGGTGGTGCTGGAGGTTCCATAATAATAAATTCTAAATTAATTAATTTTAACCAACAATATAAAGATTATTTTGCAGGAGCAAACGGTGGTGGCGGAGCAGGAGAAATATTATCTGGAAGTACTTATCCTAAATATAATGGCTTAGATGGAACAAATGTAAAAGGTGGAAACGGTGCCGGTGGAAATGGTGGTGCAGTTCCAGGAAATGGTATAGGTTCTAACGGCGGTGGCGGAGCAGTAAATAAAACATCAGGATCAAACGCTACAACTACTTTAGCTGGAAATGGATCCAATAGTGGTTCTAGTACAGGCGGAAGTGGATATAATGCAGGAGGCGGCGGAGGAGCCGGAGGGTTTATTGAAATATATACTAATACAGATATTTCAAATATAGCTCTTACTGATTCTTACATATCAAGTTTTAAGAATGAAATATATAATGAAGTCGAAAATGAAAACAATAATTATTCAAATAAAGAAATTCAAATAAAACAAAGTACTACAAATGCTACTACATTTGCAAAAGCTTCAAATATTGAAAATAATAAAATTTCATTGACTAATATAAATATTGGTGAAATTAGCAGTAATTTTGAAATTGGTGATGAAATCATGTTATATAATTCTAATAGCACTAATGAAAATAATATTGGACAATATGAATTCTATAAAATAATAGAAATAGTAAATGATATAGTTACATTAGATAGAAATATAAGCTCAAAATTTGATACAACATTAACTCAAATAATTAAAGTTATGAATTACAATTATTTAAAAATAAATGATGGCGTAACCATTTCACCTATGCAATATGATGGAACTAAAGGTGGAATTGTAGTTATCAAATCTAAAAAAATAGATTTATATGGTAAAATAGATGTTTCATTCTTAGGATATAAATCTGGTCAAAATTCACCTAATAGTGGTGGCTCTCAAGCATCAGGTAATCCTAGTATGTCTGGTGGTTCTAATCAATATAGAGGCGGAAATGGAGGAAGAAATTATCAAGGTTACTATGGTATAGCAAAGAATGCAATTGGAAATCGTAACTTAAGAAGTTTAAATAGAATATATATGGGAGGTGGCTCTTTAAATAATACATGTGGTGGTGGAATAATATATTTAGTATCTGATGAATTAAATATATATTCTCAGTATGCTTTATCTGCTAATGGAAAAGGTGGAACTTCTATGAGCGGCGGTGGTGCCGGTGGAACTATACAGTTAATTTCAAACAATATAAATTTAACTGAACAATATAAAAACTATTTTGCGGGAGCAAACGGTGGTGGCGGAGCAGGAGAAATGTTATCTGGAAGTACTTATCCAAAATATAACGGTGTTGATGGAACAAATGTAAAAGGTGGAAATGGTGCTGGTGGAAATGGCGGTGCAGTTCCAGGAAATGGTATAGGTTCTAACGGAGGTGGCGGAGCTGTAAATAAAACATCAGGCTCAAATGCCACAGTTACTTTAGCTGGTAATGGCTCAAATAGTGCTTCTAGCACAGGTGGAAGTGGATATAATGCAGGAGGTGGCGGAGGTGCAGGCGGATTCGTTGCCATTTATACTAATTCAGATCTAACAACTGTTACTTTAACCGATGCTTTTATATATAGCATAAATTAATATAATATTTAACACAAAATAGACTAAGAAATTATTTCTTAGTCTATTTTTAATGTATAAATTAAAGCATTTTCTTTATTATCAGAGTAATAATTTTTTCTTTTATTTATTAGTTTAAATCCATTTTTTTCATATAATCTTTGAGCAGGGAAATTAGATTCTCTTACTTCTAACATAATAGTGCTTATATTATTTTCTTTTGCCAAATTTAT
Organism: Bacillota bacterium; assembly: GCA_023460235.1. Taxonomy (GTDB): domain Bacteria; phylum Bacillota; class Clostridia; order TANB77; family CAG-465; genus CAG-465. The sequence continues at coordinate 33,690 of JAEWRE010000067.1, forward strand.
TATATGATTAAGTAATACATTGCCATATCCTAATTTTTGAAACTCTTTAGCAATAACTATGGATAATAGATCCATTGAATCAAATATTTTACTAATGCCAACAAAACCTATTAGTTTTGTTTTAGAGTTATTTGTTTTTAAAGCGAAGTAGTTATAATTTTCAATATTTAAATCCTCAATTAGTGATTTTTCACTTACTATATGGATACCAAGTTCTTTTTGGATTTCTATAATTTCACTTATATCATTTTTAGATAAGTTTTGTATAATATATTTATTCACTTTTCATCCTTTCTGCTTGAGAAAGTCTTGCATATTCAGCATTAAGTAAAAAAGCATCTTTTATATAGTTATCTTTGTTTGATACGTAGCTAAAAGCCTTTATGACATCTTTTGCGTTTGGATAATAATTATATAAAACAATATTAGTATGATTAATAAATAGTTGAGATAGTTTTTCTTTATTTTCATCAATAATATCTCCAGCTAATATTATATTTTCATCTGTTATATTTTCAAAATTTTCAACTGATGTACTAAAAGCGTAATTAATTTCAGTATTTGAAATATCAGTTATTTTTTCTATATTGATACTTTTATCTAAACCTAGATAAGTTATTTTATATAACGAAAAATAAACTCTATCATTTTTTGCATCTATAAATGTAGAAATGTAAGAAGACATATCTTCGTCATCTAGTTTAGTATTTTCAATAAATGCTTTTATTGCCATACACTCAAGTGTTGAAATAGAAAAAATCTTTTTATTTAATACATGTGCAAAAGCTTTTAATGTTGATAATCCAATACGAATTCCTGTAAATGATCCTGGACCATTAATACAAGCAAATGTATCAATCTCAGATAGAGAAGTACCAGAGATCTTTAAAGTATCATCAATAAGTGGTAATAACTTTTCAGAATGCGTTATTTTATTATCAATACTATTCTCAAAAATTTCATTTCCTTTTTTTAAGCAAACTGATGCTACTTTTGTTGTAGTATCTATTGAAAGTATATTCATTATCATTTCCTCCATATGTGAAAGTATCTTTTATTATCATTTAATTCATCTTTAGATATATCAATAAATATTGTATTTTTAGGTAATATTTCTTTAATTATATTTCCCCATTCAATTATGCAAAGACCATTTTCAAAATATTCTGTTCCAATATCTGATATGAATTCATCTACGCTTTCAATTCTGTATACGTCAAAATGATAAATTGATGATTCATCCTTTAATGTATATTCATTTACTATTGTAAATGTTGGGCTTGATACTTGATTTTCAATTTCAAAGTATTTTGCAATACCAGACATAAACACTGTTTTTCCGCTACCAAGTTCACCATTTAAAACTAATATATCAGAAGAATTTAGTTTTTTTGCAAAGTAATATCCTAGTTCATTAGTTTCTAAGTAAGAATTTGACTCTAAAGTGTAGTCAAAACTTGCTTTTTTTGAGGTATCGAATATTTGATTTACTAATTCTTCGATTTTGTTATTTTCTTTAATCACTATTTTCACCTAATTAATTATATCAAAAAAATGTCTAAATTTCAAATGTTAATATATTTTTTAAATATTTTGGACAAAATATAAATAATATCTTGAAAATATTTGAAAAAATATATAAAATGTATGATATAGTGGAAGGTGAAAAATTGAAAGAAGCTAATGTGGATTTTGGTAAAGGGGGTATTACTTTACTTGTGCTTGTTGTGTCAATTATAGTTATAATAATATTATCAACTGTAACGGTTCTAAATATAAATGATACAGCTACAGATGCAAGTAGAGCAAATTTTTCAAAACAACTGGATACTATTACTGAAAAGTCAAAAGAATACTATGTGCAAAATAATGAAATGCCAACCATAAGTGGTACTAATGAAATGGCACTTAGTGACGTTTTAACATTAGGAGCTCTTAGCGATGAAGATAAATCTATTCTTTTAAGTGAAATGACAGAGGCAAATGATAATTATGATAACATTGAAGTTAAGAAATTTTATCAAATAGATTTGCAAAAAATAAGTATAAAGAATTCAAAAAGAGGAAACAAGAGTCTAGGCAACAATGATGTATACTTAATATCTGATTCTATGAAAATTTATTATCTTAGAGGAATAAAAATTGGAACTGATAAGTATTTTTCTCTTTCATCAAGATTAAGCAGTGTACAAGAAATACAAGGAAAAACTCCAATTTATTCAAGTGTTGAAGTAGCAAACTTAACTGTGAAAAAAGAAAGAAATACTTGGACAAATAAAATTGGAATAGATGTAAAGGTAAGTATGAATGATGATGAAAAACTATATATAAAATTGCCAAATACTGATAAAAAAATAGTTTCTACTTCAAAAGGATTAAATACTTTTAAATTTGATTCACTTGAAGAATTAGCAAATAATAACTTTTCAAATAAGGTAGTAGACCTTACCCAAGAAGAAATTAATTCATTTAAAATTCTTCCACAAAATAATAAAAATATAATTTTTATAAAAACAAAAAATGATAATGTAGTTGCAAATATAACTGTTGATTTATCAAATTATGAGACTGAATTACCAACTTATGATAATAGTAGTATAAAATTAGTTGAATCAACTGATACAAATGTACTTCAAATTGTTGTAGCAGATGCTATAAGTGATATAAAAGAGACAAGATATGAGTATTTAACAAAATATAACGAATCTAATGCTCTAGTAAACTACTACGGTAATGTGAATATTAATCAGGATTATTTATTAAATAATGGTAAAAAAGCGATTTTATGCTTTGAAACAACAACTTGCCTTACAATACCTAAAAATGTCAATTCTGTAAGAGTCTTGTTAATAGACAATGCAGGAAATACTAATATGTTTGATGTCAATAATACATCCAGTCCTGTAATTTTAAACGCAGCTACAACAAATATAACATCTAAAACTTTAAATTTTAATGTAAATGTAATAGCAAAAAATAAAAATGTATCAAAAATCTATACATATTTAAGTATAGATGGTTCTAGCTACAGCAATGAAGTAATATATGATGCAGTTGCAAATAGTGATAATTATTCTGTAAATTGCACATATTCAAATATACAAAGTGCAAAGAAGAATATATCAATAAAAATTGTAGCTTATGATAACTCTAATCCGAAGAAAATAATAGAAACTAAATATTTAAGTGCTACACCTGTAGTTGAAGTCGAAGTTCCAACTAACATATATACTAATAATTTTGATTTCACGACATGGGTCAGTGGAGGAGAATATTACTACTCTATAACTTTTTATATAACCAATACTTCAAATACTAGCGTAAATGGCTGGAATTTAGAAATGGATTTTCCATCTGGTTTAGTAGTAACAAATATATGGAATGCAACATATGCATCATCAAATAATAGAATTACATTTACTAATATGTCATATAATTCTGTTATAGATCCTCAAAAAACTGTATCATTTGGTGTTCAATTTAAATATTCAAAGCTTGATTTTTATCCATATAATATTAAGATTAATGGACAAAATATTCCAAATAAAGAAAAACCTGCAGTTAGTGGAAATATTGATGTAGCATTTAATCTTCAAAGTAAATGGCAATCAGGTCAATATTATTATTATAGTTATAGTATTGATGTTACAAATAAAACTTCAGCTGCAATAAAGACATGGGCATTTGATATAGTTACAGATTCTACTACAAATATGTCTCAAATATGGAATGGAAAATATACTAAATCAAATGTAACGTACACAATATCAAATGTTGATTATAATGGAGCACTTTCAATAAATTATAAAGCAAATTTTGGAATGATTATTGAAACTAAAAATGCTAACTTTATACCAGTTGCTAGTAATTTAAAATTTACATATTAATATTAAAAATAAATTAAATCAAAAATAAAGATATAAAATTTATTCATAAAGAAATTTTGGGGGCGATATATAGATGAATAAAAAGCATGATAAAAATGGTATTTCTCTTTTAATACTTGTGGTCTCTATTGCAATTATACTAATAATATCTTCAGTTGCAATTGTAAACACAAATAAATCTTTAAAGGATGCTAAAATGTCTTCTTTTTCAGAAGAACTTGCAACAATTGAAGATCAGGTGAAAATATATTATGTTAAAAATAATGAGATGCCAACTGTAAATGGTACAAACGTTATGTCAGAGCAAGAAATGATTAATTTAGCTGCTCTTGATAGTTCATCTATGACATCGCTTCAAAATGAATTATCATTAAATGGAGATCAAAGTAATGATACAAATTCTGGAGAATTTTATCAAATTGATTTAAATAAACTTGATCTTGATAATGTAAAAAAAGGAACAAAACAGTCTTCACAAAATGATGTATATGTTGCATCATACCCTTCAATGAATATATATTATTTAAAGGGTGAAAAAATTGGTAGTGAATTATATTTTTCGCTTAGTTCAAGAATAACTGGTGTTGTTTCTCTTGATAAAATATTAAAAGACACATCATTTACTACAATTCAAAAGGTAAATGGACTTATAGTAAAAAGTGATATTAAGACTTGGAATAGTAAAATGGGAATAACAATTCAAGCATTAATAGAATCAGATGAAAAATTACTTATAGGGTTATCTGGTGTTGATGGACAAAAAGAAGTTAGTACCAATATAGGATTAAATACATTTAATTTTAATAGTATTGATGACATTAAATCAGTTGTTACTCTTACCAATGATGAGATAACTAGTTTTAATAACTATTCTGATTCAAAATATATAGATATAATAAAAAAGAAAAATGGTGTTAATATTGGAGTTATAAGAATAGATTTATCAAAATATGATAATGAAAAACCTAAAATAACTGAAAATCTTTCTGTTGAAGCAAGAGAACAAGAAAATGTAGGATATTTTAAAGTTTCTGATACTGGTGGAAGTGGTATTAAGGAAGTAAGGTATGACTTTTTAACTAGGTTTGATAATAATGGAAATATTGTACCGTATTATGAAAATATTACATCATTTGATACATCATATTTAAGAAATCAAGGTAAAAAAGTGATTCCGGCATCAGATGGTAGTGCACAAGTGGTGCTTCCAAAAGACGTACAGTCTATACAGATATTAGTACAAGATAATGCGGGAAATAGTGAAATATTCACTCAAATAACTAGGCCAGATGTATATGTTGGTATAGTACCTAAAAATATGAATGATACAAATGCAACGTTTGATTTAGTTGTTGACAGCTTAAATGGAATAAGTTTAGTTAATACATATATGAGTTTAGATGGTGTAACATATTCAAATTTACAAGATTATACTTCAAGTAATTCAAATAAACTTGTTATAAAATGTGATAGATATACTACGATATCAACAGATAAAAGTTACATATATATAAAAGCTATAGTAAAAGATGCAAATGTTGATACAAGTAAAAGAAAAACTGAGGTAAGGGTTTTAAGAATTGATAGAAGTCAAGGTATTGTATCTAAAGTCAATGCGCCTAAAATATTGCAGGGTATGACGCCGATAAAATTTGATACTAGTGGTAATGTTGTTGACACTACTTCTAGTGATTTGGATTGGTATTCATATGTAGATACAACATATAGTGCGAGTATATCTAACTGGGCAAATGCCAGAACTGTTGATGGAAGTGAGTGGGTATGGATTCCAAGATATGCATATAGAATAGTTAATGGATATCATAGTAGTAATAAAGGAATTATAGAAATTAAGTTCTTAGATGGTGCTACAAATAATTTTATAGATGGAAGCGGACAAGCAGTATCTGATCCAGATAAAATTACATATAATGGAAGTACACAAAATGAATTTTTAGTTCATCCAGCATTTGCTAATAACGTAAATAATGGTGGTTGGGATAGTGAGCTTACAGGAATGTGGGTAGCAAAATATGAAGCTGGATATGAGGAACCAGGTAATGCGATTGATTCTAACGTTACATATAGTGGAGACTCAAATACATACCTTTCAACTGGTAATTTTGGTGGAGCAAAGAACTATTATGGAAATATAACAAGTGGAACAACAAAAATAAAATATCCTGTATTTAAGGCAAATAGATATTCATATAGTGCTATAAATATTAGTTCTGCTTATAGCATATCAAAAGCTTTAGGTGATACAGCTAATCCTTATGGAATAACACCTAGTCTAAATCCACATCTTATGAAAACAACAGAATATGGTGCAATTTCATATCTTACATATAGCAAGTATGGAATTAATAGAAAAGATATAACTGTAAATAGTACTAATGCAAATATATCGGCGCAAGCAATTCATGCAATTACTGCTGGTGGAAATGGTACAAATGCAAAAGCGTTAAATGAGGCAACAGCTATTACAAATAATAAACTACAAAGTTCAACTGGAAATATATATGGAATATATGACTTATCAGGTGGATTATGGGAGGAGCAAGCAAGTTATATTTCAAATTATAATTCTAGCTTTTCTACATATGCTATAAATATGCTAAATGATGGTGGTGCTACAACTAGTATAAAGTATAAATTAGTATATAGTAACGGTTATAGCTCGAAAATTAAAGGTGATGGAATTTATGAAACATCGTCGTCTTCAACAACTGATACAGATAGCAATAATAGTTGGAATAAAAATTACTCTGTTTTTCCATATAATGCTTATCCACTATTTTACTTATCAGGTAAATATTCAAATGGAACGTCTGCTGGTATATTTACTTATCATCATGACACAGGATTATCTAGCTATGGGACTGGTTTTAGAGTTGCATTATCGCCTACATAAGAAGAGAAAAGAATTTTACAATATTATATATTAATATTTATATTGGAGGTAAATATGAAAAAAAAAGGGATAAGTCTTATTGTATTAGTAATAACAATAATAGTAATAATAATAATAGCTGGAGCAATAATACTAAATTTAAGTAAAAACAATCCAATAGAAAGTGCAAAAAAAGCAAAATTTTTAAATGATATTGACACATTTAAAAGTGAACTTTCTCTCTATGAGTTAGGCAAAATGGCTGGTACTGACGGAAATTATGATCCAAAGTTATTAAACGCTGATAAAACTGGTTCAACAGATGGTGAAAATACAACAATAACAGATATAATAACATCAATGGATAAAACAAGGTATCCTGATATCTTAGAGGTTGTAGCCGGAGAATTAGTATATGTGGGAAATAATCAAGATGAGTCAAATTGGTCAGATGGAGTAATTGAAGTAAAAGATTTTAAAATAAATATATCAGTAATACCAGATACAACACATTTTAGTGGAACAATATCACTTACAGGAATGATGGTAGATGTAAATAAAATTGATTATTACAAAGTATATTTATCAACAACAAGTGGAGAACATGGCGATACGCCAGCACAAGAAATAAAAAAGAAAGAAACACCTGTAGACTTCAATATAACTGAAGGTGTCGAACCAAATAAAACATATTATATAATAGTTGAAGTTAAGATGAGTAATGAATCTAATGTGAGAATAAAAGAAGTAAAAGTAAATTCATCAATAGATAGCACAGCACCAAACACGCCTCTAATATCATTATCAAATTATTCAAAAGAATTATTAATAACACCAGTAGCAATTACATTAATAGATAATGAGGGTGGAAGTGGAATTAATAAAACAGGTAGTAAATATATAATTGATCAAAATTCAGCAAATTATGCTGAAGATGATAATATATGGCAAGCAGGAGCAATAAATTTAACATCTGGGAGTTTTATTGGAGATGTAGCGTCATTAGGGATTGAAGTTCCATCAGATGGAGAGTATTATATTCACGTGCTTTCAGTTGATAATGCAGGAAATAAAAAATCATCAACATCTTCAAAAGTAATAGTAGATACAATAGTACCAAATGAAGCAGAAATCACAATACCAACAAGTACAACAACAGGCAGTGTTGATGCAACAGTTTTATTAAGTGATAATGAAAGTGGAAGTGGTATAAATTTAACTGAAAGTAAATACATATACTCAACAGTTTCATCACCATATGGAGATACTGAACCAATATGGAATAGTGCAACTGTATTTACAAAAGAAACTGAGAGGATAACCTTAACATCAAGCACAAATGAAATATATTATTTACATGTACTATTAGTTGATAAGGCCGGAAATAGAAGAGAAGTATTATCAAGTGGCGTAACAACAAATACAGATATACCAGTAGCGCCAACCATAATAGGAACAACAGATACAAATGTATGGACAAATCAAAATGTTACATTAACAGTAAATGAAGTTACTTCACCTGGAATAACAAGATATGAATATTCTATAAACGGAGGAAATTGGCAAACATATAACAGTACAAATAAAATAGTAATAACATCATCAGGAACAACAACAGTAAAAGCAAGGGCAGTGAATAATGTAGGAGTAAATGGAGCAGAAAGTACAGGATATATAGTAAAAATAGACCAAACAAATCCATCAGTTTCATTTGGGACAAATGGAGCAAGTAATGTCGCAGTAGCAACTACTACAGTAATATTAAATGATAGCGAAAGTGGAATAAATACAAGTACATTAAAATACGTATGGAGTACAAGTATAACAGAACCAAATAATGGATGGTCAACTTTTAATAATGGAGCAACATTAACTTATTCAACAGATGGCACTTACTATTTGTGGATAAAAGCAAATGACAATGCAGGGAATCCAATATCAATAAAATCAAATGCATTTACCATTTTTTCAGAATATAATTCTGTAAAAGGAGTTAATAAACCTAAACTTGTAACAGGAATGACACCAATAAAATGGGATTCAAATGGTAATTTAATAGCAACAACAGAATCAGATACAGACTGGTATGATTATACAAATAAAAAATGGGCTAATGCAAGAACAGCCGATGGAAGCATGTGGGTATGGATACCAAGATATGAATATAAAATAACAACACCACATACAACTACAGCTCAAACTATATCAGTTAATTTTATACAGGCTACAAATACTAGTGCAACTAGTGGATATATAATGCACCCTGCGTTTACATTTGGTACAACTGAACTTACAGGAATCTGGGTAGCAAAGTTTAGGGCTAGTGGAAGTACTACTTCAGTTAGTAGTTTACCTAGTGCAAGAACTATGATTTTAGAGGAAATAGCAGGTGCCTTTAACGCATGTAGAAATATGGAAGCATATTATGGCTCAAAATACGGATGGGGAACATCTGGTAGTGGTATTGATACTCATTTAACCAAAAATATAGAGTATGGTGCAATATTATATCTATCTCAAAGTACATATGGAATTAATTCAAATATAGAAAAAAATATTAATACTCAATATTATACTGGAGGAGGTTCTGATAGTACGTCATATATTTTAAATACATCTCAAAGCACAACTGGTAATGTATTTGGTATATATGATATGAATGGACCATATCAAGAATCTGTATCTGCATATATTGGTGCATTAAGTACATCTGGTCAATATTATACATTAGCTAGTGCTGATATAAAATATAAGGATGTATATGTTATAGGTTCTACTGATTCCTATACTGAAAATTATGAAGCTAATTCTGGTAGAAAAGGGGATGCAGTTTATGAAGTAAGTGCTTCTCCGTATGGAACTACTTGGTATTTACAATATTCATCTTATCCAACGTCATATGATCCAATATTTACAAGAGGAAGTCATTATGCATCAAGCAGTTCATATGGAGCATTTTCAGTTACGGGTACAGATGGAGATTATTATAGTAAAGTAACATTTAGACCAGTATTGGTTGTTGGAAATGGACTTTAATAAATTAATGATTTGAAGATATAATTAAATAATAATATATAAAAAAATCAGAAACACAGGAATTTATATTTTACTTTTTATTTTTAAATATTTTAAGCAAAAAACATATATATAATTTACATAATACAAAATATATGATATAATTGAAGTAATCGATATTAAAGAGGAAATTATATGTTAATACAAACTCCACTTTTAATAGTAATTGGAATAATAGCATGTGTAGGTATTTTAAGCAAACCTAAAAAAACTGATGATAACAAAGAAGATAAGAATGATTTTCCAACTGGATATGAACTTTTAAAAGAGTTAAGAGAAATTAATATGCCAGGATATGATTTATGGAAATATGATTTGTTTTCTTTTGATTCATATATTTTTAGAGAGTATGTATACACTTATGAAGTAACTGGTGGAAATACACGTGAGGTTGCTTTAAGGCGGGCGTTTGAAAAATATGTAAATACACATAACACATAAAAATAAAACTAAAATAAGCATTGAATCTATTATAGATTTAGTGCTTATTTTTCTATGTATTTACATTGTTCTATTGAAAATATTAGTATTTTGTAGTAATATAGTAAATATTAGTGAGGTTATTTTTATGAGAATGTATGATGTTATAGAAAGAAAAAGAGATAAGAAAGAACTTACAAAAGATGAAATATATTTTTTTGTAAATGGATATAGCAAAGGTGAAATACCGGATTATCAGATGTCTGCGCTACTTATGGCAATATTTTTAAATGGAATGACAAGAGAAGAACTTGTATATTTAACATTTGCCATGCGTGATTCTTCAAATAAACTTGATTTATCTGAGCTAAGAGAACCAGGTAAATATATAGTAGATAAACACTCTACTGGGGGTGTGGGAGATAAAGTTACATTAATTGTTTTACCTATAGTTGCAGCTCTTGGAGTTGATGTTTGTAAAATGTCAGGTAGGGGACTTGGATTTACTGGTGGAACTGCTGATAAGTTAGAATCAATTGTTGGATATGATATTAATATACCTCTTGATAGAGCAATTGAACAAGTAAAAGATATAGGTGTATGTTTAATATCTCAAAGTAGTGAGATTGCTATTGCAGATAAAAAAATATACGCACTTCGCGATATAACAGCAACGGTTGAATCTATAGATTTGATAGCAGCATCAATAATGAGTAAAAAGCTTGCATCTGGTGTAGATAAAATAGTACTTGATGTTACAGTAGGTAGTGGTGCATTTATGAAAAACACAGAAGATGCTATAAAACTTGCAAAAACCATGGTAGATATTGGAAGACTAGCAGGAGTAGAAACAAAAGCTGTACTTACATCTATGGAAGAACCACTTGGAAGAAACGTTGGAAATGCTCTTGAAATAAAAGAAGTTATTTCATTTTTACTTTCTGATGAATCAACAATTAACTCAGAAGAAGTAAAAGATTTAAAAGAAGTAGTTTTTGAAATTTCAGCATATATGATGAAAATGGCTGGAGTTGGAGAAGACATTGAAAAAAACAAAGTTGAAATACTAAAAGCAATAACTTCAAAAAAGGCATATGATAAATTTATCGAACTTATCAAAGCACAAGGTGGACATATATATAACGTATATATGGACTGGATTGGAATGAATCTTGATATGCCAGTTCTAAATGATAATGTAAAATATATGAAACAGATACATGCTCAAAATGATGGATATATTGTATCTATAGATAGTAAAAAAATAGGTGAGGCGTTGGTTTGTCTTGGTGGTGGAAGATTAAAAAAAGGTGATCCAATTGACTATTCAGTAGGTTTTGAATTTAGTAAAAAAGTTGGAGATAAAGTTAATGAAGGAGATACAATCCTTACAGTATTATACAATGATAAAGATAAATTTAATGAAGCTTTTGAATATATAGAAGATGCAATATATATTGATAATATTGAACCAAAACTTGGTATTGCATTAAAAAATAAGCCACATATAATTGATATAATTAGTTAGAAGCTATAGTATATTTTAAAAATTAATTGAAAGGAGAATATTATGGAAGGATCTGATAAAATACAATATAAAGAAATTTTTGAAAATGTTAAAACAGAAATTTTAAAATCACAATACAAGGCTATGCAAGTAATAAACAAAGAACTTATATTTATGTATTGGCATATTGGAAAGATAATATTAGATAATTCTAAATGGGGTGATAAATTTATCGATAATTTATCTATTGATTTAAAATTAAATTTTCCTGAAATAAAGGGCTTCTCAACTAGAAATTTAAAATATATGAGAAAAATAGCACAAGAGTATCCTAATTTTAAATTTGTGCAAGAGGTTCTTGCACAAATTACATGGTATCATAATATAATTTTAATTGATAAGTTGAAAGATTTTGAAATAAGAAAGTGGTATATTAATGAAATAGTAAAAAATGGTTGGTCGAGTAATGTTTTAAAAATGCAAATAGATAGTAAATTATATGAAAGACAAGCTATTTCTGAAAAAATTACTAATTTTCAAAATACTTTACCTGATATACAAAGTGATCTAGCAATACAGACATTAAAAGATCCATATATTTTTGACTTTATTAGTTTGAAAGGTCAAATTAGAGAAAAAGAAATTGAAAATGCTATGATAAACAAAATAAAAGATGTTCTTATCGAACTTGGAACTGGTTTTGCTTTTGTTGGAAATCAATATAAATTGACAGTTGGTGATAAAGATTATTTTATTGATTTACTATTTTATCATCTAAAATTGAAGTGCTACATTGTTGTTGAATTAAAAGCAAGAGAATTTGAACCAATAGATGCAGGGCAAATTAATTTTTATTTATCCGCCATTGATGATTTAGTAAAAGATAAAAATGACAATAACACTATTGGGTTAATTTTATGTAAAAATAAAGATAAGTTTACAGCAGAATATGCTCTAAAGGATATAAATAAGCCTATTGGTGTAAGTGAATATAAAATATTAGAGGATATGCCGGAATATCTACAAAAACAATTACCAAAAGTGGAAGATATTGAACTTCATATTCAAGATATAGAAGAGTAAAGTTCATTATTTAATTATAAATAAAGTATAAGGAGATGTAAAATTTGAGAATTATAGCAGGTAAATATAAAGCAAAAAGATTAAACGGACCAAAGACTGAAAAAACAAGACCAACATTAGATAGAGTTAAAGAAGCGATTTTTTCCATATTACAACCATATTTAACTGAAAATTCAAACGTATTGGATATTTTTGCTGGTACTGGAAATTTAGCACTTGAAAGCATAAGTAGAGGTGCAAAATTTGCTTGGATAAATGATATAGAAAATGTTGCCATTTCGACAATTATCTCCAATACTCAGTTGACTAATGCCACTGAATATGTTAAAATAACTAAGAAGGATTATATAAAAGTTTTAAACCAAATTCTAAATGAAAATATGTTTTTTGATATAATTTTTATAGATCCACCATATGACTCAATGTATGGTATAAAGACACTTAAATATATTTCAGATACTAAAGATAAAATTTTGTCAAAAAACGGTTTGATTGTTTATGAAACTGACAAGAATTTTATTAGTAAAATACAAAAGAAAGATATTGAAATTTTAGACAACTTTGAAAATCTAGAATGTTTTGATGTAAGAAACTATGGCAATGTAGTTTTAAGATTATATAGGTGGAGGGAATTGTAATGGAAATATTTACACTATTAGAAAATTTAGAAGAATTATTAGAATCTGGAACTAAGGTACCTTTTTCTAGTAAAGTTATGGTTGACGTTGAGGAGTTAAGAGAAATACTAGAAGATATACGTTTAAAACTTCCTGATGAATTAAAACAAGCAAAGTGGGTTAAAGAAGAAAGACAAAGAATAATAGCAGATGCCGAAAAAGAAGCAGATAATTTGATAAAAGAAGCAGAGAGCAAAATAATCAGTTTAGTTAATGATAATGTAATTACTAAAGAAGCTTTAGCACAAAAAGAAGCTATAATTGAAAGTGCGAATAAAGTTTCAAGAGAAATTAGCGTTGGAACTCGTGATTATGCTGATGCAATTTTACAAAGAATTGAAGAAGTATTAAAAGAAACTATAGATATTGTTCATAATAATAGAAAAGAGTTAAAGTAATTTAAAACTATTTGAGGGTTGATATATAATGGGAAGAAGAAAAGTAAGTAAAAAGCAGACAGTAAATAAAAAATCGAAACAATCAAGTAAAAAGACTATTGGAAGTGACATGTTAGGTGGAATTTTAATAGTCTTAGGTCTTATATTTATTGTATTTTTAACATTTAAAAATGTTGGAGATATTGCAGGATTTATAAAAAATATATTTATGGGTGCATTTGGCAAAGTTGCTTTTGCTTTTCCAGTTATACTAATTATTCTTGGAGGAGTACTTATTATATCTGAAAATAAAGTTAATGCATCAAAAGAATTAAAAAAAGGTATTCTTGTAATGACAATACTTTCAGCTCTTGTATATATATTTACTGCATCAAGCTTTGATATATTTAGTAATCCTGTAAAATTTATTGTAGAATCATTTAATTTTGGAATAGATGGGACAAACAGTGCTGGACTTGTTGGTGCAATTATTGCATCTTTACTGTTTAAATTAGTTGGTAGTGTTGTAACAAAAATATTACTTTCTTTTATTATGTTAGTATCTGTGTTACTTGCTTTTGATATATCATTTAAACAACTTTTTTATGGAATATATAATGTTTTTGCATATATATATAATAATATAACAAATGCTCTAAATGTTTTATTTAGAGGTGATGGAGAAGATGATTCAGAAGTACTAAGCACAGAAATGGAAGAAAAATTTGGTGGTCAAAAGAAGCTTTCAAAAAGAGAACTTGCTCTAATTAATAAAAAAGAACAAGAAGAAAATAATAAAATGAAAGAAGCAGGAAATCCAAATGCACATGAAAATGTTGTATTAAATAGAAATGATCAAATAGAATTTGATATTAATAAACTTGGCGGTAAGCAAAGTGAAGCTGAAATTCAAGGTAAACAAAAAAGAGATGAATTTTTTAAACTTCAAAAAGAACAAAAAGAAGATAAAACAATAAAAGAAGTACTTACTCTTGATCATACGAAACATGTTGAACAAGATAATTATATATTTCCACCTATTGAAATACTTAACTCACAAAAGTCTGGTGAAGGAGTTGACAAAAAATCAATACATGCAACTGCTGTAAAACTTCAAAAGACACTTGCTAGCTTTGGTGTAGATGCCAAAGTAACAAATATTACTAGAGGACCTACAGTAACTAGATATGAACTTACACCAAATACAGGTGTAAAAGTAAGTAAAATAGTAAATCTTTCTGATGATATAGCACTAAATCTTGCAGCAAAAAGTATAAGAATAGAAGCTCCTATACCTGGTAGAGCAGCTGTTGGAATAGAAGTTCCAAACGAAGCTCCGGAATCAGTAGCTTTAAGAACAGTTATAGAATCAGATACTTTTAAAGATCATAAATCAAAACTTGCTTTTGCACTTGGTAAAGATGCAGCAGGTGAAATAGTGGTTGGTGATATAGCAAAGATGCCTCATGTACTTATTGCAGGTGCAACTGGTTCTGGTAAGAGCGTATGTATAAATTCTCTTATTGTATCTATACTATATAAGTCTAAACCAAGTGAAGTTAAAATGATATTAATTGATCCTAAAATGGTTGAACTATCAGGATATAATGGTATACCACATCTTTTGATACCAGTAGTTACTGAGCCTAAAAAAGCTGCAGGAGCACTTAACTGGGCAGTACAAGAAATGGTAAACAGATATACATTATTTGCTTCAAAGGGTGTAAAAGATATTAAAAGTTATAATAATGCAATGGAAAAAGAAGAAGGTTCAAAACTTCCTCAAATTGTAATAATTGTAGATGAACTTGCAGACCTTATGATGGTTGCACCAAACGATGTTGAAGATGCAATCTGTCGTCTAGCTCAAATGGCAAGAGCAGCTGGTATGCACCTTGTAATTGCAACACAAAGACCATCTGTTGATGTAATTACAGGTATAATTAAAGCAAATATACCATCACGTATAGCTTGTACTGTTTCATCACAAGTAGATTCAAGAACAATACTTGATATGGCTGGAGCTGAAAAATTACTTGGAAAAGGAGATATGCTATATTTCCCTGTTGGTGAGACAAAACCACTTAGAGTTCAAGGTACTTTCATATCTGAAGAAGAAATTGAAAAAATAGTTGAACATATAAAAAGTACTGTTGATGTTTCATATAGTGATGAAATCATAGAAAGTATAGAAAACTCTAATGTAAGATTAAAAGGTGAAAGAGGAAAAGTTGCCTCAGATGCTGCTGAAGTGGAAGATGATGGTGACGAAATATTAAATGACGCAATTGATCTTGTTGTAGATATGGGGCAGGCATCTGCTTCAATGTTACAAAGAAGATTTAAAATAGGATATGCAAGAGCTGGTAGACTTGTAGATCAAATGGAAGAAAGAGGAATAGTATCTGGTTATGAAGGAAGTAAACCAAGACAGGTACTAATATCAAAATCAGAATGGCAAGAACTAAAATTTGGAGCGATGTCAGATAATGATGAAGAGGATGATAACAATGATCCTCAAGATTCAAATTTTAATTTAGTTCAAAGACAAATAAATTCAAAGATTGATGTAGAATTATAAAAAAAGGAGGAAAAAATGGCAATAAGAAATTTAAGATTTGAAGGCGATGAAATACTAAGAAAAAAGTCAAAACAAATCGATGTAATAGATGATAAAATTAAAGAATTGGCACATGACATGTTAGATACTATGTATGCTAGTGATGGAATTGGGCTTGCTGCTTGTCAAGTAGGAATGCTTAAAGCCATGATTGTATATGATGTATCATATATAGAAGAAGATGAAATAAAAAAACCAGTTGTACTTATTAATCCAAAGATAATACAACGTTCAAAATCTATGGTACTAGTTGAAGAAGGATGTTTAAGCTTTCCAAATGTTTTTGAAAATGTAGAAAGACATGAGAAGGTAAAAGTAGAATTTTTAGACTTAGAAGGTAAAAAACAAGTTATATCTGTAAAGGGAATTGAAGCTGTTGTAGTACAGCATGAATTAGATCATTTAGAGGGAATAATTTTTTTAGATAGGATTGAAAAGAAAAATGAAACCAAAAAAAGAATACAGTATTAAGTTTAAGATTTTTAAAATAAAAATCAAACGTATGTTAATTAAACTTAAGAAAAAACATGCTGTTAATATGGTAAATAAATTGGCAGAATTAGAAAATCAAAATGAAGATTTGCCAGTAGAACAAAATATAGAAAAAATAGAAGTTGAAAATAAAGAAATAAACGAAATAAACAATGAAAAAAATATACAAGCTGTGGAATCTATTAATGAATCTCAAGATTTAGAATCTAATGAAATTGAAGAAATTAATATAGAAAAAAATGAGCTTGAAAAATATGATCAAGAACTAATTGATGAGAAGGTTCGTAAAACTGAATATATACTTGAAAAATACAAAAATATAGTTGAGAATATAAAGAAAAAAGGTAATTTTACTGAAACAGTTAAAAATAAATATAATTCTTCTAAATCAGAAAGTCTAGATAAAATACAAAAAAATAAAGAAGATTTAAAAGATAATAATATTAAAATAACTGAATCTGAATTTATTACTAAATTTAAAATAATAGCTAAGTTTTTAAAAGAAAAATTAGTCAATGGATTAGAATTTGTTTCATCAAAGTTAGAACCAGATTTTTCAAATTTAAAGAAAAAAATCTCTTTTGTTATAATTTCTTTAGTAGTATTATCTGTAATTGGGGTGTCAACATTTTATATTCAAAAATTTGTCAATAGTTCACATGAGATTACAAAAAGATATATTTCTGAGATAGAGAAGAAAAATATTACTATAGATGCAAATAACATAATACAAATACAAAAAGATGATATGAATAATGATGGTATTAAAGATTATATTTGTCTTACTGGAAACTATAATGGTGTGAATAGTAATGACAAAATAAAAGCATATGACAGCTTTGGTATATCAATCATTGATGGTTCAACTAATGAAGTAAAAGAGTATAAAACAGATAAAACATTATGTTCTGACTATAAATTTTATATTAAAGAGAATGATAATAAAAAATATATATTTGTAAATAGTGAAAGTTCTTGTAGTGTTGCTTTAGTTACATTTATAGATAATAACATACAAGATGTTTTACAAGATAGTTTTGCTGGGGTTCCATCTGGATACGCTATAACTTATAATAAAAATGAACAAAATAATACACTTGATGTTACAGTAAATAATAATGGTATTTCATATTTAACTACAGAAAATAAAAGTTTTTCAATTGATTTATCAAATAAGAGTATAGATATTTCAAAATATAGAAAAACATATCTTAAAGAAAAATTTAATTATTTTGACTTTTATGATATGAATAATGATGGCAAATTAGATATCATTGGAGTACAAAATATTTTATATCTTACAGATACAGACTCTACTTTATCTAAAACTTATGGTAAGGTACTTGTAATATTTAGTATAGAAGATAATAAATTATTATTTAAGGATGTATTAATACAAAATTAATAAGAAAGACATTGATTTTTTAATCAGTGTCTTTTTAGTGTATTAATACATTATATATAAATTGATAAATATTTCTGTTTAATTACAGAATTATTATATTTATATTAATATATTTAAAAGGGTTTACAATAATTAATATAAAAGGTATAATTATATCGAAAGGTGTAGAATATGTATGTTTTTGAGTACTTAATATATATAAATAAAAGTAAGTACAAATAAATGTTATATTTAAATTCTAAATTTGACTACATCTTATACATTATAGATTGGAGAGTTTATGAGAAATAAAGGTATAAGTTTAATAGTATTAATTATAAGTATACTAGTTATTATAATATTATCAGGAGCTATAATATTAAATGTAACTAAAAATAACCCCATTCAAAATGCGAAAGAAGCCGTATTTAAAAGTGATTTAGCTACTATACAAGAGCAATTAGATATATATGCAATTAATGAAACAACTAAAATTATGGACTTATTTGATAAAGAAAATATGAATGGAAAAGTATCAGACTTTATACCAAGTCTAAAAAAATATGATGATGAGTTACTTGTTGTAAATGGAAAGTTGCAATATATAGGTAATAATACAAGAAGAGCCGAATTATTAGCAGAGATTTTTGGTAATAATGATACTGTAGTTGAAGTTGGTGGGTTAAAGTATAATAAGCCAGACTTAGCATATTTAGCTGAGTCAACAACAAGAGCTATTAAATGGGATAATTCAAATAATGAAAGTGAAATAGCCTTATCTCTTGCTAAAAATGATACTAGTTGGTATGACTATTCTACAAAAAAATGGGCAAATATATATACCAATAATAATGGAAATAAGGCATATTGGGTCTGGATACCTAGATATGCATACAAGATATATAATCCTCATACCACTACAACACAAAAAATAAATATTAAATTTTTAAATGGTGTAAGCAATGTTGCAGCAGATGGAAGTAGTTTAGATGGATATACAGTACATCCAGCATTTACCTTTGGCGATAAACAATTAACAGGTATATGGGTTGCAAAATATGAGGCAAGTAGTAGTGATCCAAATAGAATAGAAACAAGTGGATCATCTGCTGGTGCAAATCTTGGTGGAGGTAATGATACATCATTACAAGTAAGAATCTTACCAAATGTATATAGCTGGAGGAATATAACTGTTGGAAACTCTCAAACAGTAAGTATGAATATGACTTCAAATAGTGGAAGTGTTGGAAGTAATATAAATGTTGATACACATCTAATAAAGAATGTAGAGTGGGGAGCAGTAGCATATTTGTGTCAATCACAATATGGTGAAGAACCATGGATTAATCCATATGGTGATGTAGTTGATTCATCACGTAAAATGAAAACAGGTTATTCAGGTACTTCAAAAGATAATAGTATGCTTACAGAAGGAAGTGTAAATCTATCGCAGTATAATACTGTTAATGGAGTTAAGGCTTCAACAACCGGTAACATATATGGAGTATATGATATGAATGGGGGAGCATGGGAAAGAACGGCATCATTAATAAATAATGGTAATGTTAATATTGGAACATACGGTAAATCTGAGCATATAGAATCAAATAAGATAAAACAAGACTACATAAAATATTATGATATATATGAACCAGGCGATGAAGAAAAAGAAAATGGACCATATTATGGAACCGCTGGAGTTACATTATGGAATGCTGGAAGAAATGAATCGTACAACATAATAAGAAAAAGATTGACTGATGCAACCTATGCAAAGTTTGCCTTAAAAAAGGGTGATGCCTTATGGGAAGTATCTAACTCAACTAGCTATTATGGAATTTATACAACGGGTCAAGAAGCAAGTGGTAATTTAAGGAATTGGCTAATTGATACTGTAAGAGATGCCTCTCAAGGAGCTCAAACTTCAAGAGGGTGGAGTGACGATTATATGCTAATTGGATATGGATCTATACCTTGGCTTCAAAGAGGCGGAGGTGCGTATAGCAATAATGGCGCGGGGATATTTGGTGTATACTCAGATATGGGCTCACCTCAATCAGTATATTCGTTTAGACCAGTATTAGTTGTTAATAATTAAAATAAGATAAACCATTGATTGTAATAATTAATGGTTTATCATTATATATGTTTTTGATATAAAATAAAAACAAAATAACTATAATTATACTACTTTTATTTTAGACTTATTGCAAAATAACTACTTTTGTAGTAATATATAGGTAGTTAATGCGAGGTAAAATATGAAAAATGGAGTAAGTTTATTGATAGTAACGATAGCAATAGCAGTAATGCTTATACTTGTTTCTACTGCATCTGTTATTGGTAATAATGCTATAAAATCAGCAAATTTTGAAGAGTATGTAAGCACATTAAATAGAGTTCAAACTTTGGTTAATGAATATTACGTTGAAAATAAAGAACTTCCTGTTATAAATCAAATAGTTTCAAAAGAATCTCTAGGAAATGAGTTTATGTCTCAAGTTAGTAATAATAGTGATTTGGATAATAATTTATATGTTTTAGATATATCAAAATTAAATATGCCAACAATTGATATGGGAAATGGTACAGCTGCGACAAAAGATGTATTTATAGTTGCAGAAGATACCCATAATGTATACTACATGAAAGGGTTTAAATATAAAAATGTTATATATTATATAAAATAATGGAGGAATAATGACAGAATATATTAAAGCATTAAAAATAGGTGAAATAGAATTAAAAAATAATGTATTTTTAGCGCCTCAGGCTGGTGTAACAGATATTGCTTTTAGAAGTATGTGCAGGAAATTTGGTCCTGCTCTTACTTTTACTGAGATGGCAAGTAGTAAGGCTATGGAGTTTGAGAGTACTAAAACTGAAAAATTACTTGAAATACCAGATGAAGAAAGACCATCAGCAGTTCAAATTTTTGGTAGTAATAAAGATGTGATTAGAAATACAATTTTAAAACTAAATGAAAATGAAAAAATAGATATAATAGATATAAATATGGGATGTCCAGCACCTAAATTAGTAAAAAATGGTGATGGAGCTGGTCTTTTACTTGATTTGAGAAATGTTGAAAGTATAGTAAAAGAAGCAATTAAAGTATCAAAAAAAGTTGTAACAGTAAAAACTAGACGAGGATTTGATGAAGAAAGAATAACAGCACCAGATGTAGCAAAAATATGCAATGATAATGGTGTATCTATGATTACAATTCATGGAAGAACTCGTGAGGAATATTACTCAGGAAAAGCAAACTTAGAGATCATTAAAAAAGTAAAGGAATTAGTATCCATACCAGTTATTGGTAATGGTGATGTAGTTGATGTGGAATCCGCAAGAAATATGTTTGAGTATACTAAATGTGATGGAATTATGATTGCAAGAGGAGCGCAAGGAAATCCTTGGATTTTTAAAAGTATACTTGAGGGAAAGGACTATATTCCACAATTAGATGAGAGATTTAATTTGATTTTTGAACATATAGATAAAGCTTTAGAACTTGAAAATGAAAAGCAAGTAAATTTGAAAATGAGAAAACACATTGCATGGTACTTAAAGGGTCTAAAAGGTAGCAGTAATGTAAAAGATTTGGTAAATAAATCAGAGAATATTAAAGAAGTAAAAGAAACACTTATAGAATATAAAAAGTATTTGGAGGAAATATGTTAAGATTATTAGATAGAAATGCTGCTTATGAGATGTTAATGGAAGCTTCAAGATTAAATCCCGGTAAATGGGTAGACCACTCTATTACTGTTGCAAAAACATGCGAAAAGTTAGCAATGAGTCTAAATGTAGACTCAGAAAGAGCATATGTAATTGGATTAATGCATGATATAGGGAGAAGATGTGGAGTCACTGGAACAAGACATTCAATTGATGGATATATGTTTCTTAAAAACCAAGGATTTGAAGATATAGGGAGATATTGTATTACACATTCATATTTTGTAAAAGATATACGAAACATTGTAGGTAAATGGGATTATACAAAGGAAGAAGAAAATTTTGTAACTGACTTTTTAAATACTATTAATTATGATATATATGATAAGTTAGTTCAAATTTCAGATTGTATGTCTCTACCAAATGGGGTAACAATAATTGAAAGAAGGCTTGTTGATGTACACTTAAGAAATGGTATTAATGAAAGCGTAGTTGATACATGGAAAAATTTATATAAAATTCAAGCTGAAATTGAGAATGAATTAGGATACAGTATATATAAATTATTTCCTGAAGCAAAGGAAAATATAGATACAAAATTAATAAAAGAGGTATTAACTTTTTAGAAAAGGATTAATTATGATTTCAAAACAACAAAGACAGAAAATATTAGAAAATATATTGGATAAAGAACAGAAAATTTTAATTGCTAGTACTGTTGATAAAATAAATAAGGCATACATGTCAAATATAATTACTAATACTAATTTTTTAGATTTAAATGATGTATCTTTAATATTAAATATTTTAATTCAAAATAAAATAAAATATGAAGTTATAAAAATTAACGAAGATATGGAAAAGAAGATTTTAGTATTTAATCCAGAATCGTTGCCACATAACTATGAACTTAATTTATCTAACTATATTTCGTGTGTTAAAATTATCCCGAATGTAAAAGGAAAATTAAAACATAAAGATTATATGGGTGCGATTTATTCTTTAGGTATTAAAAGAGATTTAATTGGAGATATTTTTGCTTACGATAATTTTGGTTACATTTTTTGCATGAAATCAATTGAAGAATATATTTTAAGTAATTTGTTGCAGATCGGTAGGCAAGAAGTTAAACTTGAAATTCTAGATATAAATATTGATGAAGTAAAAGATATACACTTGGATTTTGAAACTATTGAAATAATAGTACCATCCCTTAGGGTAGATGCAATACTTAGTGAAGTATATAAATTAAGTAGAAGTGTTGTTAAAAGTAAGATAGAAAGTGGAGACTTATTTATAAATTCAAAAAATATGTTTTTTGTGTCTGAATTATTAAAAGAAAATGATATAGTATCCTTTAAAAAATGTGGAAAATTTAAAATGGGAAATTTAGTTAGAAAAACTAAAAGTGAAAATCTATATATATGTATAAAAAAATATAATTAATATAATGTTAATTATATTTTTTGTTTCAGCAACAAGTTGACATAATGTTGAAACGGTGATATAATAATATTAAGATACAAATAAATATGTCTAATACTTATTATGGAGGAGAATAATGGAGAAATTTTTTCAGGCATTAAATTCTATTGATAATTTCAAACTTAGAAAGGAATATTCAATTAATCTGGGTGACGGAGAATATACTTTAAATACAAAATTAATTGCAGAAGTGGAGAATATACCCGAACCCTATGTAAAAATATGGGCGGCATCTAGAAATTATATTAATGAAGATAATTATTATTTATTGGGTGTATATAAACTTTTAGATTCTTTACCGCCAAGTCATTTGGAAAATTTAATGAAAGCTGCAAAATATAAATTAAGTTTATTTATCTGTGAACTTTCCACTGAAACCGGTATTCCAAGTATGTTAATTACTATGTGGTTTCATACCAGATCAAACGGCTGTGGAGAGAAAGACTATTCTTTTTTTAATGGAATAGATATAACACAGTAGACCGTGATAATCAAAATAAGAATAACTGCTAATTTTATTAGCAGTTACTTTTTGCAGTTTTATATATTATGTAAATTTATATACACTTAATTGCTATTGAAATAGGTGATGAGTATTGACAAAAATATAAATATAGTATATAATATATATTGTAACTATTGTGAAATGTCTAGGAAATTACCTAAGATAGAAATGTAATTACTAGTCATTAAATCTTAATGCATATTGCAGAAAGGGATCCATATGAAAGCAAAAAAAATTACATCAGTTTTAGTATTAACACTTATTATTTCTCTTACACTTTCAACTACAGCATTTGCAGGCGGCATCAGTAAACAGCATGCCTTCAGAGATGCACAGCATGAAAAATATCTTGAAAAATATTTTGATTGGGGCGCAGAAAACAGTAAGTATGGTATATTTAATACTGATGCTGTCGATGCATTATATGGTGATGAGTATTCTCTTGTAAGTACAGCTACAGATCTTACATTAGAAGATGCAGTAACTGAGATTGCGATGAATCTCTTTTATGCAGGAAAATCTGAAGAAGCGTATAGCATAATAACTGCACCCACTCTTAAAGAAGCAGTAGTAGTAGCAGGAGAGCTTATTAAAAAAGAGCTTGCATCAGTTATGAAATCTTCAAACTCTGATGCATCAACTTCAGGTTGGTATTTTAAATCCCTCAACGATAGGTTAAATAACCTTGAAGGTTATTCTGTGGGAGATATTGTATCAGAATATATCCAGTGGTCTCTTGTTGGACCCATCGGATCATAAAGAAAATATAATACTTTTTTATTGTAGATAAAGTCAAAATTTATTTTGGCCAGACAGTAAACAAACCCCACATTTTTTTGTGGGGTCTGTTTACTGTCTGGTAGTTTTTGAATAATTTTATGATTTTATCAACAAAAACCTTAATACTTATATATATTGTGGATAAATTGTATACCTTTTCCTATTTTGTGGTCCTCCTGTGGCTTTTATTGCTATATTTTTCCTATTTTGTGCTGCACAGATTAGTCATGTATAATTTTGATTTTTTACACTTCTATACATTGCATATCTATATCCATGATTTTGCTTACTATCTGCAAAACTTCTTTCAATTTTTTCTTGTCTCTTTTTATATAATTTTTTACCTATATTAAGATAGTCGATTATTCCTAAGTTCTTCGTTTAATACTTCTTTTATATGTCTTCTAATTATTGTATATCCTTGTGATTTACAACACTTATTTATATTTGAACACATACTGCAATTTTGTTTATCAAAATACATTTTATAACCATTTCTATCTATCCTTCCAGAATATGGTAATACTATTGCCGTTTCAGGACATTTGTAACAATCAGATTCATTTATATATTTAAACTTATTTCTTTTTATTTCAGTGTGTTTCCATTGGTATATCTTCTATATCCTATTACCCCGAATATATTATTATCATGTAAATATTTTTTTATATCTAAACTATCATATACTGGATCAAGTGCTACTTCTTTTATATCAGATTCAAACTTATTCCTTATTATTCCATTCTATCTACATATGGAACACTATCGTGTACATTACCCTTTGTTATATGACAATCAACTATTATATTCAGAATCTGTCGAAATTACTTTTATTTTCTTTTTTTGTTATCATTTCTTACCACCTCAATGCACTTATATTTTATAATAAACACAAAAAAGAGTAAAGAATTTCCAAATTGCATTGAGGTTTTACTTTACTCACGTATATTTTATCATATTTCTTTCTAGAAGAAAAGACCATTGACAAAGACCATATTTAAAAACAATATGGTCTTTGTCCTATTATTCATTTTTACAAACTGTAATTTATTTATTACTTTCGTAAAAATCTTTTAAATGCTTTTTATCTTTATCTGATAAATTATGCCATCTAATATTTTGTATTGCTCCCTCTAATCCCATTAACCTATTTATACAGGCACTAGGGTCAATAGCTTTTATTTTAAGCCAAGCTTCTTGACTTCCACAAGTTACTAAATCATCATAAGTAAATATCCCAATTTCATTCAATTGCTTTTCTAGTTCTTTACCTATGTTCTTTAATTTTTGTAATTCACCCATTTATCAATACCTCACAAAATTACTATTTATCTTATTAAAACATATTATACTATACTTTGTCAACAAGCTGGTCAAAATTTATTTTGACTTTATTTGCTTTTTGTTAATAATTCTAGTATAATATTATAGATAAAATATAAAAAATGAAAGAGAGAAAAATGTTAAAAATAAATAATAAAAATAAAACAGTATCTTTTTATACACTTGGTTGTAAAGTAAATCAATATGAAACAGATATTATGATTGAAGAATTTAGAAAAAATAATTATGAAATTGTAGATTTTAATTTAAAATCAGATATATACGTTATAAATTCTTGTAGTGTTACAAATCTATCTACAAGAAAAACAAGGCAGTATCTAAGTAAGGCAAAGAAACTCGGTGGAATAGTTGTACTTGCTGGTTGTTACGCTCAAGAAGTAAAAGATAGTGAAGAGATAAAAAATGTAGATATAATAATTGGAAATGAAGAAAAAAAGGATATAGTTAAATATATAGAAGAATATATTGAGAAAAATCCTAATGTTAACAATATAGAAAAAGTATATAAAATATCAAATATTAGAGATGTAAGGAAATATACACAAAATATTAATTTAGAAAAAGGTATAAATGTAAGAGAAAGTATTAAGATTGAAGACGGATGTAACAATTTTTGCTCATATTGCATTATACCATATTTAAGAGGACGAGTAAGAAGTAGAGAGATAAATGAAATAATAAATGAGGCTAAATCACTTGTTAAAAATGGTGTTGGTGAAGTAATACTTGTTGGAATAGAAATTGCCTCTTATGGAAAAGATTTAGATACTTCCTTAAATCTAATTGATGTTATAGAACAAGTATCACAAATTGAGGGACTAAAAAGAATAAGACTTGGGTCTATAGAGCCAAGAGTACTTACTGATGAAAATATAGAGAGA
Source organism: Bacillota bacterium (assembly GCA_023460235.1). Classification (GTDB taxonomy): domain Bacteria; phylum Bacillota; class Clostridia; order TANB77; family CAG-465; genus CAG-465. Next base: position 60,781 of record JAEWRE010000067.1, read on the forward strand.
TTAAGTAAGATAGACAAGCTATGTCCTCATTTTCATATTTCTGTACAAAGTTTAGATAACGAAGTCTTAAGAAGAATGAATAGAAAATATGATAGAGAATTCGTTTTTTCAAGAGTTGATAAAATTAGAGAATATTTTAAAGATCCATCTTTTACTTGTGATATAATTGTTGGTTTCCCAGGAGAGACTAATGAAGAATTTGAAAATACAATAGACGGAGTAAAGAAAATTGAATTCTATGAAGTACATTCTTTCAAATATTCAAAGAGAAAATGGACTAAAGCGGAAAAAATGGAAAATCAAGTTGATGGTAATATAAAAAATACCAGAAGCGAGATTTTGATAGATTTAGCTAAAAATCTCAAATTAAAATACATGAATAAATATGTTGGAAGTAAGGTTCCAGTTTTATTTGAATCATATAAAGATGGTTATTTATATGGATATACACCAAACTATATTATGGTTAAAGTTAGAGGTGATGAAAAACTATGGGGATGTCAACAAGAAGTAGAATTAGTTTCAATAGAAGAAGAATTAATATTAGGAAAATTATAAATTTAAGAAATGGTATAATTTTATCAGTTTTTATAGTTTTGTTTTTACTTAGTAGTACTGTAATTGGCAAAATCTTACTTGATAATAAAGTTAAAAGTTCTACAGTGTTATATTCTGTAGATAATAATAATCAAGTTGATATATATAGTGAAGTAGCACAAAATAATGATCAGGATAATAATAAGAATATAGATGAAAATCAAAATGATAATTTAAACGAAAACACAAATATAGATACAAATAGTGATGTTTCTATAAATGTGCTTGGTGAAATTATGATGGGTGGTACTGTAACAAATAACTTAGAGTATTCGTATATAAGTGCATTTAAGGATATTTATACAATTGCACGTGCATCTGACTTTACTTATTCAAATATTGCAACTAATATAACTAATCTTGAGAAAATAGAAGATGCAAAATCAAAATATGTAGTAACAAAACAAATCACAAATGGACTTACAGCACTTGGTATTGACGCACTTTCTATTGCTTCTGATCATATGATAGATTTCGATAAGACTTTATTTAATACTACTGCTGATATATTAGAAAAAAATGATATTTTTGTTTCAGGAAGAAAAGATATGCCTGTATATCTTGAAAAAGGGAATAAAAAGATAGCTATAATATCTACAAACTCTGTAATAATAGGTACAAGTAAAAAATATACCGATGTTGGAATAAGTGTATATGATAAAAATAACATGATTAAAAATATTAAAGAAGCAAAAGATGTTGCAGATGTTGTAATTGTTGATGTACACTGGGGTAGGGAATATATATATGGTGTGACAGACCAAATGAGACAAATAGCAACTTTTGCTATTGATAATGGTGCAGATATGGTTATTGGTTCACATGCAGCAGGTGTGTATCCAATAGTAAAATATAAAGATAAACCCATAATATATAGTGTAGGATATTTAATTAGTGATTCTGATTTAAATGTCGCCAAAGAAGGATTTATATTTAATATAAATATAGATAAAGATTCAAAAATCAAATCTTTGGAGATGACACCTACTTATGTGGAAGATAAATCATATGTTAGATTGTACAGTCAGTATAATTTAGAAAAATGTAAAACATATCTTGAACAATTTAACAATTGGAATATAGAGAATAGTCTTAATTCAAGAATTGAAAATAATAAAATTATAATAAATTTTTAAAAAAATTTGAATATTAAATTTTAAATTACACATTATAATATTAAAGTACATTATTTTTTTATGTACTTGTATATATAGATCACTCTATCAACTGGTAGGGAATTTATATCGAAAACATGAGTAAGGATACATATCTTCCTTACTCATGTTTTAAATATATAAAACGGCAAATATATGATATTCGCCGTTTTATTTTTTACTTCAATATGGAAACAAATCTCTCAGTAGCTGAAAAGCTATTAAGAGGTATGTTGTATCCATAATCAACAGGGTAGAACCTTTCATTATAATTCCCGTAAGTACCACCTAATAGATTATAAATGTAGGTTGTACCATCGAGTTTTACAATTAAGTAGTAAGTTGGAATTACATCATCATATATCTTTACGATGTATGATGCTATACCAATTGAGGATAGCATTTCTTTTCCAAGTCTACATGCACCCTCATAGAAGGTATTCTTGATTTTATACGCCCCCCAAGTTGAGTTATATTTTGCATAATCATAGCTCTCCTTGAGACCATAAGTGACATCATTTTTTGTGTAAATGGCATCACTATCAAGAGTTTTGTTTTGAGAAATATACATAAACACTCGATTAACCTTTTCTAAATCTGTTTTTGTTTCAGCTGTCACACTAACAGCTGTTTTCTTTATAGCCGAACGTTGTGCAGTTGTGAGTTTAGAATCAGTTTTTAATGCATCTTTAGAAGACCAATTAATCTTTTTTAGGAAAGCTGTATTCTCAGATAAATATGGTATTTTTTCAACAACATATCCATCAAGATTAAGATTCTTTGCATACTTACTCATTCCTTTTGGGACTAATGCATAAATGAAACTTCCATTAAACCCTTTCGGAATTTTTGTTTTAAAGAATATAAGATTTGCAACATAATCATCAAATTCTGTACTCTTCAAACTTACTGGCATTGTTATTTCTCGAAGTATCATGTTCTTTAGTGCACCGGCGGTAATAGTGTTGGTACCCTCTCTTACAGTGTAGCTGTTTCCCAAATTTGCTACTGCATAAAGAGTTTTAAAATCTTCACTATATAAAGCGTTGTCTTTTGCAGTAAAGTATGGATTCTCAGGGTTATCAACTATTTTTGTTAAATAATAACAGTAACTTAAAAAGCAGTACCCAACTTTTTGTAAGTTTTTTGAAGGTTTAAAACTTTCAAGCTTACTATTATTGAATACATTGCTTTTTATTTCAACAATGCTATCAGAAAGATTTAGTTTCTTTAGAGCTTTTTTTTCAAAAGCACCTTTCTCAATAATATTAACTGTGTATGTAAGTCCAGCTAAAGTTATTGTTTCCGGAATTGTTATAACTTCCTGACATAAGTTAAAATCAACTTCACCAGACGTGTTCCGCATATAGGAACTTAATACACTAACAGTACCGTTTTGACCATTTTTTGCTTCTTTGGTTATAACGTAATAAAGAAGCGAATCTTTATCTTTGCTATACCCGTCAAGGTCTTCTGATAGAATTCTGTAACCTTCCTCACCAAATACATCGCTATCGGAGTAAGCAGAAACATTAGTGTAAGGCATTGTTGTAAGTAATATTACTAAAACAAGAATAGCTGATATTAAAAATCTGTATTTTTTTTTCATTTGCTGTACCTCCTTTTATTTAAAATAGGTCATTAGTTTCGTTTTTCACAAATATTTTATCATAATATTACAATTATGTCAATAATTTTACCTTTTTTGCCCTAAAATCGAGCTATTTTTTTCTAAATACTTTCTAATTTTTTTTGAAAATGTATTGATAATTGTTTTTTTTTATTGTATACTTTTTATTATATAATAAAAATATAATTTTAGAGGTGTTGATGCTATATGGTTAAAGATAATATAAAAAAAGCAAATGATAAAAAAAGTAATATTGATAATAGAGCAAAAAGGAAAAAAAATATAAAATTTGCTTCAGTTATAGTTATATTATCTATTATAGCTATAATTATAATATACAATCTAACAGTATATATAATTAATCAGAAATATATAAAATATGAGAAACAAATGAATTCATATGGCTTAAACGAATTATATAATAATAAGTCTGCTAAGACTACCGAAAAAGTTTCAAAGACTGAAGTTTTAAAATTGGTTTTAGCTGTAACTTTAAATACAAATTCTCTTGCATATGAAACTGGATATTCTAAATACCCAGATCAGAATTGGGTAGAATATTCAAAAGAGAATAATATTATAGATACTCAAGATATAAATGAAAACAATTATAATTCAAGAGAAATATATATTAATGCAATAAAAGAAATAGCTAATTCATTACAAAATATTTTAAACATTTACATAAGTAATGAAAACCTAGATATAAAAATAAAAAACTATAATAAATTATCTGATGAAGAAAAAAACTATGTTAAAATGTTAGTGAGTGCAAATATAATAGAAAATTCAGATTATACTATTGATTTAAATAAAAAGATGAATAAGGGAATGCTTAATGAATTGATAATAAAATACTTTGAGAAATATGGGGCTATATCGAATAAATCATCTGATATTGTATCAAATGGGGAAAATATGCCAAGTAATTCAGATCAATATCCATATATATTGAAGTCGGTAGATAAAAATATATATGAAATAACTAATTTCATATATGATCAAGATATGTATAAAAATCCTAAAGAAACTTATAAGATTCAAAAAGAAAATTATGATGTTATTATAGGTAAAGTAGAGAAGTATTTAAATACTATATTCAATATTGATTATAATACAATTAATAAAGATAAATTTATAACTGCTTTATATGATAATTTACTATATATGCCAAGTGAAGAAACTGTAAATGAATATGTCAACTATGTAAAAGAAAATAAAATTAGTATTGAATCTACAGTAAAAGTTCAAGATCCAGCAATATATTATGATGGAATGAGATATAGAGTAAGAACTAAAATAAATTACAACATAAAAAGTGCGGACAAACTTACTAATGTTATTTATTTAGATAACAAATATAAAAATGAAACAACATATAATCTTGGTAAAAAAACCATTATATTAGACGTACCTGTACAAATAGCAACAGGACAAGTATACGTATCAGAATTTTCAATACAAGATTCTATTTCAGGTAATGTTGTAGACACTTATACATTTTATGAAAATACTAATAATGAGTAGGAGGTAATAATGGCAAATATACATAAATTTAAAATGGCTTTAATACTTTTTATTATGGGTATATTGTTAATTCTTAATGGAAGAAATATATATGCTGCTGGTGACGCTATTTCTACTGAATGTGCAAATACAACCTGTAGTGAAAGGGCATTTGTAAATAATTCGGATCCTTCTACCAGACTTGTAAATTATTATAATGGTACTGGTGGAGTCTTTACTGTTACTAATGCTTCAAAAGTTTTCTTAAATAGTACTACTGTAGCATCTGGTGTGAAAACAAAATCAATAAGTTCTTCACAACGATATACAACTACCTTAAGAGCAACTGATTATTCTAATTCATCGATTACTCAAATAGACTTAACAGGATACAAAAAATCTATTATAAAAAATGAAATTTTACCTGAGAATACAACAGTAAATTATGCTATTAAAATTGCATTTAAAGATAATGGAGCATATAAGTTACTCTATGATGACACAGAGGTAGCGATTAAAGTATTAAGTTCTTCTAGTGCTAGGGCCTTAAATTTAGTTACAACAGCTATGAATAATGATATGGTTGTTGAAGCAGAAAAAGCTTATGAAGCAGATAAAAATAATATTGATAGAAGGCAAATTGGAGATGAAGTAGAATATACATTTTATTTATCAAAAGTATATGCTGAAGGTGATAGTGGTTCTTATACGTACAACCATGATAAAAGTGCTTCATATATAAGTTCAAATGCTTTTTATAGACCATATAAACTTACAACGAAGACTAATCCAAAACAGATAATTGTATATAAATATAAAGATCCTGATACTGGAAAATATGTTGAAGATAAAAGTAAAAGGATAATTGTATCTGGAAAGTCTACTGATGATTATCTTTCAAAGTATAATGCAGTTAGTAGCAAAAAGAATTACAATTATGTTGGAGTAAAATTTCTAGCATCTGATGATTTAGATATGGAAGAAGCTATTGAAAAAGTAGATACTAATTATTCAAAGAGTTATGGCTATAATAAAACAGAATATAAACAGAAATTTTCTAATAATATAATTGTTATATCTTATTATTTTGATCAAAGACCAGTTGAAGTAAATTATTATTTAAAAGCATCTAATAATACTAATATTATAATAAATAAGGATAAAATTGTTGCAAATGGTACAAATAATGTAGAATATTTGGGTGGAGCTGATAAGGACGCTACATATACATATTTTGGACAAACTGTAACTTATAACGGGAAAACATATGCATATGTAAATGGAGAGAAAAGTTATGCCTCAACACTTGCAAAATTACGTAGTGGAAATGGTACTATAACTACATGGGGAAGCAATTCTACACAAACTAAATTAGTTGGAACAAATTATTACGGTGATGGATCTACATTCAATGATGCAAGTGCAGTTCAAATTAACTTCTATTACTCACAGCGGTTCTGCAGAACAAAGAGAAGTGTATATACGTCATATGGATGAAGCAAATTATGGAGTTAGCATAGGAAGTAATGCTAAAGAAAAAATAAATGGAACAGCTTATGACAATGGATATAATAGAATTACTTTAAGGAAAGGGTCTATACCAGAAGGCGTAAGTGAGTATTTTGTCATTACTCCTACTGATGCGATGACTATAGCTGCAATTACAAATTCAAAATATGAATATAGATATTATAAAATTGGTAATGGAAATACACAATCTCAAGCAGAAACTAATGCTAGAAATGCTACGGAAAGAACTGGTACTCCTATTAATCTAGCAAGTAGTTCAACATATAAATATACATATGTTGATTTATACTATAGATCATCAGATATACCTACAGGAACAGTTTCAAATATAGATTTCACTGGTAAACTTGCTTTTATAAATAATCCACTTGATTCCGCAAGTAATGCATATTCTTCATCTACAGCAGGTGAAGATCTTGATTATATTGCATCTAGTAAGGCATTAAAAGGATATATTTCAGGAGCATATCCATATTATTTTAGAAGAGCAGATTATGAGGAATACAAGGAAAGTTCTTCAAGACAAGCATCAATAGGTATAAGTGTTAGTGGTTCAATAAGTGGACTTACGCATGATAATTGTGATTCTGATCATCAAAAAGAAATTTATGGAGATTTTATATTAGATAAAGATGGAAAGCCAACGGATAAGAGAGAATTACTAGGAACTTATTCTACATGTAACTCCTATTCAGCATCACCTTCTTTATCCAAATCATATACATACACAGTTCCATATGAACACAGGTATTATAAAATAAAGAATTTTAAATTATATAGAATATCAAAAGTAGGACTATATGATTCATATACAAATCAAGGTGGAATATTATTTGATGGTGGAGATACAGTTTATGAACTTAAAACTTCAAGTGCATATGAATCAAGATTGCAAGGAGGATTTACAAACGCAAGTACTAAAACAACTTTTCAAGGAGGTTCATATTCATTATCAAGTGAATCACCAGAAAGTTGTGATGGTTCATCTGATTGTAGTAGTAAACTTTCAGCAATGCAAAGTAGAATGCAGTCTAGACTAAATGCTGTAACAGCAAGTGTAGCAGCTGCACATGAAAATTTAACTTTTACTTTAGAGGGGCAAAATGATACATTTAGTTTATCGGGTAAACCTGAATTATTCAACAAAAATTATAAAATAACTACTTGGGATATTAGATCGACATCTAATGAAACAAAGATATTAGACACAACAACAAGTAATTATCCATATAATTATGAACAATATAGAACTGTAGGAAATGCTACTACAAATGTAAGTGATTTTGAAAGTGCTCCAATACTTAGAATACCAATTACGCAAGTAAACGGACAAAGAACATTAAAAGCAAAAATATATTATACAATAGATACAGTACAAAATAGAAATAATGGCACTACAAATTTAAATATTGGAACAGATGAATATTCAACACAGGCATATGAGTATAAAGATAATCAAGTAAATAAGGTTAATGTATTAACACCACTTACAATGGGGCTAAATATAAAGACAGAACAGACCGTAAATCATTCAAGTAAAGATCAGATAAATCTACAGAAAAATGCAACATTCACAATAACGCCAAGTGTTAGTACATCAAGCACAGCAGGATATTCAAATGTAGATACAAATGAGTTTATAAAATACTACTATGTAAAATGTGATTTTGATATAACAGATGTAGTAGTATATGGAAACAAAACAGAATCGGATGGATATGATAACTTTACAAGAAATGAAATTTTAAGAGGTGGAACTTGGATAAAAGTACCAGCTGGTGGATATATAACTGGAAAAGCAACACAATATACTGAAACGCAAGGAACAACTGTGGATATACAACAAAATAATATAGAAGCAGTTGGCATAGCAAAGAATGTACCAGATTTATTAGAAGATTATATATATAATTCATTAGATGCAAATATGAGATCAGCTAGTGTATTTTCATCAGAATATGTAGATTATAGTCAAATATGGCAAAATTCATCAAATACACTAAGACAAGCAAGATTCTATACAATAAAATCAATAGTTTCTGATGCATTCCATATTGCAAGAACAACAATAACAACATCAAACCTAGGAAGAATATTTGATT
>JAEWRE010000068.1 GCA_023460235.1 Bacillota bacterium
TTGACATTTTATTTAATTCATACAAAGATAGTTCACTTTTAAATGTATCTATATCATTTACAAACTTTGCCTTTCTTGCGCTATCTATTGGATTATTTTTACTCAAGTTTAATATTACTGCTCCTGCCAGTATAATAATCACTATTATTGTTATTATTAGGACTATTAAGCTTATTCCTTTTCTTTTGTTTTCCATTATATCACCTCATGTAACTCTAAGTATATACTAAAATCACACTATTTTCAATAGTGTGATTTTGTCATATATTATATTTTTTTGTTAATTATCATCATCATATTCATCAAATATATTTCCAACAATTTCTTCAACTGCATCTTCAGTAGTAACTACTCCAGAAAATCTTTTATCATTATCAATAACAATAGCCATTTCTTGTCTATTTTTTTGCATTAATCTAAATGCATCATCAACAAATTCATTCTCATTAACAATCATTGCTTTATTAACAAGGTTTTCTAAATTAATTTGTTCACCTCTTTTATATTTGTGAATAATATCTTTAACATTAAATATTCCTATTATATTATCAAGATCTCCATCATATATTGGCATTCTTGTATATTTACTTTCTCGTATAATCTCCATTATTTCTTTCGGTGACATTGAAAAACCGACACATACTACTTTCTCTCTTGGTGTCATTATTTTTTCTATTGTTATATCATTGAAATTAAATATATTATAGATTAAGTCCTTTTCCCCTGCTTCTATAGCACCAGATTCTTTACCTTCAGAGATTATTATCTTAATTTCTTCTTCTGTAAGCTTTTCATCTCTTTTATCAGTTATATGAAATATTTTAACAATTATATTAACAGACTTTGTAAGCAGCCAAACAAATGGATATGCTAGTTTCATAAGCAAAGTTATAGGTCCTGAGAGAAAAAGTGATATTTTTTCTGGATTATTCATTCCAAGTCTCTTTGGAACTAATTCACCAAAAACAAGTGTAAAATATGATAAAATCACTGTAACTAATAGTACAACTATAGTTTTTAGCAAATCATCACTAATTCCATTTATCGATATATTTTCTACTATTTTGTCTGCAAAAGCCTCAGAAGCAAATGCACTTGCAAGAAACCCTGCTATAGTAATTCCTATTTGAATAGTTGCAAGAAATCCACTAGGATTATCTATTAATTTTTTTACTCGTATAGCTCTTTTGTTATTTTCTTTTACTAACCAATTTAATCTTACTTTATTTACAGATAAAAGAGATATTTCAAGTGACGAAAAAACTCCATTAATAATTATAAGTAAAAAAAGCATTATAATTTGTATAAACAATTTGTATCCTCTCCTGTTTTAATTATATCATATATGCTGAATATATTCAACAATATCAGTTATATTTATAACGTATGTACAATTTAAATATATTTATTGAATAAATACTTTTTATTTAAGTATAATAAAAATATATTAAATAGGAGGTTTTTTATGTATCCGGAGTTTCCAATAATAAATTATAAAGATGAAATATGTAGAGTACCACTTCCATTTCCAGCTCAATATCAAGAAAAGCAACCAGGAATAGAAAGTATAATGACTCCACAGCCAATATTTGATAATGAATCATATAGGGCAAGTGGTAAACTAGAAAATAAAGTAGCAATAATAAGTGGTGGTGATAGTGGTATTGGTAGGGCCATTTCTATTTTATTTGCTAAAGAAGGGGCAGATATAGCAATTGTATATTTAAACGAGAGAGAAGATGCCTTATTTACTAAGCAAAATGTAGAAAAATATGGTAGAAGATGTATATTAATTGAAGGTGATTTAAGAAAAGAAGAATTTTCTAATGAAATAGTAAATCGTACTTTATCATCGTTTAATAAGATAGATATATTAATAAATAATTGTGCTGTACAGTTTCCTCAAAATAGCATACTAGATATTACAAGTGAACAATTAAAAAACACTTTTGAAACTAATATATTTTCATATTTTTATTTAACAAAAGCAGTCCTACCACATTTAAAAGCAAATTCATCAATAATTAACACTACATCAATAACAGCATTTGAAGGTAAGAAAAATTTAATAGATTACTCGGCTACAAAAGGTGCAATAACAGTATTTACCAAATCACTTTCACTATCACTTGCCGATATGAAGATAAGAGTAAATGCAGTTGCCCCAGGACCAATTTGGACTCCACTTATTCCTTCAAGTTTTACAGCTCAAGAAGTAATGACTTTTGGAAATGATACTCCACTAAAAAGGGCTGGTCAACCATTTGAACTCGCACCTGCATATTTATACCTTGCTTCAGATGATTCAAGATATGTTACAGGTCAAGTAATTCATGTAAACGGTGGAACAATAGTATAAGAAATAGATTGTATATTTTAAATTATTTAAAATATACAATCTATTCATCATTTATATTATAATATTATAGTGAATTTCCAATTACTAAAACTGGTCTAAAACCATAACTTGGGCTAGGATCTCCATAACTTGCAAGATAAGAATAAAGTCCTGCATAAGTAGTATTGCCAATGAATCCTCCTCTACCAAGGAAACAACGATATCCAAGTCCTACATGCATATAATCACCATTCCAACAAGTTGTATAATCTTCACCCGAGCTAGAAGCTCTTGTTGTATTCTTTAACCATGCTAAATCAGTTGTACCAGATGTATATCTACCATAATAGCTAATTCCATTTGACGTCTCCCATAATGCATCGCCCTTTTTATTTGCAAATTTTGCATATGTAGCTTCTGTTAATCTTTTACGAATCACATTATTTGATTCTTGGCTTACATTATACGGTGCCACTGAATTCCATAAATTTTGTCCATTTACACCATAAAAAGCTCCACCTTCTTTTTCTTCATCTCCTGGTTCATATATATCATAATATTTTGCATATTCTTGATTTAATTTATTATTTTGAAAATGTTCTTTTTTACCATATAAAGAAAGATTTACATTTCCATTATCAATAAATGAAGCTGTTCTTTCCCATGCACCTCCAGATATATCATAAATACCATAGATATTTCCAGTTGTAGTTGCTTTTACTCCATTTTTAGTGTTATATTTGTATAAAAACATGCTTCCTTCTGCAATTTCTGTAGTATCTTTACTTAAACCTGCATATCCTGTTTTCATTTTTCTTGAATTATTATTTTGATCCCCATATGGATTTATCCAGGGTTCTTGACCATACTTACTTTGTGAAAAATATGCTATTACGCCCCATTCCATATTTTTTATAAGATGTGTATCTAAATTTACTGTTGTTCCTACACTTCCATCTGAATTTGTCATGCTCATGCTCACAGTTTGTGTATTACCTACATTGACATTTCTCCAACTATATACATCTGGTAGTACTCTTACTTGTAAATTATTTACATTTCCACCACCAGTATTTGCACCAGCATAATATGTCCCAGTAGCTTCTGTTTTATTTGGATCTGTGCTACTTGCTTCATATTTTGCTACCCATATTCCACTAAGTTGTGTATTTCCAAATGTAAATCCAGGGTGCACTATGTATCCATCAAGACTGCTTCCATCTGCTGCAACATTACTTGTACCAGCTAAAAACTTTATTTCTATTGTTTTAGAAGATGTAGTATGTGGATTTGATATTTTATATGCATATCTTGGTATCCAAACCCAATATGCTTTATTTCCGTTATTGTTAGTATAGATATTTGCCCATTTCTTACTACTATAGTCATACCAACTGGTGTCTGTTTTTGCTTGAGATAGTGATATTTCACTCTCAACATAACTTGAATTCCAATTAACTGCTTTTGTTGTTGAATCAGGTAAATTTGATAAATCAGGTTTGTTATATTTTAATCCGATTAACTTCGACTAATTCTTGGTTACCACCAATTGCTACTACTATTGCAGCTTCATTTGCATTATTTCCTATATATGTTATTTTTCCATTTAATATTTTTATTTTATCGTCATATTTAGTTAAATTTGATACATAATCAGATACCTTTCCATTCATCGTGTTTGAATCAAATTCACCTGATGTTTTTAAAAATTGATCTGTAGCATATATATTTAATTGCTCTTGTATAGTTGATACATCGCCTTTAAATACAGCCTCTTTTGCACTTGCTATAGGATTATTCTTACTTATTGTAAGTATTATAGCACCTGCAAGTATAATTATAACTATAATAGATATAACTAAAGTTATTAAAGATATACCTTTTTTCATCCAATCCCACCTTTCAAATTTATTATATAAAAGTAAAATATTAAAGTGCTATACCTTGCACTAATACAGGTCGAAAAGAATAACTAGGATATGGATTACCAAAGTTTACAAGAGTTGCAAACAGTCCTGTATACAATCCATTCTCACTAAAACCGCCTCTACTAAACCATGTTCTATAAGCATGTCCCATTTCCATAAAATCACTATTCCATCCAGTTACCGTTTGAGCACCTTGTGTTGAACTTCTCTTTGTATCCACTAACCAAGACCATGTGTTTGCTGTTCCTGATGTATATTGTCCATGATATGCAGTTTTACTAGATGTTTCCCATAATCCATCACCTTTTTTATTTGCAAATTTTGCATATGTTGCATCAGTTAATCTCTTTCGAATTACATTGTTTTCTTCTTGGCTTACATTATATGGTGTCACTGAATTCCATAGATTTTCACCTCCAACACCATAAAACGCTCCGCCTTCTTTTTCTTCATCTCCTGGTTCATATATATCATAATATTTTAAATATTCAGGTTTTATTTTATTATTTTGTATATGTTCTGATTTTCCATATAATGATATATAGCTATTTCCATTATTAATAAGTGCTGCTGTTTTTTCTAATGCTCCACCTGCTATATCATAAACTCCATAAATATTTGCTGTGGTACTTGCCTTAACTCCATTTTTAGTGTTGTATTTATATAAATTTGAACCGACCTTCTGCTATAGGATCAGAATCCTTTGAGGAACCAGCATAGCCTGTTTTCATTTTTCTTGAATTATTATTTGAATCACTATATGGATTAATCCAAGGAACTGTTCCATATTTACTTTGAGATAAATATGCTATTGCTCCCCATTCTACGTTTTTCATAAGATGTGTATCCATATTTAGTGTTGTGCCTATAGTTCCATCTGAATTTGTCATATTCATACTTACAGTTTGTGAATTACCTACGGATATATTTCTCCAACTATATACATCAGGTAATACTCTTACTTGTAAATTTATTACATCACCACCACCTGTATTTGCCCCTTTATATGTTCCAGTTGTTTCTAATTTATTTGAATCACTACTACTTGCTTCATATTTTGCAACCCATATTCCACTAAGTTGTGTATCACCAAAAGTAAATCCTGGATGTATTATATATCCATCAAGACTACTTCCATCTGCTGCAACATTACTTGTACCAGCTAAGAATTTTATATCTATTTGCGTTGCTGTTGCAGTATGTGGATTTGATATTTTATATGCATATCTTGGTATCCAAACCCAATATGCTTTATTTCCATTATTATTAGTATAAATATTTGCCCATTGCTTGTTGCTATAGTCGTACCACGTAGTATCAATTTTTGCTTGAGGTAGTGATATTTCACTTTCTACATTATTTGAATCCCATTTTATTGCTTTTGTTGTTGAATCTTTTAAGTCAGACAAATCAGGTTTATTGTATTTTAGTCCGATTTACTTGTACTAATTCTTGTTCTCCACCAATTGATACTACTATTGTTTCTTCATTTACATTATTTCCTATGTATGATATTTTACCGTTTAGTACTTTTATTTTATCATCATATTTAGTTAAATTTGATAAGTAATCAGATACCTTTCCATTCATCGTGTTTGAATCAAATTCACCTGCTGTTTTTAAAAATTGATCTGCTACGTAAACATTTAGTTGTTCTTGTATAGTAGATATATCTCCCTTAAATACAGCTTCTTTAGCGCTTTCAAAAGGATTATTCTTACTTATTGCAAGTATTATAGCACCTGCAAGTATAATTATAACTATAATAGATATAATTAAAGTTATTAAAGATATACCTTTTTTCATATAATTCCACTCCCAAAACATACACAAAAAACCAATTTGTTGTATAATCTACTAAAATTATACAATATACTAAATTAATGTCAATATATTTGGATAATTTTGTCAAATTTGTTCATGTTTTATTACTTAAATGAAATTATGAATATATACATATAACAAAAAATAGATAATTGTTAACTACAATTATCTATTTTAAAAATCATTTTAAATATTATCTTCTTCAACAGAAGAAGCAGGTTTCTTTACTATCAATTTTTTATATAAGAAAAATCCTATTCCAATTACAAATAAAATAATTATTGGGTACTTAAGTTTTTCTACATAATTCATAACAATTGTCCAATTATCACCAAGATAATAACCAGCTGCTATAAATCCAATAGTCCATGGAATACTTCCTATAGCACTATATATCATAAACTTAATAAAACTAAGTCTAGCCATACCAATTGGTAATGAAATAAGTGTTCTTACTATAGGGAAATTTCTACCTATTAAAGCAGATATCATACCATATTTTTTAAACCAATTTTCTGATTTTTCTATATCCTCTTTTTTCATGAAAAAATATTTGCCATATTTTTCAACAAAAGGTCTTCCACCCCAGTAACCCATAAGATATATTATAGCTGCGCAGAATAGACTTCCTAGTAATCCAGCTAAAAATGCTCCCCAAAAAGTAAATATACCTTGTGATACAAGAATTCCTCCTGTCGCAAGAATTAATTCACTTGGTATTATTATAATTACAGCCTCAAGTAACATTGAAAGTACCATTCCAAAATACCCCATGCTACCTATTAGACCCACAATATATGCTTCCAAAATATCCACCTCTTTACTACAAAGGTAATTATACCATAGTTAAATATTATTTGCAACCCAAAAATAATATTACAATAATTTAACAAATAAAAAGGAACGTTTAATTCAACGTTCCTTATAAAAAATCAGCTTAAAGCTTTTCTAAGTTCTCTTTTCAAATAACCGTATCTTTCTGGCAAGTATATTATATTAGCCTCAATAAAAGATTCAGGCGTTATATAATTTCTATACAAAGGATACCTATTTATTAATATTGCGTCACAAAATTCTGGATCAATGCTTTTTACTTCCCGACCAAGTATATTTTCCTTTATTATTGTTAAGTTACTTCCATTTTTTAATATGATTATAACATCCATATTTTCGTACAAAAAACAGCTTTCAAAATAACCGATTCTAAAATTACCTTTTTTTCTAAAGATGTTAAAATAATCACCTTCTCTACCTTCTCTATTTGATAATAAACTAATAGTAATTCTTATAAATTCATCTCTAGTATATACGTCATTAAATACCATAAATATACCTCCTAAATTAATAAAGGTCTCATTGTTTTAATCTAGTATAGTATATATGAATATAGTTATTTTGTCAACACTGCAGTGCTTAATTTACATAAGTTTACTTTTGTGTTGTATAATTTTCATCAATTAAATCATTTTTGATAGTCGCAGCTATTCCAACTGAACCTCTGCCAAATTTATCTCTTAATTTAAACATAGCTTCTTCTATTTTTTCTTGTTTTTCTGTATTTACCTCATCTATTTTATCAAATAAGGATATTTGTTCTATGACTTGCCCCTCTTTTACCAAATTTGCCACTCCAACTGAAAGCATTCTTATAGGTATTCTTAAATTCCAAGCATTTTTTATCAAATCAATAGAATACTTAACAATATCTTTTAATAAATGTGTAGGATTATTGAGTGTAATTTGCCTTGAAATAACTTTAAAATCATCATCTTTTATCATAATTTGTATAGTATAAGCTTTTACATTTAATTTTCTCATTCTCCTTACAACAGAGTCTGATATAATCATCACTGCAAATTTAATATCTTCTATTCCAATCAAATCTCTTTTAAAAGTTATAGCATTACTTATAGATTTTTGATCTTCTTTATTGTATATTGAAGCAACAGGTGAAAAATCTAGACCATTTGCATAATCATATATTGCTATGCCATTTTTACCTAGTTTCTTCTCCAAATATTTTCTATCTGCATTTGCTAAATCACCAATAGTCTTAATTCCCATACTTTGTAAAACCTTATTTGATGATTTGCCTACATATAGTAAATTGGTAACTTTAAGTGGAAATAATAATTTTTTATAGTTTTCTTTATTTATAACAGTAGTGGCATCTGGCTTTTTGTAATCGCTTCCAAGCTTAGCAAAAATTTTGTTATATGAAACCCCAACAGATATTGTAATATCAAATTTTTCTTTTACAATTTTTCTTAATTCATTTGCTATTTTTTCTCCACTTCCAAATAAATGAACTGTGTCCGTTACATCTAACCATGATTCATCTATTCCAAAAGGTTCTACTTTATCAGTATATTTTTCATATATTTTATTTATAGCTCTTGAATACTTAGCATATTCACCATGATGAGGTGGTACTAAAACTAAGTCTTTACATTTTTTCTTTGCTTGCCATATTGTTTCAGCTGTTTGAACATTGCATGCTTTTGCAAGTTCATTTTTAGCTAAGATAATTCCATGCCTGTTTTCTGGACTACCACAAACAGCCATAGGCACATTTTTCAATTCAGGATTTAATGCACATTCAACAGAAGCAAAAAAGCCATTACAATCACAGTGTAATATTGTTCTTTCCATTCACATCACCTATATAAACATATGTTCTTATTATACTATATATGTTAATATATGTCAACTGTAAAAATTATACAAAATAATAATAAAAAAGATAAACAACTACTTAAAGCCGTTTATCTCCTTTTAATTCACAAACTAATCCATCAATACTTTCATAATTATTAATATTGAATATATTACAAATAGACTTTAAAATTCCCCCATTACCTATATAACTTGCATTAAGTTTCCAGCAATGAAATTGAAACATAATGTCATCCATATAATTATTTCCTGCTATTGCAATGATATCATTTTTTTTCATTAAAGCTCTGATTAACATTGGTTTATATGATGATACAATTATAGGTAATTCCTTTTTTATTTCTGCTAAAAATGGATTATGGGTTACTATCAGCACCTTATAACTGTCATCGATATTTTCAATTAGAGTAATTAAAGCTTTAACCTTAGGAATATCTTTAATACGATATTCTAAATATATTTTTTTATACTCAGCCAAATGCTTCTTTAATCTTGAAAACACAGTTAATAAATCAGATAGCTTTGAACAAGCAACCAATTCATAAAGAAATAGTCTGAAAACAAATAGCCAGTATGAATTTGTAATAATATCCTGTCTATTTATTTTCCATAAGAAAATATCGAATTTTATGACTCTTCGAATATCCTTGTATATTTCTTCCCGTATTGCTATATGGTCTATATCTTCGAAATTCTTAGGTGGTATTTTATTAAAAACTTCATCTGCTAATAAACATGATTGGATTAATAGGCCAAGTAATTTCTTTATCATATCACAAGTCCCATCATAATCTAATATTATATATTTTTTCCGTTTTTTCAATTGAAAAATCCCCCTTAGGTAATTGATTTTTAGATTATATCATTTTTCTTAGTAAACTTCAAGTACGCATATATAAAGTCATCTATTTTACCATCCATTACAGCTTGAACATTGCCAATTTCAAAGTTTGTTCTATGATCTTTTACTAAAGTATATGGACAAAATACATATGATCTAATTTGATTTCCCCAAGCATTATCTGAACTTTCACCTTTAATTTGATTCATTTTCTTTTGATAATTTTCTCTTTCTAATTTATACAATTTTGCTCTTAACATTTTCATTGCATTTTCTCTATTTTGTAACTGTGATCTTTCTGTCTGACATGAAACTACAATACCACTTGGTAAATGCCTAAGTCTTACAGCAGATGAAGTTTTATTTACATGTTGACCACCAGCGCCACTTGCTCTGTATACATCCATTTCAATATCTTCTTCTTTTATATCTACTTGTACATTATCAGCTATTTCTGGAATAATCTCAACTGCTGCAAATGAAGTATGTCTTCTACTATTACTATCAAATGGAGAAATTCTAACAAGTCTATGAACTCCATTTTCACTTCTTAAGTATCCATATGCATTTATTCCTTTAACTAAAAATGAAACACTTTTAATTCCGGCTTCTTCTCCATCCTGTAAATCAAGTACTTCTAATTCAAACTCTGATTTTGCACACCATTTTGTATACATTCTATATAGCATTAAGGCCCAATCTTGTGATTCAGTCCCACCAGCACCTGGGTGTATTGTTACAATTGCATTATTTGAATCATATTCTTCTGAAAGTAATGTATCTATTTCTAGTTTTTCTAGTTTTTCACCTAATTCTTTTGAAATTTTGTCTGCTTCTTTATAGCTATCAATGTCATTCATTTCTTCTGAAATTTCTAAATAACCTTCAGCATCAGATAAATCTTTTTGTAATTTATCTGCCATATCACAAGAATTTTTTAGAACTTTCATTTCAGTTAAAACTTTAGTACTATTTTTATTATCATCCCAAAAACCTGGATCAAACGTCTGCTTCTCAAGTTCATTTATTCTTTTATTCTTTGATTCTATATTTAGAGCTTCTTTTATTATGTAAAAATCTTCTTTAAGTTGATTTATATATATTCTTAAACTATCAAAATCCATTTCCAACTACTCCTTATTTGTATAAGCTTTGTAAAATATTTTATCATATTAAGTTAATAAGTACAAGTAAAAAGTCCAACTTAGTTATAAGTTAGACTTTATGAAATTGTTAAATTCCTCTTCTTTATCAATATGGCAAAAATGCCCTGCATCATTTATAATATATACTAAATTATAATCATTTACATATATATTATCTAATCCTCGTAAAAAAATTAGATCTTTATTTCCACTTAAATATACTTTTTTTATTTTTAGTTCAGAAATTTTTTTCATATTTAACCTATTATTATAGAAAAAAATCTCATCTGCCATTATCTTTAGCCACTTTCCTATTACTTTTTTATTTATATTTGATAAATATAAGTATAGTTTTTTTCTCCGTTTTTCATCAGTTCCATATGGTATAATCATTTTAATCATCACTTTAAGATAAAGTTTATACCACATAAATGGTTCAATAATAGTAAAAAATTTAAATAGATACTTAATCATGTTCATAGAAAAATCAATTACAGCTCCAACAAATATACAAGTCTCAAATCTCTCTGGATAATTAAGTATAAGTTTATGAGAAATTATTGTACCAAGTGAAATTGATAAAATACTAATTTTACTTATTTTTAGCTCATCCATTTTAGATATAATAGATTCTACTATAGTATAAATAGTAAAATTAGAGTCACATTTAAAGTTTAAACCGTGGCCTGGATAATCAAAACTTAAAATATTAAAGCTTTTTGCTAAAGAATCAAGTTGATTCTTAAAAATTACATCTGATGTACTACCAATACATGATAATAACAAAATCCATTTTTCTTTATTATTATCTATCACATGAAACTCATAAATAGTAATCAACTCCAATCTTAATTAATTTTTGAAATAATACTCAATATTGCATATATAATAACATACAAGTATAGATATGTCAATATTTCAATTATTAACAAGAAATTTAATAAGTTTATTATTAAACGCCTCCACGTTTTCTAAATTACATAAGTGTGATGTATTTTTTAATATTACAAGCTCAGAGCTATTATCATTACTAATTGATTTATTTATTTTAGGTAACCACATTTTATCTTTATCACCCATTATATATAATCTTTTTATTTTTGAATCTTTAATTTTATTATTTATTGAATGGTCAAACTTTTTAAAAAATTCTTCAAACACTAAAAACCACGATTTTAATTGTTCTTTCCTCATACCAATAGCATTATTATACATTTCTATTCTATATTTTTTATTCCTTTTTTCAGGTATTATAAAATAAATAAAAAGATGTAAATAAATATCTCTTGGTATTAGTATATTTACTTTATTAAAAAAGTAAAAAATATTATTTAATATATCATTTTTAAGTCCAAAAGCACAACTAAGTAAAATTAGTTTATTTACTTTTTTAGGATATTTTAAATAGAAACATGATGCTATTATTGTCCCAAGTGATAACCCAACTATATTTACAACTTTTAAATTTAAATCTATGATAATTTTATTAATATCATCTATAACATCTTCTACATTAAATTTATCTTTATAATTTATACTATTTCCATGTCCTGGTAAATCAATAAGAAGAATATTAAAATGTTTTGAAAATGTTTCAATCTGTAAATTAAATATTGTATTATCATAACATATACAATGTAAAAATATTACCCATTCATCTTTTCCATTTTCTATCCTTTTATAATAAACCATTACTAATTCCCCATATTTTATCTACATCTTTACTTTCAAATGGTTTATATGTAAATTCTAGATATTCATCCTTTGTTGGATGATAAAAAGATAAATAATATGACCATAATGCTAGATTTTCTCCAACCTTATTTTGTTTTTGACCATATTTTATATCACCGTAAAGAGGATGTTCAATATTTGCAAACTGAACTCTAATTTGATGATGTCTTCCAGTATGCAAATCTACATCAACTAAAGAGTATTCTTTAGCTTTATATATAAAGTTATCTAAGACTTTATACTCAAGTTCTGCAAGTTTACCATTTTTATCTTCTTTACTTGTTACTCTACTCATATTTAATCTTTCATTTTTAACTAAATAATCAGATAATGTTTTGGTAACATTTGATACTTCTAGTTTCCCATTTACTATGGCAAGATATCTTTTCTTTACATTTTTCTCACGTATATATTCACTTAGTCTTGAAGCTGCTTTTGATGTTTTAGCAAACACCATAACTCCACCAACCATTCTATCTAATCTATGAACAAGTCCTAGATAAACATTACCTGGTTTGTTATATTTTTCTTTTAAATATTCTTTTATTATTGTAAGCATATCTTTATCACCAGTTTTATCTTCTTGTACAGGTATACCAACTGGTTTTATTACAACTATTATATGATTATCTTCATATAGTATTTTTAAATCTGTCATAATTTTCTCCTTAAATATTCAACTACTATTTTAACATATCTGACTGATACTTACAACTAAGTAAATACATATTTCAAATAACTTTTGTAATTTAAGTTGATTTTTAAAAAGAAATATTATATAATCATTTCATATTTATGTAATATTGGTTTTGAAAATTTTTAAAATTAGAAAGGAGAGTTTATGGCTGAAGATTCAATAAAATATCCTGTACCATTAATGAAAGAAATAAAGATCCATCAAAGTCCTAAGAGTTTTGGTTATCCAGAAGACTATAACATAGTCATAGAAGAAAATGGCTTGAAAAAGATACTTGCATATGATTATGATGAACATCAATGGAAAGAAATATTTACTGAAATTAGGGAAAATCAGTATCCTAAAATTAAGCTGCCATTAGATTTAATAGATAATGTGCGGTATAAAAAGAAATTAGAGAAATTAGCTGCAAAATATCATATAAAAACATATACTTTAGGAACAGAACCAGATATATTATTTTATTATGATGAAAGCTTTGAGAAACCAGCTGGGCCAATATGTTTATATGGTCTATACAAATTGGAAAGTTCAAAGTACACTCTAGTTAATGAGAATTTAATATCTTTTAACAGAGTAGTAGATTCCACCATGTATGAAGAAAGCGAAATAAGTGCCAAACAATTTTTTATTGATGTAGAGGAATTAAATAATTTTTTTACTGCTAAGGAATTGAATGCAGAAGTAAAAAGATGTAAAGATTTCTACCTTATTATAAATCAACCACTTAATCATTATAATAAGGGAATGATAATCATCCCAATTGATGAAAATTATAATTTTATATGCTGGAAAATTCCATTTATTTTTAAAGTTATATTTTCAAAGAAATTTGTTAAAAGGTTTAATAATCACCTACTTCTTAACTATACCGATAACTTTATAATAAGATTTAAAACTTTTTTTGGTGATAAGATAGCTAAAAAAATCCTTTTATCATGATAAAAGAAAAAACTGAGTTAACATTTAACTCAGTTTTTTTACTATTTTATGCTATTTTCATAACTATGTCCTAGTAATATATCTTCATCATATAGCTTAGTAATTTTTTTATTAGGTGTGTTAATAAGCATTGAATCTACAAAACTTTGTCCACTACCATCAGATACTACAAATTTTGAATCTAAATCATTACATAGATCTTCCAATAGTGTATCATCTAAAAATATATCTTGATCTTCTTTTAACATTACTCTTGGTATTATTATATAATCACCTGTGGTAATTCCATCTTCTCTTTGTTTTAAAATTGTATCTTTTATATCCATTCCAGTTACAAGTCCAGTTACAGTTATATCTTTACCAAAATAATTATTTACTGGTGCAACTACATTAACTTCAATATTTTTATAAATATCAGTAACTTTACTTGCTTTTTGAATAATATATTCTTCAACTATTTTTCCAGTTATTATAGTTACTTTCCTTTTTAAATTAAGAGTATCTATTTTTTCTTTTTCTATTTTTTTCTTAAGCTTATTAATTGCTTTTTTAAATTCAAAATCAAAATTAGATACCATGCCTATTCCATCTTCTATTTGTCCAAATTCACCATAATCAGAATGCTTTGGTATTTTAGCACCAGCTCTAATATATATTTCATCTGCTACAAAGACAAGTGGAGTATCATATTTTTTCTTAAACTCTTCTTGATATTTAGTTACTATATTTATTGTCTCTACACAATCTTCTATTTCTAAAGGCTCAAGTGGATACAATCCTTCTCTATTTTTTGAAAGTCCAACTGGTACTATACATATACTTTTAAGTACTGGAGCATATTTTGATAAATCTTTAATGGTTTTCTCAAGAATAGCACCATCATTTATACCTTTGCATAGTACAATTTGAGTATTCATTGTAATACCTGCATCATATAACTTGTCTATATATTTTAGAACTTTACCTGCATGTCTATTTTTTAACATCATACTTCGTACATCTTCATCAGTCGCATGTACAGAGATATTTATTGGACTCATTCTATATTTAATTATCCTATCAATATCAGATTCCTTCATATTAGTTAAGGTAATATAATTTCCAGAAAAGAAAGATAATCTATAATCATCATCTTTAAATATTAATGAGTCTCTAACATTATCTGGTAATTGTTCCATAAAGCAAAAAATACATTTATTATAGCAATTACGAGGGTCATCAATTAATTCATTTTCAAATATTAATCCTATTTCTTCACTCTCATCTTTTTCTAATTCATATATTTCTAATTCACCATCTGCGTGTTCTATTTCAAGCTCTATATAACTATCTGCTTCGTTAAACTTGTAATCTAATATATCTATTATTTCATTGCCATTTATGCTAAGAAGTAAATCTCCTGTCTTTAGTTCCATTTCATCAGCAATACTTCCAGGCTTTACTCCAAATATCTTTACTTTTTTAATTATACTCACCTCCATACAAAATAAAAACTCCACAATATACTGTGGAGTAAAAAACTTATATATATTAAGCTTCTGCTTTTTTATCTTTTATTTCAACTACTTGTCTTTTATCATAGAATCCACAACTAGGGCAAGCTGTATGTGAAAGTATAGCTTCTCCACAATTTGGGCAAGCGCTTAGGTTTTTAGGTTCTATTTTCCATGTTGAACGTCTTAAGTGTGTTCTTTCTTTAGACCATCTTCTTTTTGGTTGTGCCATTTTTATTCCCTCCTTATAAAGTCTATACATATATAAAAAACTGTATCGACCTAACCAATCATTTCGTTACTAGTATATTATATACTAGAACTTAATTATTGTCAAGAATAAGACTTAAAGTTATATAAAAATATATTATAAATAATAATTTTATATATATTAGTTCTTTTCTTTGTAAATTTTATGATATAATAACTATGGTGATAAAATGAATAATTTATATTATTTTATAGGCTATTTACTAATAATAAATTTAACATCTTTTTTTAATATGAAGTCTGATAAAGAGTTTGCAATAAAAAAACAAAGAAGAATAAGTGAAAAAACTCTATTTACATATTCAATATTACTTGGTGCAACTGGCACATATATAGGTATGTATAAATTTAGGCATAAGACAAAGCACTTAAAATTTACTATTGGTATACCTGTATGCATAATAATAAATCTTATATCTATTTTTTATATAGTTAAATTTATTATATAATTAAGATTAAAGGAGTATAGTTAATAAATAACTTTACTCCTTCTTTAATTTATATATATTATCAATTTACATTTTGTCTGGGCATTCAATTCCAAGTATTTTTAACCCTTTTTTGATGATTATTCCAGTACAATATACAAGAACACATCTTGCTTTTTTTAACTCTTCATTTTCTGTTAATACAGGACAATCATTATAGAATTTAGAAAATAGAGTTGCAACATCAACTATATATCTTGTTAGAATAGATGGTTCATAATTTTCAGCTACTCTCTTAATTACTTCACCAATATTATCTAAAGTTTTAATAAGTTCAACCTCAGTGTCACTATTTAATAAATCAAATTTAATATTACTTATATTAATATTATTTATATCAAATTCAGCCTTATTTAATATACTTTGTGTTCTTACATATGTATATTGAACATATGGTCCAGTTTCACCATCAAATCTTAATACTTCATCTAAATCAAATACAATATCTTTTATTTTATTTTGTTTTAAATTATTAAATATTAATGCACCAACACCAATTTGTTTAGAAACAAGCTCAACATTTTCAATTTCAGTATTTTTTTCTTCAATTATCTTTTTAGACTTTGCTACAGCATCATCTATAAGTTTTTGAGTATATATTACATTACCATCACGAGTAGACATCTTACCAGTCTTAAGTCTTACAAGTCCATATGGAACATGTACAAGGTTCTTTGCATATTTTTCATCTACTAAATATTTTGAAACTTCAAAAACTTGTTTAAAATGATGTATTTGCTCATATCCAGTAACATATATAGCTTTATCAAAATTATATGTTCTTGCTCTATATAGTATAGCCGCAAGGTCTCTAGTAGCATATATTGTAGAGCCGTTTGATTTTAGTATTATACAAGGTGGTTCATTCTCTCCAAGTTTTACGACCTTTGCTCCTTCACTTGTTTCTAATACACCCTTTTCATCTAAAATCTTAACAACTTCATCCATTTTATCATTATAGAAGGCTTCACCATTATATGAATCAAATTTACATCCAAGAATGTTGTATATTCTGCTATATTCTTTTAAACTTATTTCTTTAAAATATTCCCATACTCTTGTATATTCTTCATCACCATCTTCTAATTTTTTGAAGTTCTCTCTTGCAAGTTCCATTATAGAATCATCTTCTTTTGCAAGTTTATTCATTCTAACATATATATCACTAAGAACATTAATTGGATCTTCTTCAAAATTATATTCTGATTTAAACCTGTTATATCCTTCAATTAAAAGACCAAATTGTCTTCCCCAGTCTCCTAGATGATTTACTCCTATTATGTTATATCCAAGTTCAGTATATGTATTATATAGTGCTTGGCCAATAGCTGTATTTCTTAAATGGCCCAAATGGAATGGTTTAGCAATATTTGGAGATGAATAATCTATTACAACGTTTTTTTCTTTTCCTTCATCACTAGAACCAAAACTTTCTTTCTTATCTAATATTTTATTTAATACATCAGCTGAAATATTAGATGAATTAAGATAAAAATTAAGATATCCATTTACTACTTCAACTTTAGCTATATTATCTTCAAGTACAATTTTTTCTTTAATAGTATTTGCTATATTTACAGGTGACTGTTTCAAAATCTTTGCTAAATTAAAACAAGGGTAAGCAAAATCTCCATTTACCTTATCCTTTGGTATTTCTATTTTAGATAATATTTCTTCTTCAGCTACAGCATTATCAATTACGTTTGCTATACTTTTTGCTATACTTATTTTTATTTCTTCCATATTATTATTTCCTCTCTTTATTTTATGCCCATAGAATATTTCTTAATAATTTCATATATTGTATCTCTATCATCATCTGAAGCTACAATATTTCTTATTTCACTGCCACATTTATTACATTTATATATTATTACTTCACCTTTTTTAGAATCATTTATTACATTTATTGGCACTAAGGTTCCTCTACATTCATTTGCTCTATCACCTGGTGTTATATCAACATGTATAGAATACAAACAATGATTGCAATGATCTCTTGAAGTATAACCTAATTTTTCAACTTTTTTGCCACAATTCTTACAGATAAATTCATTATCATTTTTAATAAACATACATTACTCCTAAAATCAATATATATTTTACTATATTTTAAGAGTAAATTCAATAAAAACAAAAAAATAACCTTTTAAAAGGCTATTTTATACATAATGAGAATATTCTAGATATTTTATATAATAAAAAAATACCCTAAAGTTGAACATCAAATTTAGATGTTTGCCTAAGGATATTTTTTATTAACCTACCTTAAATATTTATCAATATCTACAATATTATTCCAAACAGCAAAAGAATCCTTTTTACATATTCACGTTCAACAGAGATTTTTAACGCCTTATTTTCACGTTCAACAATTATGAAATCCTGCATTCCATTAAAGTCAAACCACTTTTTTAATTCTCCTAAAAACCATGTGCAGTTATCTTTTTTTGCTAAATCTTCCGGATAGAATGAATAGCCAACTTCATAAGGAATAACAATGTCAAAATTCCAAGTTTTAGTGAAATCGTTTTTGATGCCCAAAGCAATACTATCATAAAGCTTTGTATCAAAATAGTTTAAGACCTGGCTGTCAATGTGAGACAAATTTCTCTGATACTCTAGATCAGATTCAATTTCTCTAAAGAAAATTCCTAGCCTAACATCCTTTGTGGACGACTCCGTTAGTATATCTAACAGCTCAAGATTGATTCTTTTCTCATCCAGCTCTTTGCTAGGATACAAAGATAAAAAATAATTCAATAACTTATCCCGTACCTCCACATCTTTAACTGTTTTAATAACTAAAATTGATTTCTTAATAATATCTGCTACTTTCATTTTCTTTTCTCCTTTTGTTGTAGTTGTAATTAAATTTAATACAATGTTAAAAATAACACATAACAAAAACTTTACATTAATAAGTCCTCCTATATATTTTATATTCATATATTATACACTACTAAAGCAATTATGTCAACTGTAACAATATATACATTATAAAGTATTAATTATTTTTTCTAGAAATAATGCTACACCATTTTCATT
Organism: Bacillota bacterium; assembly: GCA_023460235.1. Classification (GTDB taxonomy): domain Bacteria; phylum Bacillota; class Clostridia; order TANB77; family CAG-465; genus CAG-465. Next base: position 19,425 of record JAEWRE010000068.1, read on the forward strand.
ATTTGATCTTGTTATTTCATTTGAAATTTCTTTTAACTTATCTGTTGCATTTTCCATAGCAACACCATAGCCTGCAACTTTAAACATAGAAATATCATTATTATCATCACCAATTGCAATAGTGTCCTTTATATCAATATTCATAATCTTACAGAATTTAATTATTGCATTTCCTTTTGATACATTATTTCTTGTTATATCCATAAAAGAATTCTCAGTACTATTAATATCATTATAACTTACATTTCTTGATTCATTACCAATTTTTAAATCATACTCATTTAAAATATCTCTTAAAGTTTCTTTTATATAAAACATCTTATCTAGTTTGTCTTCTGATACTACAATTTGAGTTACTTGTTTGTCTTTTAAATATTCATTGATCCTATTAAAATTTATTATAATTTCCTTTGAATCATCATGCCAATATTTGTTTAAGTATCTAATATCCCCTGCATTGATTGTAAATCTAATATTTTGTTTGACACATAAAGAACATATTTTAAAAATTGCTTCTTTTGGTATCTCATCAATACTAATTATCTTACCATTTTCAGTATTGTATATTTCAGCTCCATTAGAAGATATTATATATTTACTAGCAAAACTTTTTTTACTTATATCTAATACATAGTGTCTAGGTCTACCAGAACATAAAACAATTAGTATTCCTTTTTTCATTAAGTCTTTAATAGCCTCAATATTTCTTTTTGAAATTTCTCCACTTGCACTCCTTAAAGTTCCATCAATGTCTATAAATACTGCCTTGTACATTTTTTAACCTCCATTTTATAATAATAACAATTTACTAACTTTAATAACCTAATTATATATGAAAAATGCCCGAAGTGCAAGCACCCCGAGCATCATTTTACTTATACAAATATCTCTTACCAAATAAGTTTTCACAATTATATCTCATTTCTCGTTCTTCAAACGTAATATCCTTTATATCAGATACTAGTATTCTTAAAATGTCATTTAATTGGTACTTATCAATAGCAACGTTTTTTTCAAGATACTCTACATATAACCTCCATGTTTTGTTTATTTTACTTTCTTTAGTATGAGTATAATCATAACCACATTTTCCTTGCTTCTCCGGTTCTTTCACATTCCTACAATCAGGACATAAAGATGAGTGAAATTGATCAACAACTTCATTAGAAACACCACACATAACTAAATTATTACTCATGTATATTTCCTCCTTATTTTATTAAAGAGATGATATCATAATAACAAAAATATATCAATAGTAAATTTAATAAATCTTAATTATTTGTATAAATGTTTACTTGATTTTGGTTGTTAGTGTTATTGTTTGTGTTGTTATTTGTATTATTAGTATTGTTATTTTTTTTATCAGTAATCAAATTTCCATCTAAATTATATCTTTCATTTTTATATTCATCTTTAATTGTAATTTTAGAATTATTTATTAATTGACTATTTCCTTTGTATCCTTCATAATCTTCAAAATAATTACCACCAACTGATGACTTAGGTTTCCTTTCATATTCGGCTATTAGAGAATATATGTTATTTTTATAATAGTCAATTGCCATAGTATTTTCATATGTTTCATAATAAACATCTACAAAATTATCACCATTATTATATGAAGTATATGCAAATATTCTGTAAGCAGTTCCTGAATTTTTGTTTAATAGACTTTTAGATTTTTGAGTTTCAATAAGATCATTTATCTTTAATTTAACCTTTTCATTAACTTTTGCAAATTTGTCTTTATTGTCTCCAAGTAATGTTACATCAACAAATAAATTGCTGTATATATCATCATATATATATGCACCATTCCCTTTTAAATTAAAAACAAAAGGTTTTATTTGACTTTCATTACTATTTTCAAATAAATTAGCATTAACATTATATCTTTTATATATTGCAATACTGTTATAATATTTTGACATATCTATAGGTAAGAATTCATTTTCATTTCCTACTTTTACATATATTTTACTTTGTGAAAAATAAAATTCTGGATTTTTTTCCTTAGAAAATTCATTTACATATGCTAATATCGATTCTTCATATTTGCTAGTATCAATTTTACTCATATCGATATCTTCCATGGTATTAACTAAAGATTCCCAAGCAATATCAATATATTTTGAATCTGCAATAATGTCATTTAAGTTTGCTGAGTTAATAAAAAGATCAGTAAATTTTATTTTTTCTCCAGTATCTAGTCTATAATTTAATCCAAAAGCATCAAAAACTTCATTAGGATCTTTATCATACTTTATATATGAAAGCTCATATGATAATTTAACCGAAAGAACATTGGAAAAATCACCACATATACTAGCATTTATATTAATGCGTGATACATTTTTATAGCTTTCTTCATTTTTTTTACTATTATATATTTCAAAAGCTTTATCTTTTATTTCGTTATTAATCTTAGTTTCTATAGTTTTATCTTTTAGTCCAGATATTTGATCATATGTTATTTTAACTTTATACACTGAAACGTTATAATTATAATTGTATAGATCAACAGTATTTGTTTTTCCATCAATATATTCAAAAGTTTGAGTAGTTAAATTATTAGGTAAATATCTTTCAGTAAGACTTTTTGTTGCAAGTTCACTTTCAGAATTTTTTGTTTCACCATTTTCTATTGTTGTATTATTATCTGTCTTTGGATTAATTCTAGTTTTAAAAAATATTGCAAGTACAGTTAATATTATGCAAATCAAAGAAACTACAATCGTAAGTATTACAATCTTTTTTTCTTTTTTCATTGGAATCTTATTTTTTGTAAATTTAGTATTTTCTTTCTTTTCTTCTGTTATAACATCATTGTTATTTGGTTTTTCATTATCATCATTTAACTGGGACATATCCTGCCTCCTTAGCCGTATTTTGACCTCTAGCAGATAACATTAAATTAGCTAATTTTCTTGCTTGACTATTTTCATCTGAAGCTTTATTTATAACTATATAATATGAAGTTGTAAATGGGTATTCTCCACTTTTTATTGTTTCAGAAGTTGGTTTAACACCATTTATTCCAATTAATTTTATGTTAGATGCAACTTCTTTATCTATTGTTTGATACATAGTAGTTGCATAATAATAATATGAATATCCTATTGATGAGTTTCCGTTATCATAAGAAGATACTAAATTTATAATTCCTGCCATTGAAGTAACAACATTCTCTGTTAATGGTTTCATTAACTTTTTATCTTTCATTACTAATTCTATCATACCTGTTTGGCTTCCAGAATTCTCAGGTCTTTGATATGGTTTAATAGCTATATCTTCTCCTCCAACCTTAGACCAGTTAGTTATATCTCCTGAATATATTCCCTGTACCTGCTCTACTGTTAAATTATCTATAGGATTCTTTGCATTAACATAAAATACAAATCCTTCTCTAACAACTGGTATTACTTCTAATTCTACATTTTTACTTTTAGCAAGTGCTAATTCATCTTCTGAAGGCTGAGTAACAAGTATTAAATCTACATCACCTTTTATTAATTTTTCGTAAGATTGATGTGTTTGAGTAAAATTAAATTCAAAATTTTCATCCGAAGTTCCAGTAAAATTCTTAAAGAAAGCTCTTGCAAGCGGTTGTGTTGCAGTTGAAGCATCTATTTTGGGAAAATTACTAGATGTGTAGATAGGTTCATTTGATATTTCTTCTGCTACTTCTTTTTTATCTTCCCTTGTAAAATAGAAAAATGCTCCTATACATGCTCCTATTACAAGCACAATTGTAATTACTGAAAATATTATTGTTTTATTTCCTTTCATGTTCATACCTCCTAAAACATACTAAAAATTACAAGATAAGAATATCATAAATAAAATATTTTTTCAACATTTGACAAAATATTTTTTAATATTGCTAATATTTAAATTATTTGTCATTCATTAATACTAATATATTATTTTTACATATAAAAAATACCCGAGTAAAATTACTCGGATATATCAATATATTGTTTTATTTACTATCTATAAAAACAACCATTACCAATAAATTCTCTAACAATAGAATCAATAGGTATATTGCTAGTTTCCATAGGCATGAAGTTATTTAAATACACATATAATCTTCTTGCTTCTGCATAATATTCACTTGTCTTATCAATTTGAAGTAAAAGTGGTTGTGCAAAAGTTTTCATTACGCTTGGTTCATAAATTAAACTAGAATTATATATATAATCTACTGAATTGATAAATGGGAATATATATTTTGTCTCTCCTGCCTTAACATTTTGCCATAATTCAAAAGTTTTTTCTACGCTATGTCCACGTGTTGCATAATCTCTTACCATTCTTCTTAGAAGCCTTGTATCACTTGATGAAACTTTAGTATAGCCATCAACATTTAGTGTAGCAATTGGTGCTATATACACTTTGTATTTACTCTCATCTGGAGTAAATTCAGTAAGTATAGGATTAAGTGCATGTATACCTTCAATTACCATTATATCATTTTCTTTAAGCTTTAAAAAGTTACCGTTATATTTCTTTGTACCAACAACGAAATCAAATTGAGGTAGCTCAACTGTTTTTCCTTCAATAAGGTCCTTCATTTGATTATTAAATAATTTTATATCTAATGCTTCAACACATTCAAAATTGTATTTACCGTCGGCACCAAGTGGTGTATCTTTTCTTTCAACAAAGTAGTTATCCATAGATATAGTTATTGGGTTATATCCAATGAGCTTTAATTGAATTCCAAGCTTTTGAGCAAATGTAGTTTTACCAGATGAAGAAGGTCCAGCTATAAGTATCATTTTAACTTTCCCTCTTTTTTCAATATCCATTGCAAGTTTTACAGTTTCTCTTTGATGAATAGCTTCAGATACTTGTATAACAGAATTAATTTCATTTTTTAGAATTTTATCATTTAATTCGCCAACATTAGTTATACCAACAACATTATTTAATTTATTAAATTCAATAAAAGTATTATATAGTCTTTCTTCTTTTATTTCTTTTTTAATATTCATATCGTCATCAGGAATAACTAATACAGCACCTTCTTTATATGGTATTAAATCAAATATTTTAACATGTCCAGTATCAGGTGCCATTGCACCGTAAAAATAATTATACATTCCATCGCAAAAATACATTGTCACACTTGATCTAAGTCTACTTTCCATATTTTGCAATTTAACTAAATCATTTGAAGATGTATATAGTTCAGCAGCTTCTTCAACAGAAACACTTCTTTTTGTTATTGGAAGCTTTTTATCAATTATTTCAATCATCTTCTCTTTTATAGCTTTTATTTTATCATCAGTTAGTTCAATATTTCCTATTGTAAAATATTGATCTTTATTTATTGTTGCCATAAATTCAACATCTGCATTTGAATATAGTTTTGTAAGTGCCATATAAAGTACCATTTTTAATGTTCTAGAATAAATTCTATATCCATCTGGATCATTAAATTTTATAAATTTTATATGTGTATCAACAACAAGCCCTGTTTCATATGTTTTTACTTCATTATTTATTTTTAAAGCAAGTACATCATCTAAATTATTTTCTATTAGTCTTACTGCATCAATCGCTTTAATTCCATAGTCCACTTCAATACTTCTTGAATCTTCAAGAGTTACTTTTATCTTTTTCATAGTTTATCAACCTCACGTATTTATAATATCATAATTAATTAAATATTTCTATACTAATTTTTATTTCTTTTTTACATTTTCTAAGAATACTTTAATGAATTCATCATTTGATTTTGTCTTAGTGATAATATTCATTATTTTATCTATCATTTCTAGGTTAACAGAATTTTGGTTTCCAGAAGACATAAGTCTACGTATATATGTACTACATTCAATTTCTTCCTTACTAAGTAATAATTCATCTCTTCTAGTTCCTGATTTATATATATCAATAGATGGGAATATTCTTTTTTCAGATAATTTTCTATCAAGTTGTAATTCCATATTGCCTGTACCCTTGAATTCTTCAAATATTATATCATCCATTCTACTACCTGTATCTGCAAGTATTGTTGCAAGTATTGTTAAACTTCCACCATTTTCAATATTTCTTGCAGCACCAAATAATTTCTTTGGAAAATGTAAGCTTGCGGGATCAAGACCACCTGATAAAGTTCTACCACTTGGATCTACTGTTAAGTTATTTGCACGAGTAAGTCTTGTTAAGCTATCCATAAGTATAACTACTTCTCTATTTTGTTCTACAAGTCTTTTTGCTCTTTCAAGTACCATTCTTGAAACTTTTATATGGTGCTCTGGTGACTCGTCAAAAGTAGAATGAATAACTTCTGCATCAATTGAACGTTCAATATCTGTAACTTCTTCTGGTCTTTCATCAATTAATAATACCATAAGATATACTTCTGGATTATTTTTTAATATACTATTAGCTATCTGCTTTAACATTGTAGTTTTTCCAGCTTTTGGTTGTGCAACTATAAGTCCACGTTGACCTTTACCAATTGGTGCTAAAATATCAATTATTCTAGTTGAATATTCTTTTGGATCAATTTCTAACTTTAATCTTTCTGTTGGATAAATTGGTATTAGGGTATCAAAAGATCTTCTTTTCAAAGCAATTTCTAATCTATCACCATTTATACTTTCTACATAAATAAGTGATGGAAACTTGTTTTGAGGATCTGTTGTAAATCTTGCTATACCTTTTAGCATATCTCCTGTACCAAGCTTAAATCTTCTTATTTGAACTTGTGAAACATATATGTCTTTGTTACCAGGAAGATAATTATCACTTCTTAAAAAACCATACCCATCAGGCATTACTTCAAGTATTCCTTCAGCAATATAATCTGTTTCAGGATTTTCTATTTGCATATCAATTTTTTCTTCTATTTCATTGCTATCCTCTAAACTTTTTATTATTTCTTCAACTAAATATTCTTTTTTTAATCTTTCGTAACCATCTAACTTTAAATTTTCAGCAATTTGTCTAAGCTCTGCTAAAGTAGATTTTTTTAAACTTTCCTTTTTATACATAAATTTCACTCCTTTCAATTTTATATACATTCTGCAAATAGATCATATTCATTGCAATCAGCAATTTTTACTGTTGTGTAATCTGAAACAATTATTTTGTTTACAGTTTCTTCATTTATTTCTACATATATTTTACCATCTACATCTGGTGCTTCAAACATTGATCTACATACAAAATACTTTTCATCTTCTGAAATAGATTCAACTAAAACTTCATACTCTTTGCCAATCCTACTTTTATTTGATTCAAGAGATATATCTTTTTGAATATCAAAGATTTCTTTTAATCTAGCTTCTTTAATTTCTTCATCAATTTGATTTTCCATATAATATGCCTTTGTATCTTCTTCTTTAGAATATGTAAATGCACCTAATCTATCAAATTTTATAGTTTTAATAGCATCTTTTAATTCACTAAAGTCTTCATCTGTTTCTCCAGGAAAACCAGCAATAAGAGTAGTTCTTAATATAGCATCTAGAATATTTCCCTTTATTTTATTTATAACAGTAAAAATTTGTTCTTTAGTATCATGTCTATTCATTGCTTTTAAGATTTTATCACTAATGTGTTGTATAGGAATGTCAAAATATTTGCTAATCTTATTATTATTTTTTATTTCTAGTATTAACTCATCAGTAATTTCATAAATGTACATATATAATACTCTAACCCATTTTACTCCATTAATTTTAGATATTTTATTTAATAATTCTGCTAATTTATATTCTCCATAAATATCATATCCATATCTAGTAGTATCTTGAGAAATTATACATATTTCACTTATTCCTTGTTTTGCTAAGTTTTCAACTTCCTCTAATATATCTTCCATATTTCTGCTTTTGAATCTGCCTCTAATTAAAGGAATTGCACAATAGCTGCATTTGTTATCACAACCATCTGATATTCTTATATATGCAAGTGGAAAATTAGTTGAAATAACTCTGTCATTAAAATCTAAACACTGATTAAAATCATTTTGATTAAAAAATTCTGATAAAATTTTGTCTATATTTTTATACTCATCTACACCAATACAAACATCAACTTCTGGCATACTTTCAAGTATATCTTTTTTATATCTCTTTGCAAGGCACCCTGTAACTATTAAACATTTACAAATTCCATTTTTTTTGTAATCTGCCATTTCTAAAATTGTGTCAATTGCTTCTTTTTTTGCTGATTCAATAAATCCACATGTATTTACAATAATTACATCCGCTTCTTCGGGATTGTTTACTATATTAAAACCTTTTTTCTTAAAAAGTCCAAGTAACATTTCGCTGTCCACCTGATTTTTACTACACCCAAGTGTTACTATTCCTACATTCATAATGTACTCCTTTCGAACAGGAATAATTATATCACATAATATAACAAAAATAAACATAAAAAATGAAAATTCCTGTTATTAGAGCTTTTTCGACAAATTATGATAAAATTGTGAAAAAAGTATTGACACTTTTTAAAATTTGGTTTATAATAATATTTATATATAATTTTTTATGTATACCAAGTTACCTACTTGATATAGAAAAATATAAACTCTGGAGGGCATACTATGATTAAGACTGAATTAAGATTTTTAATTAGTAATGGCGGAGAATTATTAGGTTATACTGACCAGGATGAAAATTTTTACGTACTTGACCCAGCTAAGGAAGATACTTTTGTAAATGTACCTCAAAATGATTTCAAACGGATAGAATCCTGTAGCATCAAAGCAGCTACAATATCTATTTCGAAGTGTTTAAAACACTATACCATATCATTTAGCGGCAAGCTTTGCTCATCTAAGAGCTTTGCCGGTGAAAAAATAGAAGAGATTAGTAAAACTAATTTTTTAAAGGATTTCTCCAAGGAACAGATTATTGCAATATCTGAGAATTATTCAGAATGCACCGACATCAAAGACATCATTTCCGGCCTTTTATATTTAACTATCAGCAAACATTTTGCTGGAGTACTTGATGAGATTGATGAAATCTTTGGAAAAGAAGAAAAAAAGGCTTCCTGAGCCAAAAGCAGTGTCCGAACTTTGGACACTGCTTCTTTTATGTTCTAGATATAACTGGTTGTATCTGTTTTCTTTCTAGTGCAAGTACTACACTATCAAGTACATACTCATAATCAAGTACAAGAGATTTTGGTTTATTTACGTAATCATCTTGCTTAAATGGTACAAAATATATATTTTTACTATTCATTAAAATGCCAATGTTTTTCAAATTTAATCCAAGTCCATCATTAGTAGCAATTCCCAAAACGACAGGTTTGTCATTTCTCATATGACCTTTTACTGCCATTAAAACTGGTGTATCAGTAATTGCATTTGCAAGTTTTGCTGTAGTGTTACCTGTACATGGACATACAAGTATTATATCAAGTCTATTTTTTGGACCTAATGGCTCTGCCTTTACAATACTGTCTATAACTTCATTTCCTGTTTTTTCTTTTAACATTTCAATAAATTCTTTTGCGTTATTAAATCTGGTATCAAATTCTTGTGAAGAATATGATACAATTGGTAATACGTCTGCCCCCTCATCTTGTAATGATTTTATTACATTTGGAACTTTGTCAAAGTTACAAAAAGAGCCGGTTATACCTAATCCTACTTTTACATCTTTTAGTCTCATATTAAAACACCCCCGACCTAATACATATTATGCTAAGGTTGTACTAAGTGTTAAAGATATGATTGAAATTTAATACCAAAATTATCAAAGAAAAAATCACATATACAATTTATATATACGTGATTTAAAATATATTTATTTATTATTCTTTTTATTATCTAGTGCACTACCGATTAAAAGCCCAAATGAAACACCAAGTGCTATTCCAAGTCCAATATTATCAAAAGTTATACCAAAAACTACACCAAGTGCAGTTCCTATTGCCATAAATGTTGAAACATTACTTTGCTTTTTTTCTTCATCAGGAACTTTTGATTTATTGCTTTTATCATCATTTAAATTTTTATCTTCCATAAATACAATTCTCCATATATAAATTAAAATCTTCTAAATAGTCCAACTACTTTACCAAGTATTTCAACATTTCTTGCTATAATTGGTTCCATAGTATCATTTTCAGGTTGAAGTCTTATATAATCTTTTTCTTTATAGAAAGTCTTAACTGTTGCATCACCATCTATCATTGCTACAACAATTTGACCATTTCTTGCAGTATTTTGTTTAGATACAATAATGAAATCTCCATTATTTATTCCAACATTTATCATGCTTTCACCTTGTACTCTTAAGATGAAATTATCACTTTGTAATGAATCTCTATTAAAGAAACTCTCCCCAATTGAAAAATAATCTTCAATATTTTCTTGTGCAAGTATTGGTTCACCAGCAGCAACTTTACCAACTATAGGTAATGCAATTGTTGATTCAGTACCAACGATACGAATTGCTCTCGTTTTAAGATCCTTTTTAGATATATATCCTTTTTCAGCTAATCTCCAAACATACTGATGTGCAGATGAAGTTGATTTAAAGCCAAGTGCAGCACAGATTTCTCTTACTGAAGGTGGATAACCTGTTTCTCTTATTTGCCCCTTTATATAATCTAAAACTCTTTCTTCTTGCAAATTTAAATTTCCCTCACTCATATATAAACTCCCTTCAAACCTTTGTTTGTAAAATTATATCATATACAAAAATTAATGTCAAACAAAAGTTTAATTTTTAGCAAAAAATGTATATGATGTTTACCTCTTCTGTTTTTATGTTAAGTTTATCAATTGACTTGGCAACAAAAATGTGGTATAATTTACATAATGATTATATTTATTTATTAGTTAATACAAACTTTAAGGAGGAAAAATTTGATGGCAGATTCTTCAATTGAGAAAATTATTGTAAAGCAAGCATTTAAGGAGCGACTCAATGAAGTAATAATGGAATATGAGGTAAAACTAATACTAAAGGAACTCAACAAAATAGCAGAAGAAATAGGGAAAGAAGAAAAAATAAAAATTGTTATGTTCGAATATGTAGCTGATAAACTTGTAGAAAAAATAATGCAAATCTATGGTGTATACGTTAAAGAATATATACAAAGGACTCCAAATATCACACTCAATGAATATCAATGGGTGGATCTACTCTTATTTGATATTGTCTCACCTTATAAACTTGAACATCAGGCCTTCTTTGATTACTCAAAAATACGGCATACGCTAGTTGCTTACTTTCAGCCGTACGCACTAATAACGCTTGAGAGGACATTTCCAACAGAATTTCCGGAATATGTTTTGAAAATAAAAGATAAAACGGATCAGCTGGAAAAAATGGCAGCATTATATGAAGTTTTAGATGAATTAATATCCCATTATGAGGTTCGTAAAAAGAAAAGCTATTTAAAAATACTATTCGAACAAGAACCGTATAAACTTAATTTAAAGCAAATTGAGACTCTCCTAAATATTATGTATTATATAGGGAGAATAAGCCCAAAAGAAATTAGGGAAGTAATTCATGATTTTCTGCTAGGCTTTCAGTAAAAATTTATTTGTATAAAATCTGGACCGTAAATTTTACGGTCCAGTTAATTTTATTTTCCAAAGAATACTCCCATATCAACTGCAGTTTTATATATGTCATTAACCTTTAAATCAAGTAATCTTGGAATTCTTTCTTTTGGAAATTTAATTTTCTTTATTGAACTTTCTTCAGCTCCAACAATATAACCTGTTTCTCCATCAGCAAGTAAATTTAGTGCATAATTTCCAAGTCTTGCACCAAGTATAATATCTGATGTACATGGTTCTCCACCTCTTTGAATATGACCAAGAACCATTGGTCTTGCTTCGTAACCAGTAGCCTTTTCAATTTCAGCTGCAAGTTTTTGAGCAATACCACCATATCTCTTTTGTTCAAAACTATCTTTTATAATTCTAGCTATAGTTTCAGATTTTCCACTTTCTTTTGCAGATTCTGCAACAGCTATAATAACATACCTTTTTTCTGATGTCATTATTTCTTTTACTTTTTCACAAATAGCTTTAAAACTATAATCCATTTCGGGTAACAATATTATATCTGCACCTGAAGCAAATCCACTATATAAAGTTAGATATCCAGAAGTTCTACCCATCATTTCAACTACCATAATTCTCCTATGAGAATATGCTGTAGTCTTTAATTTACGTATTGCTTCAACAGAGTTTTCAACAGCAGTTTGAAATCCAATTGTTGGATTACTTGCACTCATATCATTATCAATAGTCTTAGGTATTCCTATGGTTGGCATTCCATGTTCTTCTATAACTCTTGCAGAGTCAAGTGTACCATCTCCACCAACTATGATCATTCCCTCTACTCCAATTTTTCTTAATGCTTCTATTGAATCAGGAACTCTATCTTCAAGTATTTCTTTATTTCCATCTACAGGATAAGCAAAAGGACATTCTTTGTTTGAAGAACCAAGTATAGTTCCCCCTTTTGTTTCTATATCTTCAACATATTTTTTATCTAATACAATATATCTTCTTTCAACAAAACCTATATATCCATCCATTATACCAACTACTACAATACCTCTGTTAATAGCTGATAAAACAACTGATTTTATAACACTATTTAGTCCTGCACAATCTCCCCCTGCAGTCATAATTGCAATTTTTTTCATATACTCTTTCCTCCATTAAAATTATCTAATATTATATATATCATAAAAACAAAAATAACTCAATGATTTTTTATAATTAATATTATCTAATATTTACAAATACTCACTTAATAAAAATTTAAATAATATATATTTTATAATTCAACATTTTTCTGCATTTTAAACATATATTTATATATATATGCTTTGAGGTGATATTACTTTGAGAAAAGCAAAATTATTTTTTATAAATGCAGCCATTCTTACTGCAACAGCACTAATAATTAGAACTATTGCAATTTCGTTTAATGTATATATTTCTAATAAGATAGGTCCTGAAGGAATAGGAATCTTTCAATTAATATTATCTGTATACTTATTTGCAATAACCGTTGCAAGCTCAGGAATAAACATAGCAACTACAAGACTTGTAACAGAAGAGCTTTCAAAATCATCAATATCTGGTGCAAAGAAGGTTGTAAAGCAATGTATCTCCTACTCCCTACTATTTTCATTAATTGCAAGTTCTATATTACTTTTAACAGCTGATTTTATTGCTAATGATTGTATGGGTGGTAAAATCTCACCTAAACCTTTATACTTTATCGCTATTGGTCTACCATGCATTTCTATGTCTGCTGCAATTAATGGCTATTTTTCTGCCTTAAGAAAAGTATATAAAACAGCTTCTTCTCAAATTTTTGAACAAACCGTAAAAGTTATTGCAACTATGTATCTACTTTCACTATTTCTACCAAGTGGCATAGAATATGCATGTATTGCCCTTGTTATTGGAGATGTAATATCAGAAATTGCTTCTTTTTCATTTATATTTTTGTTATATAAATTAGAAAATAGAAGAACGAAGAATTTGGGCAAAAGTGAAAATTCATATAAAAAAGAAATATTCAAAATTGCTATTCCAATAGCACTTACATCATATCTTAGATCTGGTTTATCAACTGTAAAACAGCTACTAATACCACTTAGACTTGAAAAGTCTGGTATGACTTCTAGTACATCTCTTGCACAGTACGGTATTATAACAGGAATGGTACTTCCAATAATAGTATTTCCTAGTGTACTTATAAACTCATTTAGTAATTTACTTATTCCAGAATTCTCATATTATTATGCAGAAAAAAACTATAAACAAATTAATAGAATTTCAACTAGAATATTTAAAACTACACTTATATTTTCAATATGTGTATTTGGCATATTTTTTACATTTTCAGATAGTTTGAGCTATCAGATATATAATTCATATGATACTTCAAAATATATAATGATTATAGCACCTCTTGTAATACTTATGTATATAGATACTATAGTAGATAGCATGCTAAAAGGTCTAAATCAACAAGTTGCGGTTATGAAGTGCAATATTCTTGATTTATTTGTTAGTATATTTTTTATATACTTTTTACTCCCTATATTTGGTGTAAATGGATATATTATTGTTTTATATATAAGTGAAGTATTAAATACAACTATAAGCATCAATCAATTAATAAAAATTTCAAAATCAAAAATTAACTATATTTATTGGATTATTATTCCAATATCTGGTGCACTTCTTTGCAGATATATAATTAAATTACTAAATTTAAACATTAACACTTCAGTATTATCATTAACATTTAGTATTGTAATATATATAGGAATATATATAGGTTATTTATTTTTTACCTCTGCAATGAGTAAAAAGGATTTAAAAATCTAAATTTTAAAACAAAATTATGTAAAGTAGTTTACTTTTCATTTTTGTTGTGTTAAAATAAGTTTATGTGATTGTAACTGCAGACTAACTATATAATATAGGAGGTGCCTATGAAAAGTAAAAATCCAAGCACAACAGCACAAAAATGTATTTTGTTTGATAAGCTTGAAAAGCTTAAAGAACAGCAAAAAATAGACCCAAATCCCATCAGAGCACAACAGATTCAGAAGACTGAGGAACAACTTAGAAAGATTTCAGCTAAAGAAACTGAAAAATCATCTAGGAAATTCTAATACTTAAAAAACAAAAACACATAATAAGGTGAACTAAATATAGTTCACCTTATTATGTGTAATTTATGTATTATTTTTTCTCTGTTTAGTTATAATTAATCCAATAAGTAAAATTGCAATCGTAAATCCTATCATGATTAAACTATTATATATTAATGAACTTATATTTTCAGAAGTTAAACTAGTAATTGTAGATATAAGATCTGTAGACTTTATATACCAAAATGTTGGAGTAAAACTTCCTACAAATTTGACACTATCACCAAGTAATTCTTGAGGTACAAATGCACCACTTAAGAAACTAAATGAAAGTGCAAGAGTATTTACTATACCACTTAATGCAGAAGCACCTTTTGTTACATTTCCTACTAAGTATGCAAGTGAAACACAAAATATTGAATATATAAACAAATTTATTAAGTATAAAAGTCCATTTATATTAAAGAACTCATTACTGTAAAGTATTGCAGACATTAAACCTAATAAAGTGAATATTACAATGTCACAAAGTATTAAAGCTATTATAACCTGAAAGTTTATTTTTATTTTTGGTATTGGCGAACAAATCGTCCTATTTCTTACTTCCTCTTTATTAAACTTCATTATAAAAGATGAAATTGAATATAAAATTATAGCAGTTATAATATATGCAGCTGTAGTAAAGTAATAATATACTGTTGGTTTATGATTTTCATTAGAATTATTGCTAATTATATCTACATTTACATTACTAGTTTTGGTACTCTCTGCTATATCATTAAAACTTATTTTATCAATATCAATAAATTTGCTATATAATGATACACTATTTAAGAAACTATTCAATTTCATTTCTACATATTTACTTGAGTTTGAGTCTGGTACAGATGTTTGACCAATCTTGACATCCTTCCCTTTTAGAAAATTATCACTAAATCCTTTAGGTATAATAACTACATATTCTACTTCTCTAAAGAAAAGTGCATCTTGAATAGCTTCTGTATTATTATCTACATCTATTACTTCATTTCCATCTTTTAAGACATTAAATATTGCTTTTGTTAATTCGGTATCTTTATCATTATTTATAAATGCTACTTTCACTTGACTCATTTCAAATCCAGTAACATCATTTTCAGAATAACTAAAAGTCATTACAATAGCTATTAAAACGAATATTCCAAGATAAATCATAGCACCAGCAGAATTTCTTTTTATTATTTTTAGAAATGTTTTATATACTTGCATATTTTTGCCTCCTTATCTTAGCAAAAGTAGCAAAAATTAATACTAAACTAATGCATGAAAGTGAAATTAGATTTATAATTAAACGTTCCTTACTTTCATAGTAATATAATGTATATAATGAATCTGTTATAATTCTTACTGGGTTTATATACTTAAGTACTGGAACATATACATCCATATAATATTTCATGTTTACATTCATCATACCAGATAACATACAAAGTAACATTGTAAAGCTAACTGATACTGTTGTCTTGAATGCTTCACTTTTTGTTGTAATTGCACTAAGGAAAGCACCAAAGAATATACCACAAATAGATCCAAGTAAACTTATAATTAAAATATACGGTATATCTCCTCCAAAATTTATTTTTAAAGCATATATCATATATGCAAATAATATAGCTAAATTAATCATCTGTATCGTTATTGAAGCTAAAATTGCAACTAAAAAGCTAAAAAATTTATTTACAGGGCTTATTGCTAATCTACAAGCTATTGTTGAAAGGTTTGCTTGTGTAGAATTTACTACATTGACTCCTAAAAAACATGCATACATACATGACATTCCAATTATTGTATAAAAATAAATAATTGTTGTATCCGGAAAAGATTTTGAATGCGAAACATCTTCTACAAATTCTTTACTATTGTTCACATCATTTAATAAACCCTCTGCTAAAGCCTTAGGATTTTTACTAATTATATTGGTTACATCATTAGTCTTCTTTTGAAATTCATCTAACATAAATTTAACTACAGTTTGTTTATATCCATTTTCTTTTATATTAAAATTTATATCGTTATTTCCTAATTCAATATAACCTATTATTTCATTATTTTCTATTTTAGTTTCAAGTTCTTCTTTGTTACTATCATAAGTTACATTTAATATACCATCTTCATTTTTACTTTTATCTAGTGAATTTATAAATTCTTTAAAATAAGAATTATTTTCATAAATACTATTATCTACTATTGCAATATCTATCGTTTCAAAACTTTCACCTTTTAAGAGATTCGAAAATGCAAATTTAAATAATGTAGTTAAAATTATTGGAAACATTATTAGCCAAAATATCATTTCTTTACTTCTTATACAACATTTAAAATTATATTTAAATAAATGCCAAAACATAATTTTCTCCTCTCTAATTATCTCTTAATTCTTTTCCAGTTATCTCCAAGAATACATCATTTAATGTTGGTTGTTCAGAATGAATCTTACTTGGTGTAATGTTTCTTGTTTTTAGAAAATCAAGAATTATTTCTAAATTATTAAGTTCATCAGTACATTTTATAAATAGTGTATTTTCTTTATACTCTACCATAATAACATTGTATAAGCTATGAATTTCACTTAATACTTTATCGTCCAAATCTTCAATATACATGGAAATTCTATCACCTTGTTTTATCATAGATTTAATTTGATCTTTTGTACCATATGCAATTACCTTGCCGCTATCCATTATCGCAATTTTATCACATAAAAATTCTATTTCATCCATATAGTGAGATGTGTATAATATTGTAGCACCTTGTTCATTTAATTTTTTAATTCCTTCTAGTATATTATTTCTACTTTGTGGATCAACAGCTACTGTTGGTTCATCAAGGATTATTAACTTTGGTTTATGTGCTATTCCACAAGCAATATTTAATCTTCTAAGTAATCCACCACTAAGTTTTTTAGGATAAAATTTCTTAAAATCATTAAGTGAAACAAAATCTATTGCTTCTTTTACATACTGATTTTTTTTATCCTTATCCTTTATATATAGTCCACAGAAATAGTCAATGTTTTCCTCTACTGTGAGTTCATCGAATACTGCTACGTTTTGAAAAACAACACCAATATCTTTTTTTATATCATAAGCTACTGGACTCATATTCTTTCCAAATATTTTTATACTTCCCTTATCATATTTTAAAAGTGACAATATGCAATTGATTGCAGTTGTCTTGCCAGAACCATTTGGCCCTAAAAGTCCAAACACTTCTCCCTCATTCACTTCTAAATTTAAATGATCAAGCGCAATAAGTTCTTTATATCTTTTTACTAAATTTTCAACTTGAATAACCATAAATACCTCCAATTTATATTTATAATTATATTAGATTTGCAGTCGATATAAAAGTGAAATTTGTAATATTTTGTAATGACATTTGTAATATTTTAGTATTTATACTTTAAAAGTAAGTGACCACATGATATAATACTCCTAAAAATGGAGGTGATCTGTTTGAGAAGAATATATGATAAGATATTAATATTTTCTATATGTTCTATTATATATCTATTTGAAGGAATAACCTTTTATAGTGTAATACCAATTTTAATAGTTTTTATAGTTTCATCATTTATTGAATATATAAATAACGTAACTAAGAATTTTGTTATAAACAACATATGCTTAATATCTATGTTTGTCCTTTCTCTATATTATAGTGATATATCATATTTCATACCAATATTTATATATGACATATCAAATAATTACTTTAAAATAGCATATACAATTCCAGCTATTTTAAATGAAATTATAAAAAATAATATATCTTACAGATCATTAATTTTTATACTTTTTATTTGTATACTATCCGAATACTTAAGAAAATTAACAAATAGAATTGACACACTAGAAGATGAATACATTATTCAAAGAGATACAAACAAAGAATATGAAATTGAACTAAAAAACAAAAATAAAGAGTTAATATATAGTCAAAATGATAAAATACTATCTGCAACTTTAGATGAAAGAAATAGAATTGCACGTGATATACATGATAATGTTGGTCATATTTTATCTAGTTCACTACTTCAAATAGGTGCAATGGTAGTTGCTGAAAAAGATGAAGAAAAAAAAGAAAAACTAAAAGTATTAAAATCGACTTTAGATAATGGTATGAATAACATTAGAGACAGTATACACAATATATATAACGATTCTATAGATTTAAAATTAGAAATAGAAAAAATTATTGATGAATTTAACTCAATTGATATACAATTAAAATACTACATTAACGGAAATACCTTATCAAATGAATTAAAAACTACATTTATATATATAATTAAAGAAGCTATAACAAATACTGTAAAACATTCAAATGCAAGTGTAATCAATATTACTTTAATTGAACATCCAGCAATGTATAAAATACTAATACATGATAACGGCAATACTACAAATAAATATACATTTGATGATATAGTACCAAAAGGCATTGGTTTAAATAGCATAACAACAAGAGTAAAACTTCTTAATGGGGTTATAGATATACAAAATAGTGATGGGTTTAAAATTTGGGTAACGATACCAAATACAAAAGAAAGGAAATAAAATTATGAATATAGTTATAGTTGATGATGATATATTAGTATGTAATTCATTGAAGACTATTGTAACATCTGGAAATATAGATGTTATGGGAATAGGACATTCATATGATGATGCTATAAGTTTATACAATAAATACAAACCTGATATATTACTTATGGATATACGTATGGGAAATGATAAAACCGGTCTTGATGCTGCACAAGAAATATTAAATAATGATGCTAATGCAAAAATTTTATTTCTTACAACATTTCTTGATGATGAATATATATTAAAAGCAATTAGAATCGGTGCAAAAGGATATATTTTAAAACAAGACTTTGAAAATCTTATCCCTGCTCTAAATGCAGTCTATTGTAATCAAAGTGTATTTGGAAGTGATATAACAAAGAAAATACCTGAATTAGTGGTAAAATCAGCAAATGTAAGTCATAAAGAATGTAATTTAGATAAAAAAGACATAGAAATAATAACTTTAATTGCTAAAGGGCTTTCAAATAAAGAAATTTCAGAAAAATTATTTCTAAGTGAAGGAACTATTAGAAATTATATTAGTTTAATTATGGAAAAACTAGCTTTAAAAAGTAGAACTCAACTTGTTATATATTACTACAACAATATAAAGTAAAAAACTATCAGTAAAAAATATTTAAATTTACTTTAACAATTCATTGAATTATCTAAGTTTTACTTTCTTCATATTTGTCATCCTTTAAGGCTTATAAATTACACTTATTATATTACATATCAATACTAAATTTAATAAATAAAATAAAAATTGTTAATATTAGTAAATTATTTTTAACAATATTTTAAATTTTAGAAATTTCAAATTAATGGTTATAATCTCACTAAACAGAATTTTAGAGAGCCTTGAATTAATACAAGACTCTCCCCTTTTACTTTTTTATTCTTCTTTTTTTTGTTTTTTGCTTTGTTTTTTGCTTATACACATTATTATAATTCCCATAACAACAAAAGAAAAAATAATATATCCCCCAACTATTAATTCATTCTTATAACTTCTAGTTTCAGAATATAGTTCACTTACATCGCAATAATGATATACTTTTCTAATCTCATTACCAATAATTGTTGTATCATTCTTAATTTGAAGTGATACATCAAATCTAAATTTTACAGATTCATCCAAAGATTCAAAATAATATTTACCCTGAGTATTAATTGTTACATAAGTTAGATCTTCCTTCTCAGAATAATATATTGACATCATTGCATCTTTGGTATTTTTTTCAGACATAAACCGCCATTTTCCCTCAAGACATACTTTTTCTTCAGTACTAATCTCTTCCATGAGTATAACGTCAGCATATGCCTTATAATTAGTAATAAGGATGCTAACAAAAATTGTAAATAATAAAAAAATCTTTTTCATTTTATTTTTCCTCCATTATAAGAAATAAAAAATATGTTAACTAATTACATTTTATCACATCTCATATTTTATGTCAAATACAATCTCAAATGTTACAGAAAATGAAATATAGGAATTATTAAGTTAATTGTTGAAGGATTTTCAAAAAAGAAATTTCCGAATTTTTTAGAAGAAGAAACTATAAGAAATTATATTAGTTTAATTATGGAAAAGCTAGCTTTGAAAAGTAGAACTCAACTTGTTATATATTACTAAACAATATATAATAAAAAATGTCAGTAACTTATCAATTACGATAAGTTACTGACATTTTTTATTTACAATTTAACTTTTAATCTTATATAATCATACGCAGTCGACATAAATTCTGAATTTTTCGGTTTAAAAGTTATACCAATATCTTTAAAACCCTCCTCATTATTTATAAAAGCTGTCTCAATAGAATGTCTTATGGCTCTTTCAGCCCTGTTATTAGTTGTATTAAATTCTTTCGCCGTATCTTCGTACATAACATTAATTATAGAATTACGGGCCTCATTTGACCAATTGTTATCAACAAGCATTTTAGAAAGAATCCACCGAATGTACCAATATCCTTTTACTCCATTTTTAAATCCAAGTTCTTTCATAAAATTATCAGTGATAAGTTCAGCAAAGTCATTAACATTTGACTCAGCTATTTCATATGGTGCAAATCCGAATTTATTATCTTCAAAATCAAAACCATACGGCATAAGTCTTAATGTTTCCTCCGAAACCCAAAGCCCTATATCCCTCATTTTTACTTTTGCATTTTTCTTAGGAGTAATTTTTAAAAGATTCGTACTTTCATTTTGTAAAACCTTCTCCATAGTATTTTTCCCTCCACTTAAACATTAGTTAATAAGTTAATGGTTACATTTATGGTTTGTTTATATCATTATAGCAAGTATATATCAATACTTTAGACATTATAAGTGGAGTTTCGACATTTTTTTCATACATTTTTCTATTTATTCTGACTTAATAATTCTACTATTTTCTCTTCTATATCCATTGGATCAACATTTGGAGCAAACCTTGAGACTACTTCACCATCTCTAGAAACTAAGAATTTTGTAAAGTTCCATTTAACCGCTTTTCCAAATAAAGCTTTTGTTTTATCTTTAATAAAATCAAAAAGTGGATCAGCATTTTTACCATTTACATCAATTTTTCCAAATGTTTTGAATGTAACACCATATTTTAATTGACAAAAACTAACAATTTCATGATTTGTACCAGGAGCCTGTGCTAAGAATTGGTTACATGGAAAATCTAATATTTCAAAGCCTTGATCTTTATATTTTTTATATAATTCTTCTAAACTTTTATATTGTGGTGTAAAACCACAACCTGTAGCAGTGTTAACTATTAGTAATACCTTATCTTTATATTCAGACATTGATACTTCATTGCCATCAACATCTCTTACTTTAAAATCATATATATTCATAATAATACCTCCTTATTATTATAATATATTGTATATAATTTACTAATTAAAGTCAAGACATAAAAAAAGCTGCCAAAAAATGGCAGCCTTATTTTTTAAACGAATTGTATATATATTTTGATTTCCTTATCTTTTGTTTGAATCTCGCAATTTTTAATTAAAATGCAGAGACCTTCAACATTACTAATAGCATAATTGTGTTTTTTTATTTCAGGTAATATAGACATCCCCTTACATTTTTCTATTTTTCCAAGGGGCCTTTTTAAAACACGATTTCCAATAGATACATACTTTGAAATTTCAACGTCATAATACTTATTAAAATTTTTAAATATTGAAGCCTCCTGAATAAAACTTATTATACAGCTAATCCCTTGTTTCCGTGAATCTTTTGAGATTTTTATTATTTTCTTCAAGTTTTCCTTAGATACCTCACACTTAAAAATATCATCTGCTACTAATAACATAATTTCTCCTCCTATATGTAATATTTTGGACTTATAATCAATATCAAAATTATGTTATATTATATCATACATTAATAATTATGTCAATTAGTAACGTCTTATTAACTAATTTTGTTACTTTTTCAATTTCAAATCTATTAAATATCTAATACATGATTTTGAGGCAAGTGCTCCCCCTCCTATTGCAGTTGAAATTTGCATAAAACTATTTACTACATCACCACACGCAAAAACACCACTCATGTTTGTCATACTATTTTCATCTACTACTATTTTTCCATTTTTTACATATATTCCAAGATTTTTTTCAAAGTCTTTAATATTTGGAGTTTCGTTTGCAATAAACAATCCATCAATTTGAATTTCTTCTCCATTTTCAAGACTAACTTTATTTAATCTTTCATCACCTTGAAGCGTTTCTATTTTTTCTATTCTGATATTAAAGTTTTTTATATCTTCAGAATATATTTCATTTACTTCTATCTTTTTACCATTTGTAAATATAGTAACATTTGGAGTATAATTTTTAAGTTCAATTGCTTTTAGTATAACATGTTCATTGTGTCCTACAACTCCAACATTTTTATTTCTATAAAAAAAGCCATCGCAAGCAACACAATAACTCACACCCTTGCCAAGAAATTGTTCTTCATTTTTAACTTCTGGTTTTCCTTTTTTACTTCCGATTGCTATTATTAGTGATTTGGAAGTATATTTTGATAAATTAGTTATAACTTCAAATTCTCTTTTTTGCTCATCTTCTATTTCAGATACTTTTAGTGCCTTTTCTATTCTAACTTCTACACCAACTTTTTTTACTTGTTCTTCTGAATTTTTTATATAATCTTTTCCAGAAAAACTTTCTATTCCAAGAAAATTTTCTATTAAGTCTGCTTTTTCAAGTACACTATCTTCACCAAGTACTAGTGTTTTATACCCAGCTCTACCTAAATATAATGCTGCCGAAAGTCCAGCAGGACCTTTTCCAATAATTATAACATCGTACATATTACTACCTCCTACTAAAGACACATATTTATATCATATGCACTTTTAAATTCTTTTTTACTGTTTTATAATCTGGCATATATTTTTCAACCAAATTCCAGAATTTTTCTGAATGATTCATATATTTAAGATGACAAATCTCATGTAATACCACATAATCAATCTCAGTTCTAGTAAATTTTACTAATTCAACATTAATAGTTATATTCTTTGTTGAAGAACACAATCCCCATGAGCTTTTTAACTTTTTTATTCTCACATTTTTAGGATAAAGATTTGTTATATGACAAAATTTATTTATCGAATCATTAACTTCTTCTCTGACAATATCAAAATATAATTTGTACACAGCTATTTCCACTTCTTTTTTTATCAATTCTTTCGAATTCAATTTATTCATCAAAGAAGAGTTAACCCCAACGATAATTTTGTCATTGCTAATCATTGCAGTACTATTAGAGATATTTGTATATTGTAAATTTAAAAAATATTTCTTTCCTAGTATATTTAATATTTCACCATCAACATATTCATTGTCAAATTTATTAACCTTACTAGTTTCAGATAGTTTTTTTAATATCCAGTGTTTCTTTTTATCAATTACCGCATATATTTGTTCATTTTTTATATATTTTGGTACTTTTACAATAACATTATTTGACTTTATGCAAATATATATATTTTTTCTTTTTGCCCTATCAATTGTGTATTCTATATTATCTATTACTAAATGATCATATACCATTTTATTTATATATCTCCCATGTACTAACTTGATATATATATTTTATCACAGAAACTTATCATATTCAATATTTGAATTTAATCATACGATAAAAATAGAGACACAAAATTAAAGTATGCCTCTATTTTATACATTTTATATATTTTAATTAATCCATGCATTCTTTATTAATTTCAACATTTCTTACTTTTGCTTTTTTAACTACTTCTTTTATAATTTCAGAAACTATAGTTAAGGCTATAAATCCAATTAATATACTAATCAATATTAAAGTATTTTTTAATACCATACTAGAATTTTCTAAGATTATAGATTCCTTTATTAGTTTTATACTATAATTCATAGGCATGAATGTGTATATTTTTTGAAAAAATGATGGTACTGTTTCAATAGGAAAAGTTCCGCCACTTGCCGCTAACTGAAATACTAACATTAATATGCTAAAGAATTTACCAACATCATCAAATTCCATTATAAAGAAATGAATAATTGATAAGAATACATTTGCAGTTAATATAAACGAGAAGTAATAAAGTAACGAATTAGTAACTGATATACTTAACAAATGTTTAAGTAAAAATCCAAGTATTAGTCCTTGTAAACTTGCAAGTCCAAAATACCCTAGTGTACGCAATATTTTATTTTTAGGATTCTTTCCAAAAAGTTCGAATCTATTGTTTTGATCATAATATAGTACAATTAGTAGTATAAGTGATCCTACCCAAAGTGATATTGATACAAAATATGGTGTAAAACCAATTCCATAAGAATCAACTTTTGCATATGGTTCTTCATCAATTTTTATTGGATCAGCAGCGAAAGTATCAAGTCCATTTAAAGATTCCAAATTAGATTTTGTTTCTGTTATATTTTCATCTATTGTATTTTTAAATGTATTTACTCCACCATATAATTCACTTGTGCCGTTATTTAAAGACACAGCTCCATTATCAATAGAGTTAAGTCCATTTTTTATATCTGTTGAACTATTACTAATTTTTGTAATGCCATCAGTTATAGTTGTACTACCTTCTTTTAAATCACTCATTGAGGTATTTATTAAATTTGTAGAGCCATTTATTTGAGAAGCGGCATCAGTTATTTTATATAAATCCTTAGTCATACTTGATATTGTTTGAATGCCTTGATTTAAGGAAGTCTCTCCTTGTTTAACTCCTGTACCAATTGCAGTAAGATTTGAATTTTGAATTTGTTGTTTTAAATTACTAGCTACATTTACACTATCTGTGTCACTTAAAGGATTATTTATAATAATATCTAGTGATGAAATTATTGCATTTAATGTTTGGTTATTAACATCTACATAACTTGAAATTGACGTATTAATAGTATTTGAATTTGTAGCTATATTATTTAAATTACTAGTAATACTTGGTAGAGATTTAGTACTTGTAGCAAGTAAATTTGTTCCATTACTTAAGTTATTTATTCCATCAGATATCTTAACAATTCCACTATTTAAATCTGTTATTCCACTTGCTAAATCTTTTATTCCTTTATCAAAAATAGAATAGTTAAATGAAAGTTTACTAGCACCATTTTTTAAAGTATTAGTACCAGATAATAACTCAGATGTTCCACTTTTTAAATCACTCAAATTAGTACTTATCTCTTGTAAACTATTAGGGACTTCATTTAAGTTATCACTAAGGCTGGTAACAACTTCACCTGATATCTCAGAACGTAAATTTTTCTCTACTTGTGTAACAACCTTAGAGATAATTTGAGACGCTAAATAGTTACTTTTTTGGTTTGGTGAATATGTTATAGTTGTTACATTTTTTTCTTTTTCATTTGCACTTTTTATATCTTTTGTAAAATTATCCGGTATTTTTATTGTTGCGTAATATTGTTGATCAATAAGACCATTTTCTGCTTTAGAAGAATCAACTTCCTCGACAGTAACAATATCTTCTTCTATTATTTTATTTACAAGTTTGTCACCTAAATTTTCATTATCATATCCTTTATCATCATTTACAATTGCAATTTTCATATTCTTTAAGTTTCCATATGGATCCCAAAAAGCTTTTAAATAAAAGAAACTATAAATAAATGGTATTAAAACGACTGCAATAATTATAACAGCCTTTGAAATTTTTTTATTTTTCATTTTTTTCCTCCTCATACATGATTCCATTTTGTAATATTTTAACTATTATACTTGCTATCTCTTCTTCATTTAATGGTTGATTTGAATTGCTCCATTCAAACATAAGAGATACATACATCTGATAGATTAAAAAAGTTGCAACATCAACATCTATATTTACTATTTTTTTATGTTCAATTGCATATATTAGTTTACTTTTTATATAGTCTTTAATTGAGCTATCAATAATTTTTAATCTTTGTGAAACATTACAATTTCTAATTGTGATTTCTTCATTAGTTATTGCATTTAAAAATTCATTCGTTCTTCTATACTTAAATAATTCATACAATACTTGATGTATTTTTTCAATAAATTCTAGTTTTTTTGCTTCTACTGAATCTATTATTTTTTTCATATTCTTAGTTTCTTCAATTAAAAATATTTTTAATATTTCATCTTTATCTTTAAAATATGAATAAACTGTTCTTTTTGTAACTCCTGCTTCTTTTGCAATTTCATCCATAGTAACTTTTTTATATCCATACTTTGTAAATAGTTTCTTTGAACTTTCAAGTATTTGTTCTTCTTTCATACTACCACCTTATCAATTAAGTATACTAATACACATAATTAGTATACTTGTATAGTATACTCTTATTATATTCAAAAGTCAATATTTTTATTCATAAAAAAGAAAAAAGAGGGAATCCTCTTTATAACTAATCTATTCTTTCATATATTACAATTGTTCTTTCTTTCCCCTGATTTATAAATTTTTCAGGTTCAAGTACGAGTGACTTCACTAAGTCAATATTAGCAAATATGGGTTCATATCCATCTGAATATGCACAAATATATTTTGCTCTATCTAGTGGAACCATATATGTGTCAACATAATGCATTGCCTCTTTTTGACCTGTTAATGCACCAAAAGAAACCTCTTTACCATTATGTTTTATATTTGGATTATTTCTAAATGCTGCTCTTGTTAGAATCCTATCTTTTGGATTATTCCAATCAAATCCATGTTTTGATAAATACTCTCTTTCAAAATCTTCAAAATTAATATGATTATTAATAGTAGTAAACATTTGATTAAAGTCTTCATCGAAAACTGTTATATGGCAGTCGCCAATTGAAAAACAAAACAATTTATCATTAACTATAATTCCACCAGTTGCAACTGCACAATACATATCTTCACTTAAATATTCAATATCTCTATTTTTATTTATTTTATCTATATCCCTATTTAGTTTATTAACAACATCTTTTATTATATTCTTTGAAATATCAATATTATTATGTTTATTAATATATTCAATAAACTTATCTGAACAAATTTTAGCCGCGTCAAATGCTCCACTTGGGTTTGGATACATACTAAACACTTCTCTTGCCTCATACATATCTTTTGGATAAGGTGTCGGGTTACCATTTACTAAATCTCTAGTTACTCCATCTGCTACACAAAATACATTATCTTCCACCCTATAATAATCTTCAACTACTGGTTTAAGCCCATATTTTTGAAATACTGAATTATCAAAAGTTGCACTAAATTTTAGATTAAACATATCTTATCCCCTTTATTTTTAAATTCATTATCATTTGCAGATATAGTCTTATACATTGCTGCATCAGGTCTTGATAAATTTTCCTTTATTTCTTTTGGAAGTTTATCTCTTATATTTGAAATAATTTTACAATAATTTATCGCTTCAAAATAATCTTCAACTATTATTTTATCAATTATCATTTCTTGTTCAACTTGACAAGGTGGTACTTTAAGTGTTTTACTTAGCTTATAGAACCATCTCATATTTTTTAATATATCAATTCTATCTTCAAAAGAAAGTAATTTTGAGTCTATAAACTTGTATAACATGTATGACATATTTTTTGCATACGTATATCTATAAAATCCAATATGATTGTTTCTTTTAAAATTCTCATATATTTTTATATATGCACTATTTATATTGTCAAAATATTCTTTTGAACAGTTAAATGAAACAGATTTCGTACTTGAGTTTTTATTTCTTTGTCTATAGCAATACATAACATCATTTATATAATATACAGTATTTGATTTCATAAAACAAGATGTAGTAAAGTATGCATCTTCTGCAGGAACTCCTTCCAAAAATCTTATATTGTGTTTATTAACAAAATCAGTCCTAAATATTTTATTACAAGCAGATGAATTCAATATGAAAAATGACTTATCATAATCAGTTATACTTAACTTGAAATTAGTATATTTCTGTTTATCAAATATTGGCTTATCCCAAAGAGTACCATCTTCATCAGTATTGATATAATTAGCAGTTACAAAATCTGCATTTTTTTCTTCAATCTCATTGTACATTTTTTCAAGAGCATCTTTTATAAAAAAATCATCTGCATCTGAAAACATTAAATATTTACCTTTTGCTATTTCAATTCCTGCATTTCTTGCAGTACCAGCTACCTTATGATTTTTATTTAGTTTAATTGAGAAAAAATTATCATATTTCTTTTCATACTTGTCCATTATTACTATACTATTATCGGTGGAACAATCATCTACCATTACTACTTGTACATCTTTAAAATCTAAAGTTTGTTTTATTACAGATTCCAATAAATACTCCAGATATTTACCTGAATTATATATAGGAATTACTAATGTTATTTTATACATTTCTATTACCCCTTAATAAATATCATTAATTGTGTCAACTTGTAACAACTCATCTTTTGTTTTATCAGTTAATTTCACTCTTATCTTTGATATATACTCTAAAAATTTAATACAGTAATCAAAGTTTTCTATTAATATTAACTCTACAATTAAAGTTAACACTTCATTATATGGTTTAACATCCAATTCACTACTTAATCTAAAAAACCATTTTAACTCATTTATAGCAGATATCTTTTCATTATAATTAAGATTAACTGCATCAATTAATTTATATAGAATATATGTTAAACATTTTGAATAATATAACTTATAATATTCAATTTGATTATACCAATTATAACTTTCATATATAATCTTATATGAATCACTTATTTTTTTAAAATAATCTATTGAACAATTATTTGATATTGATTTATTAGTAATATTTCTTTGCCTATATTTATATATTACATCTTTTATATAGTACACATTTTTTGCTTTTAGAAAACATAGATTACTAAATATAGAATCTTCTGCAATTGCGTCTTTTACAAAATTAATATTATTATCTTTTATAAATTTAGCGTTAAATATTTTATTCCATACTGAGCAACTCATAAGTATACTACTTATAGCTTTATTTTCAAATGTAAGCTTTGTATCAGAGTATGAAGAATTAAACATTGGATAATCATATAGTTTTCCATCTTCTGTTATATTAATATAATTTGCTGTTATAAAATCAGCATTTTTATTTTTTATTTCTCTATATAATACTTCGCAAGAATCTTCAAATAACATATCATCTGCATCTACAAACATAATAAATTTACCTGTAGAATTTTTTATACCAACATTTCTTGCATCTGATAATCCACCATTTTCCTTTGTTATTACTTTTATTCTATTATCTGAAAGTGAATATTTATCACAAATATCTGAGCAATTATCTGTTGACCCATCATTAACTAAAACTATTTCTAAATTTTTATAACTTTGATTTATAATAGACTCAATACACTCAGGTAAATATCTCTCTACATTATATATTGGTACTACTATTGAAATAACATCCATTTTATAACCTCTTATCCTTTTTAATTACAAGTAACTAGATTATATCAGATTAAATAAAACTTTAATTGTCAAACTTTGTCGACAAATATTATAAAAAAAGAATTCGCATATAAATTATACGAATTCATGATAATTATTAAATAAAATTATAGAGATTTTATTAAATTATACATATTAATTACAGGTATTTTATTGTATTTATCTCCAGTTTCATATGCAAGTTCAAAGAATCTCTTGTATGTTATTTCAGGTGATAATACTTTTGCATAAGCAAATATAGCTGCAATTATTGGAGTAGACCAACCGTAATATGTAGTTCCACGATAGACCCGTCTAACATCATCTGTTTCATTAACTATGTTTAATCTTCTATTTCCTGGTACAAGAACCTTATTTTGTGTACTACGGTTTTGATCTTTAGGTATGTATTTAAAATCAATAATACTTGAAAGGCTCTCATTAAATATTGGTGTTTGTTCCAAGAAATACTTGTAAAATTCACTTGGATCAAACAAAAAACAATTTTGTTCTTTAAGATTATTCCTTAACGCTGCCAAAATGGATTTTACTTCACTATCATCATAAAGATGTCTATTATGATATAGTAAGCTAGTATTTAAAGCGACAACTTTTATTCTTTCTTCTAAAGATACAGAATAATTATAACTAATGATTTTTTGAAGCAAGTCTAACCTTGACATTACCACTTCTCTTGAATCATGATTGATAGATTCCGTATAGTAATGAATTTTTGCATTAGGTAAAATATTATAGATATCATCTATAACAACATTTCCTTCCAAAGAATCATCACATGAAGTAGTAACCTTTTCAATAATAATTTTTCCAGAAAAAAGCTTTCTTGCTACTAAAATCGGTTTACCTATAACAGCAATGTTAATGCCTTTACCATCAAATCCATTTAAATGCATCTCATCAATACCATTTGTATTAGAAGATACCGTATTTAATAACGTATTCCATCTACCCGATTTGAAAATTCTACTGGAAACACAGATGATGCTGAAAATGTTGAATCTAAAAAACCTTCTTTTGTAACTTTTGACATGTTAACATTAGTAAAGTTTTTTCTGTCAAACTGATTAATTCCTCCCTTATTTTTGGGATTAAAGCAATTGCTAACATTCCAACTCCTTATTATAGTCTTATCAGAAATGCTATACAATTGATTCTCACATTCGGTATTCAAAACACCTTTTCCTCCTTACATAAATTTTTAATGTAACTAGATAACTTTTTATTCGATATACATTATATTATATTATATTATATTATATTATGTCAACATCAATTTGTATAAAATTTTATATTTTTTATGTAAATTAATACTAAATTATTGACAAGTGTCCCAATTTTATATATAATCTCAATCATAGAAATATATAATTAATCAAAAAAATTTAAGATTAGGAGGACAAAATACTCATGATACAAATTAGTAAAACAAATGAAGATATCTTATCTGATTTAAAAACAAAATCTATTGACGAGAACTCCATATGTTCAGGTTTTGTTATTGAACTTGACACACCAAGAACTCAACATTCTCATGAAGCTAGTTTTTCAGTCGTATTCTACAAGTCTTCTGAAACAGCTTCAAAAAGATCTTCCTTATGGAAGAAAAATATCACTTTTAATATTAATACTAAAAAAAGTGATTACTTACAGCGGTTTTTAATTAACATAAATAAAGTGATTAATTGCCAACCTTACAGAATACGGCAAAACGCTTTAGATCAACTTATTTTATAATCTTCATTGGTAATCTTACTTACACTAACAATTGAAAAGCTAGTATAAATTAATACTAGCTTTTTTCTTATGAATAAAACAAAATATATAACATATATTAATTATATACAGAACATAAATTAAATTTCATACAAATTTCATATTTTTTCACAAACATTTTACAAAAAACTTGACAAACATGAATAATTATATTATACTTATTAAGTAACAAATCGCGGGATAGAGCAGTTGGCAGCTCGTCGGGCTCATAACCCGAAGGTCGTAAGTTCGAGTCTTACTCCCGCAACCATTTAGATTTACTTACAGTTTCAAAGACTGTAGGTATTTTTTTGTATTTAATTAAAATTTACTATAATATCTCTTTCATCTTATTTAAAGAGCTTTTAAATAACTATTTATTTTAAGTTATCTAAAAAATTAATAGATTTTTTTTACTTTGATTTATATGTTAATTTTTAAATAAACTCTTATACTATTTTTTTGTAAATTCTAAACAATCTTGACAAATAACATTAAAAGAGATATAATAATTATGTCATTTTAACATCTTTTAAATAGTTAAAAATTAATAACTATTGTACTTTACAAACTAATTTTAGGAGGTAAAATAATGAATATTGCTAGTCTACTTGAATCATCTTTTCAAGATAGGTATTATAACTCACCTAATTATTCACGGGAGCAACAATTAATAGAAATTTACATTGAAAATGTAAAAGCTATCAATGAAATTTTATACGATAGTTATGATCCACCATGTTTTGATGTTGCTCTTTTGAATCCTGAATCACAAA
The DNA here is from genome assembly GCA_023460235.1 of Bacillota bacterium. Classification (GTDB taxonomy): domain Bacteria; phylum Bacillota; class Clostridia; order TANB77; family CAG-465; genus CAG-465. The sequence goes on from JAEWRE010000068.1 coordinate 52,175, forward strand.
AAAAGCTAAGTGAAATATTAGGTGAAAAAATTTATAATCCAGGTGGTGTGAGTATTGTAACAGAGTTACTTGATGCTTTAGTTTATTCATTTAAAGCTGTTGATGGAGATGGTACATTAAAATTGGTACAGAAAGAATACTACCAAAACTTATAATTTAAATGTAATACTACTCTATTGAACTTAATAAAAAACTCCCCTTCAAAAGGGGTAGTTTTTTTACTAATTGTTTATACCAATTTCTGGAATCAAAATATCTCTACTGGTATTTAAAATAAATTCTATTACTCTAACTAACTCTATCAACTCTAATCCATTATTCATATTACATTCACTTGATTTAATATAAACTGTTATGAATTTATTTATCACTAAAAATTATGTTTCCATATAGCTCCTCATTTAACCTATATCTTAGTTGTTCTTCATTTAAACCATATTTTACTATTATTCTTATATCATATATCAATGAATATATTTTTAATCTATCTTCTAAATTTTCAAAATTAAACATTTCTTGATAATATTTCTTAATAGACTTAGTTAATGTGTGATAATTTATATCCATAATTTTTTTCTCATCCTCTTCATTAGAAAATAATCTTGGATATTTTGACATTCTATTCCATATATCTAATTGATAGTCTAAATTTCCTACTCTCAAATCTTCAAAATCAATTACATACACTTTACCATCACTATATAAAAAATTATCAAAATGATTATCATAATAAATAATATAATTTTGTTGATTATCCTCAAATTTATCTATATTTAATTTAAAAAAACTTAATATTTCTTTTGATAGATCTTCACTTATATTTAATTTATTGTACCAATTATAGAAATTGGTAATTAAATACTCTTTAAAATTAATGTTACTTTCTATTGGTAATTTATTAATATCTTTTAATATATTTGAAATTTGATATATTATATTTTCTTTTATACTATCACTTAAAGTATCCCAAATAGAATATAAAGGTATAGCATCAATTTTGGTTATTAATATATAATTTGTATTACTTATTATACCCGTATCAATTAACTTTGAAATATAATCTCTTTCTAAATTCTTATAAACTAATACTTCATTTTTATAAAAACTATAATCACTTTCATCAAAAATTTTTATTACATGGTTATCTGATAAAAACACTCTATTACCATTAAATCCTGACTTTGCTGAATAAAATGTTTCAAGCAAATTATTCTTTTTAGCTATTTGTTTTATTACATCAAGCAACTTTTTTTCACCTCAATATTATTTATTTTCACTATATGCTATTCCTTCAAATATTTCTTTAAATCCCATATTTTTATATACTAGTTCTGTATAGTACCCTCTTTCAGTTTGCAGACATATGTATTTAATATCTATTTCTTTAAGCTTTTTTACTATATATGACATCATTTCTTTACAAATACCATTCCTTTTATACTTTTTATTTGTTGTTACATTATATATAAAAGCAATGTCATCAGAATATACAACAGTTGCAGTAGATACAATATTATCATTATACTTACTAAAATAATGTACTATGTTATCTTTCCCCTCTTTTAGATCAAAACTTTTTTCAAGTGCTTCTCTATATCCTTCATCTGAATTATCATATGGATCTTCTGGATCATCACTAGAAAAGCCTTCATATCTTGCATTAATAAATTCATTCCTAGTTTCTTTACTTGCAATACATATTTCAATATCAAGTTTACTTTTATAATTTTTAAATTCATCTAACTTATCTAACAATAACCATACATCATTATGTAAAATTTTCATATCAATAATATTCTTGTATTTATAAATAGGTGAATTATTAGTAATGTATATTACTGGTGTTCTGTTATTTTCATTCATTATTTTAGAAATACTTTCACTATCACTAATAAACTCTTCAATATTTTTAGATTTAATATTAGTAGCTAAATTCCAATAGCTATCATCTATTATGTCAGATAAATAAATATCAAATTTATTATAAACAATCTTTCTAGACATATATAAATATAATTGATTATTAAAATGAAATTCTTCAATTTTTTTATATAATTGCTTATCTTCTAGTTCCATAAATCGCCTCCAAGTTAACATTTTTTCATACATTTCAACTTAATAAAATAATTATACATTAAAAAAATCAATAATTCAATATATAGCTTTTTGGTATTTTAAAGATAAGGTCATTATTTATATAACGACCTTATCTTTAAATTTATATATATTAACATGGGTTTATATGTACAATAGTATCATTTACAAGCTCAATCTCATTTATTTTATCTTTTATATCATGGGCTATTCTATGTCCATCTTTTACAGTTAAATTTCCCATAACTGATGCTTCAACAATTATTATATAATTAAAACCGGTTGGTTTAGAAATAATTTCATCTATATACTCTACGCCTTCAATTGGTAATATTGTCTCTTTTATTTTCTCAACTACCCTATCTTCTACATTAGTATCCATTAACACTTTATATGACTGAATAAATACCTTTATTCCAGTATATATCATAAAAATTGATATCAATATTGAGACAAGAGTATCAATCCAGAATATATTACTAAATAATACGCTAAGTAATGTTCCAGAAGTTATAAACATATCGTTTTTATATTCTTTTGAGTTAATTAAAGCTAACATGTTATGATATTTTTTAGCTATTCTTCTTGTATACATATATAATACTAATTTAACTATTAATGCAATTATACAAATTATAACTAAACTATAAGAAAATATTACCCTTTCTCCATTAATATAATTACTAATTATTTTACTAATCATATTTACATATACAAAAACAATAAACGTACCAACTAGCATTGAGAATATGTATTCTGATTTTCCATGTCCAAATGGATGATCCAAATCTTTAGGCTTACAAGCAATTTTATTTCCTATAAATGTCATAATTGCAGAGAAGGTATCTTGTACACTATTTAATCCATCTGTAATCATAGAATAACTTGCAGATATAACTCCAATAGTTAATTTTAATATTGATAAAAATATATTTGCAAATATACATACTATTGCCATCTCTTTTGTCTTGTTATATCTATCAAAATCCATATTATCCCTCCTATTTAAAATAGTATGTATAATCTTGTTTAATTGTTAAAATATTTATAGATATAAATTACTATTCATACTACTATGTAATAAAAATGCATTCGGTTGACAAAGATTACATAATATTGTATAATATTATCATTAATATATGTCAATAACTCACTATAAATTAATAAAAAGGAGATAAAAAATGAGTAATTTCAAAAGAAAAGTACAAGAGCGATATGAACTACCGTTCAAAATTGATAATGAGTATATAAAATACTTAATTTCTCAAAGAGGAAATGACATTGAAAGAATCTGGCAGCTTTGTTTTAGAGATCTTAGTAGAAATCATGTTTTTGATTTAAGTCCTCGTATTCTAGCAAAGTCTACATTTTCAGAAGATACCATCTTTCCAGAAGAGTTTTATAATCTATTAAACATCAGTAATCTCTTAGAAATTGCTAAGTATAACAGGTTTGGTATTGATCTTGTACATGAAAGTGGTATTAGAGGTGACGGCATGCATATTGCTGTTTTCGATCAAGGCCTGGTTCCAGAAGGAAAAAGATTTAATAATTATAACAACTTTTTTTACGAACATCGGACATATACTGAAGATGACTCAATGCATGCAAATGCAGTAGTAGATACAGTATATTCAATATGCCCTATGGCCAAAATCCACTTTTTTAGTGAAGGTTATAAAGATGTGGTTGAAAGACGCCTCACCTTTCTTGAAGAAATATACAGAAACAATTTGAATGTACCACCAAAAGACAGAATTTTAGTAATATCCATCTCATGTAGTTTTCTCTATGATGGATACGATAAAAAAGGAGAGCGTACAGATTTAAAATCTGATTATCAAAACTTAAGGAAAAAGTTATCAGATAAAGGCTGCTATATTGTAGACTCTGAAGCTTTTGGAAATCACTTTGCAATATCCTCACCTATTTTTAACAATGATTTTTCAAAGGTGATTGATGTAGAATACGGTGAAGAATGGGTAAAATGCGCAAATAATAAAGATTATGAAAGAGAATTGTTTGCAAATCACATTCTTGTACCAGGAGGCGGAAGACTCTATGCAATACCTAGTGATAGGACAGAACTAATATATACAGGCAGTGCCTCATATAGTTGGTCTATTCCAATAGTTGCAGGCATGCTACTTTTGAGTAAAAGTAGGAAAAGAAATTTATCTCTAAAGGATTTTTATAACTCAGCATTTAAATTCTGTGATTATAACTCTGCAGGACAAAGAGTTATAAATCTGCACAAGATTATCCAAAACTTATAAAAAAAAGAGGTTGATATCGTAACTTGATATCAATCTCTTTTTATAACTAATAACTATGATTTCTTTTCATTATACATTATTGATACAATAGCACATAAAAATCCACCTATTGGAAATGCCACCCAAGATATTCTCCATAAATCAAATACAAAACCTAAAGTAAAAAATACTGCTGTAGCTAGTATCATTATTACTCCGCTATACTTTCCTACTTTTTCATTTTCTACCTTTGTTATTTTCTCTACATTATTATACTTATCAATATCATACTTATCTTTTTGAATTCCAAAATAAACAAATACTGGAGTACCAATCGTTACACATATCATTAATACTGTAACTGGAAGAGTAGATAATCCAGATACAAGGTTAAGTTCGCTTAAAGCAATTAAAATTATAACACCTAATAATATAATACCAACACCAAAAGATATTGCAATAGGAAATTTCTTGTTAAAATTATCTATTTCATCATCACTATAAAAATATGGTAACTTAGGATTTTTCTTTTTAAACTCATCATTCCTTATACCTAAAACTATAAACATTGGTACTGAAATAAGTACACAAGTCAATAATATTAATACACCAACTGTACTTAATCTTTCTTGACTTACTGTATCTTGTAAGTTTATACCGGATAAAAAAACAAGAATTGTTACTCCAATTAATATAATTGTTATTGCAAGAGAAATTCCCTTGCTAAAAGCATTCATATTCTTTTCATATTTACGTTTTTCACCAGTATTATCATCTGATACTTTTCCTTTCATTAGCGTATCCATACTACAATCAAAAATACTACATAATACTAATATTTTTTCTGTTTCAGGATATCCACTACCCGACTCCCATTTTGATACTGCTTGCCTTGACACTTCTAGCTTTTCGGCTAATTGTTCTTGAGACATATTTTTAATCTTTCTCAAATTTTGTAAGTTTTCACTAAAACTCATTTTAATCACACTCCCTAATAATATTTTAAGGTTTCATGTATATTTTTTCTACCAACTTATATTTGCAACTTAAATTTTCTTGTCAAATTTAGTTTGCTTCTATTAATATTATTGCTTTTTTATTATAACATAAGGAGCGAGATTATAAAATAAATTTTATTCAAAATTAAATATTTTATATATATATTATATCTTTGATAACAAAATATTATATAAATTATATTGTAATATCACATATTTAAAAGAAATTTTTAAGTATTTTTTCATATATTGAGATTAAACATTAATTATATGCAACAAACTTGTCTAAAGTTAATAAAATATTATATAAGATATAATTATAGAAAGGAAAATGATAATGAATATTTTACAATTACAAAAGATCTTAAATACACCTGTAACTACAGGAAGTAAATTAATTTTTGAAGAAATATTAAATAATAATGGTGATATTACTTATGATCAAACTGGACAATTTATAATAAATAGTCCTGGAATATACGTTATAGATTGGTGGATTGCAACTCAATCATCATCTTCAAATTCTGCTTTAAGTTTTACCTTAAAGTCAAGTTTAGGATTACAATACACTAGTAACTCACCAATAAAGATTGGAATTATTAATGGAAATACAATACTTGAAGTTGATACAGTACCAACTACAATATGGCTAGAGAATTCATCTAATTCAACAGTATATCTGGCTAATGATGTAGATGTAAAATCTGAAATAAGAATATTTAATGTATATACTGAGGATTGTTTTTTAAACAGTCAATTAACAAATCTATTAATTCAAGTTGTAGACAAATATCCGAATGCTGATGTACGAGTTTTGACTTCTGCTACTGGTGAAATATTTGGTACAATAACATCATTATATATCTCACCAACTACTTCAACTGTTCAAGGATTGTATGTTACTGATATGTATGGACTTGGCATATATACTGTTAATATAGATGATATACTAGCGTTTGAACTATCTAATAGTACCTATGATAATACTATAACGTATTTAAATTTACCAAATACTGCAAAATTTAGCTGTACTAATAATGCTATAATTAATTTTTATGACTATTTTGCCACTACTCCTCCTACACAAGAATTTACAATCTCTGCTGGCCCAAATGCATCTGCACAAGGAAGTGTAATATCAAATCAATATGGAATAGTTGTATTATCTGAATCTGCAGGTAGCTCACCGAAATTTTTTGTAACACCTAAACTATCTAATATTTTTATACAAAGTTAATAACATTCAATTTTTCTATGAATTTATATTAACAATCTAAAAATAACGTTACTAAGTAAAGTAACGTTATTTTTAAATTTAATTTATACTTTGAGGAAATTTAAATACATTAAATGGATCATATCGTTGATTTATTCTTATTAATTTATCTGCGTTTCCACCATAGTAATCCCTTTGATAGCATTCTAAACCACTAAAAGGAAAATTAATATATGATCCTTTTGTTATTGATTCAATATATTTAAAATTTTCTTTCACCCAACCTATATTATCATTAGCATATTTAGGATTCTCCCAAACTGATTGTATTCCCATTATATATTTTGAATTTCTATAAAAAAATGCTGTTTGAGTTCTTCCTATATCTGTTACTTTTCCACCAAGAGCATAAAGCGATATTGCTGCATATACAGAACCTATAGGTCTTCGAGTTAAAATATTAGAAATATTTTCTACTTCTTCATTATTATAATTTCTTTGTACAAATCTTCCCGTTGATTTAAACATTTGTGAATTAGGATAACTACTTTCTATTATTTCTATAGCCTCAATAAAGCTCATACTTCTCACTGATATTTGCATTCCATATATATTATTAAAATTATCTAACAATATTTGTGCCTCATATGCTGATCCATAAAAGATACCATTACCATAAATAGCCATGCCATCTTCTGGAGAATTATATAACCTTGAGACCACAGTCATACGCTCATCAAGATTCTTTAACCAATTCTGCCATATTTTTAGAAATTGCTCCATATCTTCTACCATTGCATTTGCAAGATAAAATTCTACTAAACATACACTCTCTACTTTATTTGGTATTCTAAATGTCATACTTGTCACAACTCCAAAATTTCCTCCACCGCCACCTTTACAAGCCCAAAATAAATCAGAGTTTATATATTCATTTGCTGTTACTACTTTTCCTTCATAATTTACAATATCTATACTTAAAAGACTATCGCATGCAAGACCAAAATATCTACAAGATAATCCCCAACCTCCTCCAAGTATAAGTCCAGCTAAGCCAACTGTTGGGCAAGTCCCACTTGGAAAAGGGTATCCTTTATTTCCTAGCAATTCATAAACCTGAGTATTTATAACTCCTCCTTGAGCTTTTAATACTCTTCTGTTCTCATCTAGCTCTAACTTATTCATCCTACTTATATCTATTACCAAGATGCAATTGCCTACTGAATAACCTTCGTAGTTATGCCCTCCAGTCCTTATTCTAATTTCTATATTATTTTTTATTGCAAAGCATATTGCATTCCCTACATCATTATTATTATAGCAATATACAATAATACTTGGAAATTTTTGAATTGCTCTATTCCATATTTGCCTTGCCTTATCATATTGTTTATCACATGGTGTTACAATATCACCAGTTAATCCATTGTAAAATTTATCATACATAAAAAACACCTTCTAATAAAGCTTATTCAGGTTGTCCAACTTTTGTTACATAAAATTATTTACATTAAAATCATATAAAAATCTTTTGGAACTTAGATAAAAGCTAATCCGATTTTTTCAGATTAGCTTTTTGGTTTAAGTATTATAATTAAAAAAATTATTATAAACTGCCTCTACTCTTTTCCAATTTATTACTTTAAATAGATCTTCTATATAATCAGCTCTTTTGTTTTTGTGTTTTAAATAATATGCATGTTCCCATACATCAACAGGAAGTACGGGATAAAGGTTTTGCTCTAATGGTGTATCTTGATTTTTAGTTGTAATTATCATAAGCTTACCATTTCTATTTAGTACAACATATGCATAACCAGATCCAAAGACACTTAATGCCTTTTCTTTTAATATCTTTAAAAAATTATCAAGTGAACCAAATTCTTTTTTTACTGCATTCATAAAATTACCTTCTGGTTGCATTCCTCTTTCTGGACCAAGAACACTAAAGTATAAATTATGATTAAATACACCTCCACCATTATTTCTAACTTTAGTTTGTATTTCTTCTGGAAGTGATGCAATGTTGTATAACAATTTATCAAGTGACCAACTATGGAATTCTGGATAGTTTTCCAAAGCTTTATTTAAGTTTTCTACATATGTACCAACATGTTTATCATGATGTACCCTCATAGTTTCCTCATCTATATACGGCTCTAATGCATTATATGCATATGGCAGTGGTAATAACGTAAATGGATAATGTTCGTTCATATAAAATCTCCTTTCTTTAATATATATTATATGTTTCAATAATTTTATTATTCTGTCTGTTTTATATACAAATAAGATGAAACACTTATGTACAATGTTTCATCTTAAATTATTAATGCAAATTTTTAAATCCTTTTAACTTCTAACTCTAATTTTGAAATAAAATCATCTTTAGATATATTATCTATAATTTGACCTTCTCTTGTTCTTATTGATAATGTATTATTTTCAACTTCATTTTTACCTATTATAACCATGTATGGCACTTTTTCAAGTTGAGCTTCACGTATTTTATATCCGATTTTTTCATTTGAATCATCAACTTTTACTCTATATCCATTACTTACTAATGTTTTATATACATTATTTGCATACTCTACTTCATTTTCAGATATAGGTATAAGTTTTACTTGTGTAGGAGATAACCAAAGTGGAAAAGCACCTTTTGTTTCTTCAATTAAAAATGCCATAAATCTGTCTATTGAACCAAGAATTGCTCTATGTATTACAACTGGTCTATGTTTCTTACCATCTTCACCAACATATTCAAGTTCAAACTTTTGTGGCAATAAGAAATCTAATTGACAAGTTGAAATCGATATATCATGACCTATAGCAGTTTTTATTTGAACATCTAATTTTGGTCCATAGAATGCTGCTTCACCTTCTGCTTCATAAAAATTAATTCCAAGTTCAGTTAATATCTTACGTAATTCAGATTCTGCCATATCCCACATTTGATCGTCATCAAAATATTTTTCTTTATTATCTTTATCACGTAAAGACAAACGGAATGTGTAATCTTTAAATCTAAAATCTTTATATACAGCAAGTATTAATTTAACAACTTGCTCAATTTCAACTTTTATTTGATCAGGTCTTACAAATATATGAGCATCATTTTGACACATCTCACGGACTCTTTCAATACCACATACACTTCCACTTGCTTCATATCTAAAATCATGTGCAAGTTCACCAATACGTATTGGTAAATCACGATATGAATGCATTTTATTTTTATATATAAGCATATGATGAGGACAGTTCATTGGTCTTAAAACTATTTCTTCATTTCCCATTTCCATTATAGGGAACATATCTTCTTTGTAATGATCCCAATGTCCACTTGTTCTATATAAATCAACATTTGCAAGTGATGGTGTATATACATGTGAATAACCAAGTTCTACTTCTTTATCTACTATGTATCGCTCAAGTATTCTTCTTATAGTTGCACCATTTGGCAAATACATTGGAAGTCCAGAACCAACTAGTTCATGTGTAATAAATAGTTCTAATTCTTTACCTATTTTTCTATGGTCTCTTTGCTTTGCTTCTTCTAATAGCTCTAAATGCTTATCTAACTCTTCTTTACTTAAAAATGCTGTACCATATATTCTTTGAAGCATTTTGTTTTTTTCATTACCTCTCCAATATGCACCAGTAACATTAAATAATTTGAAAGCTTTAACACCTTTTGTATATAGCAAATGAGGCCCAGAACATAGGTCAACGAACTCACCTTGCTTATAGAATGAAAGTGCAGCATCTTCTGGTAAATCGTTAATTAATTCAACTTTATAGTTTTCTTCCTTTTCACTCATAAGTTTTAGAGCTTCAGCTCTTGCTAATATAAAAGTCTCAATTTTTAAGTTTTCTTTTATAATTTTTTTCATTTCTTCTTCAAGAACAATTAAATCTTCATCATTTAATCTTTTATCTAAATCTATATCATAATAAAATCCGTTTTCAATAGCAGGCCCTATTGCAAGCTTTGCATCTTTGAATATTCTTTTTATCGCTTGTGCTAGAACATGAGCTGCTGTATGTCTTACAACAGATAAGTTTAATTTTTCATCATTACTTTCTTCTACTGTTCCATCGCTTTTTAAAAATTTTATACTCATAAAAATCACTCCTTTAAATTAATAGCAAAATGCACTCCTATAGACAAAGATGCACCTTGCCTATAGGGGTGCAAATATATTATTTACACGGTTCCACCCTATATTTAACTTAATTTAGATTGTTCGTAATCAACGGTAGTTTCCTACAAAAACTCAGAGATAGTATTCAAAATATCCTTACTCTCGAACAGCTTACAGCCACGACTGTTCCTCTCTTTTAGTAGTATATATTTTTACTTGGTCTCATCATCGTTTAATTAATTATACTATATTATATCATGCAAGTCAATAAAAAATAATTCTTTTAAATAATAATTGATTTAAAATTATATATTACTATTATTATTTGCATGCTTTAACTTTAATCTGAATCCAAATATTTCCAACTTTTTCCCAAATCTGTAGAAACATATGTTAGAGTGGTTTTACCATTATATTTTTCATCACTTACTTGTGATAATTTTACAATAAGTTGTTCATTTTCTTTTTCAGGCATAGTACAATTATTATATATTTCATAAAAATAAGCATCTGTATTAAGTTTTATTTCAGGTAACTCTACATGAATAAATGTAATTCCCCCATCATCACTTCTATATAACACAGCATTCTTATCATTTTTACTAGAGTTTAGAATAAAACCTACATCTTTAGTGATAAATTTTGCAGTTGTATTTGAACTTACAAGTTCATTTTTAAACTCTCCAATTTTAGAAAAATTCTTTCCACCATCGCTTGTATTATATATACTTGATACGTCCTTACTATTATCATTTATATTATCATTATATGTTATTAGTACTTTGCCTATATCTTTACTTATAAAATTAATATATAAATTATTTACGTTATATAATCTATCTGCATATTCATTACTTATTTTTACTGTATCCCATGTCTTAGCCATATTATCTGAATATGTAATATATATACCTGAGTCAGTTTTATATATAAAACTAGTTTTTGTTGGAGATATTTGAAATGTTCCATCTTTTAGTTTTTCTTTATTAGCATCACTATACAGTAGATTTTTAGTATCTAAAGGTACTTTTTCCCATTCATTACCTGATTCATAACTTATATATAATATATTATTATAAAATTTATATAAATAATCTGATGTTATAAATTTTTCCTCTTTTTTATTATTTATATAATCTAATTCCTTATCTTCTTGACCACTAGATTTGTATGTCCTTGCTTGGTATGCTGAAACTGTCATTCTTTCTTTTAAATAACATGTTTTATTATTTTTAACGTCAAAAACTAATACCCAAGATATATCTTCTTTATTTGTATCATTATTATGAATAGCATACCAATCTTCGAAATACTTAGAATTACTATTTGTCTTTTTTATTGAAAAATCTACACATACTATATTTTCATCAAAATTATATACATAAACATTTTTAATATCCATGCTCTCTATTCTCATATTTGTTTTAACAAAATTTCCTGTATATTGCATTAAATATCCTTCTACCCATTTTTGTGCTATATCATCAATATCTGATTTATCATCTACATTAATATAGAATTCATTTTCACCAAGTATTTTTATATTATGTTGCTTATATAAATAATATATTGAATATATTAAAATAATTGCTACTAGTACTAATATTATTTTGATTTCTTTTTTATTTTTTTTCATTTCTATCACCCTAGTTCTACAGGCAGATACACAGTAAATTCTGTATACTCATCAGTACTAATAGCATCTATCTTTCCACCATGAAGTTCTACTATTTCTTTTGAAATTGCAAGACCAAGTCCTGCACCTCCAGTAGAAGATGCTCTTGCCGAATCAAGTCTGTAAAATTTTTCGAATATCTTCTCAAGTTTATCTTTTTGAATCTTATCGCCTACGTTTCTAAATGAAACAACAATTTCGTTCTCTGATTTATTAATAATAATATCTATTTTTGTATTAACGTAACTATAATTTATAGCATTTCTAAGTAAATTATCAAATACTCTTGCAAGTTTATCGGTATCAGCATATATATATAAATTTTCATTAGCATTGTCTTTAAATGAATATTCTATATTCTTACTTTGGAACATAGGATAAAATTCTTCTAATAATTGATTTATCATATGAGTTAAATTCGCTTTTTCTTTTGCAAGTTTTATATTTTGTAAATTAAATCTAGTAATTTCAAAAAATTCATTTATAAGTTCTTCTAGTCTTTCAGATTTTTTTAATGAAATATCGACATATTTTTTTACATATTCTTCTGGTAATTCTTTTGATTCACTAAGAAGTGTAAGATAGCCAATAACAGATGTAAGTGGAGTTTTTAAATCATGTGCTAGATACACTACTAAATCATTTTTTCTATTTTCTGCTTCTTTTGCAATCTGTTCATTTTTTATACTATCGTATTTTAATTTATTTATTTTATCCTCTATATTTTTAAATTCTTGCGGTAAAACTATTTTATTGTTATTACCAGTGTCACGAAATGCATGTTCAATATATTTATCTAAATTTTGTATTGGTTCTAAAATTTGATTAATTAATTTATATATTGAATATACTAAAATTGAAAACAATATAACTACCAAAACAAAGTTAAAAATCCAAGATAAACTATTTAAGAAATTATATATATCAACATTAAAACTATAAACCCAATTTAAAATAGAATATCTTAATGAATTAAGTATAATATAAAATATTATCCAAACAAGCCCTGCTATTATCATCCTTAATGCTACTTGTGTAATTAAATTTAAATTTCTTTTTTTTATTTCATTATCCATCAATTTTATACCCCACCCCCCATACTGTTTTTATAAACTTAGGATTTTTTTGGGATTCACCCATTTTTTCTCTTATATGTCTTATATGAACCATAACAGTATTGTTAGAATCAAAATATTTTTCATTCCATATGTCCTCAAATATTTTTTCTGTACTTATGACTTTACCTTTATTCTTGCACAAATACCACAATATTGAAAATTCAATTGGAGTCAAAATTATTTCTTTATCATATAACAAAAATTCATGAGTTTCATTATTCATAAATAGTCCTGAAAACTCAATTATATTTTCATTATTATATACTTTTTCACTTTCATTATAACTAGTATATCTTCTAATTTGAGCTTTTACTCTTGCTATCATTTCAAGTGGATTAAATGGTTTTGTAATATAATCATCTGCGCCTTGTGAAAGTCCTCTTATTTTATCAATGTCTTCTATTTTTGCTGTAAGCATTATAACAGGATATTTATGATTTTCTCTTATTAATTTACATAGTTCAAATCCATCAATTTCAGGCATCATAACATCAATTATTGCAAAATTAATATCATTATTTTTGTGAATTTCGCTTAAAGCTTCTTTTGAACTATAAAATTTAAGTACATTGTACCCTTCATTTAATAAATACAGTTCAACTAAATCTGCAATTTCTTTTTCATCATCTACAACGAGAATATTTACATCTTTCATTTTTCCACCTTCTTATAATTTAATAAAAGTATATCACTTTATTTAATTTAAATATTAATGTGTAATTGTTTACTCGAATTATCTATAGTACATATATTATTTACTAATTTATATGTATTGTTAAATAGAAACTCATCTTCCAATAATAAATTGGATTTCTTATCTAAAATTTTTCTATAAATTTCATTATAATAATATAATTTATTACTTGATTTAAAATATTTATTATTTTTCTCATAAACTTCATATTTGAACTTTTCTTTTTTATCTGATAATATTTTACATTTAATAATACTATCATCTATATATATAATAATTTGATATGTTGTATCAGTTTGATTTTTTATTACTAGATCAAACCATCCTTCACTAACTGCTGCGTCCATTCCTAAAGGTATTTTGGAAAGTAAATTAACATTTTTTTCCTGAATATTATGAGAATGTCTTTCAACTATTTTTAGTCCAGTATGTAGGGCACAATAAAATATTAAACTAGATAGTTTGCATATTCCTCCACCAATATCTGATACTATTTCTCCTCTTATATGACAAATACTATCCTTATATCCTTTTCTTGCTGTTATGCTCCCAATAATATTCCAAAATGAAAATGTTTCACCAGGCTTTATAATTATTTTATTTATATATTCTGATGCTATTTTTAAGTTTTCAATTTTATTATGATGAGATTTTAAATTAATATCACTATCATAATTAAGTAAATCAGCATTGCATTCATAAGCTTTAAACTGTAACTGCCTTTCTTGCTTTTTAATACTATATTTTTTAAATATTTTCTTTAAACTTAATTTTGTAAAAAAATATATTTTTCTTTGCATCTGTCTGATTTTCCTTACAAATGGAAAATATTTAACTATTTTATTTTTTATCATAATTTTACTCCTTAATGAATATTACAATATAAGTTTAACATTTTTTAAGATAAAATGTTTTAATATATATTTAAATATTTATTAAGTTTTTATTAAGATAAAATCTATATATTATCCCTCACTAGGATCTGGTTTCATTATTACTTGATCAATATATTTCCAAGTCTTACCTAAATCATCTGATGTATATCTTGCTAAAGTCCTGCCAGCTTTATAGTCACCATCAGAGCCTTGTGAAACAAGCACAGTTAAAACTCCTTCATTATAGTGTGGAACTTCTGGTGTGTCATATACTGTTGACCATGTTGGTTGATAGTCAACAATTTTTTCTAATATTTCACCTTCTTGAAATAAAATTTCAGTGTAAGTCTTACCTCCATCTTCTGTCCTGTATAAATTTCCTATGCTTTCATCTTTTGATAAACTACTAATAAAGCCTACATTTTCATTTATGAAAAATGCACTACTACCATCAGTCATTGTATCACCAGGTACTGCACCATCCAAACTCCAAGTAAATCCACCGTCTTTTGTACTTACAACACTAGCATAATTTCTTCCCATAGCTCTGTCGCCAAAAATAACTATATGTCCTTCATTTTTATTTGTAAAATGTACATATTTTGCAGAATTATATGGTGAGTTTAAAGTTTTAGATAAATCAATTTTTATATTGTTCCAGGTTACTCCCATATCATCTGAATATGTCATAGAAAGTGGTAGTGTTGTATCATTTCCATAAACAAAATATGTTTTTTCAGGATTTATTTGGTATGTATTTTCTCTTAATTTATTTAATACATTTGAATTAGTAGTTAATGTTTTAAGATCAATAGGCACTTGTACAAAAGTCTTTCCTGAGTCATAAGTAACGTAACAAATTCCTTTTTCTATTTTATATGTACATTGCAAATTTTCATATATTTTTTCTTTTTCATATAATTTATAATCTCCTAATGCTTCATAAGGATTAAATTCCTTATCTTTATCTTCTTCATATTTTTCAGGTGTAACTCTATTAGTACTTTCAAATACATCAACATCGTTACTATTTTTTCCTAGATAAAAAGTAATAACCCATTTGCAATTTAATGTATCACCTATTTTTTCTCCCCAATCATTGAAATATGTAGTGCTTTTATCTTTTAGCCTTGCTGTAAAATCAATTCTTACTATATTTTTTTCTATATCCAAAACACTGATATTTGATATATTTATATCACTCAATTCTCTGTAATTTTCTATATATTTTTGACTAAATTGACTTGTGTAGCCTTGAATCCAGTTTCTTGCTAATTTTTCAATATCAAGTTCATTATTTCTCTCTATTACATATGTTCTTTCAAGGTCAATATCTATTTTACTTTGTTTATATTTGTAGTAAAAAATATAACTGCTTACTAAAACACAAATTATAAAAATTAAAATTATCAATGCTATTAAAACTTTTTTTTTATTTTTTATCATCTATTACCACCAAAAATGATTATACTATCATAAACACATAATTACAACAAATTTAATAAAAACTTAATAATTATTTATGTTTATGACAAAAACTCCAGATTAAAAATCTGAAGTTCTTATAATTTTCATTTTTAATTTTTATATTAATTTTAATAATTATATCTTACTATATTTTCATTGATACGGATAATATTTCATTAAATCTATCTTTTTTTAACTCTAAAACATCATATCTAACTTCAAATTCTTTAGTCTCTTGTATTATAAGTTCATTTGTTCCATCGTTATTTAAATCAGCTAAAAATTTAAATGAATAAATAGGCCAATCTGATGCTTTTTTTGAATTATTGATATAACTATATTTTACTAATTTTGCCTTTCCTGTTAAATCTACATAAACTACTGCACTATAAAATCCATTTGATTTTGAAGATTGGTTTGTTGCAAATATAACTCTGCCATAACCTTCTCCTGGAACTAATGCAATATCATATACTTCATTTACTTTTATTGAACTATTAAGTAATCTATATAGTCCAAGTGCATTTTTTACAGAATTAACATCTGTTTCAGTAACATTTGTAATTTTTGTTGCAGGTGATTTCATTAAATTATCACTTGTTGTAGCAACTGCTAAATATTCATCTGAAAAATTAGTATTAGTTGTTGTAGCATATACAGTTACATTATCTTTAGTCAATGAAGTTAAAGAAAAGTCTCCTGCTTTACCTTTTTTATTATATACATCAATATCAACATTTGATTTATTTTTACTATTTAAATAATATCTTTCAGAACTTACCCAAGTTTTATCATATACTGCTCCAACAATTGCATTATCAATAATTAATGGTGTTGAATTTTTTGCAATATCATCACTTACGAAACTGGATGAATCATCAACACTTCCATACTGTATGTTATTCTTAATATTTATATATATTAAAAATGATCCACATATAATAATTAGCAATATAAAAATAGCTATAATCACTTTTAAAAATCTTCTATTTTTTATACCTGTCTTTGAATATTTTTTCATTAATATACCCACTTTCCGTGAATCAAAAGAAAATACACATCCACAATATTTTTGCATATACAAACCATATTCTCGTGCCATTTTTTGCCCTTCTCTAAAATGGTCTCTATAATCTGTATATATATATTCAATGCCATACTTGTCCGATAATTTTTGCATGACCTTCTTTATTAATTCATGATTTTGATATGGACTAATCGTAAGAGTTGTAGTGACAATATCATATCCATTATTTTTAGCATATTCAAATGCTTTATTTAATCTCATATAATAACAATACTCACATCTGACATTAAACTCTTTATTTTCATCAACATTTTCTACAACATATTTAACATATGAATTCAAATCATATTCATCTATTACATCATAATTACACTTAACAATATTTTCACAAAAATTTATAAATGTATCTTTTCTTCTTTCATATTCTACTTTAGGATGTATATTAGAATTATACCAAAGTGCAGTATAATCAACCTTTTCTAATATACCATCATTATTTATAATTCCATTTCCTCTTAAATCTTTTTCAATATATGAAAAACAAGGAGCACAACATGTGTGGACTAGTAATTTTCTCATTCTTTCATCTCCAAACCCAGATGTTGATATGCAAGTCTAGTTGCTATTCTTCCCCTTGGACTTCTTGTTAAAAATCCTATTTGCATCAAATATGGTTCATAGACATCTTCAATTGTATCTTTATCTTCACCAACAGAAGCAGCTAATGTTTCAAGACCAACAGGTCCTCCATTAAACTTAGTTATAACAGTCTTTAACATTTGTATGTCAGTCTGATCAAGACCAAGTTCATCTATTTCCAATCTACTTAAAGCTTTTTTTACTATTTTAAAGTCTATATTATTTAAACTTTCAAATTCCGCAAAATCTCTAACTCTTTTTAAAAGTCTATTTGCAATTCTAGGTGTTCCTCTACATCTTGAACCAATTTCAAGTGCAGCATCTTCATCAATAGAAATATTTAATATTTCTGCACTTCTAGTTATAATTTTTGCTAATTCTTTTTCAGTATAAAGTTCAAGTCTATGTATTATGCCAAATCTATCTCTAAGAGGTGCAGATAACATTCCTGCTTTTGTAGTTGCTCCAACTAGTGTAAACTTTGGTAAATCAAGTCTTATTGATCTAGCAGATGGTCCTTTTCCAATAACTATATCAAGAACAAAATCTTCAAGTGCTGGATATAATATTTCTTCAACAGTTTTATTTAATCTATGAATTTCATCAATAAACAACACATCATTTGGTTGAAGATTAGTAAGTATTGCAGCAAGATCACCTGCTTTATCTATCGCTGGTCCTGATGTAACTTTTAGATTACTTCCCATTTCATTTGCTATTATTGACGCAAGAGTTGTTTTACCTAGTCCAGGTGGTCCATATAACAGTACATGATCAAGAGATTCTTTTCTATTTATAGCAGCTGATATATATACTTTTAAATTTTCCTTTACTTTACCTTGTCCAACATATTCATCAAAACTATTAGGTCTTAGGCTTATTTCCTCATTTTCATTTTCTTCTTCTATATATTCAGCAGATATAACTCTGTCCTCAATCATTATCTTACCTCATTTCATTTACAATATTTATATTATATCAAACATTAGTTTTTAAGTCAATTTAATAAATTAAAATATAGATAATTTATAAAAATATAAAAGAAAAATAGTATACTTTAATTTGTATACCATTTTCACTTTTTGTATTTTAATATTTATTTTATATATAATGTAACTCTAAAGCCAAGACCAACATCAACAAGAGAAGCACCTCCAGTAGCACGAATGGCCGCTGGACCAGTTGTACCACTATAATTGTAACCACCACTACGAAATACAAAGTTAGAGGAATATTTTTCATTTGTCCATTCCCATGCATTTCCGGCTCAAATCATATATATTTTTTGCTTTCCAATAATTGCTATATCCAGAAACTTGTAATTGACTATATCCTGATATATTTGCTGGTGAAGTTGAATCGTTATGATTACCCCATGATCTACTATCAGTTGTACTTTTGCCTGAATTTTGTATCCATTTTAACGCTGTATCCCATTGCTCACCTGTTATCAAGTTTGTACCTATAAGCGATGTGTTATATCCATATGCACTTCCCATATTTTCAGAATAACTTTTTGCTTGTGTATAATTTATAAAATTCCATACATATCCATTATGTGTTATATCCCTTGAACCTGACCAATCTGTTGTTGTTTTATTACTACTCTTTTTACTTGCTACTCTTATACTTCCTCCGTTATAATCAAATGTTGACTCATACCTTGCTACATAAAACCCTTTATACGTGGTAGTTATATTACTTACACTAAATCCACTTGGTAGCGTATCGTTTGTCGTACCTGCATATGAATTTCCTGTTGTGCACCATTTTGCATATGTCACATTTGTTCCATCTATTGGAACCCATACAAATTGATTGCCATATGAATCTATTATTACTAGTCCATTATTCCAATCAGTTGATAACTTAGTCCATTTTGCATCATCAGTATTTGCAGCCATAAATCCTGCTGGTATTACAGGATTGTTATATGAATAACCATTGGTCGCTCCACTAAATGTAGCATTGACAGTCTTTATATCTGATACTATATCTATTTCTCCTACTGTAAATTTGCTTGATTTTGTTGTTACTTGGTTTGTTGCATTATCTATTGCTTTTATCCATAAATAGTAACTTCCATCTCCTGTTTTAGTTAGTGTTGCTCCATTTGTAAATGTTGCCCATCCACTAGAAGGTGTTGTACTATTTTGTGTATCCCATACATATTGTAACGTACTTGTATTTATACCACTTGCACTATCTGTTGCAGATACGGTTGTACTTACTTGTGTTGCACTTTGCCCTCCATTTGTTCCAAATGTAACTGTTGGTGCTGTTTTATCTATGTTTACTACATATCCTGTACTTTCTGCTCCTACTGTTCCTACATTATTTACTGCTCTTGCTTTTACATATGTTTTTCCTTCTCCTGTTATTATTATTTTATCTGTACTGTTATATGTTTGCCATGTTCCACTATCTATACTGTATTCATATTTTGATATACTTGGTGACGTTACTGTATTTACTGTTAATGTTACATTTTGATTTATCCATGTATTTGTAGCCACTGTTCCAGTTATAGTTGGGGCTACTGGTACATCAGTATTTGTTGTTACTCCACTTGATAATACTTCTCTTCTATTTCCAGCTTTATCTACTAGTAGTACATGTAAATAATATATTTCATTTGTACTTGATGTTACTGTTATTGTTTGCGTTGCACTTGTAAGTACTGTTGCAGTATTCCATATTACTTCTGTATCTCCATATGGTGTTGATGCTGTACTATATGTGTACTTACAATTACTTAAATCGAGTCCACTTCCATTTGTGTTATCACTCATTACTACTGTTGCTTGTATACTATTTGTTGTTGCTTGAGTTGGTATTGTTATTGTCGGTTCATTTGGTACTATTGTATCTACTATTAATTTACTTGATGTTGATGATGATTTATTACCAGCATTATCAACTGAGAGTGCATGTATATAATATTCTCCATCTGATGGTACTTCTTTTGATATTATTGCTGTATTTCCTGTAAAATTATCTGTTGTTAAATTAACTGCTGCATTCCAAACAGCATCTTGTTCACCATAATTTGTACTTATTTGATCTACTATATATTTACTATTTGTTTTACTTATTCCACTTCCACCATCATTATCTACCATTGTTATTGCTATTGGTGTTATTATTAAACTTTTTGAATATTCTGATTTTGATATTTGTGCTGCATTTGGCGATACTGTATCTACTGATGACACAACTTTTACTTCTTTTGTTCTTACATCACTTTCATTACTCATCTTTACATCTACTATTACATAGTATGTTTTATATGGTTCTACTCCACTTGTTATATCAAAACTTACACTTTCATTCTTTTGTGTTATTACTAATGGTTCTCCACTTTTATCTCCACTAGATGTTGTTAGATATATTTTATAGTAGTCTATCTTATTTTTATCTACTAGCCCACCAGTTAATGATACTGTGCCTGATATATGTGTTGAATCTGGCACCACAGTTAAATTCACACTAAAACCTTTTATCTCAATTAGTCCATCTGCCCAGTTTGACTCTGCTATATTATTCCCTATATATACTAGCTCACCTGCTTCTACTTTTAAAATATCATCATACTTTGTCCCTTTCATTGATGATATTATTTCTGTTATGGGCCTTGCTGTATCTTGTGTTTGGCTTCCATTTTCTAAAGTTCCACTTTTATCTGAATTTAATAGTTTAGAATCATAACTTCCATCTGTTTTTGACATTTGATTTAATTCATAAAGTGATAATTCACTTTTAAATGTATCGATATCACTTTGAAACTTTGCTTTTTTAGCACTTTCTATCGGATTATTTTTACTCAAATTAAGAATTACTGCTCCGGCTCAAAATTATTATTACTATTATCGTTATTACTAAAACTATTAAACTTATGCCTTTTTTTTTCATATACTTCCTCCATATCGTATATTTGTATTATGGAAATAATTTTATAATATAATCATACAATATTCAATATTTAAATAATAAATTTAAAATAATTATTAAAAGTTTTACATGCTTCATAATATATGATAAAATATAAGTTATAGGAGTTAACTTGACATGAAAATCTTAATAAACTGTATCTCATTAATTAGAATACCACTTGCTATTGCAATGCTATTCAATTATTCAAACAATAAAATGTTATTTATATTATTATTAATAGCTGGACTATCTGATATACTAGATGGCTATTTAGCTAGGAAATTACATCTTACAAGTAAAATAGGTGCTAAAATAGATACAATAGCAGACTTTGCTACATTTATTGTAATTACATATATATTAGTATTAAATTTATATACAATTACTAAATTTATTTATTTCGTTATTTTCATAATGTTATTAAAGGCTATATGTTTGTTAATTTGTTATATAAAATATAAAGACATATCTTTTAGACATACACTACTAAATAAATTAACTGGATTTGTATTTATTGTTACAACATTATTTTATTTCTTAACACTAAATTACAATTGTTATTTTATTGTTATATCATTAGCAATTTTATCTTCTATTGAAGAAATAATTATAAATATACTCTCAAATAAACTTGATTTAGATTTAAAAAGTATTTTTAAATTAAAGATTTAATTAAAAAGCCTAAAGCTATTTACTGCATATTCAGAAAATGTAATACTATTAATTTTAACAGTATTGTTTTTTTATAGAAACTATGATAGAATGTTAAAAATATTTTTTCTTGTCCAATAATAATTTCTTAATTAAGAAAGGAGAAAAATATGTTAACTATAATTATAAGTTTTATAATTGGAATAGTGTTATTCAAAATATCTTGTGAAAAAGGTGAAGCCTCACAGGTTATATGTTCAATTTTTATTATTATTTTGGGGTTAATTGTTGGAGTGGGTATAAATCCATTTAACACTCAATATGTTGAGCCAAAAATAATTAAAGAAATTCAGTTAGTATCTTTAACAAATTCAGTGACTTCTGAAGGTAGCGGCTTTTTATATGTTCAAGTTTCAGCAAACAATGTGTATTCTTACAGATATGAAATTGAGTCTTCCTTTGGTACAGATACATCAAAAAATTTCGTAACTGATACAGTAAGCGGTAATGTAATTGAAAGTGAAGATCCTAATTGCATTTATCCTGTTTTGCAAATTTTTAAAAGTAAAGGTAAAATTTCAATATGGTCTTTTTCATTAGCAGACACACAAAAAACATATGTATTTTATGTACCTGAAGGTACTATTTCTAAAGAAGTTAATTTAAAATAGTAAACCAAAAAGACAGTATATTTTCAAACTGTCTTTTTGGTTTTAATAAATTAAAATTATATTATTTAAAATTGTATTGTTTGTTCTTTAACTAAAGTTCCATTTAAATATATTTTAAGTGCGGCACTAGTATATCCATTTATTGTAAAGCTAGTACTTGCAGTATTTGGATCAAATGATTTTTCATAAACAGTATTTGTTGCTCCACCATCTGTACTTGCTGTAACCTTAACATTTATGCTATCTACTCCTTCTAAAACTTTTCCACCTTGAAGTTCAAGCAAATTTAGAGAAACTGTTTTAGTTATAATTAATTTATTTATAGTTATATCTATAAGTGATCCCTCTTTTAATTCTTGATTTTGTGGATAGCTTTGTGCTATTACAACACCATTAGTTTTAGTATTATCTTCACCATATTTTACATTAACAACTAATTTTAAATCTTCTAAAGTTTTTTTAGCATCAGCTGCAGTTTTTCCTAAAACGCTTGGAACTAGAACAGAAACCTTACCATCACCTTTACTTACTTTAAGTTTTATTGTACTTCCATATGCAAGTGAAGTTTCTGCTTTTGGATCTTGATTTGTTATTATTCCTGCAGTAACTTTTTCATTTACCACTTCTTCTGATTCTATTTTAAAACCTAATGTATCCTCAAGTTCATATTTTACAACTTTTATATCTTTTCCTACAACATCTGGAACTGTAACCATTTTTTGGCCTTTACTAACTATAACAGAAATTGTTTTACTAGTTGTTTTTGTGGCTTTTTCAGGAGTTTGAGATATTACATATCCTTCTGGTTGTTCACTGCTATAATCTGCTTTTTCTTGTGTAATTGTTATACCTTGTTTTGAATACTCTTCTACAACATCTGTATATGCTCTTCCTACAAGATTTGGTACTTCAATTTCTTGGTTAGATGTACCAGCAAGATTAAATTTACTAAATATTGTAATTCCTGCATATATTCCTATTGCAGTAATAGCGATTGCAGCACAAGAAATATATATGATAAGAAATTTTTTCTTTTTCTTTTTGGCTTCTTTTGACTCTGGTTCATCATAAATCTCATTCTTATCTTTTTTAGATTTTTCATCCTTATTATCAATATCTTTTTCATTGGGTTTTATATTATTTGGGCGTGATGCAGATATAACACTCATTCTCCTAGGTTCTCTTGTCCTTAAGTTTGGTACCTTATAATCAAATTCATCTTCAATATTAACTATAGGTATAACTTGAGTAGCACCTGCTTCTACTGAACTTCCAGGTTTCACGATTAGTGCATCTGGTCTCACTAATGCTTCAGAAATATCTCTTAAAAGCTCAGTTGCATTTTGATATCTTTCAGAAGTATTTTTTGCCATTGCTTTAAGTATAATTTGATTTAGTGCAGTAGAAACCTCAGGATTTATAATTTGTGGTTCTACAGGCTCCTCTTGAATATGTTTTAGAGCAACTGAAACTGGTGAATCAGCATCAAAAGGTAACTTACCTGTAGCCATTTCATACATTACAACACCTAGTGAATATATATCTGATTTTTCATCAGTATACCCGCCTTTTGCATGTTCAGGAGAAAAGTAATGTACTGATCCCATTGTACTACCAAAACTAGTTATTGTAGCAGTTGTAGCATTAGCTATTTTTGCTATACCAAAATCAGTTACTTTTGCAACCATATTTTTATTTAAAATAATATTATGTGGCTTAATATCCCTATGTATAATATGTGCTTTATGTGCAGCTTCAAGTGCAGATGCAACTTGAGCAGCAATTTTTAGAACAATTTCACTAGGAATCTTTGGATTTTCATTTATATAATCTTTTAAAGTCTTTGATTCCAAAAGTTCCATAACAATATAATTTATATTTTCATCTTTTTCTTGGCCTACATCATAAACAGACACAATATTTGGATGAGTTAATGATGCAGCAGATTGAGCCTCTGCTCTAAATCTTTTAACAAAAGTATCATCATTTGCATATTCACTTTTTAAGATTTTTATTGCAACAAATCTATTTAATAGATGACATCTAGCTTTATATACGATTGCCATGCCACCTTCACCAATTTTTTCAATTATTTCATATCTTCCGCCAAGCATTTTTCCTATCAAATCCATAATTTAGTCTCCCCTTTTTAAAGTTTCATAATAACAACTGTTATATTATCAGTGCCACCATTTTCATTAGCTTTTATTACTAATTTATCAGCGATTTGCTCAAATTTATTTCTACAAAACACATTTAGTATTTCCTCAATACAAAGCATATTGTACAATCCGTCTGAACATAAGATAACATAGCCATCTTTCTTTTTAAGAACATTTACTTTAAATTCAATTTCCTTAAAAACTCCAACCGCTTTTGTTAATATGTGTTTTTTAGGATGAGTATCTGCATCAGCTTTATCGATTATATTAATCCTAATAAGTTCATTTACATATGTATCATCTTCTGTAATTTGTTCAACGTTATTTAATTCTTTATTTACAAAATATATTCTACTATCACCAATAGAAAAATAATATACATTATCATTTAAAACAAGTAAAAAAACTATTGTAGTTCCCATACCTTTATATTTTAAATCTGTTTTTTCTAAGTCGTAAATAGCTTTATTTGCTTTGTTTAAAATATCTTTTAAAAATTTCTCTATTTTTTTCTCATCATATTTTTTTATTTTTTCTATATTTTCATCTAAAGCCTTTGAAAAAATATCTGTTAGCATTTTACTTGCTACTTCTCCACTTTCATAGCCGCCAAGCCCGTCAGCAACCAACATGTATGCTAAATCATTATCATACACTTTGAAATGGTAGTTATCTTCATTATTCATTCTTTTCTTGCCAACATCAGTTTTAGCAACAAAGTCCATAAATTCACCTCTAATTTATTATATATCATTTGTAGGACATATTTCAATAGTTATATATTATTTTTAATATTACCTTCAATATATTTTTTTCTAAGTTGACCACAAGCAGCATCAATATCTGTCCCTAGTTCACGTCTTACTGTAGTCACAATACCATATGAGTTAAGTAAATTCATAAAATTTTCTATACTCTTTTCTGTAGCCTTCTTGTATATTCCATTATTTATTTCATTTACTGGTATTAAATTAACATGTGCAATCATGCCTTTTAAAAGTTTAGCAAGCATCATAGCATCTTCTCTGCTATCATTTTTACCATAAATAAGTGCATATTCAAAACTAATTCTTCTGCCTGTAATTTTTATATATTCTTTACAAGCATCCATTAACTCTTTTATATTATACCTATTTGCAATCGGCATTATCTCTCTTCTTTTTTCATCAGTAGTAGCATGAAGTGATATTGAAAGAGTACACTGTATATTCAATTTTGCAAGCTCATAAATTTTTGGAACTATGCCACATGTTGATAAGCTTATATGTCTCGCACCAATATTTAAACCAAATGGATTATTTATTATTTTTATAGAATTGATTACATTGTCAAAATTATCAAGTGGTTCTCCAATACCCATATATACTACATTAGAAATTCGCTCGCCTGTATATCTTTCTACTGTCTGTATTTGTCCTTCTATTTCAGATGCTAAAAGATTTCTTTCATATCCATCTTTAGTAGAAGCACAAAATTTACAACCCATCTTGCAACCTACTTGCGTTGATACACAAAGTGTATTACCATGATTATATCTCATAAGTACAGATTCTATTGCAGCATTATCTTGAAGTTTAATTAAAAATTTCATTGTCCCATCTTTTTCTGATTTTTGGCACTGAATAACCTCCATATTTAAAATATATGCTTTTTCTTTTAATTTATCTCTAAGAGATTTTGATATGTCTGTCATTTCATCAAAAGAAAGCACTTTAACTCTATGCACCCATTTAAATATTTGTCTGGCATGGAATTTTTTTTCACCTAAACTCTCAATATATTCTCCTAATTTTTCTTCTGTAAAATCATTTATATTTATACTTTCATTCATTATTATATTATCTCCCATATTTTAAAACATATTTTTCATTTTCTCGTAACACTCATATGTAAACATACAATCATTTAAAGCTCTATGTGCACCTTCATAACCAACATTAAAATGTTTAGTTAAAGATTCAAGTTTATAGTTTGGTAGACCTGGAACTACTTTTCTTCCAAGGTGCATTGTATCAATATAGTCATTAGAAAGATGAAGTCCTTTAACACTATATAGATTATGATACAAAAAGTTTATATCAAAATTTACATTGTGACCAAGTATAATACTATTTCCTAAGAATTCATTAAATTCTTCTATTACAGAATCAATTGTTTTCTCACCTTTTAGCATATTATCTGTAATTCCTGTAAGTCTAGAAATATAGAAATTTAATCTTTCCTCAGGATTTACAAGTTTAGAAAAAGTTCCAACAACCTCATTATTACTAACTTTTACAGCTGCAATTTCTATTATTTTATTATTTTTAGGAGAAAGACCAGTTGTTTCAATATCAACAACAACATAATCAGATATTTTATTATCGATTCTTTTTCCTTTTATAACTTCATATTCTAACATTTGTTCTCCTGTTCCTTTTTAAACATATCATTTATTTTCAATTTACCACCTGCAAGAAAAGCTGATATACTCATTCTCTTTCCATTTGCTGGTTGTATCTCAAGTATTGATATATATCCATTACCACATTTAATATATAGACTATTTTTTGATATATAAGCAACTTGTCCTGGTATACAATTTGATTGTACATTATTTTTTTCTATTTCATCTTGAGTAACAACTTTAGAATTATATACTTTATATATTTCACCACTGCTACATTTCATGAAAGTACCTGGAAATGGGGATAAGCCTCTTATTTGATTAAATACTTCAACATTACCTTTTGAAAAATCAATTTCTGTCATTTCCTTTGATATCATAGGGGCAATAGTACATTCTAAAGGCTGTTTAATTCTAACAAGTGTACCTTCTTCTAATTTCTTAATAGTCTTTATAAGTAAATCTGCACCAACTTCTTTTAACTTATCAT
Source organism: Bacillota bacterium (assembly GCA_023460235.1). Taxonomy (GTDB): domain Bacteria; phylum Bacillota; class Clostridia; order TANB77; family CAG-465; genus CAG-465. The sequence continues at coordinate 80,674 of JAEWRE010000068.1, forward strand.
GTAAAGTTCCAAAATTATCTTCCTCTGTTATTTGAACTTCTTCTTTTAATAACATATCGCCGGTATCCATACCTTCATCCATAAACATTGTAGTTATACCTGTAACTTTATCTCCATTAATTATACTCCATTGTATAGGAGCAGATCCCCTATAGTTTGGAAGTAATGAACCATGTACGTTTATACAACCATACTTAGGCAAGTTTAATATCTCTTTAGGTAATATTTTCCCATATGCCACAACAACTATTAAATCAGGTGATATTTCCTTTAAAATATTTAATACTTCCTCATTATTTTTTATTTTTTGTGGTTGATATACCGGTATGTTTTTACTTAATGCATATTCCTTTACTTCTGAAAAGCTTACTTTCATACCTCTTCCACTTTGTTTATCTGGCTTTGTAAAGCAGCCTACTATATTATATTCAGATTCAACTAACTTCTTAAGTGAAGTAGCTGCAAATTCTGGTGTTCCCATAAATATAATTTTTAAATTACTCATTATCTGTACCTCCTAAAAAATACACTATATATATTACTATAAAACTTATGTTTTTTCAATATATTGGGAGTTATTACCTAAATTATACAGTATTTTAATAGCAAAATTAACAAATATGTTGCTTTTTACCACTAAAAGTAGTATAATATTATGGAAACTTATATTGAATATCTTCTGAATAGGAGTAATATGAGACAAAAAAATCTTTTTATCTTTCCATCTTTGATGCAACCAAGACCATTTATCATTTCAAATTCTATTAAGGTCTTAAGTGCACTTTTACTAATGACTATATTTAATATGAATGTTTATTTTGCATTATTGCCATTATCTTTTTTTACATTTGTACTTTTTAAAGATAGTTTAGTACTTGGAAAAAGATTTATATACGGTAAGAGCATAATAATAAATGATATACGGAATTTTGAGATAACAAAGAAAAAAACGATAAAGACACCAGTACATTATTTAAAATATGAAACACTTACAGATAAAGATAGATTTTATTTTATAGGATATGATATCATGTTTTATCGACCAAAGAAAATACGGGATTTAAATTACTTTTTTGGAATAAAAAATAGATTTTACTTTTATTTCATAAAATTCATAGTATATTTTTATTTTTTATTTGGAATATACTTGTATCCAATATTTTTATCGATTTTTTACTTTATAATAAAAGCTAATGTTTTAAAAAATTATAATATATTTATGATATTATTATTCATATCTTTTATATATCTTTTAATGATGCATTTAATAGAAAAAATATTTAAATTAGAATACTACTTTCCTAACAGTGAAGGAAAGTTCAGATAAATGACATAAATAGGGACAATAACAAAATTTGTTTTGTCCCTATTAACAAAAAAATATTTTAAGATGAGGAGATTTAAGAATGAATATTAATCGGTTCTTTATTTTTCCTACATATGATAAATTAAATGAATCACCATTTTACTTACGCACAAAATTTATATTTCTATTTACTTCACTATTAGCATTACTAATAAAGTTAAATGATTCAAAAATACTTAACTATGGTGGTATGGTAGTAACATTAGCAGCAATATTTATAGTACTTAAATATTCAATTCGCAACATATCAGCTTTTATAAGACTAAAGAAAAAATACAATCTAATTATGCAAAATGAAATAAATAAATCAAAAGATGAAACTAATGGAAATACTAACACGCGATTTAAAAAATTAAAGATATCGGATATAAGTTATACAATTGATACAAAAAGTTTTTACTTAGTATACCTTTATCCTAATATTAAGCGTACATATTTTATATTAGTTGTGGCAAATCTAAATCTAGACATGTTATTGAATATTAACACATATTTAAAATTTAAAATGTATAAAACAGCAATGATTTTCTATCTTATGCTACTTTATGTATCTAGCTTATTAGCCTATTGTACATATTTTATTTGTTTAATTATTGATCCAATATTTGCAGTTGTAGCAACATTTACTTTTTCAATAATAGATAAATTTATATTAGATACAATGTATGAAAAATTAAAGTTATATAAACTTTAAAAGAATTTATAATGATAATAAAAGAAAATACCTCACTTTTGGTGAAGTATTTTTTTTATTTGTAGACTTTTTCTAAAAGAAATGATATAATGTTATGGAAACTAAGACATATTTATCACCTGAATAGGAGGTATTATGAATAGAAAAAACTTTTTTATACTTTCAACTTATGAAGAATTAAATAAAATCAAAGATTATGTTTTGACACAAGAAATAAATTTATTATTACTGTTTATAAGTATTTTTGTATTTTTCACAGATATTCCTTTTAGACATATAATCTCTATAATTTTAGTTACTGTACTGCTTATATCTTCACTTATTTTTGGCATAGTAAAGTTATATGATTTTATTTATTTTTCAATCCATTATAATCCTAGACGAGAACAAGACATACTAATTATTGAAAAAGAATTCTTAAATGATGATTTGGACTTTTTCTATTATTCTTATTCACAATTAGATATAAAGACTATGAAATATATTGATGGACAATATTTTATAAAGAGAAATAATTTTTATATATTAAGAAGTTTTCTTGAACTATACACAATTAAAAATCCCAGAGTATTATACTTTGAGCCATTAAACTTAACTGATATGTATAAAATAAATACATATTTTGGTATGATTAAATTTAAAGTGTCAATGACATTTCTTGTTTTTGCATCCTATTTTACTAATGCATTCTTATTTGCTACTTATTTAATATCAATTTTATTTTTATTTAATCCTATTGTTTCAAGCATTATTGTATTTTTGTTTGCATTTGCCATTGATGAAATCATATACCAAATATTTAAAAAATATGAAAACACTTATTAATAAAAAAACAACTGTAATATTTAATTTATATTACGGTTGCTTTTTTATTTTATTTATATATCTTAATCTAAAAATACATTCTTTGATTTTCTTGCTGAAATATTTAATACAATTCCAATTGCAATACCATTTGTAACTAAGCTACTTCCACCATAACTTACAAAAGGAAGTGGAATTCCTGTAATAGGTAAAAGTCCAATTGTCATCCCTATATTTTCTACAAAATGGAAGAAAAACATTCCCGCTATTCCTATTACTATTAAACTAGAAAAATCATCATTTGCATATTTTGCAACTCGTATAATTCTAATTATCAAAATTGAAAATAAAATGATTATTAATACTGATAATATAAATCCAAGTTCTTCAGATATTACTGAAAATATAAAATCGGTTGATTTTATAGGTAAATAGCCATACTGTGTTTGTGCTCCATTTAAAAGTCCTGTTCCAAATATCATTCCAGATCCAACAGCAATTTTTGATTGTATTGCATTATACCCACTACCAAGTGGATCAAGTTCAGGATTCAAAAATACATTTATACGTTCTTGCTGAGTTGGATTTAATACAAAGTAATATAGAAGAGGTGCAGCTATAATAACTAATACAATTGCAAGTAGTACATACCTATATTTTATCCCCATTTTAAAAATCATAAATGCAGTTATACTTGTAAAAACGGCTGCTGTACCAAAGTCAGGTTGTAAGACAATTAATACGACTGGTATTATGAAAAGTAAAGCCATAATTAAAAGTATTACTCTTCTTTTTTTCTTATTGCTCTTTGTTATATCATCTTTGTAAATACTCATAAACTTTGCCATGCAAAGTATATAACCAATTTTCATTAATTCTGATGGTTGATATAAAATACCACCTAAATTAAACCAACTTGCTGCTCCCATCAGTTTTGGCATAAATAATACCACAACCAGTAGAATTAAATTTATTGCATAGAGGGCATATCCAAAAAAATCAAATATGTTATAGTCTATAGACCATATTATTACCATCATTACCATAACTGCTGCAAACCATATCATTTGCTTTATATATTCTGTTTTATTTACATCAGTTGAGTATCCAGCAGTATATATCCCAACAACTCCAATAACGAATAATAAAAATACACAAATTAAAACCAAATAATCTGTATGTTTTAATAAGCTTTTAAACAAATATTATCACCTTTTTTCTTTTAAGTAATTATACACTTCATTTTGCTTTTTTTCAAGAACAAACTCAAATAAATTAAATGGTCCTATAGAAACTATGGACCAATTAATTTATATACTCTTAAATCTAAGCCTCAAAGAAAGCTTTATATGCAAGATATGTCATATAAACATCGTATTTATTTGTTATTTCAAATGGTGAATGCATACCTATAACAGCAGGGCCACAATCAACTACATCTACACCTTTATTAGCAAGTATAAATGCAATTGTGCCTCCGCCACCTTTTCCTATTTTACCAAGTGTACCCATTTGATAAACTACACCATTTTTATCAAATAGACTTTGTATATTTGACATTAATTTAGCGCTTGCTTCACTAGCACCAGCTTTACCTCTTGAACCACCATATTTATCTATAGATATTCCTGAACCTATTATGCTTGCATTTTGTACATCATGTACTTCTTCATAATCTGGATCAACACCTGCAGTAACATCAGCAGATAGCATTTTAGAATTATAGTATATTTCTAATCTATCAATATCGTTATTTCCAGTTTTACTTATTATTTTATTCATAAACATATCAAATGATTGCGAACTCATTGAAGTATTACCTTCGCTACCTATTTCTTCTTTATCAACTATCATAGCTATCATTGTCTTAGAATATTTATTACCTGATTTAGCAACTTCAATTATTGCCCTTAGCGTTGCATATGAGCATACTCTATCATCTTGACCATATCCACCAATCATACTTCTATCAATTCCAACGAATCTTGGCTTAAATGAAGGTACAAAAGAAATATCACTTCTTGAAAAATCAATTTCTGTAATTCCATATTTTTCATTAAGTATTTTAAGAACTGCACTTTTAACAGATGTATCGTTTGCATCTTTGTTCTTAGTGTTTCCAATAAATATACTCATTTTTTCTGGATCAATGAATTCACCCGCACTAGGTTTTAATTGATCTTTAGCAAGATGAGGTAATAAATCTGCAATTGTAAAACATAGATCATCATCTGCTTCACCTATAGATACATTTATTTTTTCACCATTTTGCTTATATATAACTCCATGCATTGCAAGAGGTATTGCAAGCCATTGATATGGTTTAATTCCACCATAGTATTGTGTTTTAAGTAAAGCAATATTATGCTTTTCAAAAAGAGGCATTGGTTTTAAATCTATTCTAGGACTATCAATATGTGCACCAATAATATTTAATCCTTCTTTTAAATTTTGTTCTCCAATAATTGAAACAAATAGAGATTTTTCTTTATTTATAAAATATATTTTATCTCCAGTTGTTAGTGTATTTTTATTTAAAATGTTTACAAAGCCATTTTCATTTAAAATTTTAACTGCCTCATCAACACATAAATATTCTGTTTTACATCTATTTAAAAAATCCATATATTCAGTTGCATAAACATTTGCATTTTTTATTTGCTCTTCATTTAATCCTGTGTATATATCTTTTTTTTCATATTTTAAATTCATAATATCATCCTCTCTTTAATATTATTTACATATATTTTTTTATTATAATTAAGGTTTTATTAAATATAATTCTTTTTGCGGTTTACAAATAGGTATCCCACCATATTTTGTAACTTGGATCATTTCTTCAATTGAACCTCCATTTGAAATATTTACTCTTGGTTCTAATGTATATACTCCATTTTCAACTAACTCAAGTGAAGCTCTCTTACTTGTCTTTATACTTATTATAGCTCCACTGTCATGTACTTCATTTCCTACTGGATGACCAGTTGCATGATTATAATCTGGATAACCTTCTTTTAAAATTTTTTGCCTTACAATATTATCAACTACATAGCCTTTAACCCCTGGTTTCATTGCATCTATTCCTTCTTCAATAGAGTTAATTAGTATATTGAAGACTTTCATGACATTTTTGGGAGCTTTTACTTCTTCTTTTCCAAGAACGTATGCCATTCTTTGTAAATCAGTATTAAGTACATCGCCATCGGTAAATTTTACTCTTATTCCAAAATCAAAATAAATTGTTTCACATACATTTAGTCTCTTATCACTTGGAAGAGAATGTCCACCTTTAGTTAAATTTATTCCAGTTAACACTATTGGGCAATTATCCCAAGCAAAATCATATTCAACTATATCATTTTTATTTAAATTCTTTTGCATTATTTCATGAGTAATATTTCGTGTAAGTTCAGATATTTCTATTTCACTCATTCCAATTTGTATCTTACTTATAGTATCTTCTAATATTTTAATTGTAATCTCAGAAATTAGTTTTAATCTTTTTATTTGAAGTTCAGTTTTTTCAGAAGTTACATCATATATTATCTTTTCTGCTGATGAGAATTTAAGCTTCTTTGAATACTTTGAATATGGTTTACGCATAAGTTTTGTAATATATATATAATCACCATGAGAAAGTTTATCTGTAGTTTTATCATTCATTGTAGAATATGAAAGTGATATTTCATTTGGAAATTTTAGATCATCTATTATTTCTTCAACTATTCCATCTAACTCTTTACTGTTTTTATATATTTTAATTATTATACTACCTTTAAATTTATTATATTCTTTTATATTCTTAATACTTACATTATCAAGTTCATGAGCTATTACATATATTCTTTCTTTTGAAAGTATTGCAATACCATTAGTACTAATATAGTCGGATATATATCTACAGAAATAGTTATCAGAATCATCAACATTATACATAACCCAAACTTGTTTTTTTTGTTTTTTCATTGATTCAAATATCTTATTTAACATTTTCTAATACTTCCACTGTTTGTTTTGCAATTTCTAATTCTTCATCAGTTGGTATCATATAAAGTTTTATTCTTGATGAATCTTTTGAAATTAAAGTTTCTTTTCCACTAACATTTTGATTTGCATTTCTTTCCTTATCAAGCTCTATTCCAAGAAGTTCCATGTTAGATATTATATATTCTCTTTCACAGTCATTATTTTCACCAACACCACCAGTAAATACTATAGCATCAACTCTATTTAATTCTGCAATATATGAACCAATATATTTTTTTGTTCTATTAGTTTGGATATTTCTTGCAAGTACTGCTCTTTCATTACCTGCTTTTGCAGCTTCAATTAATTGCCTTTGATCTCCAATACCACAAACACCAACTCTTCCAGATTTTTTGTTTAATATTTCTTCAACCTGTTTTGTAGTAAGATTTTCTTTTTCCATTAATTTAGTAACAATTGATGGATCTATATCTCCACATCTTGTTTCCATCATAAGTCCTTCAAGTGGAGTAAGTCCCATAGAAGTATCATATGACTTACCATCTTTTATAGCGCAAATACTCGCACCGCTTCCAATATGACATACAATTGCATTAATTTCTTCTTTATTTTTTCCAAGTAACTCTTCAAGTCTGTCTAGGATGTACATATATGATGTTCCATGAAATCCATATCTTCTTATCTTGTATTTTTCATAATACGAATAATCAATTGGATAAATATAGTTATAATCTGGTATTGTTTGATGAAAAGCAGTATCAAATACAGCTACATTTTTTAAATCTGGAGCTACTTCCATTATTGCTTGAATTCCCATAACACAACCTGGATTATGTAAAGGCGCAAGATCTGATAGGTTTAATACTTCATTTATTAATTCTTGATTAACTATTTCTGCTTTTGAATATATTTCTCCACCATGAACTACTCTATGACCAACAGCATATATTTCTGATAAATCTGAAATAACTCCGTGTTCTTTATCAAGTAAAGTTTCAAGTAAGACTTGCATTGCAGCCTTATGATCTTTCATAGGAATATCTTCTTGTTTTGAAAATTTATCTCTTACATTTGAATATATGATATTTGATTTATCATAACCAACCATATCACATCTTCCTTTAGCTATTAACTTATCTTCTTCCATATTTATTAACTGAAATTTTATTGTAGAACTCCCACAATTGATTACTAATACTTTCATAAAAATCCCCCTATTTTATTTATATCTAATTATTCTCTATAATATGTCTAATTAATGAGCTTGTATACAAGTTATTGCAACCGCCCCAACTACATCTTCAGCGTTACAACCTCTTGATAAATCATTAACAGGTTTTCTTAAGCCTTGAGTTATTGGTCCAAGAGCAACAGCATTTCCAAATCTTTGAACAAGCTTGTACCCTATATTTCCTGCTTCTAAATCTGGAAATATTAGTACATTTGCTTTTCCTGCAACATTGCTATCTGGTGCTTTTATTTTTGCTACTTCTGGAATAATTGCAGCGTCTAGTTGTAATTCTCCATCTACTTCAAAATCAATATCGCTATTTTTTAATTCATTAACTACTCCAATAATTTCATCTATCCTGCTGCTTTTAGCACTGCCTTTAGTAGAATAAGAAAGAAATGCAAGCTTTGGTTCTTCTCCAACAATTTTTCTAAAACTATTTGCTGATGATTTTGCAATATCAATAAATTGCTCTGATGTAGGTTCTTCAACAAGCCCACAATCAGAAAAAATGTATGTACCATTTGAACCCAAATTGCTATTTGGTGTCTCAATTATAAAAAATGATGATACAGTATTTATATTGTCTGCTTGTTTAATTATTTGAAGAGCTGGTCTTAATGTATCAGAAGTAGAATGTATTGCTCCACTCACCATACCATCTGCTTCATTTTGTTTTATCATCATTGTAGCAAAGTATACATTATCTTGCATAAGTTCATTTGCTTTTTCAATTGTCATTCCTTTTTGCTTTCTAAGTTCATATAACTCATTAGCATAAGTTTCAGCTTTACTACTTTTTAAATTGTCTATTATAGTAAGATTATTTGTTGGTACTTCAATATCATTTTTTTTCATTAAATCAAAGATTTCATCTTCGTTTCCAATTAAAATTACATTGCATATTTTGCTTTTGCATAGAATACTAGTTGCCTCTAAAATTCTAATATCACTGGATTCCGGAAGAATTATACTTTTATTTTTTTCTTTTGCTTCATCAGTAATTTTTTTTAGTATACCTTTAAATTCCATTTATTCCCTCCTAATTATTTGATTTACCTATATTTTCAAAATCTTTAAACAAATTCATATACATTGTATTATCAAAACCTATAATATTTTTTTGATATACTATATTTGTATTTCTTGCCATAATGCCTATACAAGCTATTTCATTAGATATTGTAACTTGTAAATCATCTACCGCTTTTTGCAATTCATCTGTAGTTGTTACAGAATTTATTTTTTCTATTTTGCTATTTACATTATCATTTATATTTATATAACTATATAGCATAGCTATATCCGGAATATCATTTATATATACATCAGCTAGAACTAAATCATAATCACCACTATTTACTCTTTGAGTTATAGCGTTTTTATCAAGTGAAATAATATTTAATGTTATGCCATTAGATTTTAGCATTTCACTAATTTTTTGAGCTATTTGTACTTTAATCTTATCATCTTTATTAATTAAAAGATTAAGTTCTAAATTTCTATTAATTCCATCTATTACTTTTGAATATGTACTAGAAGATTTCTTCCATCCATTTGAAAGTAATATATTTTGTGCACCATAAATGTCGTACTTATATTTCACGCTAGAATATATATATGGTATGTCTATTACTTCACTAAAAGATGGATTAATATTTTTGATTATCTGATCTCTGTTTATAGAATAAGCTATAGCTTGCCTTACTTCTTTTTTAGAAAACAATGCTGAATTCTTATTTCCAAGTAAAAATATTGTGTTTCCATCTTTATATTTTTTTATGCTATATTCATGTTTTCCAATTTGTTGCATTATAGAATCTGTAGACACTACAAACATATCAAATTTTGAATCTCTAAAGTCATTAATAATTGAATTAGTATCTGTATAATTAGTAACTTTAACACTAGCAAGTGAACTGCTAGAATTATTTTTTACAATAGTAAGAGAATTAGATGCTTTATCAGTTATTTCAAAATTATTTATTTTTTTACTGTCATCATTTTGATTATATATTGGAAAACTTAATTTATATGGTAAATATGGATCTTTTTCCAATAATTTAATATTTAAGCTATTGTTATCTGCACTAGTAATTGATTCGATATTCTTCACATTACTATAGTACGGACTTTTACTTGATAATCCTTTTATTTTGTTTACACTATCTATAACTTCTTGTGGTTTAACTTTACTTTTAGAATTGATTTTTACCAAATAATTTAAATCATCAATTTTTTGTATATTTTCGGCAGCATTATATTTTATTGTATAGTCTAAGTTTATATCAATAAGTTTTGGAGTAGTTGTCTTTATTATTTCATTTAAGACTACATTTTTTGTTGTATATATATCCATTGTATCTGCATTTAAAAGTGCAATATTAAAATAATAATTTTTTACTAAATTTGTATTTTCATCTTTATTTGAAAATACATTTAATGAAAAGTTTTCCAATTTAACAATTCTTTTTGAAATAAATCCAATTAACACAAGCGCAACAACTAAAAACGTGATTTTTACTAATCTTACACTAATAGGATCAGTATTTGTTCTTTCAAGTTTAATTGATTTTTTTGTTTTACTGTTTTTTATATTTTTATTTTTTATTTCTTTACTTTTAATATTTACTTTTTTTACTTGGCCATATTTAAAATCTTTTTTTTGTTTTTCGATCTTTTTTCTCGTTGTTTTTTTATATCTATTTGGTCTTATAATCTCAGCACTCACATAAAACACCTACTTTGCTATTAACAGTATTATTGTGCCTCAATTATATCATAAAAACACTCAAAAAGATAGTATTTTTCTTTTTGAGTGTATATTTTAAATTTATAGTTTTGGTTCAACTACAAATTTAATTCCTGTTTTATCTTCATTATCAATTCTAACATCAGTAAATGCTGGTGAACAAACTAGTTCAATTCCAGTTGGGGCAACAAATCCTCTTGCAATTGCAACTGCTTTAACTGCTTGATTTATAGCTCCAGCACCTATTGCTTGCATTTCTGCTCTTCCGTTTTCTCTAACAAGGCCTGCTATTGCACCAGCAATAGAGTTTGGGCTTGATTTTGCTGAAATTTTTAATATATCCATTTCTACCTCCTAAGATTTATCTTTTGTTATGTATAAATTAAGCTTACACATCAATTAGATTATATATAATATATAAAGAAAAATCAAGCAGTTTTTGATAATTAAACTATTAATTTTCTTCTTTAATATTTTCAATATTATAATTTAATAAAGTTCGATTTTTAAGTATGAAGATACCAACAATTGCAAGCAAAATACCTGTAATAATTAGTAATATTTCTATTCGAATAATATCAGATAGTGGTCCAAATATTGCCATACCAAGTGGTAAAATTACAGTACCAATAATTTGAACAATACTAAATATTCTTCCTTGTATTTCTCCTGAGGTTTTTTCTTGTAATAATGATATGGATGGTGCATTGAAAAAAGGTATTACTAATCCTAAGATTCCCATTAGAAGTAAATATATCCATAAAATTGTAGATACACCTAAAAGAGCGTTAAATATACCTAAAATAATACATGAAATAGCAATAGTTTTAATCTTATTATTAAATCCACCCCAAATAGATAGTACAATCCCACCTATAATAGATCCAATAAAGAATGCCATTTCATTTAGTGTTAAAAGAAAAACATTATCTCCGAAATTTCTTACTACAAGAAGAGGAGTAAGTAACGCTACTGGAACTATACAAAAAGTTATAAGTGAATAGAATTTAAAAAATGTCTTTAAAAATAAACTATTTTTTACGAATCTTATACCTTCTTTTAAGTGTTCAATTTCAGATGTTTCTCTATTTTCTAACGCACCTTCATGAAGTGGTATTTTTATAAATGATAATATTGATATACCTATAATTGCTGTAATAACATCTATCATAAATATCACTTCAATTGTAGTACTGGTTAGCAAAGCTCCACTTACAGCAGGAGAAATAAGCAATGTAATGGATTGTATAGTTGTATTTATACTATTAACTTTAAGCAATTTTTCATCAGAAGCTATCTGTGGTATTACAGCATTTACAGATGGTGTTTGTATTCCAGCTCCAACTGCTCTAATAGCAGATATTAAAAATAGTAACCAAATTTTATCATATCCAATAAAAAATAATATAGCAAGTATCAAAGTTGATACCGATATTAATGCATCAGAACAAATAATTAATTTTTTTCTACTATATCTATCTGCCCAAACACCTGCAAATAAAGATATTGCAAGTTGAGGTAAAAAACCACAAATAGTAGATATTGTCATCATAATACCTGAATTTGTTTTAAGTGTTATATACCATATTATTGCATATTGAACAAGTGACGAACCAAATAAACTAATTGTCTGACTCAATAAGAAATATATGATTTTATTTTTTTCTTTTAAATTTATTTTCATAAATTGCCTCCTAAATAATGTATAAATTATTATACATTATACTTATAGGAAAAGCAATAAAAGTTATACTTAATGTATTTAAAATGCAAAAAGTTGCTTAAATACTACTTTAAGCAACTTAGGTATAATTTTTTATTAACTGTGATGTTCATCATCAATTTTACCAAAAAATGAGAATGACCAAAGTCCAGCAAGACCCACTAAAACAAATATTATTCTACTTAAAGCTGATGTCATACCACCAAAAAGTGTTCCTACTAAATCAACTCCAAATAGACCTACACATCCCCAGTTTATGGCACCAATGATTACTAAAGCTAAGCATATACTATTTAATGCTTTCATAAAATACCTCCTAACAAATAAAAATTTGTATACTCTTATTTTGTATCAATTTAACAAATTTATACTAAAAAAAATAAAAAAAAGTTTATATAAATTTTAAAAATTTATATAAACCTTTTTTTACAAAATTTAATCAGCTAAATTCAAATCTTTTTTTATTATTGAAAGAGCTATCTGATATTTAATGTCTAATATTCCAGCAATTTCATTTTTGTACCATTCTGAAATAAAATCTTTTAAGCTATCTTTTTCTTTATAGAAAACATCTTCTAAATTTATACATATATCAGATAAAAAAGGAATAAATTCAATAATTATGAACTCTTTTCTAAAAATAATTTCAATATTTTCACATTTCAATACAAATGAGTCATAATTATATTTACAAATATCAAAAATACCATTTCTCCTAAAGAAATGAATCATATCAGCTTCTTTAGGTCTTTCATTTAAAATATTAACTTTTACATTTATATCTTTAAGCGATTTTTTAATTTTATCAAAGTCAATGGTAAGCAAATAAAATATAGTATTGTATTTATTAACAAGATACGTGTAAGATTCACATTTATATGCTTTAATTTCATAATCACTATTAAGAGAATAATCAGTACCAATAAAAGAATCCGATATAAGTTCTCCAAACAAATATAACTTATCGTTTAAAATAAAATGCATTTCTGATTTATCCATAATAAAGATAGTAGATACTTGCGGTATCTCATCTATTATTATAGAAGCTCCATCGTTTGAATATGATATCTTCGAATTGATATTAGTAGAAAAGATTAATTTATCTAAAAAATAGATATATTTATCATCACCTTTTTCTACTTCAAAGAAAATTTCATATTTATTTAATATATTATCAGCTTTCTCTACAATGATGTTTTCTTCAGATAAATCATATAGATACTTATTTTTTGCTTCATCACTCAATAACATATAATCTAATCTCTTTTCACATATTAAAGATGTGTTATTTAGAATTCTCTTTATTACAGTATATTTTCTGTTTTCTGGAAATTCTAATTCAGTTCCATACTCAGCATCGTAATAATGATTTAAATATGAAACGCCAACAATAACATCTAAGTTATATGAAGTATCCCTAATAATATCAAATACAGGCGGAATATTTTCTTGAATCACATCACGAGGAATTTTAAAATTAGTATATTCTAATGAATATTGATTAAAAATTATAATTGTATATTCATTATTATGTTGAAAGATATAATTTTTCTTTCCTCCTACTTTAGTTCCATAAGCCCTATTACAATTTTTGATTAACAGTGTTTGTTTACGGGCACTACCAGTATATTCAATTATTAAGAAATCAAACTTACCTTTAACATTAGTATTCAATTTATATCCTTTTCCAAAATTCGTATTACCATAATTTGAAAAACTAGCATATACTATATCTGTTAAGTAATACTCTCTTTTGTGAAAAAACATCCACCCTTTATTATTACCATAAGATAATTCTATTATTCCATCTTCAATTTCTGTAATAGTATCGGGTGACTCTGCAATCGTTTCTGATAATAACATTCCATCTGGTAAAAAAATTTCATTTTTCTCATCAATCTTTATTATGATATAAAATTTTCTAATAACTAATGTTTCTATTTTCTGTGTTACCTGCCGAGATTCCCTAGACCGCTTTTTAAATTTTTCTAATAATTTATTCATATTATTATATCCTCCTTTTACTAAAATTGGGTTAAATATTTTTTTAAAATTATAACATATTTTATGTAAAATGTAAATATTTTAGGTTTTATAACTACGCAGAAAAAGAGATACTATTCATAACATTATGAATAGTATCTCTTTTATAATATATTTTTATTCTACGACTTCAAATTTTATATTAGATGTTTTACTATAATCTCCTGCAATACCTGTTGATAAATATTTTACTCTATCAGGTTCTACATTTTCTACAATTTGAGTTAATGTGTTTACAACATTTCCTGAAGCATCACTAAGTGTAATTTTTACAGTTACATTTCTTGTAGCTCCTGTATTATTTTGCATTTTTGCACGAATAGTAGTTATTCCACTATCATATGTTCTTGTAATATCACTAAATACTATATTACTTACTTCTACGTTATTTTTTCCTTTATCATCTACTAATGCAGTTTCAGAATCAACAACTTTTTTATTATTATTTTTACTATTTATATTTATTAATACAATTACAACTATTATAACTAAAACTACAATACCTATAATAATATATAAACCTCTTTTATCTTTCATACTTAACCTCCAAACATATAATTATATTAGCATAAATTCTTAAAATATACAATATAAAGTTTTAAATTTTATATTGTATATTTTAAATTTAATCGAAATCTTGTGCTGCTCTACTATCAGTATCATATAACACTACTGTACTTTTTATTTTATTGTACATTGTATTATCTAATGTTGCTACCTTTGAAGCTAATCTTAGTTTTATATTACTTGCTTCTGAGCCAGGACTTACAAATCCTAAATATCCATCATAATCCCACTGTGTTGTGTTTGTACTTGAATTTGCTGATTTATCTGCTTGATTATATGATAATGTTACTGTTTGACCATTTATTGTATCAACACATGTTATATCAAATCTTACTCCTATATAGCCGTTTGTTTTTGGACTATTTATATTTCCTCCATTTGGTACTGCTATTGTTGAGTTTGGTAGTTTGAACTCTCCATACCATGTTTGTATAAAGT
>JAEWRE010000069.1 GCA_023460235.1 Bacillota bacterium
TGTCCGTACGTTGCGCCCTTATGGGGCTTGTACTTTTTTCAGAAGCTTGACTTCTGTAGGAAATGCGTCTCGCTTTGTTATTAGCGAGGCGAATTCGAATACCTTGGTGTTTGATGTGACCGATGCGTTGAATGTGAAGAGAGTGGAAGCCGATCTGAATGGTTCTGAACTTTCATTTACAATACCAGCGGGTAGATTGAGGGAGTTTGTGTTGGTTCAAACCAATCAAACATTTCCTTCTCCGGAAGTCGTGGGAGAAGTCGCTTCCTCGAATCTGCATGGTTTGGAACAGAGGGATATGATTATTATATCGGCCCCGTCTTTGGTTCAGCAGGCGGAGCGTTTGGCGGTTGCGCACCGTGAGAAAGATGGCTTGACTGTTGAAGTCGTAACTCCAGAGGCGATTTATAATGAGTTCTCTAGTGGAACTCCAGATGCGACGGCATATCGTCGTTTGATGAAGATGTTTTACGATCGTAGTTCTTCTTTGGGTAATCCTCCAAAATATTTATTGCTTTTCGGAGACGGGATCTATGATAATCGGGGGATAAGCGGTGAGGTTCAAGGTGTTTCGCAGAGTAATATGCTCCTGACTTTCCAGTCTCAAGAGTCATTGAATGTCTACTCTTATGCGACAGATGATTATTTTGCGTTTTTAGAGGATAATTCCGGCAGTAATTTTAGCCGAGATAAGATGTGTCTGGGTGTCGGGCGCTTTCCAATCCGTACAGTAACGGAGGCGACTCAGATGGTGGATAAGACGATTTCTTATATGGAGAACAAGGATTCGGGTAGTTGGAAGAATAACGTGACATTCGTGGCGGATGATGGAAATAATGAGGATAGCTTCACAACGAATCATATGAAGCAGGCAGATCAGCTTGCTGAGGCCATTGAAGAGATGCAACCCGGTTTTCTTGTTAATAAAGTGTATTTCGATGCTTATAAGCGTAGCAGCCTCGGGACTTATCCGGATGTGCATAATGAGATTGAGAAACTATTAAAAAGTGGTCAGTTGTTGATTAATTATACGGGGCATGGCAGTACGACCCATTGGGCGGACGAAAGCGTATGGACACAAACCGATATCAATAATTCCAGCTATAAGCATCTGCCGGTGTGGGTGACGGCTACCTGCGATTTTACCCGTTTTGACGATGTGAAAACTTCTGCGGGTGAATCTGTTTTCTTGAATCCTACCAGTGGGGGTATCGCTTTGTTTACGACGACCCGTGTCGTGTTCTCCGGTAATAATGCGAACTTAAATAAGGCGCTCATCGATAACCTGTTCCAAGAAGACGCGAATAGCCGTTATACGCTTGGAGAGGCGATGATGTATACGAAGCGTCAACTCAATGACTCGAATAAATTGAACTTTATCTTAATCGGAGACCCGGCGTTAAAGTTTGCGTATCCAGAGTATAAGGCTCGGGTGACGGCTGTGAATGGAGAAGCTGTTTCTGATGAGCCTTTTGAGTTTAAGGCGTTATCCCGGATTACGGTAGAGGGTGAAATCTTGAATCCGTCAGGTTCTTTTGCCGCGGATTTCACGGGCGTATTAAGCTCGACCATATTTGATAGCCAAAGTTCCATTACGACTTTAGGGAATAGCTCTGAGAAATTCACTTATCTCGATTATCCGAATACGATTTATATAGGTAGAGACTCGGTTCGAAATGGAAAGTTCAGCTTTACTTTTATGGTCCCGAAGGATATCTCTTATTCCAATAAGAAAGGTAAATTAAACCTATATGCGTCTTCCGAGACAAAAGAGGCGCAGGGTTCTTTCTTTGATTTTATCGTGGGGGGGACTTCGGATACGGCGGAGACTGATACGATCGGTCCCGAGATCCGGCAGATCTATTTGAATGATTCCAGTTTTGTTTCGGGCGATAAGGTAAACACGACTCCTTATTTAGTAGCGAAGCTGTGGGATAAGAGCGGCGTGAATATAACCGGCAGTAGCGTAGGGCATGATATGATGTTGACGATTGATAGTATGCCCTCTATGAGCTATAACTTAAATAGTTATTATGCGTTGCTACCAGATAGTGAGAACGAAGGACTTGTCCAGTTCTCCATCCCCGAGCTGGAGCCGGGAATGCATACGGCCGAGTTTAAGGTGTGGGATATCTTAAATAACTCCACGACCTATACCTTTACTTTTGAGGTGGCGGAAGGGTTGAAACCTAATCTGATCGAGATGTATGCCACCCCGAATCCGGCACGGGATCAAGTGGAATTCTTTCTGCATCACAATCGTCCGGAGTCGAACTTAAAGGTGACGGTTATGGTTTATGATATGACCGGTAAGTTCCTATGGAGTACCGAGAAGAGCGGTTCCTCCGAGTTGTTTAAGGCTTATATCGTAACTTGGAACTTGACGGATAACGGTGGCAGGCGGTTGCGCCCGGGAGTTTATCTGTATCGGGCGGCGATTAGTACGAATAACTCGAAAGAGGCGACGAAAGCGAATAAATTAATCATTCTCGCACAATAAAGTATCGGGTAATAAGTTTATAATAAGCATGGGGGTATGTTTATTACCCTCTAGGAATGATAAATGTAAA
>JAEWRE010000070.1 GCA_023460235.1 Bacillota bacterium
ACAACTTCGACAACGAACGGGAATACACCGCGCACGTGGATGTGAACAGTGAAGAGATGGAAAGATGTATCCGGGAACTGCGCACCAAGAAACGAAATATCTATAGCTTAGGGATCATCAAGAACAAACTCGAGTTATCAATGGCCAATCTATATGTACATGAAGACTTCATGTTCTTTATCTTCGACCTGAAGAACAAATCCTACATCGACTATGATATCGAGTTTGTCAAGTGTTTTCAGCGCGACCAGAAAAAAAGCAAGAACGCTATCCAGCAGGAAACAACCATTGAACCCATCTATCAAAAAGACTTCCATACGAAAATCAAAGGCAAGAGTCAAAACCGGCTGATTCTTGGTTTCAACAAATTCACGATCCCCGATGACAAGGTTTTCGAGATTGAAGTCTATGAGCGAAACGGCGGGCGGCATATCAATCTGGCCGTACTGAACGAATACATCCTTTCCGCAGAACCCCTATATCAACCACAGCCATGAAACTGAAAGAAGCATTAGACACATACATGTTCGACAATGTGGGACAATTCGGCGGCATAGCCGAATCCCTCGGCTATAAGACTGAATACCGGGACGGATATTTCCGTTTCCGGAAAGACGGGGAAGAGTTCAGCATGAGCGTAGGCGAGATCCGGGAAAAAGCCAGGGCAAAAGAGGATGAGACCCTACGTGAGCAGTCCAAGGAACGGGTGGCAAACATATTCGACAAGGAACGTGCCAATGATCCGAGATACGTGGCAGAACTGGAAAAAGAGGGTATCAGCATCAAACGATGGGAAAACCTGAAAGAAAACAACAAGGACGGATTTACGGTCATCGATCACCGTCTGAAGGTATGTTATACCGGCCAGGCACTCTATGAATATGCCTACCAGCAAGGAAATATTCTGGACGGCAAAGGCACCAAGTTAGAAAAAGGTGTCATGTCCGACCTAATGGAAATCAACGGTAAACCGGGAAAACTCCGTTTCAGCGACAACGGCATTTCTCTCTTTTACCGGAAAGAGGCATTAGTCATCCCCGATAAGGTATTAGGAAAGAAACTCAGCAAAAAGGAGAAAGAGCAATTGCTTGCCGGTAACGTTGTTCCCATCAATGCCAAAAAGAAGGATGTACTATTGCAAGTGGACAGGGACTTGAATTCTGTTATCGTGCGTACCAACCACGAAATCAAGATTCCTGATGTCATCGGGAAAACCAACGAATACGAAGGTTACAAACTGACCAAGGCCGACAAATTCTTGCTTGCCAACGGACACACATTGGAAAACAGGCTGTTACACAGTCCAGACGGATACTTCATTGCCGACATCCGACTGACAGACGACATGAAGGGAGTCATGATACTAAATATACAAAGTATCACCCCAACCAAGGCACAAGAGCTAATCAAAGCAATGACTCCCAAACTGGAAGCCCATGCGGTCAGCTTAGAAACAAAAGAAAACAGGGAACATGGGGAACAACGCAACATGGATCTGGAATTTAAGGAAGCTGTTGGCAAACAAGACTTTGAAAAAATCGAAAAACTCAAAGAAGAAGGATATAAGCCCAGTGAAGAGTGTATCAAAGGAATCGGTAAGGAACATGGACTGGATGAGAGGCAAACCCAAGAGGTCATCCAACTGTTCGGCACCCGACCGGAAGAACAAGCCGGACGCGAAAAACAGGCAGAACGCCTGCTGGAAGCTACGCAGACAAGTAACTTCCATGTCATTCAAGAGATACAGAAGGATGGGTATCAACTTAGCCAACAAGATCTCACCCGGATGCGTGAAGCCGGTGTGCAAAGCAACACGCTGATAGCCGTGCAGAAAATATTCGGTATGGAAGGTCAAAACAAGACACTCGGAGATGTAAAACTGGCCAGTACACCCAAGCCGGACAACAGCAAGGAAATAGCCCGTCCGATAGCCAGCACCATCAACCGGGCATTCAACGATTTATAACTTTAAATTCAAACAGTATGGATTACGATGAATTAGTACAGAAAAACATTGCCAAGGAAATCAGCGATTTGGAATTTCTTCTCGCGCAAGAAGAGCTTGCTTTGGAATACCGCCAGGAAATGGAAGCAAAGAATCTGGAGATCAACAATGAATCGGCCAGACAATGGCTGCTTGATTACGAAATCAGAAACTTATATGAATAACTATGGATGCAACAAGTGATAAAGCATTGCAACGTTTTGCCGAGCTAATGATAGAAAAGATACAGCAAGTGGAAGATAATTGGCAAAAGCCCTGGCTCAACATAAAGGGTGGGGGAATCCCGCAAAACATTGATGGAAGAGCCTACAATGGGGTAAATTCCTTCATGCTGTTCCTACTTTCGGAAAAAGCGCAATACAGCCTACCGGTCTATATGACATTCATGCAGGCTAAAGACAGTGGTCTGAATATTCTGAAAGGAGAAAAATCATTTCCGGTTATCTACTGGAACTTTTCTATCAAAGACAAGAACGGAAAGAGAATTCCTTTTGACGTTTATAAGAATTTGGATAAAAACGAACAGAAGGAGTACAAAGTTATCCCGTTCCTGAAGACATACAATGTATTCAACGTACAGCAGACCAATATCCAGGAAGCAAAACCAGATAAATGGGAAGCATTAAAGGAGCAGTTCAAAGCCCCTGCCATCAAAGATGAACAGGGAATGCTTACCGTACCCCTGATTGATGCGATGATGCGGGAACAAAAATGGATCTGCCCCATTCACTCCAAAGAAAGCAATAGTGCTTATCATGCAAGGGGAGAGGACAACCATATCGTCATACCCTTGAAAGGACAGTTCAAAGACGGGGAAAACTTTTACTCCACCTTACTGCATGAAATGGCCCACTCGACAGGTGAACCAGATTATCTGAACCGGGAAAAAGGCGTGATCTTCGGAGACAAGCAATATGCCAAAGAAGAGCTTGTTGCCGAACTCACTTCTGCTACCGTCGGACAAAGCATGGGCATCTCCACCTATATCCGGGAAGAAAATGCCATGTATCTGAAAAGCTGGCTGGGAGCCTTGAAAGAAGATCCTAAATTCATCTACAATATTCTCGCCGATGTAGGGAAAGCCAGCAATATGATTCAGGAACACACCTCACGGATGGCACAATACCTCACGCCGGAAGAACGGTTTACGCTGGCTGTTATCCAAGATAACCGTCCGGCATTGGAGCAAATGAAGAATGAAGGCTTTGTTCCTTCATCCCGGTCATTGGAGAATGTCGCCGCAAACCATCCCACTACCAGCAGCCTTGAAACGCTACGCAGCACTTTCGGTATTTCACTGCCTGCCCTGGAAGCGGAACAGGCCACGAAAAACATGAATGAGCCACAGCTTGGATTATAAACTTTAAAAACTATCATTATGTTCACAGGACAAATTATCGGTTATGTCGGAGCGGATGCCCGGCAGAACAAGAACGGAAAAGGATTTAACTTCCATGTATCCACCAAGTACAAGAACACGAACAACGAGGAACAGACCCTTTGGGTATGCTGTTTCGTGAATTATGAATGTAAAGTCTCTGAGTACCTGAAAAAAGGCACACAGGTCTATGTATGCGGTGACGTATATGCCGACGTGTTTCAAAAAGACGATGGCTGCCATGTCCCATCCGTCAGCCTGAACGTATCACGTATCGAATTGCTGGGCAAAGCTGACAAAAAAGGGAACAATGAAGGAGTGACAACCGGACAACCCTAAACCGCATCAACCATGGAAAGAGAAAAGAAAGACCTGTCATTCATCCTGATTCTGCTATCCACACTGATAGGGATAGCCGTATTATTTCAGTGGGCTATCGTTACGGGATTGTACACTCCGCAGCGCAACCCCTTTGCATGGGAAAAACTGATGGAAAAGGATATACTGTTCCGATTCCTCTATGTCATCCTGATTGGCGGCCTTGCTTTTCTCTTTCCGATTGGCAAGGTGAAAGATGCAAGTAGGAAATGGCTTTACACAAGCCTGACACTGGTAACGGCGACCATGTTGGTTGTCGGCTTCAGCCGATTATCCGATTGGTACAACCTTTTTGTATTTCCGGCCTTGTTTGTAGCCTACACGCTTCTCGTCATCAAGACATTTCCTTACTTTATCCGGAAACACGCCCAATCAGACGGAAGCATATTCGGAATAAGTCAGGAGCAATCAGCCTTCTATTTTCGTTTTGGGACAGCCTCCGGGCCACTGGTTATCCATAAACCGCAGCAGAATATCTATATCGACGGAGGTCCGGGCAGCGGGAAGTCGGAGAGCTGGATCAAAGGAATCATCTATCAATGCGCTGAACGGAATTACGCAGGCTTCGTATATGATTGGGAAGGCGATCCGACCAAGGACAAATCACCCATCCTTTCACGCATCGCATACGGAAGCATCGAATATTTTCGGGACAAAGGAATGGAAACGCCCCGTTTCGCCTATATCAATTTTGTGGATATGTCGCGAACAGTCAGGGTGAACGTACTTTCCCCACAATACATGTCAAAGGGTAACGAATCGCTATTCATCCGTAATATCATCATAACACTGATGAAAAACTTGGAAGCAAGCTGGAAAGAAAAGACTGATTTTTGGGCCAATAACGCCATCAACTATGTCTATTCAATCGCCTACAAATGTTTCAAGGAAAGAGAGTCAGGTATCTGTACGCTTCCCCATGTGATAGCCCTTGCCCTTTCGGACAGCAATCTGGTATTCCATTGGTTATCGGAAGATCCTGAAATAGCTCTGAATATGTCTTCTATGCTGACCGCCTGGAAATTAGGCGCACAGCAACAGACGGCCGGTGCCGTATCTTCCGCACAAACCCCGTTGGTACTCCTGAACAACAAATATATCTTCTGGGTGCTGTCACCACTTCCGGAAGAAGAGTTTTCGCTGGATATTA
>JAEWRE010000071.1 GCA_023460235.1 Bacillota bacterium
CTTCTGGGGTACATAGGCACAAGTCCATTCCTTCCATCCCAGTGATGGTCATGCTGACATACTTCTCTCCAGTAGATGTCCCTATATCCCACTGTCTACTCCAGTCAAGACCCTCTATGTCCTTCACTACCTTGGAGACAGGGGTATGTGGATTATATACATGACTTTCCATATGTATCCTCCAATATGCAGTACGTCTTAGCTCCAAAGCCGATGTCGCTGCGTATTATGTGAATCCTCCTGAGAGGGTCCAGGAATATCTGTAGGGCGGCGTCCCCCCCGTATATTCTTACACTTCTTACACCATCTGCACTCATGAGACTCCACAGGTCATCCAAAAATATTGCACCATACCGTTCCCTTTCGCTTGGGGACAAGTACATCATATACCACAGGTATCCGGAGTATTCTCCGTCGAGGGGATCAACCATAGGACACAGGCATGCATCCCTGTCGGGGGATTCCGTTATGGACTTTATGTTGGACAGAGGGATGCACCATGCCCTCTCCCCTCCCAACTCCTCGTAGCCTGGAATATCCATGTTGTACATGGACACGCACTGTTCGTCCACATCGGTTATGATCATGTTGATGTATCTCTCCCCGGATGAGAGGGCTATATCCCATTGCCTGCTCCAATCAAGCTTCCTGATATCCCTGGAGTTCCTCGACTTCCTGGATGTAGAACCAGACATATATGCACCTCCATTCATATCTCGGGGTACTCGGCCCATGCTATACATAGGTCGTGGTCGAACGGCTCAGACCCTGAAACCACCAGGATGCCCGCCTCATTTCCGTCCTTATAGAGTATGATGTGGTTCCCTCCGGGACTGTATGGCCTAGGCGAAGTCCTCCATGCTATAGGTGAGGATACACCACGCTCCCCGTCGTCATGAAGATGCGACTCCCTCTGCAGCACAGGAATCCTGGCCCACAGTTCAGGCCTGTCCCCGTACCTGTCGTTGAACAGGCATACCCTATACCCCTGCAGCAGATGGCCCGCCTTGCCGTCCTTTCCCAATCCTATATATGACCCGGCGCACGGAGGGTCGTCCACATAACTCCTCCAATATATCCTGGTCTCAGGGGAAAGTCTGACCAGGTTCCACTTCCTTCTGATTGTCCTGATGATGTTTCCAAACATGTACTGTGTTCTCCTTTGTATGTATAGGATAAAGGAACATGCCTGCCATGTCAATCGGAATTTCATGAAATTTTTCAAAAATTAAAAACCCTCCCGAGTGAGGGAAGGGTCTGTCAGTCAAAGAATTTCAAAAATTCTAAAATTTTCAAAAATCATCTATGCCTTGAGCAGTCTTGAAGCCATGTCCCTATATGGTCCAATGGCGTCCTCCATGAACTTCTCAGGGTTCAGGCCATCCGACAATGCAAGCTTGAATACTGACGGAGAGCATCCTGACACCAACGCTATGTTGCAGTCCTTGGAGGATGCAGCTACGTTGGCCTGACGGGAATTGACGTTCCAGAACACCAGCTTCGGCATCGGATACCCGGCCTGGGCATACTGCTCCCTTATACCGTCAAGGTTGGTGCCACGAGTACAATAATTGAACTCCATGTCGCTTATGATATAAATCGCAGCAGGCATCTCCTCCACAGGAATGGAATTGGCCACAGCAGCATCCAGGATAAGCTTGAACACTGCCTGGAGGTCTGTCGACCCACCCCAGTCTGCATTGAATATATCGTCCATCCTCTTGTAAAGGGTGTCGCCCTTTATCTTATGGAACTTTGGATAGTTGCTGAAGGTTATGAACTCCCCGTGGAAGAGCCCCTTGTTCCTCTCCGCAAAATACAATGCCAGAGAAACCGATACCGTGATAGGAAGCACGGATCCGGCACAGCTCCATGTCATCGAACCCGATACGTCTGCAACTACGAGTGCATTGCGTCCGTCGGTGTAGTCGGGAAGCGCATTCCAGAGCTCCTCTGCATTGGGCGCCTTCTTAAGGGCCAGGTCATATATCTGGTATGGGTACAGTACCGATGCATTTATCTTGGCCTTGCCCTTGCGGACGGAATCCAGGTATTCCCTATATCTGTCCCCGTCATGTCTCATGAATGCATCGCCATACTTGGCTTGGACTCCGGAGGTTACCTTCGGATAATCCACCTCTGACCATCTGTTGCTGCAGAGCAAAGGTTCTGTGACCTTAAGCTGTGCACGTGCCTCCGAGAGATACTTCCTGTATTCCTTCTCCTTCATGCCAAGACACTTGGCCAAAGACTTACCATAGGAAGCCCTTGCACCTGTGACAGATGGCATCCACTTCTCGAGGAGGGAATATGTCTTTGTGTCCTTATGCTGGGCAATTACAGGACCTATGACCTTGGCTGCCTCCTGCGGTGTCAGGATTTCAAACAGGTCCTTGTAGCATCCGTATTCATCCACGGCTTCAAGCAGGGCCTGACCATCCAAATCCTCCTTCAATGCCTGCAGGGTGTTACGGAATATAGCCTTCTCTCCCTGTCCCGACCTGCAGTCCCTTAGATACAGAAGTATCTGGAGTGCCTTGACTCTGTCCTCGGCATAGGCCTTCATGAACAGGTCTAGGAATTCCTCCTGCCTGCCTCTCATGGCTCCTCCCCTTGAGAAAAGGTCTACAAGGGCACTCCCTGAAGTTGTATGTGTCAGGGCTCCGTTCTCCGTATATCCAAATGTCTTTGTTGCGTCAAATAAACTACTCATAGCCTGAATATATCACTGAAATCTAGGTTTGTCAATACTCTGATATGAAAAATCCTCTTCCTTGTGCCGGGAAGAGGAAAAACTTAGGGGGTTCATTTATTTGTATTGTGTGGGAGGTATCTGGTTGCCTATTGAATTTCAAACCCTAGAAACTTTTAAAACTGAGTTGCTGTAAGGCAACCTCACCTTCCCAATACATCAATATAATAGTATATGGAATCAGAGTTGTCAACACCTTCTGTGACAAAAATTTTTGAAAATCGTCACTCCGTGTTTCCAGCATGAAAAAGCCCTCCACCTGTGAGGGTGAAGGGCACGAAACAAAGGAGTAAGTAATGTAGGTATCGTCAAAAGCAAAGAAGTCTTCTGGCTGCATTTGGGATACTACCCCAATGAAATCATCCGTGTCAGTAAATCAAGTCTGCTGTGATGCAGCCTCCGACAAATTGCTCTGCCCGATTGATACATATATAGTAATGCAGTGCATAATAGTTGTCAACACCTTTTGTGACAAAAATTTTCAACAAAGTCTGAGCAAGGAATCCTTTTGCTTCAGCTGAAGGAGGAATTGCTCCAAGATGACCCTTCTTCTAGTATAAGGGCTACCTGAGTATTTTTATAACCTTTTGAAAGAGCTACACTAATTATGTAGATGACAAAAGATCAAAAGAAATTAGGTTTAGATAGTAATTGTAATGCGGTGTTCTCTTTGAATTACCATATAATTATATGTGTTAAATATCGAAAGAAAGCTTTCGAGAGTGAAGAGATCTCTGAGAGATGCAAAGACTTGATACGAGAATCTTCAAAGGAAATGAAAGTAGATATTTTAGGTATAGATTGTGGTAGTGACCATGTACATATCCTATGTAGAACAAAACCCACTCTCGATATTCCTAAATATATGAATTACATCAAGGGATACTCTTCAAGAGTTCTTAGAAAAGAATTCCCTGAATTAAAGAAGATTCTTTGGGGAGATGCGTTTTGGTCTCCTAGTTACTATATTGCAAGTGCAGGTAATGTGAGCTTAGATACTTTAATGAAATATGTTGAATCTCAAAGGGAAAAAGAGGAGATAGAAGAGTGAGTTTTTACGCCTACGAGTTCAGAGCATACCCTACTCCTGAACAAGCTCAGAAAATCAATCAGACAATAGGTTGTGCTAGAAAGGTGTACAATCTTTTGCTTGATGATTGTCAGAGACAATACAAGGAAAGTGGGAAATTCTCTATGATGAATGTAGGTGAATTAAAGAAAAGGGAAGATTTGCAATACCTTAGAGAAGTGGATTCCATGGCATTATGTAATTCCTATATGCACCTCCAGGCAGCCTATACTTCTTTTTTCAGAAATCTTAAAAAGGGGAAATATACTCCTCCTAAATTTAAAGCTAAGAGAGACTCAAAGCAATCATATAGTACCAACAATATTAACAATTCTATTAGGATTGAACACAAGGGTCTAAGACTTCCAAAACTTGGATATGTAAAATGTAAATTTCACAGATTTGTAGAGGGAACTATAAAATCTGTAACAGTTAAAAGAACGAAAACAGGAAAATATTTTGTCTCTATCCTAGTGGATAGAGAGGATAAAATAATAGAAAGAGAATGCAATACTGACTATGAGAACAGTGTTCTGGGGATAGATATGAGTATCCCGGATTTTGCAGTGTACAGTGATAATACGAAACCCAAGATTATGCACTATCTGAGAAATTCGGAGAAAAAGCTAGCCCGAGCACAAAAAGATCTTAGTAGGAAGCAAAAGGATTCTAGGAACTGGGAAAAGCAAAGACTGAAAGTAGCTCGAATCTATGAGAAAATAGCTAATCAGAGAAAGAATTTCATTGAAGCAGAATCAGCTAGAATTGCTAAAGAGTTTGAAGCAGTGGTAGTTGAGGATATAGACCTTCACACGATGTCTAAGTGTTTTCATTTTGGAAAATCTATCTCCGATAATGGATTTGGTTATTTTAGAACCAGGCTAGAATCTAAATTAAACGCTCAGCTTAAGGACTTTGTTAAGGCTGATAGATGGTATCCTTCTTCTAAGACTTGTCATGTGTGCGGTTACGTGAATAAAGGTCTCAAACTCTCGGATAGAGAATGGGATTGTCCTTCATGTGGAACTCACCTTGATAGGGACCTTAATGCTGCTATTAATTTAAAAAACTATTATATTCGTATGCAACGTACGAACCTTGTGGAGACAGGCTCTGTGGATGACAAGCTTAGCAGCCCTAAAAAGCACCCTGTCGAGGAAGCAAGAAAAGTTGTGAGCATGGATGAGAATCCTAAATCACAAGCCTTTTGCTTTAGCTAAAGGTAGTTGACAAAGTGTCACTCGGTGTCAATCCCATGCTGAAGACACGGGCTGTACGGATTCCTTCATATGCTGCAAGCATGCATTGCACATCTCGCAGTCATCCAGGGCGGTATGGCTCTGGGACTCCCTTATACCGAATGCCTGCATCAAATCTATGAGCCTGTGCTTGGGAAGCTCGGGATAGAGTATACGTGACACCCCGCATGTGTCGAAGACCTCGGGTGCAAACTCCTCCCCAATCCTGGAGTATGCGGCTGCAAGGAACCTTACGTCAAATCCTACGTTGTGGCCTACAACCAAATCGTCAGGGTTCAGGAACATTGAAAGGCCGTCCAATGCTTCATTTATGTCAGGGGCATCAGCCACCATGTCATCAGTGATTCCTGTGATGTCGGTAATCTCCTGGGGGATTGGAATGGAAGGTTTCACAAGGGTATGGAATTCAGACACCTTGGAACCGCTGATGTATCTCACTGCAGCTATGTCTATGATCTCGTTATCAGTAGGTGACAGACCTGTGGTCTCCAAATCCAGTACGACGTAGTCTTCAGGGAAGGCTATCTTCGGAGCCCTTCTCTTCCTATATAGATCATTGATTGTCAATTCCAAGCTCTCCATTATAAATAATAGATCCCGCAGGGGTTCGGAGTTTCCTACTGTACAACCCTCTGCCTATATTACTGTCTCGGTGGAATCCATTTCCCTGGACCGTTGTGGGGAGGTTTCGTCTGCTCCTTCCTGCGGAATCTGAGATAATATAGTTATACTGTTTTAGATATTAA
>JAEWRE010000072.1 GCA_023460235.1 Bacillota bacterium
ACGCATTAGAATCAATTAGAAAATTAGCACTTAACTGCATTTATAATCCTTTTTAAAATAACTTATATTATTATAATTTTTATATAGAAAAATCAAGAGATATTTTAAAATAATTAATACTTTTCAATATAAATATGTAAAATAACTCTTGTTATATTTAATAATTTTAAAACTTCTTTTGCTTTCATTTTTAATATCATTTATAATTCTAATTTAAAAAAAAATGATAAAAATTTTAAATATTTTTTTAATAATTTTTAATATTTTTGTATACTATATTAATATTGTTTTATATAATAAAAAGGAATTAAATATTTTAATTCAAGGTTGGTTGTAAATACTTTTTGTAAGTATAGCTTTTAGCGTAATATTCTTAGCTGTTTTAGCATAATTGGTAATGCAACTGTTTCGTAATCAGTAGAGTGTAGGTTCGAGCCCTATAAACAGCACCAAAACTTTCAACAAATAAAAAGGCTATCATTTGATAGCCTTTTTTGTTTAAACTTCTTGTAATTTGCCGTTTACTTTTTTGTATAACTTGTTACTATAATTAGTTCTCTCGGATGTAACATCAATCGCGGAATTTGAAACAAATACATAATCTGCGTTATTATACGACTTTACAGCATAATCTAAGGCATCGAATTCTATCATGGCATAATCAATTGTTTCTAAATCCTGATACTCAATTGCGACATCTAAATCTTTATGTTTCTTATATAGTTTTAATAATGTGTCCTCGTCAATATCATAAATTGTACAATTATACCTATTTGTACCGTTTAAATAATACTGCCACATAGTTGCTGACATTTGATCAGGGTCAGCATTAGCATTGCCGATCAAAACGGCAAAAACCTCAAAATCTAAGTCTTCAACTTTTTGTTTAAGAACTTTAAAGGTATATGCGCCAGCTTGTCCTGATATTACGACAGGTGCAATTTTATGCGTATTAAATTGATCGTAAATATTTTCTGCGACTTTTGTGTTATACGCTTTAATGTATTCGCGCTCAGTTTCATACTCATTTTCATCAACATCAACGTCAAACACATCAGAATGATTAGACCAACGATCACCGTTAGCCGCTAAGTCTGCGCAACCCTCATCAAATTTAGTTGGAGTCTCATCATAAAAGTCGTCACCACGTACAATGTTTAAGCTAACGGTATTATTAGCTTCGTGTAACTTTCTTAATCTTCTATTCATCATCGTCACCATCATCTACATCAAAGCAATCTCTGAAATCGTTAAACTCGTTTTCATGAGTGTAAATATAATCTACTAAATCATCGATATAATCATCTTTATCAATATAATTAAATGAATGAACGCATCCATAACCATCAAATTTGAAATAATTTTGATCTGCATTAAAGTCATCGCTGATTACACGAGCAATGTCTAAAGGTTCTTTGCCCGCAAAGATGTCGTTGAACTCATCCATAAGGAATGTATCGCTTAAATTAGCTTGTCCCACATATAATACAAAATCATCATCATCGCAATCTTCCAACTGCTCACGAATATTATCTAAAATTTTGTCTTGAATTTTGTCATCATCGTCTTGATCGTTCTCAACAAGTTTCTTATAACTATGTACATGTGCACTTTCATGCAACTTTTTTAGTCTTTTTAAATTACTTAACATTTGCTTCCTTCTTAGCAGTTTCAATAACTACTTTGTTTGTGTTTTTGTCATCTTTTACAACATTGATTTCTGATTTCTCAGCTTTTTCAATAACTACTGTATCAGTCTTAGTATCCTTTTCTTTAACCTCAACTTTTACAGGTTCTGTCTTCTTAACAATAGTGGTTGAAGTCTTAACATTTTGAGCTGCAATAGATGCATTTGCTTTTAAATCTACAACAGCTACAACTAAACGATGTCTTAAACACTCATCAATAGGGCCATCTAATAGTGTTCCTACTTTTAATAAACCATCAGAAGTATAAAATGGTTTAATTACTTTATACAATCCATTTTTTGCTTCTGATTTATCTTTAATAACTCTCATGAAATTACCTTTTTAAATAGTGTACGTAAAAATATTAAAAACTATTAAAAATTTTTAATACTCTTTAATATTATTTATAATTGTATAATATTTATATAAAACAATTTTTATTGACAGTAATTTCACTCCAATTTGTTGGAATAGGATCATCATAAATCCAACTAACATAGTACAAATTTGGATTGTCTGTATATGTAATTATTTTATCATTATTCGCTTCTAATCCATCTAGCAATGCTTGTGCAATTTCAGCAATTACATTTTGTCTAAATTCAAAATCAGTTGTGCATTTGTTGATAAATTGTTCTTCTTCCATATCGAATTGTTGCGACAATTCATCAATATTTGCGTAATGATCACAACAATTTTCAATAAACTCATCATTGATATAATCAATATTTCGATAAAGACAATCACATACATAATACCATGTATTCATAAAATGTGAATAACCAGCAATTTCTAAAACATCAATTACACGAATACTAGTAATAGAGTGCATCTTCAATTTCTTCCAATGTTTCTAATAATTCTTCTTTAGACATATTGTTATCTTTATCCTTAAGTTTTTAATAAACATCAGATTTATTATTGTTTAGCCATTCAACAACTTCATCGATCTTTAACATTTTTCAATACCTTTTGATACATTTCTACATTATGCTTTAACAATTCTAATTTTGTTTTAGCATCCTTAATATCTAAATCTATATTGATAATTTTAGATATTAAACTTTCTTTAATATTCGCAATTAGTAATTGCTTTTCATATTCATTCATTTTTTAAAATTATTTGGATTGTTAAAAATATAACACAATAAAAAGATAAATGCAGCACACGCACTAAAAATAGCAATTTTTGTAGGATCCATATGTTTGCTCCCAAAAATATATTTTTATTATATATTATTAATATATAATAATCAAATTAATTTTACGTTTAATATTTCAGTTTGAAATTCTTCAGGTTTATAGGAACTCTCAACTCTATGTTTGAATTGCTTTACAAAAATTCCGCTAGGTTTTCTAATTCCGAAATCATCGACAATATCAAAAACAACAGACTCAGTTTTATTTTTATGCAATCTCATTAATCTTCCAACTGACTGTGAAACAGTTGTAAATGATTTCATTGGGCTTGCAAAAATCATATATTGTAATGCTTTAATGTTAATTCCTGTACTTAAAATCTGATAGTTAGATACTAAAATTGCATTAGGTATTTCATTTAAGATTTTTCTTACTTCTTCTCTCATTTTAGAATTTTGTTCGCCATTTACAAAATAAACATTATATTGCTTTTGAAATTCTAATGATTTTTTACCAACTATATCCTTTTCTGTAACTTCTACATTAGGATACAATTCTTTCATTATATCAATAAACAACTGTTTACCATGTTTGGTTCTTTGATACAGAACTAAGCAATTTTTATTTTTTCTTGATATTCCACTTGCTAATGTTACAATCTTATTGTTTCTTTCTTGATGTTCAATAATAAATTCTAGTTGTTCTTGATATGTTTTTAAATAGTTAAACTTAGTAATATCTTCGTTACTATATTTAAACAATAATGCTTTGATTTTAACTGGGCATGCAAGTTTTCTATCAATTAACTCTTTAGCTGTAATTACCGTATTAGGAGGACCAAACAATCCTATTAAAGTCATTTTATCAACAGGATTTTCAGGTAATGTTCCTGTAAATCCTAATTTAATTTTTGTATGCACAGCTTTACGAAT
>JAEWRE010000073.1 GCA_023460235.1 Bacillota bacterium
ATAGAGTGTGGGGCTTACCACATATCTATAAAGAAAAGAACGCTGTCTTTGACACTGTTCGTGATGCAGATGTGCACATCATCAGCACGGTTCGTGTAAAAGAAAAACATGAATTTGTAACAGGTGCTGATGGCAAAAGAGAACTGAAGTCTCTTGGTGAACAGGAGATTCAGATGCCAGACTTAAAGTACGAGCCTGACCTTGTACTGTCTATGCGTGAGCCGGGCAGTATGAATGGCACTGCTCCTGTAGCTAAGGTATTGAAAACTCGTTATGCCATCTTCCAAAAAGGAGAGACCTATGAGTTTACTGAATCTTTGATTCAACAATTGAAACAGTACCTTGATGAAGGAGCTGACCCTGAGATTCTAAAAGAACAGCAGAGAGTGGAGTATATCGAAACTATCACTGGGATTTTAGATAGTAACCCATCGTCCAAGACAATCTTCCCTAGTCTGAAAGAACAGATTGGTAAGAAGGATGTCCCATTAAAAGAACTGAAGTTAGAGGATGTAAGACTCCTCTACTCCATGCTTATTTCATAAGGAGGAATTTATTATGGCTATTAACTTTGACACACTTCCACAGGAGAATCCTTTTGCACTCCCAGAGCCGGGATTGTATAAGGCAACAATTGATGATGCAGAAATGCGTCACAACAAAAACGATGCAACAAAACCACCGTATCTGAATCTGAAATACAAGCTGACAGATATGGAAGGTAAGAGCAAAGGTGTTATGTTTGACATCCTTTCTGAATCTGACAGTCCTGTTGTCGGCTACAAGATTGCACGCTTCTGTCGTGCCTGTGGTATTCCATTGCAGGGACAGATTGAACTATCCGACCTTGCTAAGATTGTAAAAGGTAAAGAGATTCTGGTTGATGTTAAGATTGATGACACAGATGCACGCTATGTGAAAGCTGTTGTTGACATCTTCAGCCATGAGGCTTACTATCAGGTAGCTGAGTTGGAATCCTTGAAGCCAGTATTCTTCGCAGAGCAGAAAGAGATTTCTGCAAACGATGCGTTCATGCAGATTCCTGAAGGAGCTGGTGATGAAGGAGTTCCGTTCAACGACCCAGTACCTACCAATGAGGGAACTAACGGAAGTTCAGCTGAATACTAATGGGCTTCTTTGAACATTACTTTCATATCGAGGATTCAGGGGATGAGCACGCTGTGTGCTGTCCCTTTCCTCATCATACAAATACAGGGTTGACGTATTTTGAAACGCATCCCTCAGCTCATGTAAATACGCATGATAGATTATTTCATTGTAAGGTATGTAATGAGGGGCACAGTGAAGTATCGTTTATCAAAGCAACATTGCAGTGTACCTTTGCAAATGCTACTCGAATTGCAAAAGCATTTAACAACAACGAAACATTGGAAGAGTGGAAACGCTGTCGTGTTGTAAATGATAACCTGAAGAATATGTGTGCCAGATTTAACATAACAGAAGATGTTATGGAATCTTTATCATTACTATCCAATACAGAAAATTCTATCTGTTTCCCTGTATTCATGTATGATAAACTGGTGGACATCAGGACATATATTCCTGAAGGAACACCAAAGATGCGGTCACGAACAGGAGCACCGACTGGACTGGTAATTCCGTTGGACATCTGGCAGCAGACTCCATGTAACAAAATCACTTTGATTTGTGCAGGAGAAAAAGATATGGCATTAGCACGTAGCCATGGCTTTAATGCTATCTGTATTACAGGTGGCGAGATGGCTATGCCATTATCACCGACATGGTTTACTGGTCGAGATGTAGTTATTCTCTACGACAATGATGAAGCAGGTAAACTAGGAGCTATAAAGTTAGCAACCTATTTGTTGCCGTACTGCAACACAATTAAAAACTGTACAAACTTCCATGAAGTATGCAAAGAAGACAAGGAAGACATCACAGATTTCTTTAACAAGTATGGGAAAACTCGTGAGGACTTGATTCAGTATATGTCAAACACACCTTACTTTACTGAGGAAGACAGTGTGAAGAATAGTCCAATTCCTTTAATTACTTTGCAAGAAGCCACACAGCCTGCAAACTTAAATCGTTTAGTACGAAGTAACATTCAGGTAGCAGCGGTGTCAGAGATACAATTTGCTCTGCCATGTGTTATCACTGGTGAGAAAATGAAAACCACAGGTGATGCGAAAGAAACCATGGTAGCAGGAGAAGTTCGGGATTGGGAATTGGATGACAATAATCTGGTAGACATACTGCATCTGATAGATAACAACTTTAAGTCTAAGGATATTCGTAACAATGCAAAAGAATTATTGCACATTCCTAAAACAGAGAAGTATGTGTCTATTAAGTATTCAGAGAAAGCCATTGTGTATAAGGCGTATGTAACAGAAATGTTAGAGTCTATGAATACAGACACTATGCCAATGGAGTATACGTGCTACAGTATTGGACACAGATTAGAGTCAGGCAAAAAGTATATGGTAACTTATAAATTAGTACCACACCCTTATAAGGGACAACAGTTAATCATGTTGATTACGGATGTTGTTACAGCGAATGACAGTGTAAGTAATTTTATAATTACAGATAAAGTCAAGAACGACTTGGCTGTTATTCAGAACATCCCCGGTACTCTTACAGAAAAAGTAGACACCCTAGTACAGAAAGTAAAAGGATTGCTTGGGTATGATGGTAACGATACTCTCATTACCGCTATGGACTTGGCATACCACACTGTTCTAGGATTTAACTTTGGGTCATTCAAAAATGTACGAGGATATTTGGACACACTGATTGTAGGCGAAAGCCGTGTTGGTAAATCCTCTACAGCAGAAGCACTAAGGACTACGTATCAGCTAGGTACATTCACATCCTTGGCAGGTAACTCAGCCACTGTACCCGGACTGATAGGTGGTAGTAACAAGACAAGTGGTGGAGCCTTTCAAACAAAGGCAGGTTTAATTCCTCAGAACCATAAAGGTTTGATTATCTTTGAGGAGTTCGGTAAATGCAATACGAACATTGTACGTGAGCTAACCGATGTACGTAGTAGTAATGAAGTACGTATCACCAGAGTCTCAGGTACATTGACTCTCCCTGCTATGGTGCGGATGATTTCTTTAAGTAATGTTAAGACCACATCTGGCGAGATTAAGAGTATTGCCTCTTATCCGAATGGAATTAGCATTGTCACGGAACTTGTTAGTACAGCAGAAGATATTGCTCGTTATGATGTCATAGCAATTCTCAGTGACAAAGGCAGTAAAGAAATCAATCCAATGTGGCGTCCTGAAGAACCGTTTGCTGATGAGATTTATCAGACTCGGATTCGTTGGGTATGGAGCAGGAAACCTGAACAGGTTATACTGTCTGATGAAGTGTGCAACTATATCATTGAAGCAGCCAATGACTTGAATAGTAAGTACGACTGCCATATTAAAATCTTTGGTACAGAAGCATGGAAGAAAGTAGCACGGTTAGCAATTGCTGTTGCAGCATACACGGTATCCACAGACGAAACGTACAACAACATCATTGTAAAGACAGAGCACGTAGATTGGGCAGTACGTTTCTACGTAAGTCTGTATGATAACCCTACATTCCGCTTAAAGGAATATGTAGAGAGTGAACGTAGATACAGTGTAATTGATGATGACGGTGTACAATTGCTAACGAATCTGTACATCAAAGCACCTGCATTGCTGTTGATGTTGGAACAAGAAGCAAGACCTTCTCGGAATACATTGATGGCTGCCGTAGGGCTTGATACAAAAGATTATAATATCCTAATGAATCAATTGATTCGTGGGAGCTTTGTGAAACTGGTAGGAAACGATGTACTAC
>JAEWRE010000074.1 GCA_023460235.1 Bacillota bacterium
TTCCTACACTTACTTCAATAATCTCTGTTGGCATAATAAATTCCTCCATTTCTTTTTTTAATAGGTAGTGTTCATGGCACGTTCTAATCTGAACGCACCACGAACAATGTGTACAGTTTCTTACGCAAACAGTGCATCTACTTCTTCAGCGAAGTGAGCAGCGTTAGCAGCAATCTGAGGTACAGCTTCTTTAGCAGCAACCAGTGCAGCACCATACATTTTCTTGATGTCTTTCAGCTCAACATCTGTCGGCATAACTGCTACCAAGAGTGCATCACCATCTGCACTTACTGCATTGACAGGCATTACTTTCTCTGTCAGCTGTGTGATTGCACAAGGGCTATCAACCTTTGCCAAAGCAAACACGTCATTGCCTTTGTCATCTTTGAGAGTAAGAACTCCGTTCTTTGCATCTTCAAGAACAGATGTCTTTACCTCAGTGTTAATAGTTACTGTGTTGTTTTCGTACGTAATCTTCATGTTACATACCTCCTTATAAAATAGTTTTTATGTGAACACTAATGTGTTATCACTAAAGATTATATATGATGCATCCATACATCAAAAAGAACGCAATGACAACCGCAACAAATGCACAGGCTAATGCTTCTGTTGTAGCTAACAGGCTGTCATATTTATCTTGTAGTTTTTCTAGTTCATCCTGAAGTTTCTCATTCTCCATGACAACTTCGTAGTGAGGTCTATTCATTTTCATTCGTCCTCCTTTTTGCAAGTACCTTTTGTAGTTTAGTAACACAGTCATCTAATTCTTGTAAAACTTTTTCCAATTCCTCATCATCTTTAGATGGCGAGAGTCCCGGCTCTGGTTCGTATACATACTTCATCCAGACTCTGTATTTCTGGCAGACTGCTATGCAGTAATTGTAATACTGCTCTATTTCCTGTGTGTTCTCACTGCCTTGTAAATACTTACGCAGCGTTAAAGTTACATTTGGATGGCACTGTCTTACGAACTTATTATATGCACTTCCTAAGTTCCTCCAAGAAATAACTGTTCTTGCATCCACATCTTTCATGGAGAACTTCACAATCTTTGCATTTCTCAGTCGCAACCAAACAAAGTTCCAACTTACCTTGACGCAAAATAAGTAATCAGTTTCACCTGTTTCTTTCTGCATTGCTTTTGTTAGCTTTACAAAATCATATCGTTCCATTGCTATCACTCCTTCTTAGTTTTGCTAGTACATTATAAATTTTAATCTTGTCAAACAAAAGGCACAGAAAGCAACAACGATTCCTGTTACTCTCTGTGCCTGTATAATTGTATTCAAGTATACCCAACCCCTACTGAATGTAGAAGTCTTCGTAGTTTGTGTTTGGGTCGCCTGCAATCTTTCGATTACGTCCGGGTGCTGCACTGACTGGTAGTACACAAGTGCGTTCGTACTCATCCAGTTCACCTGCTGACAGTGGTGTGTTCCTCCATCCTTCAGGTAATTCATCTAGAGTTGTAATGACTTCGTACTTGTAACCATCTGTGATTACTTTCTTTGCAGCTCCCAAGTATTGTTCATAGTATCTGAGTGTAACCAATGCTTTTAATTTATCAAGCAGCGTGGTTACATAAATTGTTTTAGTTCTTTCCTTATTAAAGGAGAGTCCCAAGTCATTCTGATTCTCAAAGCCTGCGTCACGTGCCATCCGATAATCCCAGTTACGAATGAATGTGACATTCGCTTTCAGTATTTCTACTGGTGTTTCACTTATGCTGATGTCATAGGCTTTGCACAGTTTAGCAAACTCTGCTGTATCTGTATAAGCAATGTCTTCTGCTGTAAGTCCTTGCTCTTTTATAAACATCTTAGTCTCTGTCCGAATAGCTGCCTGTTCCTGTTGCAGCCTGTTCTCAAGTAGAATGTTTTGCAACTTTGTTATATCATCCCAGTTCTCAATTCTTATTTGACTGTTCCGATAACTCACAATCAAGTCAATGGCGTGAAGTCCTAGCTTCTCTCTGATACTGTTGATGTATAACCCACGCTGCACTTCTTTAATGAGTGTGTACCCAATGTAAGCACAGCACCAGTTAAACTCGATTACATTGCGACTCTGAACATATCGTTCAAAACCTCCCTGTTCAATTGCAATTGTCTTTGTGTTACCTGCTTTGTTAATACCTGTTACTGCTCTGTTCATAATATTCTCTCCTTTCTTTATTCAAAGTCAGCGTCAGCGTTCCAGTTCTTAGGCTCGCTGAAACTTGTATTCTTATACTGCTTTAACGTACCATCTACCAGCACGTTGTTGACATATATCCATACGTTAAATGTCTTGCGTACTGCCTGTTCCAATATGGCAATGATGTCTTCGTCATCGTCAAGCTCCAATTGTTGTGCAATCTGACTCATCTGATACATGAGCATGTCGATGTCTTTCGTTTCGTCTGGGTACAAGTTAATGTTATATCCTGTGTGCATGTCATCATTGTACAGTTTACCTTGCAACTGAATGAACCAATTGGATTTCGTATTATCCTTCTTGGTCATGTACTGCAAGTTGCTTTCGTCACCTCCTGCTGCGATGACATCTGCCTTTAAC
>JAEWRE010000075.1 GCA_023460235.1 Bacillota bacterium
AAATAAGATATGCAACCAATAGACCGCGTTGCGGCCCGAGGGGCCGAGGCTCTGGCTCGCCCGCTCGTTCCTGATCCCTATGGGGCGTTCCGCTGTGGCGGAGCGGGCGTCGCGGCGGCTTGAAAAGTTGCCGGCGGCACCGGGGCGGGACGCATTCCCGCCGCGGATCGGCGTACGCGCAGAAGTCCGTTTTGCGATGCTCCGGGATTGGCGCACCGGAACGGCATGTCACGCGATGGCGTGATACAATCAAACCATGTGGAGGTATGGCAATGGCGAAATATGCAACCCCCCAGTTGGATCAGCTCGAATCAGGCCCCTGGCCGAGCTTTGTGTCCGACATCAAACAGGAAGCGGCCGCGCGGGCCAAAAATCCCAAGGGTCTTGACTATCAGATCCCTGTGGATTGCCCTGAAGACCTGCTCGGCGTGCTGGAACTTTCCTACGCCGAAAAGGAAACCCACTGGAAGCACGGCGGCATCGTGGGCGTGTTTGGTTATGGTGGCGGCGTTATCGGCCGTTACTGCGACCAGCCCGAGATGTTCCCCGGCGTGGCTCACTTCCACACCATGCGTGTGGCCCAGCCTGCTGGCAAATACTACAATACCAAGTTCCTGCGCGACCTGTGCGACATCTGGGATCTGCGCGGTTCCGGCCTGACCAACATGCATGGTTCCACCGGCGACATCGTGTTGCTGGGCACCCAGACCGCCCAGCTGGAAGAAGTCTTCCACGAGCTGACCCACAAGATGAATGTGGACCTCGGCGGTTCCGGCTCCAACCTGCGTACGCCTGAAGCCTGCCTCGGCCAGTCCCGTTGCGAATACGCCTGCTACAACACGCAGGACATGTGCTATCAGCTGACCATGGACTACCAGGACGAACTGCACCGTCCGGCCTTCCCCTACAAGTTCAAGTTCAAGTTCGACGGCTGCCCCAACGGCTGTGTCTGCGCCATGGCCCGTTCCGACTTCGCCGTGGTGGGCACTTGGAAGGACGACATCAAGATCGACCAGGAAAAGGTCAAGGCTTATGTGGCCGGCGAAATCAAACCCAACGCGGGTGCGCACGCCGGGCGCGACTGGGGCAAGTTCGACCTCCAGAAGGAAGTCATTGACCGTTGCCCCAGCCACTGCATGAAGTGGGACGGTTCCAAGCTCTCCATCAAGACCGCCGACTGCGTGCGCTGCATGCACTGCATCAATACCATGCCCCAGGCCCTGCACATCGGCGACGAGCGCGGCGCCAGCATCCTGGTGGGCGCCAAGGCCCCTGTGGTGGACGGCGCGCAGATGGGCTCGCTGCTTGTTCCCTTCATCTCCTGTGAAGCCCCCTATGACGACGTCAAGGAAGTCATTGAAAAAATCTGGGATTGGTGGATGGAAGAAGGCAAAAACCGCGAACGCGTGGGCGAAACCATGAAGCGCCTCTCCTTCCAGAAGCTGCTGGAAGTTACTGACGTGCCGGCTATGCCCTGCCAGGTGAAAGCGCCGCGTACCAATCCGTTTATCTTCTTCAAGGAAGAGGAAGTGCCCGGCGGCTGGAACCGCGATCTTGCCGAGTTCCGCAAACGCCATCAACGCTAGTTAAAGGGGGAAACGAACATGGCTTTTATTTCTACCGGGTACAATCCCCAGAAACCGATGGAAGGCCGCATCTCCGACATCGGTCCTCATAAGTACGACGATTATTTCCCGCCGGTGATCAAAAAGAACTTCGGCAAGTGGCTCTATCACGAAATTCTGGAGCCCGGCGTGCTGCTGCACGTGGCCGAGAGCGGCGACAAGGTCTACACCGTGCGTGTGGGCGGCACCCGCACCATGTCCATCACTCACATCCGTGAGCTGTGCGACATCGCCGACAAATACTGCGGCGGCTACCTGCGCTGGACCACCCGTAACAACATCGAATTCATGGTGGAAGACGAAGCCACCATGAAGGCCCTGCGCGACGACCTGAACTCCCGCAAGTTCGACGGCGGTTCCTTCAAGTTCCCCGTGGGCGGTACGGGCGCCAGCGTCAGCAACATGATTCACACCCAGGGCTGGGTGCACTGCCACACCCCCGCCACCGACGCCTCCGGCCCGGTGAAATGCGTGATGGACGCCCTGTTCGACGAGTTCAAGCACATGCGCATGCCCGCGCCCGTGCGTGTGGCCTTGGCCTGCTGCATCAATATGTGCGGCGCCGTGCACTGCTCGGACATCGGCCTGGTGGGCATCCACCGCAAACCGCCCATGATCGACCATGAATGGGCCGACCAGCTTTGCGAAATTCCGCTGGCCGTGGCCGCCTGCCCGACTGCCGCCGTGCGTCCCACCAAGGTGGAGCACAACGGCGAGAAGGTGAACTCCATCGCCATCAAGGAAGACCGCTGCATGTACTGCGGCAACTGCTACACCATGTGCCCGGCCCTGCCCATCGCCGACAGCGAGGGTGACGGCATCGCCATCATGGTGGGCGGCAAGGTTTCCAACCGCATCTCCATGCCCAAGTTCTCCAAGGTGGTTGTGGGCTACATCCCCAACGAACCGCCGCGCTGGCCCAGCCTGACCAAGACCGTGAAGCACATTGTCGAAGTCTACGCCGCCAACGCCGAAAAATACGAGCGCCTGGGCGAATGGGCCGAACGCATCGGTTGGGAAAGCTTCTTCAAGCTGACCGGCCTTGAGTTCACCCACCACCTTATCGACGACTTCCGTGATCCCGCCTACTACACCTGGCGCCAGAGCACGCAGTTCAAGTTCTAGGATTATCTTGCTTAACCCCGGCGACGCATCGAGCGTCGCCGGGACAGGAGAACCACCATGGCTGACGACAAAGACATTGTTGTTGATTTTTTGAACAGCAAATCCGCTTCCAAGTCGAAGTTTTACTTCAAGGACTTCACCGAGCTGTTCCCTGACAAAGGCCCCCGCGACGTGAAGAAAGTCCTCACCAAGCTGGTCAACGAAGAAGTGCTGGAATTCTGGTCTTCCGGTTCCACCACCATGTACGGCCTCAAGGGTGCGGGCA
>JAEWRE010000076.1 GCA_023460235.1 Bacillota bacterium
ACTGCGTTTTCCGTATCTATGTTTTTTGTGATGAAAGGCTGTAAGGATTCTTACACCTGCTGCAAAAAGATACAGACCTAATAAACCGGTTATAATATAAGGCCATGGTTTTACAGGGATTCCGGTATATTGAAAGAGAAAGTCTGCTAACAGGGAAGAAAACCAAAAGCAGATACCAAAAGCAAACGAGGAAATAATAAATCCAAAGATGAACCGGTTTTTTTTAATAGGAGTATTATTGTTCATGCAACACCTCTAATCGATAGCCTAATCCTCTTATGGTAGTTATCTTAAATTTATATATATCACTGGGAAATCGTTCCCTTAAACGGTTAATATGAACATCCAGTGTCCGTTCGTTACCCTCAAAATCATATCCCCAGACGTCCTCAATCAGTTGATCTCTGGTGAGGGTTTTACCAGACATAGAACCAAGCTTAAATAAGAGTTCGAACTCTTTCATAGGAATGTCACTTTGCTCACCGCCGCAGGATATTCCATAGATGGATCGATCAAGGGTGAGAGTTCCGATGGTTACAACAGAAGCAATTTTATAGCGTTTTAACAAGGCTTTCACACGAACAATAAGTTCCATTCCCTCAAATGGTTTTGTTAAATAATCATCCGCCCCCAGTTCAAACCCTTTTACTTTCTGACTTAAATCGCCTTTGGCTGTAAGCATTAATATCGGAAGATCCGTATAGTATTTTCTGGCAAGGCGGCAAAATTCATATCCGTCCATTTCGGGCATCATGATATCAAGAATACATAAATCTATTTTACATTCTTTCATTTGCTGCAAAGCATTACGTCCATTAACGGCTTCATATATCATATAACCTTCATTTCTTAGTAAGGTCCGCTCTAGTTCGCGGATATATGGGTCATCATCTATAATCATTATACTGGTCATAAAAAATCTCCTTCCTTGATTCAATTGTAAAACATCAATGTAAACGCAAGTTAAACGAATTATCTTAATATGTGATTTTTTACTCTTTCTCTTATAAATGGAGTGGGGACTAGGCGGCAGAAATGCTGCTTCGATTTTTTTTCTCCGAGAGAAAAATTTGAACGATTTCGAAATCGTAACTCCCCTTACGGCTCCGTTTCCGCTCTCTCTCTTTGGGCGATTTCCACAGTATAGGGCTCGAACCCGCCCTTCTTATTTTTAGAAAGATAATCTTTCGAAAAGCCAGCACAACCTGTTTTTGGTCCTGAAATGGTTTGCTCCCTATAAGCTTCCTCCCCATTATCCTTTCTTGGACTGCATCCCATTTTTTTTGTGTAAGCCCGATAAAAGGACGAATAATCTTGAAATCCACACTGCATGGCTGCGTCACTTGCTGTCAATCCGCTCAAGATCAACTGCTTTGCCCTGCTTACCCGTTTATAGATCAAATAATCTATGACCGTAGTTCCCACGGCTTTTTTAAAAACACGATTCATGTAATATTTACTGATATAAAATTGTTTCGCTAATCCATCCAGGGTTATGGGTTCCGTTAAATGTTCATTCAGATAGTCAATGATTGAT
Organism: Bacillota bacterium; assembly: GCA_023460235.1. GTDB lineage: Bacteria > Bacillota > Clostridia > TANB77 > CAG-465 > CAG-465. The sequence goes on from JAEWRE010000076.1 coordinate 1,538, forward strand.
GATACATTGTTAGAGCTGTATAAGGCGGCTGTAGAGGGACTCAACTTCCAGCACATTCGGGTAATTTGTGCTAACAGCGCCTCAAGAAAAATCGGATAATACGGAGTTTGCCCGGATTCCGACTCTTCTCTTGATTGAAACAAGTGCCGGAAAAAGATATGAAGATCAAATAATTCGGTATTTTCATAAAACTCCTCTTTTGCACTTCCCTTATGACCGTTTGGGAATGCTGATAATAATAGAGCACGATGCTCAGCCACAATATCCTCTTGTGTAAAATACACGGAATAACGAATATACTCTACATCGCTATTGACCAGAGGTCCATGAAAAACATAAGGTGATAATAGAATCAAACTGTTCGGTGTCAGGTGGTATACTCTGCCCTCAACATGATAGTCAACGTCTCCAGAAACAAAATAATAGATTTCATAGCAACCATGGTAATGTATCTGCAGTTTTCTTGAGGCCTTATAGGTCACTTGTTTATGAAGATTATTTGATCTTTCCCAAAAGAGTTTTTTTGAAGTCATAGTACTCCCTTATTTTATTCAGAGTGCTCTCAGAAACTTCACAGCCTGTTTTTACTGATGTTTTAGATGCTGACAATAGTATCCGAGAGTGCTCATTTACATATACAAATTTATATCTCTGCCACAGTAGAAAGGCAAGCACATTTTGATTCGTGCCTGCCTTTCTGTGCAAAAGTTTTGCGCATAGAGATAATTTTATAAGTTTCTTATTTCCCTTTAGATGTATTCACATAAATCTGGTTTACCAGCTCCATAAGCTTATCGCATCCTTTTGCTTTACATTCCTTCTCAAAGCTGTCCCAGTCTGTATTGATATCTGCTGTCCCAAGAATAAATTTCAATGTCATGGAATCTACATAGTCTATCAACTGACTCGTATAACTGTTTACCTCCTCCATTTGGTCTTCATCCATTGGAAGGCTAGGATCCGGATCACGAAGTTTTAATTTGTCATTACAAGCCTGGATAAAGGTCCTTTCTAGAGGAGTTCTTAAACTTTGCATTAAATCAAAGGTGCCACCGTAAGAGAAATTACCACAGGAGAAACCATATTCTTTACGCAGGTCAATTTTTCCGGTGGGATTATTTCCATTAAACGTAATATCTGGCATAAGTTGTGGTGTTCCAGTGGAATCCTTGGTGTATGTAGTTCCCTCTACACCCCATTTGGTTAACATCTGACCTTCATCACTATACCATAACCAGTCGATAAAACCCATAATATCTTCAAATCGCGGGTCATCTTTTACTTTTGCACTCAACATAATTCCGTTTTCCAGTCTGCTGCCTCCAATGGTCCCATCGGTTGAAGGAGGAACAATTTGGGAAACCTCCGTAGTACCCGCACCGAATTTATCATCCAAGGTTTCTTTGTAGGTTTGAATTGACTGTGTATTTGCTCCGATCACATAACTTTTACTACTGACGAACTTAGCTGTCGCCTGATCATCTGTCTGTGTGAAGCTTTCCGGATCCATCAAACCTTCTGTTACCAGCTTGTGCATATAATTCAGATAGTTTTTAAAATTTTCTGAAAGCGGCAAAAATTCAAACTTATCATCTGCCTTTACATATCCATAATAACTGCCTTTTCCCCATCCTGAACCTACGTGAAAATCTCCGGCAATATTACTCATAGTACTGTTTGCCAAGAACCGATCCGAAAAGGGATAAATATCAGGATGTGCTTCTTTTAGCTTTTTAAGCATGTTATAAAACTCTTCATAATTTGTAGGATCGGCAATACCAAGTTTTTTCAGCTCATCAGACCGAACTGCATAGG
>JAEWRE010000077.1 GCA_023460235.1 Bacillota bacterium
TTATGTATAGAATTATTGATAATAGAGCTTCTGGTAAGACAAGTAGGCTAATGTTACTTGCTAAAGAACATGATGGAGTATTCGTATGTTCAAATCCATATGCTATGAAAGATAAGGCTATGGCTTATGGGCTAACTGGTTTTGATATTATTTCTTATACTGATTATTTACAACATAATTATCCTAAAGGAAAAATGTGCTTTATTGATGAAATTGAAAATTTTGTAAAATCTATTGGAAATAATTTAAGTGGCTATACTTTATCGGAGGATGAAAATTAATGGATATTGTAAGTAATGTATGTATTTATGATTTAGATAAATCAATTATTGCCGCTGGCTATCCTATGTCAGTAGATATTGAAAGCCAATAGGATAGAGATTTAAATGAAAATGATTTTAAACGTTGTAATACTCTTATTAATGCTTGCGTAAAAGATAATCAAGCCCATGGATAGTTTTTAACTGGTATTCGAGTTAATTTTGATTTAACTTGTTCTAATAAAATGTGGGTTGAAGCAGAGCGTTATAGATTTTTAGAATTTGTAAGTTCTCAATCTACAATGCATAGAATTACTAAATTTAATCTTGATGAAGCATATAATGAATATGTTGATGATAGAATTATCAAGATTATGAAAGAAAAAGTTGATTATTATAATACTCAAGCAGCATTAAAAGAAAAATACATTAAAGAAAATAAGTCAGCTGAAGCAACAAGAATATCTGAATTATTGAAAAAGTTATATCTTGAAATTCTTTATTCTAATCCTGCTGGATTTACTTTAACAGCCCGTATGACAACAAATTATCGTTGTTTAAGGAATATTTATAAACAACGTAAAAATCATCGTCTCCCTGAATGGCGTGAATTCTGTAAGTGGATTGAAGAACTCCCTTACGCACAAGAGTTATTGATTAATTAATTACTTTGAAAATTTATATAAAATATGATATAATATTTATATAAAAGAGTAGAAAGTGAGATTAACTAAAAATGAGTAGAAAACAAGCGTTTATTGATTTTGTAAATGACTTGATTAAAAATTGTGAACATCCAGTAGGAATGAGCGAAGATGCTGAATTCTATTGGAATTACCTTAAAAATAGTAATGATGATGAAATTAAAAATCCTTTATTTACTGAAAATGGAAAACGGCTTTTGATTTGTCTCCAAGAGCATCCAGAAAAAGAAACGTGGAAAGCCCGTGAAGTAGCTGATGAACTTGGTATTAGTTCTCGCAGTGTTTCTGGCGGAATGCGTAAATTGGTAAATGATGGATTTGTAGAAAAATTGAATGATAATCCAGTTGTTTATGCTATTACTAATAAAGGAAAAGAAATTACAATTGAAGAATAATTAAGGAGAAAAATATTAAATGAAATTTGTTAATGAAACACATATTGAAGGTTATCTATATGAGCATAATCTGGAAATGAAGGAAAGCGGTCCTAATTCAAAGAATCCTGGTACTCCTTTCATTAGTGGTACTATAAGTATTGTTACTGATAATGCTTTGACGAATGTCCTGTAGGTTCATTTTACTTATGTAACTGAAACTACCTCTAAGGGTAAGACTAATGCTACATTTACTACTCTTCGTAAGATTATTGATGGTGAATATAATACAGTAATGGGTGATGGAGTTGAAAATGCAACCCGTATCCGTGTCGATTCTACTGTTGGTCTTAATGAATTCTATGCTGAACGTGATGGCAAGGAAGAGCTTGTAAGTATTAAGCGTAATGAAGGTGGATTTGTTCATGTCATGGTAAATGAACAATTTAACGAGAAGGAAATTGAACGTTGCAAGTTTAAGACTACAATGCTTATTACTAAAGTTCGTCGGACTGAAGCTGACCCAGAAAAGGAAACTCCTGAAAAGGTAACTATCAGTGGTTATGCTTTTGACTTCAGTAAAGCTCTTCTTCCTGTGTCTTATACTGTTCTTAATGAAAGTGGTATGAATTATTTTGAAGGCCTTGAAGCTTCTGAGAAGAATCCTGTTCTTACTGAAGTTTGGGGCAAACAGGTTTCCAGAACTATCGTAAAGAAGGTTACCAAGGAAAGTTCTTGGGGTGATGCTGAAGTTCAAGAATTTAAGAATACTTATAAAGATTATGTAATTACCGGTTCTCAGAAAGAGCCTTTCGTATTTGATATCGAAGATACTTATACTTCTGAGGAACTTACTAAGGCAATTGCTGAACGTGAAACTTATCTTGCTACTATTAAGCAGCGTAGAGATGAATATCTTGCTACTAAGAATAATAGTGGAACTAAGACTACTACAATTTCTAATGGAAATGCAGGATTTAATTTCTAATAAATAGCCAAATAACGATGACCTCATTAGAGGTCATCGAGCTAAAATAAACATATTATATGATGACTTAATAAATTATAAAGAAATAGAAAAATTTATAAATGAATATTTTGAACAATTTAATTTAGAGAAAAAGGAGAAAATTAAATAAATGGCTATTAATTTGTTAGCTCTTCAACCCCATAAAGTTAGCCGTGATTTAAGT
>JAEWRE010000078.1 GCA_023460235.1 Bacillota bacterium
CAGATCGGGATGGGATCTTGGCGGCGCGTGCGCCGACAACCCATCCCGTACTGCCCAGCCGCCGCAACAAAACATCATCCATTTGAGGATATGTATTAACATAAATTAATGCTATGTATTTACATATTTTAATAAAATATATCGCTATGTATTTGCATATTTGAGAAAAAAGTCGTACCTTTGCATCTAGAAAGATACATATTAACCCTTTAGAACACGTAACGACATGATAAACGAATATCTTTTATACCTCGCTTATACAAGAGGCTACAGTAATAATACTGTTAGGGCATATAGCCAAGCATTACGGCAATTTGCCCATTACCGCAAGGAGCATGACGATGATGCACGATGGGGCAACACTACTGCATCACATGTACAAAACTATGTCGCATATCTCATTGCTGACGGCAAGGTAGCTACGAGCATAAAATTGCAGCTCTCAGCAATAAAGGGATTCTTCCGCTTCATCGTTCATAATGGCGGCACCATAGATAAGAACATCTACTACTGCGAAGCTCCGAAGGCTGCGAAGAAAGAAGCTCCCACCATTGCACCCGCCGACATTGAATCCGCCATCAATGATGAATCTATAGACAAAGATATACGCTGCATTATAGCTATTATCGCCGATACTGGGCTAAGGATTTCGGAATGCCTTCACTTACACCCATGTGATTTCGATAAAGGCAAGATGGCTATAAAGGTTGTCGGGAAAGGTAACAAGACTAGATATGCTTATTATTCACCGAGGGTACAAAACATGCTCAATACATATAAGCGAGATACTTATAGAGCAAATTTCCTCTTCCTTGGCGAAGAAAGAGACATACGATATAAGATTCATCTTGCACTGAGGAAACATAGCTCTGCGCCATATCTATCGCCACATATCATCCGACATACATTTGCGACCGAAATGCTTCGCAAGGGGCTGAATCTTGCGGCTCTGCAAAAACAACTCGGACATGAGGATATAAAATCAACAGAGTGCTATCTCAATAATTCGAGAATCCATACTTATAATGATTACTACAATACATTAGTTAAATAATAAAATTCTCACAGCCCTCGACATCACGGTTAAGTCACAAAATTATGAAACAGAGATTCACCTCAAACCTCGCTTATCTGATTGAAGATATAGTTCGCTCTGTCTTAGAATCTGGCGAGCTGGAACTAAGCGGCAGTGGTTTATTTGCCCATGTTGAAAATCATATCATACTCTTTACTTGGGCAGATTTAAGAGATATAGCCTATAGCCCCGACATCGAGAACTCTCTAAAAAAAGAGATTCTCGAATTCTTGAAAGAATACGATGAGGATGAAGATTTAACAGAATGGCGTATGCTCATTGAATTTGGTGGAAATTAATCAAAAACATGATGGCGCAAGCCCTTCTCACTCGGATGGAGATAAAGAATAGGCATTGCGAGAGAAACGAGCAAGCTCTTTCTTTATCTCCAGCCGAGGATAAAAAAAAATCTGATAACTATAATATAAATAATAACATAGCCCTCGACATCACGGTTAAGTCATATCTATGGAAAAGAAGAAGTTCGTTGTTTACTACAATGATGAAGTAAATGAAGTTGCAGAAGTGTTTTCGTCTGATACGCTTGAAGAGTGTAAACATTGGATTGACTTACAACTGGAATGTATGATTCCAGTTGATGATGAGCATCCTTGTACGGATAATGTTATGTACTCGGCAAAGACATTTTTATATGAAGTATATGATAAGCCCATCGTTGAAGATAATGGCTCTGAGTATGCTTCTGATTGGACTTATAATGATGCCGTATATTCTACTGCATACTACTATGCTAATTGATTATTCGGTAGGATGATGGCGCAAGCCCTTCTCACTCGGATGGAGATAAAGAATAGGCATTGCGAGGGCACCGAGCAAGCTCTTTCTTTATCTCCAGCCGAGGATAAAGGATAACTACATTTATAAACATTTTAAAAATATTGAATTATGGATAATAAAAAGCGTATGAGGAAAGAAGGCATCACCCATGGCAAAGTTAGACAGAAAGTCTTTAGTTTCAGACTTGACATCGAAAACCTTGAATGGCTTAATCTCCAGCCTAATAAAGGTAGGTATATAAATGATTTGATTGCAAGAGATTGGCGAAATCATTGATTACTAATTAGCGGATTGAGAATCAGCTCAATCCGCTTTTTAGATGTACACATATGTACAATATGTAATATTGATTTGCTGCGTACACAATAGGGATAATCACATGTGCCCCCTTGGGGGCGGAGGGGGCGAGCTTTAGCGAGCGAAGGGGACAAATAATGCGCCTTTAGGCGACACCGCTCTCCCCATCGACCCTTAGGGCGATGGGGGCATTATCTGCGCACATACCGCGGCTGAACCACTTTGCGAGCTCTCGCGAGCATTATTCACCCGAATATTCTCGGAATATGGATGGCAGCGCACATAATAGGGATAAGCACATGTAGCCCCCTTGGGGGCAGAAGGGGCGAGCTTTGCGAGCGTAGGGGACAAATAACCCGCGGCGCGACCATGATATAAGGGAGCGTAGCGACCGTGGGGAGCGGCGGGCAAGCGGCGGGCAGCGCACACAATATGGATAATCACATGTGCCCCCTTGGGGGCGGAGGGGGCGAGCTTTAGCGAGCGAAGGGGACAAATAATCTTGATTTATCAATGGCATAAATGCGAGGAAGCGGGCGAAGGTCGCTTCCTCGCATTTTGCCATTGATATATCAAACACCGCTTTTTGAGCTTTTATTTATATAATAATGGGGTGTCCCCCCATTTATTATATATATAAAAGCGAAGCAAGCGGCGGGCAGACGGCGGGCAAGCTGCGGGCAGCGCACACAATAGGGATAAGCACATGTAGCCCCCTCGGGGGCAGAAGGGGCGAGCTTTGCGAGCGTAGGGGACAAATAACCCGCGGCGCGACCATGATATAAGGGAGCGCAGCGACCGTGGGGAGCGGCGGGCAAGCGGCGGGCAGTGCAAATGATATGTATATGATTCGCTTTCGATAATCGCAATTATCGCTTGCGATAATTTAAAAGCGATTATCGCCATTTTGTCCTGTAGGGGGTGGTGATTAGTTTCCGGATGCTGCGCACACATTATGGATATGATTATAAGGAGGCGGAGGGACACATGAGCCCCTTGGGGGGCGGAGGGGGCGAGCTTTAGCGAGCGAAGGGGACAAATAATGCGCCTTTAGGCGACACCGCTCTCCCCCTCGACCTTTAGGGAGAGGGGGGCTTTATCTGCGCACACAATGCGGCTGAACCACTTTGCGAGCTCTTGCGAGCATTATTCACCCGAATATACGCGGAATATGGATGGCTGCGCACACAATAGGGATAAGCACATGTAGCCCCCTTGGGGGCAGATGGGGCGAGCTTTAGCGAGCGAAGGGGACAAATAATGCGCCTTTAGGCGATACCGCTCTCCCCCTTGACCTTTAGGGAGAGGGGGGCTTAGCGTAGCCATAGCGTTGCCGAAACTCAGATCCGCGTAGCGGTTTGAGTTGCGGCATAAGCTATGGCGGAGCGTCACGCGTGGGGAGCGGAGCGGACGAGCGTTAAAATAATGAGGGAGCGTAGCGGACACCGCTTTTCTAAGGGAGCAGGGTTTGCCTGCCACTGGGAGCTATGCGACCAGTAGCAGGCAAATCCCTGCGACCGTTGAGCGAAGCAAGCCTGCCACGGCATAGCGTAGCGTTGCCGTA
>JAEWRE010000079.1 GCA_023460235.1 Bacillota bacterium
TTGCTGGCCTGGCCGCTCTCGGCCCATGAGGCCCTGCGGGACATCCGCCTGTGCATCGCGCCGGAGTTCACCAGCAGGGCATGGCAGGCGCTTGTGCCCGGCGATCCTCTGCCGCTCCGTTTGCCTGACTCCGATACGGGCAAAAGAGAGGAATTGCATAACGTCATATACCCGGACTTCAGAACGCAGCTCTGGCCGCGCGAGGGGAACATGGTGTCGCGGAGCGCAATCCGAATAGGTGAGCGCATCTATGGGCCGCTGATTATGACGCTCATGCCGCAGACGCCCAAACCCTTCCAGGACTTTTTCCGCGTTCTGGCGCGACGGGACGAGCGTTTGCCGTACCGCATGTCCTTCCTGCTGGAAGACGGCGGCCTGAACATGGGTCTCAAGCCGTTGCTGGCAGCGATTCAGGCCTTCACAAACGCGGACAACAAACGCTTCAACAACGCCGTGGAAGCATTGCGGGCGCTGGATTTGGAAGGCGTGTGCTGCGTGAAATTCCGCATCTGCCTCTGCACCTGGGCCTGTATGCTGGAAAGTGAACAGGACGCCCATCTTCTGCTCAGGCGGCGTGTGGCGGAACTCTCCAAAGCTGTTCAGGGATGGGGAACATGCGATGTGACGGAAGCTCTGGGTGACCCGCTGCTCGGCGTTACCGCGACACTGCCCGGCCTGATGCCGACCAGTCCGGCTCCGGTCACTGCCGCGCCGCTTCAGGAGGCCATCGGCATGTGGCCGTTGCGTTCGGCTTCGCCGTGGAAAGAAGGAAGCCTCCTCTTCCGCACTCAGGACGGCAAAATCATGCCGTTCGCGCCCAATTCCTCTGAACAGGCCGCGTGGATTGATCTGGGGGTAGCTCCGATGGGAGGCGGTAAATCGGTCTTCCTCAACGCCTTCAATTTTGCCTTTGTCACACAGGCCGGACTGTCCCGTCTGCCCTGGCTGTCCATCGTGGACGTGGGGCCGTCTTCCTCCGGCCTTATCACGCTCCTGAAAGAAAACCTGCCCGAAGGGAAAAAACACCTTGCCGCCTATCACCGACTCAGGATGACGCCGGACTATGCCGTCAATCCCTTTGACACGCCGTTGGGGTGCCGCAAGCCCCTGCCCTCGCACAAGGCGTTTCTGGTCAACCTGCTGTCGCTGCTGGCCACGCCGCTGGATGTCACGGCTCCGGCGGACGGCGTGCCGGGTCTGATAGGCCGGGCTATCGACTTGGCCTATGAGGAACTTTCTGATGGCAATCATCCCCGGCTCTATCAACCCAACGTCCTGCCCGAACTGCATGACCTCATTGTCCATGAAGGCATCAGCCGCGACGCTTCCACCTCCTGGTGGGAAGTGGTCGATGGGCTTTTTGAGCGGGGGTATGTGCATGAGGCATTGCAGGCGCAGAGATACGCCGTGCCGCTGCTGGCCGATGTGGGGGCGCAGATTCGGCAGAACAAGGGCATCCAGAACACCTATGAGGAACACACCATCAACAATGTCTGGCGCTCATTACTGGACGCCATTGAAGCGTATGTCATTCTGAAGGAACCTACCCGGTTCGATTTGGGCGACGCGCAGATCGTCAGTCTCGACCTGGACGAAGTGGCTCCGCGCGGAGGAGCCACGGCGGACAGACAATCAGCGGTCATGTATATGCTTGCACGGCATGTCCTTGGTTCGCGCTTCTTTTTGATGCCCGCCGATGTGCAGCTTATGCCCGAATACTATCAGGACTACCATGCCGGACGCATTGAGGCCATCCGGGAAGACCCCAAAAGATTATGCTACGATGAAGCGCATCGCGTGACCAACAACGTCTCGGTGGCGGGCCAGCTTCAGGCCGATATGACCACAATGGCCCGCGAAAGCCGCAAGTGGAACCTGTCCATCGGGCTGTATACGCAGTCCATTGACGATATTCCCAAAATCATCACCGACGAACTGGCTACCACGGTCGTCATCCTCGGTTCCGGCACGGAAAAAAGTATCGACAATCTCTCGGAACGTTTCGGCCTGAACGGGGCCTGCCGTCATGCGCTCTCACGGTTGGGCAAGCCCGGCAAGGCCGGTTCCAATCTCATTGCCCTGTTCAGGACAGGTTCGGGCATGTCACAGCTTGTCCTCAGTCTGACCATAGGCCCTCAATCCCTGTGGGCCTTTTCCACCACCACGGAAGACGTGGCTATCCGCAACAATCTCTATCAGCGCCTGGGGCCGTCCGAAACCCTGCGGCGGCTGGCCGCCCGTTTTCCGGGCGGTTCGGCCAAGGCCGAAGTGGAACGCCGCAGGCGCAATGTCGAAGACCAGAGCGACGCCGATGGGGAAGTCGTCAACGTCATTCTGGAAATTGCCAACGAAATAGCGAGGGAACTATGAAAAAAGTTCTTTTGGCTTTGCTGATAACGGCTTTTCCGGCTCAGGTCTGGGCCGGAGGCTGCGGCTGCGGCTCCGTCAGGGCCATCGTCACGGCGGCGAAGTCGGAAACCATTCAGGCGGTCAATGCCTACACAGCGACGGAAGCACAAGCCATCCGTTCGGAAATTCTGCTGGCCGCGCAGAACATCATCGGCACCATCAAAACGGAATCGGCCACCATCGTTCGGGCGCTGGTCGCACTCAAGGAAAGCAATGCCGCCACGCTCAAAGGGCAGGCTGTGGCGGGCGAAGCCATGAAAACCGAGGATATGTACGGCAAGGCCGCGCAACCCGCCGGGCTGTGCGGAAGCAGTTCTCTGGGCGCGGGCATCCAGCTCGGCGCTCAGGCCGGACAGGAAATCCACGCAACCATGCGTGAGAAACAGCTTGCCCATGCCAACACGCCGGGCAAAAAACCGGTGGAATTTCTGCAGCGTGTACTGGCCGATGAGCAGCCTTCGGAGCAGGAAAGTCTGGACGCGCTCTTTCCGCTGCAAAGTACGTTGACCGAGGATCAGGTGGCGCAGGCCCATGAAGCCGTCAAGACGCTGGCCAATCCCCGCCCCTTACCTGTGGCGACGGATGAGCAGAAGAACACTCCCGCCGGGCAGACCTACGCGGCGGCACGAAAAATCCATGAGGAGCGGGTGGCCGCCGTCATGGAATCCCTGAACAATCATGTGGTGCATCACGCGCCCACGCTGCCGGATGATGTGACGGCCTGGGCGGAAAACCAGTGGTCGGAAGCGGGCGGGAGCGGCACGCCGCCCGGCATAGTGGACGGCAAGCTCTCGGAAGCCGGGCTGTACAAGCTCCTCTCACAAATGCGCGTGGGCAATCCGAATTGGTTCGCACAAGTCGCCACGGCCACGGATACCGGGCTGCTGCGGGAACTGGTCATCATGCAGGCGTTCCAGATGGAACTGACGCGCAAGAATACGGACTTGCTGGACAGGCTGACCGTCATTGC
>JAEWRE010000080.1 GCA_023460235.1 Bacillota bacterium
CAAGCCACACCCGAAGCGAGACGCCGTAGGGCAGGGCTTGTATTATCCAATCTTTTGGGTTATAATGCGTTCTTAAAATAAATAGGTGGAACAAAAAATGAAGATAATCAAACGCCCCAAAATAGAGGGAAATGAGCCTAATCAGTATGAGGTTGAACTCGGAAATAAGCGAATGAATGTCCCGTGCAAAAGGGAATCCCATGTATAAGTTCAATCTAGACACCTCGGCAGTGCGGAGCTTTGTTTTGTGGACAGAAGAATTGGCTACAAAGCAAGTAACTATGAGTGTCTGATGAGCTGGGTAACAAGCTAAACGATACATCTGCAATTGAGTGACTAATCTAGAAAGTATGAGTTTAGCAGCGCGAAGCACAGTCGAACGCATGTTAGGTCAGTGGTGGACGTGTGTTCTGTACGCAGTATAGAACTCATGTACGCCGCTGGGCTAACGTGTGTTCGGCTGACAAACTAGGGGTGGTGGTCGGGGATGCGGTGGCTCTGAGCCAACCTAATCTAGAAAGGACTACCTAAGCCGCATAACACAATTCCTAGCCAACCAGATACTGCCCCTAATAGGGAACCTCTCTAGTTGTCGTCGGAATAGATGCGTATGCGAAATGGGTAGTTGAGTAAGTGAAATTGTACTACAGCTGTAGAACAGAATTGTTGATAATGTTGATAATGTTGATAACTAAGTATATCGTCTGGGATGTTTTTGAGAGATGAGATTGTTAAAAGTTTAACAAAGTTTTGGGAAGTTGGATTTTGAGAATTTGAAAAAGTGATTTTGGATATACGCTAATGTATATCGTGGATATATAATAAATATATTCTTGGTAGGATATACGCTATTGTATATCAATGATATATAATATATATACTAAAATTAAAAAAAATTTTTATATAAAATATAGATATATAGGAAATAAGGAAAAAGTATAATTTAGATTTAATAAATAATATAATAAAATAAATAAGGACAGACAGACAGACAGAAGGTGACACTTCATTGAAGTGTAGCAAGAATGTTGATAATGTTGATAACTTATAGGAATGACTAACTGGAGTTTGAGGTAACTAACTTAGGAGTGATACTAGGGTAAAAGGTAGTGAGGTAAGTAAGACGTGAAGGAGCGAAGTCAGGATAATATGATAAGTGGGTAAAGTAGGTCGTGAGCACAAACGAAACTAAGGGTGGTGGGTGGGAAGAATTATTTAGTGATAGTAGGATAAGAGTGCATGATAAGAAATTAAATCGTGAGCCAGAGTGCGGTGAGCGAAGGCAAGGGTTCTCTTTGTTAAGTTTATATTGTTGGGCGTGAGCCAGAGTTGGTGTAACTAATCTAGTAGTAGGGGTCGGGCTTAAAATTTATAATATATATGGTTTATATTATATATTATAAATTTTAAGCCCCTTTGTTATTTCGTACGTGAGTAGGGCGATTAGTAAAACGCACGCTAGATTTTCTGAAAAATAAATGTATCATACTGAATTTCTCAAAAATAAACGCACACGGTAATTGACAGGGCTCCCATTAAAATGCTATACTATAGAAAACAAAAGGAGGTACATACCATGAAAATGATTTCTATTACAGAAGACGGAGGACTTATGCAGAGTGAGCCTATGACAGCTCAGGACTTGTCAGCAATCCTACTGACAGGGATTCTGAATTCATTCACCTACTTCGTCAACAGGCAGGAGTCTGAAGAAGAAAAGAAAGCCTGTGCAGAAGAACTGTATGATATGTTTAACCTACAGGCGTCTGCTCTCTTAGAGAGACTGATTCCTGATAAGGAGCTGAGACCAGACCTGACTGCTGAAGCAATCATGCGTGCAGAGAATGAGATTCTGGATGAGGCAGTTCCTGATGATGACGGTTCAGAGATTGCAGGTCAGAAGGTCTTAGAGTTCCCTGAACAGTCCGAATGAAATTAAGATGTCCTAGATGTGGAGCACCCTTAGTCCAGACAGAGGCTATGTCAGGTGCTCCCTCTGAGTTCTGGCTAGAGTGTACAAAGTGTAATGCCTACGTAAATACATACAAACCCCAGCCACACCAAGAGGCTGTTCACCGTGACCCCCACTTATACGTAGGGAACTTCGGAGGTTACGGTACAGGTAAGACCTTGACTTCTCGTCAGGAGATTTACAAGCATTGCTTCTTAACACCTAATGCCAACGTACTTGTCTGTGCAAACATTGCTGCACAGTACGAGCAGACCATTAAGCGAGACATTGAGAATGACCTACCCAAACGATTTGTCAAACACGTTTCCATACAGAAAGGTTACATTGACCTTATCAATGGGGCACGTATTATGTTCCGTCCATTGGATGACGTAGACAAACTACGTTCTTTGAACCTGAGTATGTTCGTCATGGTGGAGGCATCTGAGATAGACCCGGAAGCATTTCAGCAGCTGAAGACTCGTCTGCGTAACTTAGCAGCTTCTAAACCAAAGAAGGACGCAGCAGGGAATATCATTTACAAAACCTTGGACAACGGTGCAGAAGTTCCTGTGGTGGACGCTGAGTGGCGTAGAGGTTTGATTGAATCGAACCCAGACTCAGGTTGGATTCGGAATGACGTACTGTTAGCCTCAGAGTCTATTGAGACGCACGGACACACCTTGGAACAACTGAAAGCCCCAGAGGACAGACAGGACGAACACATCAGTTCTCATGTAGCTTCTACGGATGTCAACGCTTATCTGCCTGAGAACTTCATTAGCGAGCTTTGTAAGAACAAACCGGGATGGTGGGTGAATCGGTATATCTTTTCTTCGTTCAGTTATTCCGAAGGATTGGTATATCCATCAGCACCAAACTGTATTGTAGAAACCTTTGAAGTACCTACAGCATGGAAACGTCTGATTGCCGCCGACTACGGTTTGCATGATGACTTCGTATATCTGTACGGAGCTGTGGATGAAACAAACGGTATCTGTTACATCTACAAAGAGATACGAACAAACAACAAGAACATTGAACAGTTAGCAAAACTGTTCCATACAGAGTCAGCGGATATTCCGATGGGTGGAATGTACACAGCTCCTATCCTTGACCCGAAGTCAGGAGCGAAGCGAGACTACAATAAGAAAAGCCTGTACGACCATTTCTTAGATTATAACATTGCCTTTCAACCGGGGTACATCAATGTAGACGCACGTGTATTCCGAACAAACACATACATGGAATCAGGCAGGTTAAAGATAATGGATTGTTGTACAGGACTAATACATGAGTTAGAGGACTACCGCTTTCCACCAAAACGATTAGGGGTATCAACCAAGAAGCAGGACAAACCGATGGATAAGAACAACCATGGTATCAACCCACTGGAGTGGATTTGTATGGCATTGCCTGCTGACCCCGGTAAACTGTACTATGGTGTGTACGACTCAACGGGTCGTGATTTAACAATAATGCAGAAAAAAGAAATTGAGACAGGCGTACCGTTTGCTCTACAAGATGAGGAGCCAGATGAGATGTACGCTTATGAAAGAGAGGACTGGTAATATGATAGCACTGAGTATTGCATTGATTGTGTGTGCTGTTCTACTTTGCTTCAAAGGAATCAAGGTAGACTACAAGTACACCTACATCGAAACATTCCAAGAAGTAAAACAAGACGAGGCACCGATGGGATTCCAAACCGATGAGCAGTTGCAGGAAGACCAAGACAATGAGAAAGTACCTACCATGGACGACATGGTGCAGGCACTACAAGACGTAATAGGAGGAATCGAAGATGGAGAAGAATAAGAACAAAGAACTCACACCTGCTGAAAAGAAGCAGTTTATAGAGATGTACGAACAACAGCAACAGGACAAACGCCTCTTGGCAAAACTGAGGGACAACTTTCGTTTAGCGAATACAGAGTATAGCAAAGTGCACAGACGAATGCGGAAGCTGGATGCTGTAGATAACGGAGACTTATGGAAGACACTGGCAGCGAAGTACCCGAAGTATCAGATACTTCCTGATACGAACCACGTGTCTTACATTAAGAACAATATCCTTGCTTCCATCTACACAGTTGGAAAGTGTGCGAATGTTATTCCGACATCAGAAGAAGATACAGATGTATGCGTACAGTTAAACAATATGCTGTCTTATATCTGGGGTAAGTACAATGTTCCCATGTATCAGATGCGTGCAGGAGAACGTGCTGCTCTATTGAACTTAGGAGTAACGCAGGTGGGTTGGGATAATAATATTATTGAGAGCAGTTCTCCTTTGCGAAAAGGTAAACTATGTCTGAAGAACATTGACCCATTGAAATATATGCGTGACCCGTATGCAGATTCTTTGGACAATGCCTCCTTTGTTATTACGTGGGAGCGTTACCATGAAACTGTGTTAGCGTCACATCCCCTGTATGGAGACAAGTTCAAAGCTATCTTACACCAGAAAGAGATGTCTGACACAGAGCTGGGCAGCACAGTTACGCCGATTACAGATAAGGCAACAGGTGCCAATACCTCGAAGCCGCATTACTACACGGTGTTCATTCATTTCATTCGTACTCCTGAGAATAAGATTGCAGAGATTCATACATTGGACAACAAGTACATTCTGTATAAGAACGATGAGATTCAGCCGAATATGTTCCCGTTTGCAGAACTGTACTGCAACTTACCGAATCAGAATCTGGTAGGAACTTCAGAACCTGCTAAGATATTTGCCAACTCATTGGCGTACAATTTGATGAACAGTATCTTGTTGACTGCTGAGTATAAGAACCAGCGTCCACCGAAGTTCATTTCCAGTTCTTCAGGACTGAACATATCGGCATTCACCAAACATGGTAATGATGCAGACCGTACTTTTATTGTGCAGGGGGACGCATCCAAAGCGGTACACTATCATCAGTTCCCAACGCCAAACGCTACGATACTAAACGACATGGCTCTGTTATCAAGTGACATTAAGAACACATCAGGTATTGATGACCGTTACACAGGACGAGATACAGGAAGTGTGTTGACAACTGGTGGTATCGAGAATATGCTGGCTCAGGTAACGATGGTTGATACAACACGTATTGCTTTGTATGAAGACTATAGTGCACGGTTGACGGAACTGATACTGCACAATTTCATCTCGAACTCAGCGAAACGTAAATACTTCTTCAAACGTCCAGACACAGGAGAGTTTGTAGATGTAGAAGTAGACTTCCCTCAGATACCTGATGATGCAGTATTCGATTATGAAATTGCTATCTCAAGTTATTTGCCGAAGAACAAAGCACAGATTAAACAGATGGCTGACACTCTTATGGAGAAACAGATGCAGTATGGAAGTACAGGCATGGACGTTGACCTCATCACACCACAGGAGTGGTTGCAGTTCCAAGACTTCCCAATGGCAGAGAAGATGATGGAACGTATGGGTGTACAGCGTAGCTTGAACTGGCAGCAGGCTTCTGCACAGATTATCGAACAGTACACACGTCTTGTTG
>JAEWRE010000081.1 GCA_023460235.1 Bacillota bacterium
TACCAAAACCGTGACAGTGCGGAAGTCATCGGTAAAATTTTGAAATGCCGGTACTCTATCGTCCAACCACATTCAGGGGTACAACAGAAAAAAACGGGTTCTTTCCTATTGTCCCCCAATATGGAAAGATGTATAGGCGCCAGCGGTTGGCGGTGAAAAAGCCGAACGCCTCGCCGTGACACGAAATATTCACAATACATACACTCCAAAAGCTCGCTGTTAAAAATTGCGTCGTTGTAAAACTTATACAAGTCGTCCAACGTCTTAAACTGGATCGTCGTTATCATAAACCTTTTTGTTTTTCAATCTGAATACAAAGATACAGCTGGATCTTCTCGATCATCAAATATGCAAACTGTTGCGCTGCCTGGTCGAAATAATCAGTTTTCATAACTACGTCCCTCCTTTCTTTATCCTGATGGGTGAACCAGTTCTAAAGGTTGTTATCTCTTTTTTCTATGCCTCTAAAAGAGCACTTTTATTTGAAACACAAAGCGCTTAACAAAATCTCAACTAATTATTTTTCAAATAATTATATATAAAAACAGCATTTTAATATATACTAAATTGAGTATTTAACACCTGATTTTTTCCGATAGTAAACTCCCCGCCTCACACCCTCCTATCAAACCTTGAGGATGCCTAAGATTCCGATGTTTCTGTATCAAGACAACCCCATTTTGTTTTTTCGGTGTTGTCGGTATGGCCGTCTTGCGTTAGGTATTGCGGTGGAAAGCCCGACCATTTACAGGAACGCCCAAATCTCCCCCAAGAAGAACATATTAATATACTAAAACATAAAAGTATAAACACTACACATTCATAATAGTTTATAGATTGTAAAATACCCTATCAAAAAACAGTGAAAACAAAATAAACCCATTCTCTTTGCTAAGTAATCCCCTGTTGTCTCCGTCGTAAGACAAACTCCAGTTTTTTTGTTTTTATATACTTCCCTATACGTTACCGTATGGATATTTTTCCCAGATCATACCCATTTTAATATATTCCGTTGATTTCATACTGTCATTATTATAAATAACATTATATAACTCTGATTATCAAACTAAAATTCCACCTGTTACTAACAGTGGGTAACAAAATAGTAACAAAAAACGAAGAAATCGCTTTGTGGTGGGCTTTATGTGTAAAGGTAACAAAAGCCCTCTAACCATAAAAGCAAAACTGGCGAAAAGAAGAATACTGTCTTTTTTCTCTTTTCGCCAGCATATTTATCATGCAGTCAATGCAAACAGATTTAGTTTGTTTTGGATATATAGATAAAAGTATAAACCAAACTCTATTTGGCAAAGACTAGTAAGATATCAATTTTCTTTTTCTTTTTGATTAAAGATAAAAGAAGAAAAAACATCCCCCGCAGTAGGAGTAACAGACAGACACCTACTTAGATTGCCGTCATTGGGAGAAATAACAACTATCATTGCATTTTTGCGTATTTCAATAGAACTCCACATGCCTTTTGCAGCACTTCCAGCAGCACTGTCCGTTTCAATTTGCACACCGTCCTCAAACACAGATGATAACCAAAAAGTAGCATAATTATTACAGAACAACGTATAAGTTCCTCCACTTTCCGGAACTGCTATGTGATCCTTTTTAAGATATGCTGAAGTATCTACCTCCCATTCCATTGGCTCCCAATCCCCGTCTTTACTTGTACAGGACAAAAAGGCAATAGTATATATAATCAAACATAAACATTTTTTCATCATGATATTACAGAGTGTTCAAGATTATATTTATAATTGTTAGAATTCTCACTACGAGTAATTTCCGTATCTTTTATTTCAGCTCCACTATTGGTATCAAGGATTTTGCTTAAATAATAACCATTGTAGCTGATCAATAACTGATTTTAGCCCCTACGAAATAACTTCTCGGAAGCGACGGTCCGTAGATGTACCCTGAATCGCGGTTCCAGCCTTTGTCGAAGTCATCTTGATAAGCGTTCGTGAGGTTTTGCACCCCAGTATTCACCTGCAGGGTGATGGACTTATAGACAGGAATATCATACGCTACTTTCAAGTTTAACGTGAAGAATTCGGGAGTATTGAGAGCCACCGGTTCACGTATACCCGGACCATTTTCTATACCGGCACGCCCCACAAGCATACTGCCTGTATAAGTTCCGAAAAAAGAAGCAGACAAACGTTTCAGCGGATGGATGGTTGCCGTGAAATAGCCGTACAAATCGGGCGTACGCAACATCTTTTTCTCTTTCGGAGCGTCCTCATCCCATTCCACCGGTTGGTCGTAGCGACTTTTCTGTAAAGTCACTCCGGCTTGTAGCTCCAGCAAGGAGGCATAGGCCGCCTTGCCTTCGATGTTTAGCCCGTATACTTTGGCACCGTATGCGTTGTAACGTTCCTGCACCTCATTTCCTTGAGCATCCGGCTGCGCTAGTTTGCGGGTAGAGAAGACATCGTTTAAATCCGTATAGAAGCCTTCTATCAAAAGATTTGTCTGCACATTCCCGAAGGTATGATACAGGTCAGCGGAAACGCTGAAACTGTTCGAACGCTCTTCCTTCAGATTGTCTGCCAGGCGTGTCACTAACCGTTCGCCGCCCACCAGGCTGACGTGTAAGTCTTCGTCGAAAGCTTGCGGGGCACGGAAGCCTCCGGCATAGCTGGCACGCAGGTTGATGCTACGGTTAGGATTGAAACGCAGGTTGGCCCGGGGCGAAAAGATGACATGGTCTACCAAGTTATGCTTGTCCAGGCGCCCTCCAACGAGGAGGCTCCACCGTTCGTTCTTCCATTCGTTTTGCAGATAGGTGCCAGCTATGCGCACTTTCTGTTTCATATATCTTTCGTAACCTATCACTTCATCTTCCAGGCCATCGTAGTTGTATTCGGCACCGAGGGTGAGGTCAGACGGCATGAAGAGTAGCTTGCCGAAAGAGTGGATATATTGTGCGCCGCCTACCAGAGTAAGGTCACTGGTGGTGCCGTAGGCTTTTTCGGCATTCTCCTTATCCTCCTCGGTAATGCCTTCTCCGGTGCCGCCATAGTAACTTTTCCTTGCCGTGTTTTGAAAGGAGAAGTAGACATTGAGGTGGTTTTTCTCGTCGGGAGAGAAATAATCGTAGCTCAGGCCACCGCCGTTGATGTTATGTTCGATTTGTTCGGCGATATTAGCCTCGTGAGCGGGAAGTTTTAGGAGATTTCCTCCACGTCGGAACTCATTGATACCATGATACTGCAAGGTCAGCTTGGAATAAGGATTAAGGCGGAGAAAGGAGCGAACGCCGATGGTCTGATTGCGCAGGTTGGGGAGTTCGGTATATCCGTCGCCATCGTTATCGTAGCCCGAGCGATAGCGGTTCTGTCCGTAGACGTAGAATCCCGCTTTGTTGTCTTCCGTTACCAAGGAGGCATTCAACGTCGTGTTGTTCTCGAAAGAACAGCTTCCACCAATAGACATCAGCGAATGGGCAAGCTCGGCGGAGTTACGGGTGGGTTCCTTGGTAATGATATTGATGGTTCCCCCGATGGCGGATGCGCCGAACAGGGCCGATCCACCTCCGCGCACCACCTCTACACGTTCTATCATGTTAGCCGGGATTTGTTCCAAGCCGTACACACCTGTCAGTGCTGAGAAGATGGGACGCGAGTCCATCAATATCTGCGAATAATGCCCGTCCAATCCATTGATACGCACCTGGGTGAAGCCACAGTTCTGGCAGTTGTCCTCCACGCGGACACCCGGCTGGAAGCTCAGCCCTTGTGCCAGGCAGGTGGCGTGGGTGGATTCGAACAGTTTCGTATCCATCACGTTGACAAGACTGGGGGCTACCCGCCTCATGGTCGCAGTGCGGTTGGCAGAGACTACCACTTCGTCGAGGGCGATGTTGTCCGCCTCCAGCTCGAAGTTCACTTCCTGCGTGGAGTTCTTCTGCACGGTTATTTCTTTGTGCAGCGTGAGATAGCCGATGTATTTCACTTCGATGGTAAGTGTACCCACGGGGAGGTTCTTCAGGAAATAATGCCCGGTTGCGTCGGTGGTGGTGCCAATGGTGGTGCCTTTCACCCAAAGGTTGATGTAAGGGAGATGTTCACCAGTAGCTTTGTCTTTTACGTGTCCATAGACGTTGGCATCCGTGTCTCTCGGAGGCTGGTTATCAGCTGACGCAAGGCTGGCAAAGGCCAGTTGCAGTGCAAGGACCCTCATGAGGGTCCATACTTTATAAAGCGATAAATGTTTCATCATTCTTCATTATTTAATTATTTGTTATCTGAAATCTTTATGTTGACAGCTTTCAATTGCTGCCAGCCCGAGCGGTCAGTCACTCTTATCATGAAGTGGTAGTCACCCGGGTCAATGTCCGCAGGGATGGGGATATTCACATGGGCATCGTATAGCGGGGAATTTCCGGGTATGGGAAAATCCTGATTGTACACCCAGGGATGCACGGGGAGTTTCTTTTCGTCCAACGGACAGTCTCCTGCTTCGGTGCTGTGGCTGTGGTGGTCGAAATTATTGTGTATCTCGATGTTGTAGCTACCCAATGCATCGTTATCCGTAAAAGTATACCGGAAAGGAATTTCTTCTCCTGTCCGATATACCTGGCAGTTGAGCGGCGATGCGCTGTCGCCGGATTCGATGAGCGGCTTGTCCAGGTCTTTCCCGTCCCCGTCCTCCTCGCTGCAAGCGGCAAGGAGGAGGCAGAGCAGGCCGCACGCCAACCAATAGTTGTTTCTTGACATGATACTTATGTATTTTCGGATTCTACTTTTCTGCAAGGGTGAATTCTTCCTTGAAAATCTTGTTCGCCCCTTGGGCATATTCCACACGAAGTTCAAGAATATATTCGCCTGCCGTTGCATACCGGCCTTTATCGTCTTTGGCTTCCAGTTTCTTGTTGAATGTATATTCTTTCAATCCTCCTTCGGAGAATTCATCGGCGAGCGTACTGTTAAAGAAATATTCACTCGGAGCAGATTCCTTATAAATACGCAGGCGGATAGAATGCAAATCATCCTGCGCCTTGACAGTGAATTTAGTCAGGATGTCAGAAGCTGTAGCCGAGCGGCCGGTTCCTATTTCAACCCCCTGCAATTCCACATTGCTTTTCTTGAATTGGACACCCTCCAGTGAGTTTTCCGATACTTCTCCATTCTTGTCGTATACATTGAAGTGCATGTGGTAATCTCCTGCAGGGGCATCATCCGGAATTGCAATGTGTTTATGCTGGCCTTCCGTACCCCATTCCTTTTCACCGTTGAAGGTGTAGGTGGTATCCAGTTCAAAGGCCCGAGTGCCTTCTTCATTGTGGATAAAGACAGCGATTTTTTCAATTCCGTTTTCTGCTTTGATATGGGCGGATACCATCGGCTTGGTGCCTACATAACCAATCTTGTTCTCCGAGA
>JAEWRE010000082.1 GCA_023460235.1 Bacillota bacterium
GATTTACCCCGCTGTTGGACGAGCCTTAACATGCGGCAGTCTGCCGACACAGAACGCTGCGAGCTGCCATGCCAAGAAGAAAATCAGGCAGAAAACAGCAACGCCATGACATCCCTTTACAGGTAAACGCAAGACAGTATCAAGAATAATTCTTCCTGTCCGGCGTTCTGCCTGCCCGCCTTCAGCAAATCTTGCTTCGCTCTCTTTGGCCTGTTTAGCGGCAAGCCGCCTCTGGATACAGATATAATCCTCCACAAATCCTGCCTGATTCTCCATTTGCTACTCCAAAAAACTTCAAGAGAGCGGCCATGCCGCCGCAAAACTTCACCCCGTGGAGAATCAGGCAGAAAGTGTAGAGTTCTGGAGCTATCCCCGGCCCGAAGGTCCGGCTAAAGAAAACACAGTGTGAATAAACCATGAACGGCAACAACCGGCGGCGGTTTGAGAAAATGACATTCTTGAACATAAGGAGATCAAAACATGCATAAAAGACAATTGGGCCAAAGCGGCATGGAAGTTTCGGCCATCGGCATGGGCTGCATGGGTTTCAGCCACGGCTACGGAGCCGTGCCGCCAGAAGAGGAGTCCATCCGTCTCATGCGCCGGGCCTTTGAGCTGGGCTGCACATTCTTCGACACTGCCGAGGTCTATGGTCCCTATGTCAATGAAGAACTGACGGGCAAGGCCGTGGCCCCCTTCAGAAAAGAGATCGTACTGGCTACCAAGTTCAGCCCCTTCGCCCTGCCCGGCCAGCCCGAAGACAAGCTCAGCCGCTCGGGCGTGCGGCGCGCGCTGGAGGATTCCCTGCGGCGGCTGGGCACGGAGTATGTGGATCTCTACTACCAGCACCGCGTGCCGGAAGACTGCCCCGTGGAAGAGGTGGCCCGGTGGATGGGCGAACTGATCCGCGAAGGCGCGATTCGCGGCTGGGGCCTGTCCCAGCCCACGGAAGCCCAGGTGCGGCGGGCGCACGCCGTGACGCCGCTGACGGCCATCCAGAGCGAATACTCCATGATGGAGCGGATGTTCGAAAAGGACGTCATACCGGCCTGCGAAGAGCTGGGGATCGGCTTCGTCCCTTTTTCGCCGCTGGCCGGCGGTTTTCTGAGCGGCAAATACGGTACGGACGCCCGCTATGAAGGCGACGACGTGCGCCGCGTCATCACGCGCTTCGCCAGGGAAAACGTGAAGGCCAACCAGCCTCTGCTTGACCTGCTGCGCGCGTACGCGCGCGCCAAAGAAGCCACGCCCGCACAGATCTCTCTGGCCTGGATGCTGCGTAAGAAAGATTTTATTGTGCCCATCCCCGGCATGCGTCGGGAGGAACGGCTGCTGGAGAACCTCGGCGCGGCCGATGTGCGCATGACGGATGAGGAATTCGACGCCCTGGAGCGCGCGCTGGACGCCATCCCCATCCACGGCAACCGCACGGATGAGGACATTGCGCGGCTGGGCACGGTACGGGCTCAATAAGAAAAAAGATGCCTCCGGCATTGTCCAGCCGCCGGATATAACTTCCATCATAAAAGGAGCAGCCATGAAATGCTTTGCAGTGATGATCGCCGCCCTGGCCCTGACAGCGGGAGCGGGTATTTGCGGGAAACAGGCCCAGGCTGAAGAAACGCAACAGAATCAGGTCATCTACCGCGCCGGATCGCAGGCGGCCTTCAAGGGGCCCGACAAGTTCTTTACCGGCAAGGTCAGCGTGCAGCCCCTGTTCGGCTCAAAACAGCCGCAGGCTCCCTTCGGTGCGGGCGCGGTCACCTTTGAGCCGGGAGCCCGCTCCCACTGGCACGTCCACCCTCTAGGGCAGCATCTGATCGTCACGCAGGGCGTGGGCCGCACCGGCACGGCGGACGGCAGAATCGAAGAAGTCAGGGCCGGCGACGCGCTCTGGTGCCCGCCCGGCGTCAAGCATTGGCACGGAGCGTCGCCCACCTCGTCCATGACCCATATCGCCCTGACGGGCGAGTTGTCTGACGGGAAGAACGTGGACTGGCTGGAAGCGGTCAGCGATGAACAGTACAACGGCTCCAGATAACCCGGAGGCTCCCATGAAAGCAGCATTGCGCATCGCGGGTGTTTTTCTGTTGATCCTGAGTTTCACATCCATCTCAAAGGCGGCACAGACCATGAACACGCAAACCCTGAATGCAAAACAACAAGCAATGGTCGCCATCGCCGCGTTTAGCGCCAATGGCGACCTTGAAAAACTGAAACCCGCGCTGAACGAAGGTCTGGATACGGGTCTGACCATCAATGAAATCAAGGAAATCCTCGTCCAGCTCTATGCATACGCGGGCTTTCCGCGCAGCCTGAACGCCCTGGAAACCTTCATGGCGGTGGTGAAAGAACGCCGGGCAAAGGGCGTCGCGGACGAAACCGGCAAAGAGCCCGGTCCCCTGCCCACGGACAAAAGCAGCCTGGAGTTCGGCACGGACAATCAGACCAGGGTGGTGGGCCGCCCCGTGTCCGGCGCGATTTTCGAGTTCGCCCCGGCCATCGACCGGTTTTTGAAAGCCCACCTCTTCGGAGATATCTTCCAGCGGGACAATCTTGACTGGCAAAGCCGCGAACTGGCGACCATCGCCGCTCTGGCCTGCATCAGCGGGCTGAACCCGCAATTGCGGGCCCACTTCGGCATCGGCATGAACACAGGGCTGACCCCCGCGCAGCTTGAGGCCGTTGTGGCCGTGCTGAGCGACAGGGTCGGCGCGGAGGTCGGCGCCAACGCCGGGGAAGTGCTCAAGACCGTATTGAATGCGCGCAACAATTGATCCGCGGCAAAAGGAGCGCGCGGACAGACGCGCCTGTGGCGCGTCCTCCGGGGAATCGCTGAAAAGATACAGCGGCAGTAAGCCCTGCCGCAAAAAACAAAAGAGGTATAAATCCATGAGCAAAAATGTTCTGATTATCTCCACCAGCC
>JAEWRE010000083.1 GCA_023460235.1 Bacillota bacterium
GGGCAACACAAAATACAACAGAACCAACAAGTGGATGGCAAACATTTACAAATGGAGCAGCAATAACAAAGACAGGAACAACAGGAACATATTATCTATGGGTAAAAGGAAAAGATAAAGCAGGAAACAGTGTAGTAGAAAAAACCAATGGATTTGTAATGGATAATGTTGCACCAACAGATCCAGTAATAACACCTAGTACAACAGCATGGACAAATGGTAATGTAACAATTACAATAACATATCCAAGTGATGCAACAGTAAAACAATATAGTCTAGATGGAACAAACTGGACAAATTATACAGCAGCAATAGCAGTAAGTACAAATAACACAACAGTATATGCAAAAGGAAAAGATGCATCAGGAAATCAAAGCTCTACAAGTAGCTTGACAGTAACAAATATAGATAAAACAGCACCAAGTATACCAACAGTAAATTTAAATGGCTATACAGCAGGGACATGGACAACAGGAAATATAACGTTGAATTTAAGTTCAACTGATTCTCAATCTGGAATAAATAGATATCAGTGGTCAGGAGATGGAATAAATTGGACAGATTTTCAAAGTAGTTGGGTATATAATTATGATACATGGCAAGCACCATCGTTCAGAGCAATCGATAATGCAGGAAATGCAAGTGGAGCAACTAGTTATTACTCTATACAAAGAGATGCAACAGCACCAACATATAGTAGTTATGCAATAACAAATGTAACAAGTACTGGATATGATGTATACTTATATGGGGTAGCTGATAGTACATCAGGAGTAAATAGAGTACAGTTCCCAACATGGACAGATTACAATGGTCAAGATGATTTATTATCTGATTGGCAAACAAATTCTTCTGCAACGGGACAAAACTTAGGAAATGGAACATGGTACTTTAGAGTTAATAAATCAGCACATAATAATGAATCAGGACAATATCAGACACATGTATATTTATTTGACAATGTAGGTAATGTATCTGGATTTTATACTTCAGGGGCAGTAGTGCCAACTAGTATAAATTATGGTACATCAATTCAGAATACATATTCATCACTTTATTTAAGTAATAGTCCAACTACAGCATTTAATAATTCATATCATGATTACGATAAATTGTATAACGGAAACTTTTATCAATCTAATGCGTTACTTGAAACTATGAAAGTTTTGGGTGGTGAAATGATATCACCAAATACTTCACGTGTAGATGGAAGTAGTTATGTATATGTAAATTCGGGTGAAAATGCAATAACTTTAAATAGAAGTGGAAATGCAAATAGATGGTTTTTAATTAAAGTTTGGGCAGGAGGTATGACAACTGGCGTTAGCGTAGGTAATTTTAGAATTAGATTTGCTGATGGAAGTGTGTTAAATCCTGAACAAGCAGTGGCAAATGGATATATAGAACCTTTGGTAGTTCTAACTTCAGGAGCATATAGCACAGCATATAATGGACTTTGGACTAATTTTATAGGATTAAAAAATGGTGGTACTACATCATCACAAAATTATCCAATGGGTAATATTATATTTAAAACTAAAAATAAATCATTAATCACAGGAATTAACATATATTCTTCTAGAGCATTTAATTCAAGTTATGATGGTATTTATGTTTTTGAATGTACTAATACGACTGAGCTTTCAACGACAGCATTTTAAAATAGAATATTGATTAAAATAAAAATACAAGTGATATATAAACCTCACTTGTATTTTTTATTTATTATTAATTAAAACTAACATATCATTTGGAATATTTGCTTCTAAAGATAAGTATTCATTTGTTATAGGGTGGTAAAAAGATAGTTTGTTTGAATGTAGTGCTTGTCTTGAAATATATTTATCAATATCTTCAATGTTATATTCTTTTGCATATAAATCATCCCCAAGAAGTACGTGCCCGATACTTGCTAAATGAACCCTAATTTGATGAGTTCTTCCAGTATGCAATACTATATTTAGTACAGTAAAATTGTTTGTATAATTTCTATATATTACATCACATTCTGTTTTAGCATAATCACCATTTTCATTTATCTCTCTAATAATTATAGAGTTTTCTTTTCTTGCAATATTCTTTTCTATAATAAAGTTATCTTCTTGTATAATACCATTACAAATACAAATATATTCTTTCTTTAATTTTATAACATCTTTTTTTCTAGTAAATAATTCTTGTATATAGCTATTCTTTGCAAAAATACAAAGTCCAGTTGTATTTTTATCAAGTCTTGTAACTATATGTATTCCATATACACCTTTTTCATATAGGTATTTAGCAACTATGTTTGATAATGTATTTTCATAATTATCACTACTTGGATGTATTGGCATATTGGATGGTTTGTTTATTACTAGAATATATTCATCTTCATATACAATATCTAAGGAACCATCAATTAATTTAAATTTATTAAAAAATGCATTTTCTGAGTTAAAAAGTAGATTATCAATGTTGTTGAAATTTACTGTTATTTTATCATTCATTTTTACTGTTTCATTAACAAATAATATATTATCATTTACTAATATTGCTCTTGTTTCTTTTAACTTCTTTAGCAATATGCTTGAAATGTATAATTTGTTTTTTAATACATCCTTTAGTCTTTTTTCATTATCTTGTGGTGTAACAATATATTCAATTACCATTTTTTACTCCAGTCTTTTTTAGTATAGTATAGCATAATGTGCGCTAATATTCAATAAAACAAAAGAAAATCCGGAGATGATAAAATCCGGATTTTAGGTATGTTATGATTCGTTTGTGTATTTAGCATTTTCTGTTTTTAAATAATCTTTAAAATTTTTTTCTTGATTCTTCTTATGCTTTTCATTATTGTTGTCATGTGCTTTTTTCATGTTACTACTTATAGGATAAACTGGATTAGTATAAAGCATACTATTTACTGAGTAATTAGTAAAAATCATAAAAACACCTCCTAAGGAAGGAACGACACATTATCATAATTGGTAAACATAAAATATTATATATAATATAATTATACCATAAATTAGAGAAAATACAATACATATTTGATGATATATCCTAATTTATCAAAAGTTAATATTTTAATTGAAAAAAAGTACAATTTAGTATATAATTAGATATGTCAAAGATTGGAATATGATTTTATGTTAAATGCTTATGAAAGAATAGATGATTTAGGTATAAATGATTTAAAACTTATACAAAATAAAAACTTTTTTTGCTTTGGTACTGATAGTGTATTACTTGCAAATTTTGTTTCTTCAAATAATAAAAAAAATGTTATAATGGATCTTTGTAGCGGTAGTGGTGTAATACCTATTATTTTGTCTGCAAAGAAAGAATATAGCAAAATATTTGGTGTTGAATTACAAGATGAAATGTTTGATTTATTGAACAGAAATATTGAACTAAATGATTTAAAAGAAAAAATAATA
The DNA here is from genome assembly GCA_023460235.1 of Bacillota bacterium. Lineage (GTDB taxonomy): Bacteria > Bacillota > Clostridia > TANB77 > CAG-465 > CAG-465. The sequence continues at coordinate 3,426 of JAEWRE010000083.1, forward strand.
CCAATACAAAGTGATATAAAAGATGTTAAATATATAAGAGAAAAAATAGAAGATAATGTTAAAAGAAATAGTGTTGATATTATTGTATGTAATCCACCATATAAAACCACAGGTACAGGTGTGTTGAGTGATGGAAAAGTAAAATATATTGCAAGACATGAAGTAATGTGCAATTTAGAAGATGTGTTCATTACAAGTTCAAAGCTATTAAATAGCAAGGGTAAGTTATACTTAGTACATAAACCAGATAGACTTTCTGACTTAATAAGTATTGCTAGAAAATATAGGCTAGAGCCTAAGCAAATAAGGTTTGTTTATCCAAAAATTGAATCTAAACCTAGCATAGTGTTAATTGAATATGTTAGAAATGGTGGTAATGAAGTAAAAATATTAGAACCACTAATTGAATATGATAGTGATGGAAACTATACGGATGAAATATATAAAATATATGGAATTAATAAAAATTAATAGTTATGGAGAATGTTATGAAAGAAAAAATTAAGAAAATACTAAAAAGGGTTTTGTTTGGGATAATAATTATAGCTTTTATTATAGCTCTAGCCTTTGGAATGCATACAGCATATAAATACTATAATGGTGTAAATTTAACACAATTAAGTCCACAAACCAAAAGCCAAATGATGGGATATATTATTAAGACTAAAACTGGTAAGGTAATTGTAGTTGATGGGGGTACTCCAGGTGATGGAGAAAACTTAAGAAAATATATAAGAAAATATGGTAATAAAGTTGATGCTTGGTTTTTAACTCATCCACATAGAGATCATGTAGGAGCATTTATAGATACTGTAAATAAAGATTCTGATATTAAGATAAAAAAAATATATAAATCAATGGATACTATTGATGAAATAGAAAAATATCAAAGTGAAAGAGAAAATGATGCAAAAGATTTATTTACAGCTTTTGATAATACTAATGTAAAAGACAACATAGAGGAAGTAACACTTGGAGAAAATATACAAATAGATAATGTTAGTGTTGAAGTACTAGGAGTAAAGAATCCAGAAATAACTAACAATTATGGTAATAATTCAAGTATGGTACTAAAAGTTCATGTTAACAATAAATCAATACTATTTTTAGGTGATACTGGACTTGAAAGTGGAAATAAATTAATTAGTATGTATCCTAAAGAAAAACTTAAAAGTGATATAGTTCAAATGGCACATCATGGTCAAGCTGGTGCAAGTGAAAAACTTTATGAAGTGATTGATCCAAAAATCGCTCTTTGGCCAACACCTGAATGGCTATGGGATGATGATACAGGTGAAGGTACTGGAAGTGGAAATTGGAAAACTTTAGATACTAGGGCTTGGATGGATAACATTGGTGTCAAAAAAAATTATGTTGCAAAAGACGGAGATATAACAATTAGAGTTTGGTAATTGGAGGAAGAAAGTGAAAAAAACTAATTTAGAAAACGATAGTGGCAAGGGGATTTTGTATATTGTTGGAACACCAATTGGTAATTTAGGTGATATTACATATAGAGCAGTAGAGATATTAAAAAATGTTGATATTATACTTGCAGAAGATACAAGACAAACATTAAAATTACTTAATTACTTAAATATAGAAAAATCAATGATAAGTTATCATAGACACAATGAAGATGATAAAATAGAAAAAGTACTTAGTCTTTTAAATGAACAAAAAAATGTGGCTTTAGTTTCAGATGCGGGTATGCCTATTATTTCTGATCCAGGTCAAAGTTTAGTTAAGGCTTTAATTAATAACGATTACAAAATTGAGGTTATACCTGGTGTTACTGCTCTTACTACTGCAATTGTTAAAAGTGGAATGGACAGTACTAGATTTACCTTTGAAGGGTTTCTTTCAATAAACAAAAAGCAAAGAAAAGCAAGACTTGAAGAATTAAAGCTAGAAGTAAGAACCATGATATTTTACGAGGCTCCTCATAAAATAGTTTATACTCTAAAAGATATGTTAGAATATTTTGGAAACAGAAACATATGTATTGCAAGAGAATTAACAAAGTTTTATGAAGAATTTAGATATGTTACAATTGAAGATGCTATTAAAAAAATAGAAGAAGATGGAATAAAAGGCGAAATCGTACTTATAGTTGAAGGTAAAAATGAAGAAGATATAGCTCAAGAAAAACTCGAACAAATTAATAATATTAGTATTTTAGATATGGTAAAAGATGAGATAAAAAAAGGGACTAGTAAAAAAGATGCAATAAAAAAAGTTGCTAAACTAAGAGGAATAAACAAAAACGAAGTATATAAAGAATGTTTGGACTTAGATGTTTAAAATAGAGGAGAAATATGAAAGAACAAGAACTTATAAGATTAAACAATATGTTAGAAATTGAAAGAAGTCTATATGAAAAAGGATACAACTTTGTATGCGGAGTAGATGAAGCAGGTCGTGGACCTCTTTGTGGACCAGTTGTTGCAGCAGCAGTTATCCTTCGGTAAAGGAATGTGTTTAGAAGGAATAAATGATTCTAAGAAGTTAAGTGAGAAAAAAAGAGAACAGTTATATGATGTTATAATGGAAAACGCCGTTGCAGTTGGTGTTGGCATGAGTGATGTGGATATAATTGAAGAAGTTAATATCCTAAATGCTACTAAACTTGCAATGAAGCAAGCAATTGAAAATCTTAATATAAGACCTGATTATGTTTTAATAGATGGAAATCAAATGATAAATATTGATATAAGTGGTGAGACTGTGGTGTCAGGTGATGCTAAATCTGAATCTATTGCTGCTGCATCTATAATTGCAAAAGTAACAAGAGATAGATTACTTTTAACTTTTGATAAACTTTATCCGGAATATGGACTTGCAAAGCACAAGGGATATGGTACAAAGGTACATGTTGAAGCCATAAAACAACATGGACTTACACCAATTCATAGAAAAAGTTTTTGTACAAAATTTGTTTAAAAATAACTATTATTAAGTTAAATATTTAATTTTATTGAAAATGTAGTAATAATGTAGTAAAATATATAGTATATAAGGAGAAATTTATGGAGTTAAAAGAAGATGTTGTATTAGATAAAAACAATTTAAATAGTAGATTAGCAAGACTTTTTAGTGTAAGGATTGAAGATATTGTTAATACTGATAGTGATCTTGGGAAAAATCTATATTATAAAGAAAGAGCCGATAGAGAAATTTTAAAAGTATATGAAAAAAATGGAAGGAATTTTCAAAGGGAACTAATAGATAATGTTAATGACTCTAATTTCATTGATGATCTAAAAGAAGAGCTTTTAAAAACCAAAGAACAAAAAAAATCTGAAAGAACTCGTGATGAAAGTAAACAAAAAGTTGACAAAAAAGTAAAAGAATTACAAAAGGAAGGATTAGATATTGATAATGCTGAAGAGGAAAACATTATTGATGATATAAATAATGGTGAGATTGAACTTACAGATGAAGAAATTGAAAAGGCTGTAATTAAGGCTGCTTACTCAAAAGTATATGATGAATATTCTAAGTATAGACAAAACCTTTACTATGGTCAAAATGGTCAAGTTGTAAATGGAGATTTAGATGTAGGATATAAACAAGGAATGAAAATAGTTCTTTATGAAAATCATTTAAGAAAACTAGATCTTGGTTATAGAGCTAAATATGGTGTGTTTATAGCACAAGACCATGAAGATATAGCAAAAAAAGAAAATGAACATTCATATAAGTCAGCAAAAGCAGAAAAAAGTATAAATTACAAAGTTGACCAAGGTCTTGATAGAATAACAATATTAAATGATGAGATAGAGTCTATAATAGAAGAAATGTCTAACCTTTCTGATAAGGCAGAAAATACAAAATCTGATTCATTTAAAGACAAAATGGATAAACTTCAAAGTGAGTATATTGATAAAACTTGTGAATTAACTGAACTTAAACCAAGTGCATTGGAATTACACGAGCAAGTAGAAAATTACGATGAACAAGAATTATTTAAAGAAAGAGTTATGGGGAAAAATTATGATAAAAAACATAATAGAGCTGTAATTAATACCAAAACACTTAACAAAAATAGGGGAAATAATAAATTTAAGGATGAACTTGCAGATCAGACAATTGATGAAGTGCATGGTAATATGGACTATAGTTTGGATGAAGCAGAACAAATTCTTAAAACTGCAGATGAACTTATAACTGGTAATCCTACAAGAGATGATTTAACAAAGGCAACTGAGCTTACTGAATCAGCTAAAGCAATTGTTGGCATTTCTGGAGAAATTAAATTTGATGAGCAAAAAGAAAATTTAACTGAACAAAATAAAGAGATTTCCAAAGATGATGATGAACTAGAATCTCAAAAAGAAAAATCTGATTTTGTGAAATATTGTGAGGGTGCAGTACGAAGTGAAGAAGAAATTCTTGAAATAGATGTAAAAAGATTGAAAGAAGAAATAAAACTAACACGTGAAGAAATAACTAAAAAAAGAGAATCTATATCAAATATAAGATAAAATTGTATGATAATTGTTAAGTTATAAGTTATATATAATAAGAAAGAGGGAGATAGTATGGGTTTAGTAACAACCAAAGAAATGTTTGAGAAAGCTGCAAAAGGAGGATATGCAATAGGTGCTTTTAATGTAAATAACATGGAAATTATTCAAGGAATAGTTGAGGCTGCAAATGAAGCAAATTCACCAGTTATATTACAAGTATCAGCAGGAGCAAGAAAATATGCAAATCCTATTTATTTAAAGAAATTAGTTGAAGCAGCAATTGAATGTAATAAACTATCTGGTAAAGATTTACCAATTGTTTTACATTTAGATCATGGAGCAGATTTTGAAATTTGTAAAGATTGTATTGATAATGGATTTACATCTGTTATGATTGATGGTTCAAAATATGATTTTGAAGAAAATGTAGAACTTACTAAAAAAGTAGTTGAATATGCTCATCCAAGAGGAGTAGTTGTAGAAGCTGAAATTGGAAAACTTGCTGGTGTTGAAGATGATGTTAATGTTGCAGATGATGATGCTATGTATACAGATCCAGAACAAGCAGCAGAATTTGTAAAAAGAACTGGTTGTGATTCACTTGCAGTTGCAATTGGAACAAGTCATGGTGCATACAAATTTAAAGGTGAACCAAAACTTAGATTTGATATATTAGAAAAAATATCTGAATTATTACCAGAAGGTTATCCAATAGTTTTACATGGTGCTTCTTCTGTACCACAAGAATTCGTTAAAATGTGTAATGAATATGGCGGAAATATACCAGGTGCTAAAGGTGTTCCAGAAGAATTACTTAGAAAAGCAGCAACAATGTCTGTATGTAAAATAAATATTGATAGTGATATTCGTCTCGCAATGACTGCAAATATTCGTGAATGTTTTGTTAAAACACCAGAAGTATTTGATCCTAGAACATATTTAACACAAGCAAGAACAGCAGTAAAAGATATGGTTAAACATAAAATTATAGAAGTTCTTGGAAGTGAAAATAAAGCTTAATTGAAATAATATAGGTGATTTTATGGAAGAAATAATTCAGAATAAAGATATTCAACCAACAATTAATGAAATTCTAAATAATATGAATGAGAGTACAAAAGCAAATTATATTAATCTAATACAATTTTTAGAAGATATGTATAATGGAAATCCATTTATTGCATATAGTAGTTGTTCTGCTATGCCTGGTTGGAATATAAAGTACAAAAAGGGAAGTAAATCCTTTGGTACTATATATCCAGATAGAGAATTTATTACTATGCTTTTAGTTGTAAATCAAGAATGTATAGATAAAATATTTGAAATGAAAGATAATTATACAAATTACTTTATTCAGCTAATTAACAAAAGTGGATCATTAAATGGTTCAAAATGGTTAATGGTTTGTATTGATGATGAGGATATACTTGAAGATGTTAAAAGAACCTTAACTATAAAATACCCTATAAAAGTAAAAAATTAATACAAAAGATGGAGTTAAAAGCTTCATCTTTTTGTTATGAGAAAACTGTAGAAAATTGTAAAAAACTTTTTGAAAAAATTGTCGAATAAAATCGAACAGGTTGAATAAACTTTTTTAAAAATATATACTTTATTTAACTAAAATGTATAGGAATATTTTAGTATGGATATGGGGGTATATATGAATAAAAGGTTACTATCAAAATTATTTATTATTTTGACAGTTTTTTCTATTGCTATTGCAGCAAAACCAATTAGTAATTTAATAATTTCTAATTACGTAATAGCAGAGACTATGTCAAATGAGCTTATTTTAAAAGACAGATCTTATGATACAGCGCTAGTGTCATTTGAAGAAGTTGAATTAGATGACCAAATTGTAAGTTACAACGTATACAAGAATGATCAGCTTGTAACTAACGTAACTAGTTTAACAAACAAATATTATCAATTAACATCACTTGCAAATAATACAAACTATACTGTAAGATTTGATTTCCTTGATACAAGTAACAATGTTGTTTTGTCTAAAACAATATATAACGTTAAAGTTGCAACAAGAATATCATCACCGACTGTAGATACAGTATATCCAAAGGATACGTATTATTTGAGTGGTTATACAGTACCGCAAGGAGTAACAGCTACATTTGAAGCTGGAAGTATACTTAAATTAGAAGCTACTTCTAACATTACTATAAATGGAAATTTTAATTTAAATGGGGATCTTAATAATAAAGTAATAATTACTTCGAGATTTGATGACACAATATCAAATGTAGAAGATATAAATCATTGGGATAAAATATATGTTTTAAATGGTACTTTTACATCTTTAAATACAGATATAAAGTTTGGTGGACATACAACAATTTATTCGAAACCATATGATTTTTCAATTCAATTTCTTTATTCAAAGCTTTACTTTGAAAATACAAATGTTACTAATAATTTAAATGGATCAATTTCAGGATATTCTGGAGAATTAATAATTAAAAATTCTAATTTAAATGATTTAATAACTTTAGAAAATTCTTCTTCGATTGAAATTTTAGATAGCAATATTTATAAATTCATTAGCAAATATGATCAATATAATAGCTTTGAAAATAAAATAGATTTACAGAGGAATATATTTTATGATGGTGTACAATATTTTCCAAACAAACTATCATCTTGTATCATTAAGGACAATAGTAGAATTACTACAAGCAATTCTACTATAGAAATTGATTTTCAGGATGCAAATTACAAAATAATGGATAATATTTATAACAATAAGTCTTTAAATGAATATAATCCATATGGAGAAGTAAATATTAAAAATAATTTTTCTAATAATCCTGGAACTTTTAAATTTCCTAAAGCGATATACTATATTAGCGCATCAACAATATATATGAATACAAGTGTATATTTTGAAGCCGGAAGTCTTTTAAAATTGCAAAAGAACATATCTTTATATGCAAATGGTATTTTGAATATTGGTAATAATGGATTTGAAATAACTACTATTACTTCAATTGCTGATGATGGAATTAATAATGTAGTCGAATCAGATTATTGGTATTTTATTGCTTCTTCACCTGGTGGTGAACTTAATATTGAAAACACTAATATAAAGTATGGAGGGAAAGGATACTATTATAATTCGTATGAGGCTGCTATATTAGGCGAATCGAGCATAAATTTAGATAATGTGAATATGAGCAATACCACAGTTAGAGGGGCAATAAGACAATTAAGTGCAGATGATTTTATAATAAAAAATTGTAATATAGATAATAAAATAGAAGTTGACTCAGTTAAGAATATAGATATAGAAAACAGTAATATTAATAATCTAAATATTCAATATCAATATACACCTATTACTCAAAATAATTCAAATATTATTGGAAATACATTTTATAATAATTTCACATATACACCTAATTTTTACTCAACTTGTATAATAACAAATAATAAAAGAATAACAACTACAAACTCAACTCTAAGTCTAGATTTAGGTAGAGCAAATGGAAATATAGTATCTAATATATACAATAATAAAAGTGAAGTATATAATCCATATGGGGAAGTTAATATACAAAGTTTTCCGATAGATACACAAAATGAAATATTATTTCCTGAAGCTGTTTATTTTTGGTCTCAAAGTACTACATTATACAAAAATACGAATGTAAAATTTAGTGCAGGGAGTGTTTTAAAAGTTGATAAATCAGCTTATATAGAAATAGAAGGTAGTCTGAAATTTGATGGAACGGGGAATGAAAATGTAATAATAACATCTATTGAAGATGATGGAATTAATGAAATTAATAATTCAAATAAATGGGGTGGTATAGTTGTAAAATCAACAGGAAATTTAATAGCTAAAGAAACAATTTTAAAAAATGGTGGAGGGATTTATAGTTATCCAGTCATAACAAATTCTGGATCAGTATTTTTAGAAAATACTAGCATAATTAAAAGTACATCGTCATCTTTGTATGGTAGTGGAAATGAAATTTATATAAATAATTCGAATTTTGATAATAGAATTGAGTTAGGAGGAATTTATAATCTTAATATATTGAATAGTAAAATTGCTGATATTTCAGTAGCTTATGAAGGATATAGTTATAATATTCAAAATAATATAAACATCCAAAATAATATAGTAAATAATACAATTAATGTAATACCTAATATGTATTCAAATATGATTGTACAGAATAATACTTCAATTGGAAATGATTATCCAGTTAGTATAAAATATAATTATATTACTACAGAGCTATTATGGAATGTTCAAAATAATAATAATGAGGTAAACAAACTTTATGACGGAACATATATCAATGGAACAACATCAGAATCTCTAAAAATTAGGGAAAATAGTAAATATATAGTTAATAGTCTCTATGTACCTAGGGAATCATTATTAGAAATAGGTGCAGGATCTATAATAAAATTTACAGAAAATGGTGGCTTAGGTGTAGAAGGTACACTTATAGTAAATGGCAAAAATGATAATGAAGTAACTATTAGTAGTACATCTGATCCAATCTTTGTTGGAAAAAGTAATTATAATTATTATGGAAGTGGAATTTACATTGATTATTATGGTACTGCTTTAATTAATAATATGAATATGAGATATTGTGGAAATGATGTTGCCTGGCGTTCTGGTGCAATAACTACTAAAGGTAAATTAATATTATTAAATAGTAGTGTTACAAATTTACAAAGTTCTGTGCATGGTATTGTTTATTATTCAGGTTCTACTCAAAACATTATTAAGTACAACTATCTGGCTGGAAAACAAAATTCATATTATGGTTATCCATTGGATTTATCATATAATTATTGGGGAAATGACTTGCCAAACACATCTACTGATAAAATAGTCACTTCACCTTCAAATAACACATTTATAAAAACTGATTTGTCATTTGATTCATTTTTATATGATGTTTTACCTTCTGAAAGACAGCACTTTGGCGAAAGTGGAATAAATGCATACTCAGGAAACTACTCAAAGACATATGATGACTTACAAATCAATATACCAAACATTGATCTATCATTTACAAGAACATATAATTCAAAAGATAGTTCATCAAGTTTACTTGGTAGAGGTTGGACATTTGGATTTACAGCAAAAGTAGAAATTCCATTATATGATGACAATACGGCATATGTATATTTGCCAAATGGTGGAGTAAATGTATTTAAAAAAAATTCAGATGGAACATATTCAGGAACAAATACAAGAAATAATTTTGTAAAAAATGGAAGCGAATATATATTAACTTCAAAAGATCAAATTCAATATGTATTTGATTCAAATAAAAATTTATACAAGATAATTGATAAATATGGAAATGAAACAAACATTACAGTTGATTATTTGGGACAAGTTACTAGTATTGTAGATTATACTGGAAGAGCATATAGTATTGAGTACTCAAATAGTAAAATAACTAAAATAATAGATCCAATTGGCAGATATGTAACATATGAATATAATTCTGATGGATTACTATCACAGGTAGTTAATTTAAATGGTAAATCAACATTATATGAATATGATGAAGACAAATACTTAACAAATATAAAGCAGACAGATGATAATGATGAAATTATTACTTTAAACAATATTACATATACAGCAAAAGATTCTTCAAATAAAAAACGTATATCTACATATACTGATGAGTCTGGAAAAGTTGATACTTATTCATATAACGAAAATAATTCTAGTACAAGCATTACAGATCAAAACAGTAGAGTTACTACTAAATATTTCGATGGTCAAGGATACCTAATTAGAACTGTTGAACCTAATGGAAGCCAAAGTTTAATTGAATACAATTATATTGATAATACAAATAAATATGGTGAAGTAAGAAAGAAAACAGAAATAAGTGGTAAGACTACTACATATACAAGAGATACAAATGGAAATGTTATACTTGAGACAAACTCAGATAATAGCTCTAAAGTATATGAATATAACAATAAAAATAGTGTTACAAAGCAAGTGGATGAAGAAGGAAATGTTACTTTATATGCATATGGAACTGATGGAGTTACTCTAACATCTAAGACATTACCAAATAATGCAACTAACACATACAGCTATTATGCAACAGGCATTAAAGGACTTGTATCAAGTTCTACTGATGGTAATGGTAACATGACAAACTATGAGTATGATAATTATGGAAATCTAACTAAGAAAACTAATGCACTTCAAAATGTAGAAAGTTATTCATATAACAGTATTGGATGGTTAATGACTAAAACTACAGCTGAAGGTTATACAACAACATATGAATATGATAATGTAGGTAATAATACAAAATTAACTGAAAATAGTGATATAGTAACAACAAATAGTTATAGCTATAACAATAAACTATTAAAGACTGTTGATGCAAATAGTAATAACTATATTAGTGAATATGATAAAGCAGGCAATTTATTAAAAATTACAGATCAAGTAGGAAATGTTACTTCATATCAGTATGACATATATAACAACAGGATACGAGAAACAAAACCAAATGGAACTGTATATAAATATGAATATGATAATTTAAACAGAAACACTAAGAAATTAGTTGTAAATAATAATACAGATAATTTACTTGAGAGTAAAGAATATAGTTATTTAAGTGGCAACACAACAGTTATATCAAAAGTGTACATTAATGCAACTGAATACGTTACAAATACAAAAGTATATAACTATTTAGATAAAGTCTTAAGTGATAAAACAGAAGATGCAACTAAAAAATATACTTACTTTAAAAATGGTAATTTAGCAACAGAAGAAAATGAAATAGGCGGGAGGATATATTATTATTATAATTCACTAAATAAATTATCTAGTAAGTATGAAGAGATAGATACAGATAAATACACAAGATATAACTATTCATATGATAATGAAGGAAATATATTAAAAGAAGAAATATCAAATCAAATGGTAGCTTTAAATGCAAATCCAACATCATATACAATATCAAATTATACTTATGATAGTGTAGGTAATAAAATAACTAAAACAACTTCTTCAGGTGAAGATATTAAATACACATACAACAAAGATAATAAAGCTATAAAGGAAGAAGTAAAGATAAAAGATGGAAAATATAAAACTACAGAATATGAGTATAACTATGCGGGAAAAATTACTTTAAAGAAAGAATATATAAACAATAGTTCTTTAATAGACAATTCACTTAGTGATACAGGTATTACTACTTTAAACACTTCATATGAGTATGACAATATGAATAATGTAGTAAGAGAAATATTACCAAATGGAGATTCAAATAATTATGAATATGATAAGATAAACAGAAAAGTAAAAACAGTACTTTCATCTGAAGAGAGTAATATAATAACTGAAGAGAATTCATACTACTTTGATGATAAAGAAAATTTAACATCAAAAAAAGATGCAAATGGTAATACAACAACTTATGAGTATGACATATATGGTAATATAGTAAAAGCAATAAAACCAAATACAGCTGTAACAAATTATGAGTATGATTTATTAGGTAGAGTAACAAAAGAAATAGAACCAAATCACAGTGAAACATCTCAAAGCTATATAACTTATTCATATGATAAATATAGTAATATAATTTCTAAAACAAAGAATTATACAGCTGGGGAAGAATTAAAACAAATTACAACAGCTTATGAGTATGATTTGAAAGGAAATCTTTTAAAAGAAACAACAGATGGTATTAGTATTAGTAGTACATATAACAAAGCAAGTAAACAAAAAACACATAAAGATGGTAATGGAAATACTACAAGCTATGTTTATGATACTAAGTTAAATGTGATAGAAGAAACTAATGCGAAAAATATAAAAACAAATTACTACTTTGATGAGAGAAAGAATGTTATAAAGAAAACTATTGCAGGAGTTGTAGAGGAAGAAAATACTTATGATTTATTAAACAATAAATTAACAAGTAAAGATGAACTTTCTAACGTTACAAATTATACATATGATATATGTGGTAATCTTGTAAAAGAAGAAAATACAGGAAGTGGATATGTATTAAATCATCAATATACACATTTAAAACAACTTTCAAAAACAATTGATAATCTTGGTAAGGTCACAACTCTAAAGTATAATATACTTGGAAAAGAAACAGAAAATACAGTTTCTAAATCTGATTTAACAGATAGTATAACTACAAAGAAAGAATATGATAATTTATCTAATGTAATTAAGGAAACAGATGGTAATGGTAATGTAACAACTTATGAATATGACACAAATAATAATAAAATAAAAGAAGTAAATGCAAAAGGACAAACTACTACTTATGAATATGATTTAAATGATAATTTGGTTAAAGAAACAGATTATCTTGGAAATACCTTAAAATATATATATGATAAACTAAACAGAGTAACTGATAAAATAGATCAGTACGATATTACAATAGAAAAATTGGAATATGATAATCTTGGTAGACAAATAAAATCAACGAATGCAAATGGAGACTATATAGAGTATACATATGATTCAAATAACAATATATTAACTAAAAAAGATGAAGAAGGAAATATAGAAACATATGAATATGACTCATCAAACAATAAAACTAAGTATACTGATAAAAATCAAAATGTAACTACATATGAATATGATAGTAAAAATAACTTAACTAAAGTTAAAAATGCATTAAATGAAGTAACTACATATAGTTATGATAATAAAGGTAATGTGCTTACTCAAAAAGATGCAGCATCAAATGTAATTTCATTTGTATATGATATAAACGGAAATGAAATTAAGAAGATAGATCAACTATCTAATGAAGATGCAAAAACATATTATCAAAACGGGTTACTAAAAACGTTTAAAACAAATAATGGAGATATATTCACTTATACATACGATGTACATGATAGGCTAGTAAGTGAAGAAGTAAATAGCGAAGTTACTACTTATGAATATGATAATAATTCAAATAAAACAAAAATAGGCAATATATCAAAGACATATGATGAATTAAATAGAGTGATATCAAGTACAGAAAATGGTAAAACTGTATCTTATACATATTTGGATGATGATAAAAAATTAGTAGTAACAGATCCAAATCAAAATGTAACTACAGAAGAATATGATAAAGTAGGTAGATTAAAGAAAGTAACAAATAGTGGCAAAGTAACAGAATATGAATACAACAATGATGGAAGTTTAAATAAGCAAGTAGATGAAAGCAAAGTATCAGAGTATGAATATTACAAAGATAAAATGCTAAAAAACTTGACTACAAAAACTAAATCTGGTATATTAATAGAAGAAAACAGCTATGAATACGATGCAAACAACAACATATTAAAAGATAACTCAAAAGTATATACATATGATGCGCTAAATAGAATAAAGACAACTAATGATACAGAATATACTTATGATAAATCTGGAAATATAGCATCTAAGACAGTAATAGATGGCAATACAATCAAAGCTACAACATATATCTATAATGCTAAAAATCAATTAACTAAATCAAATGTTTTAGAGAATACAGCACTTGTATCAGAGATAACATATGGCTATGATTTAAATGGAAATCAGATAGAAGAAGTAACAGATGGGCAAACAATAACAAACACATATAACGCAAGAAACGAACTAAGAAAAGTAGAAAAAGGACAAGCAATATCTGAGTATTCATATAACAGTGCAGGAAAGAGAATACAAAAAACTACAAATAACAATACAATAAACTTTGTATATGATAGTGATAATGTAATACTTGAATTAGATGAAAACGGAAATGAAGTAGCAACAAACACTTATGGATTGAATTTAATAAAGAGGGAAACAGAAAATACTGAAGGTTACTATGTATACAATGGACATGGTGATGTAACAAAAGTAATTGATACAACAAATGAAGAATTAAATACATATGTATACGATGAATTTGGTAATATTAAAGAAGAAAATAAGACATTCAACAATCCATTTAAATATGCAGGATACTACTATGATAATGAGACAAAAACATACTACTTAAGATCAAGATATTATAACCCAGAAATACAGAGATTTATATCAGAGGATACATACAGAGGAGAATTAAATGATCCATTAAGTCTAAATTATTATACATACTCAAATAACAATCCACTTATATATATTGATGAAAATGGACATTTTCCATTTCTATCAATGATAGCCGGAGGATTAATTGGTGGTACAATAAATCTAGGATTTACAATGATTTCTGATTATCTAGATGATGGACAATTAAATAATAAAGGTTCATATTTGGGATCATTTGTAGAAGGAGCAGTAGTTGGAGGTGCATTTGGATTACTTGGACCTGGAGCATCGGTTTTAAAATTAGGAGCAACTGGATTTTTATCAGGAACTGCAGGAAATAGTCTAAATCAATTTATAACAAGTGGAAAAGTAGATATAAAACAAAGTTTAGTAGCTGGTTCTGCAACAGCAGTTGGGGCAATGACATTTGGATTAACAGGTAAGGTATCAGAAAAAGGATTAGCAAGAACAATTGATTATGCAATAAAAGGATTTGATACTGGTGTGGCAAGCAATTTCACAAGTCAAGCTTTAACAAATGGTATACAAAATGTAAATTACAATCAATTATTTACAGCAGGACTTGTTGGTGGATTTGTGACACCAGCAATAGCAAAGACAATAGATTTTGCAAATAGCAAAGTTTTAAGTAAAAATATTGCTAATAATGATATATATAAAGGTGTCAAAGATGCTTCTGGATATTTAAAATCCCAAGGAGTTCCAAGGGAATATAGGAAACAAATTTTGGAGTCATTTGATATTAGAACAATTGATATGAAAACTGCAGGAGACAATACATATGGATTAAGGTTTTATGGTGGTAATGCTAATTTAAAAGGTAGATATTTATTTGAAACATTTTCATCTTTAACGAATAGGCAAAATCTATCGTTACCATATACATGGAATAGTATGAAAAATATACAACAATTTCAGATAAAGAGTGGTACACCTATTATAACAGGAATTGTTGGAAGTCAACCCCGGTTTTGGAAATCAATATATTGGCGGAGCAAGACAGTGGTATATTAATAATTTGGAGGATCTTATAAAATGATAGAAAATGATAAAATTGATAATTTCAAAAAAAATGTAGAACAAATAAAATTTTTATTAAATGAAGAAATAGAATTAATTAAATCTGGTCATAGTAATAAAAATGTAGAACAAATAAAAACAATATTATATGATGTTGAAAACATGGATATTATTAGAAATTCAAAGTTATATAGACCAGTTTTTGATAAAATTATAATTGATTCTTGGGATTATAGTGATGGGCTTGGAATAAAATTGTTAAGACTATTTAAAGTTTATTATGAATATTTTACTAAATAATCCAATAAACAAATTATACCTATATTTAATAATGTAAATTTTGCTAAAACTATTATGGAAAATTTTATAAAATTATTTCTATAATAGTTTTATAGCTATATAGAGATGTTAGTACTAGTAGTACATATAACAAGGCAAGTAAACAAAAAACACATAAAGATGGTAATGGAAATACTATAAGCTATGTTTATGATACTAAGTCAAATGTAGTAGAAGAAACTAATGCAAAAAATATAAAAACAAATTACTACTTTGATGAGAGAAAGAATGTTATAAAGAAAACTATTGCAGGGGTTGTTCAAGAAGAAAATACTTATGATTTATTAAATAATAAATTAACAAGTAAAGATGAACTTTCTAATGTTACAAATTATACATATGATATATGTGGTAATCTTGTAAAAGAAGAAAATACAGGAAGTGGATACGTACTAAATTATCAATATACACATTTAAAACAACTTTCAAAAACAATTGATAATCTTGGTAAGGTTACAACTCTAAAATATGATATACTTGGAAAAGAAACAGAAAATACAGTTTCTAAATCTGATTTAACAAATAGTATAACTACAAAGAAAGAATATGATAATTTATCTAATGTAATTAAGGAAATAGATGGTAATGATAATGTAACAACTTATGAATATGACTCAAATAATAATAAAACAAAAGAAGTAAATACAAAAGGACAAACTAGTACTTATGAATATGATTTAAATGGTAATTTGGTTAAAGAAACAGATTATCTTGGAAATACCTTAAAATATATATATGATAAACTAAACAGCGTAACTGATAAAATAGATCAGTACGATATTACAATAGAAAAATTGGAATATGATAATCTTGGTAGACAAATAAAATCAACAAATGCAAATGGAGACTATATAGAGTACACATATGATGCTAATAACAACATTTTGACTAAGAAAGATGAAGAAGGAAATATAGAAACATATGAATATGATGTTTTAAATAATAAAACTAAGTATACTGATAAAAATCAAAATGTAACCGCATATGAATATGATAGCAAAAATAACTTAACTAAGGTTAAAAATGCATTAAATGAAGTAAATACATATACTTATGATAATCAAGGTAATGTTCTTACACAAAAAGATGCATCATCAAATGTAATTTCATTTGTATACGATATAAACGGAAATGAAATTAAAAAGATAGACCAACTATCAAATGAAGATGTAAAAACATATTATCAAAATGGATTACTAAAAACATTTAAAACAAATAATGGAGATATATTCACTTATACATACGATGTTCATGATAGGCTAGTAAGTGAAGAGGTAAATAATGAAGTTACTACCTATGAATATGATAATAACTCAAATAAAACAAAGATAGGCAATATATTAAAGACATATGATGAATTAAACCGAGTTATATCAAGTACAGAAAATGGTAAAACTGTATCTTACACATATTTAGATGATGATAAAAAATTAGTAGTAACAGATCCAAATCAAAATGTAACTACAGAAGAATATGATAAGGTAGGAAGATTAAAGAAAGTAACAAGTAGTGGCAAAGTAACAGAATATGAATACAACAATGATGGAAGTTTAAATAAGCAAGTAGATGAAAGTAAAGTATCTGAGTATGAATATTACAAAGATAAAATGTTAAAAAACTTGACTACAAAAACTAAATCTGGTATATTAATAGAAGAAAATAGCTATGAATATGATGCAAACAACAATATATTAAAAGATAACTCAAAAGTATATACATATGATGCATTAAATAGAATAAAGACAACTAATGATACTGAATATACTTATGATAAATCTGGAAATATAGCTTCTAAGACAGTAATTGATGGCAATACAATAAAAGCTACAACATACATCTATAACGCTAAAAATCAATTAACTAAATCAAATGTTTTAGAAAATACGGCACTTGTATCAGAGACAACATATAGCTATGATTTAAATGGAAATCAGATAGAAGAAGTAGCAAATGGACAAACAGTAACAAACACATATAATGCAAGAAACGAACTAATAAAAGTAGAAAAAGGACAAGCAATATCTGAGTATTCATATAACAGTGCAGGAAAAAGAATACAAAAAGTAACAGACAATAATACAATAAACTTTGTATATGATAGTGATAATGTAATACTTGAATTAGATGAAAACGGAAATGAAGTAGCAACAAACACTTATGGATTGAACTTGATAAAGAGGGAAACTGGAGATGATGAAGGTTACTATGTATACAATGGACATGGGGATGTAACAAAAGTAATTGATACAACAAATGAAGAGTTAAATACATATGTATATGATGAATTTGGAAGTATCAAAGAAGAAAATGAAACATTCAATAATCCATTTAAATATGCAGGATACTACTACGATAATGAAACAAAAACATATTATCTAAGATCAAGATACTATAACCCAGAAATACAAAGGTTTATATCAGAAGATACATATAGAGGAGAATTAAATGATCCGCTAAGCCTAAATTACTATACATATGTAAATAATAATCCTTTAATATATAATGATCCTGATGGACATTTTGCTAAAGAAATATTAGGAGCATTTAAATATGTAGCTAAAAGATCTATAGCATTTATTCATGGTGGAATGGAATTTGCACTTGATACAGTTAAAGGACTTGCAGGGTTAGCATGGAATTTAGGAGAAACTTTAGGAAGTGAAATTGGTATTATTGGAAATGAAATTGGTTACAAAGCTGGAATAGTCAATGAAACTAAATACGTAGATGATAAAGACTATTACTTAAGCATTTTGAGTCAAAATATGAATATGTATAAACAACTTCCGGGAAATATGATATCTGGGATTTGGGATAACCTTAAGACAACGTTTAATTGGAATAATTTTAAAAATTATTTGAATCCAAATACATCATATGAAGAATTAAAAGATTATTCTAAATCAGCTATTCAGACGGGTGTGACAATATATAGTGGCTATGAAGTATTAAAATCTGCTTATAGTACAGCAAATAAAATATATAATGGAATTAAAGTTAATAAATTTATAAAAGAAAATGTACCAATTGATAGCCAACTAGATGTAAAAAATGCATTTACTTCTGATGCTAAAGTTACTACATTAAAAAACGATACAGCAGCATATAGATATTCTGGAGTAAAATCTGGCGGTAATGGTAAATGGTATACACCAAATCAAACACAAAATCCAATTGTTGATTTAGCTTTACCAAAATCAAATCCTGCAACTTATGTGAATAAATACATTATACCTAAAGGAACAACAATTATTAAGGGAACAGTTGCACCAAATTTTGGACAAGCGGGTGGATGGTTACAATTTTATGTTCCAAATCCAAGTGTAATATTGCCAATAAAATAGGAGGAATTGAAACAATGAAAAATGTATTAAAAGATATTATTTCTAATCTTTTGATTAATAAAAATGACCGAATAAATATAAAAATAAATAAATTAAAAGAAGATGTTAAACTTTGTCTTGAATTAAGCAAACTTGAACTACAAAATAGGAAAAATGGCATTGAAGGCGAAAGCACAATAGATCAGTTGGAAGAAGTTATTATTCCAGATTTGACTAATTTGTTAACAATACTAGATAACAAAAATAGTATACCACAAAAAAGAGTAGATAGATATTCTTTGGCCTATGGAAATGCATTTAGAATGTGGGATTGGAGCATGGAAAATCCTACTGAACTATACAAAAGGTTAGCACATATACATCATGATTATCAGGATGTTTTATAATTAAATTATATATAGAGCAAATAAGGAGCAATCATTTTTGCTCTATAATGTAATTCAGTTTGGAGTGAAAATGAAATTAAAAAGATAAATTAAATTTCAGATAGAAGAAGTAACAAATGGACAAACAGTAACAAACACATATAGCGCAAGAAATGAACTAATAAAAGTAGAAAAAGGACAAGCAATATCTGAATATTCATATAACAGTGCAGGAAAAAGAATACAGAAAACTACAAATAAAAATACAATAAACTTTGTATATGATAGCGATAATGTAATACTTGAATTAGATGAAAACGGAAATGAAGTAGCAACAAACACATATGGATTGAATTTGATAAAGAGGGAAACAGAAAATACAGAAGGTTATTACGTATACAATGGACATGGTGATGTAACAAAAATAATTGATACAACAAATGAAGAATTAACTACATA
Source organism: Bacillota bacterium (assembly GCA_023460235.1). Lineage (GTDB taxonomy): Bacteria > Bacillota > Clostridia > TANB77 > CAG-465 > CAG-465. The sequence goes on from JAEWRE010000083.1 coordinate 23,518, forward strand.
TGTATATGATGAATTTGGAAGTATCAAAGAAGAAAATGAGACATTCAACAATCCATTTAAATATGCAGGGTACTACTACGATAATGAAACAAAAACATACTACTTAAGATCAAGATACTATAATCCAGAAATACAAAGGTTTATATCAGAGGATACATATAGAGGAGAATTAAATGATCCGCTAAGCCTAAATTACTATACATACTCAAATAACAATCCACTTATATATTACGATCCAACAGGCCACTTTTTTGAACAAATAGGTGCAGGATTAAAATATGTAACTGAAAGAATAACTGCAGCATTTGAAGCAGGTGGAGAGCTTATAGGAGATGCTATATATGGAACATTATCTTTAGGATATAGTATAGCTGAAACTGGAGTATCTGAAGCAGGATTAATTTCAAATTATTTAGGAAATAAAGTTGGAATAATAGGAAAAGATCAATATGAAATAAATAAAGAATCTTTACTTTCTACAATAACTAAAAATGGTCAAATGTATTCAGAGTTACCAAAGAATATGCTTAATGGAATAAAAGATAATCTTCTTCAGACATTTAACTTGGATAACTTTAAAAATTACTGGAATCCAAATACATCTTATGAAGAACTAAAAGATTATTCTAAATCAGTAATTCAGACTGGTCTGACAATATATGGTGGCGCAAAAGTATTGCAAACAGCATATAATGGGGTTACTGGTATTGTAAAAAGTATACAGAATTCAAAAATAAATACTAGTACAGTTAACCCAAAAGATGTTAGATTTATGCAAGATTCAATAAAAAATCAAACAGGTAATTATACAGTTTTAGAAAATGCTAATGGATTAAAAAATGGTAGTATCAATCCTAATGATATACCAATATCTAATATTTGGAAAGATTCAAATGGCAATTTGTGGACGTTGAGCAATAGAAGATTAGCTTCATTCAAATTATCAGGTTTAAATGAGATGCCCGTGACATGGGCTAGTCCCGAGCAAATTGCAAATCAAATGTGGAAAATGACAACTAAAACAAATGGTATGTCTATAAAATTAAAATTAGGTAACAATCAAAATATTATTATAAAGTAGGAGGAAAAAAATGTTAGGAGATATTATAAAAAAAATTGAAAATAAGGATGAATTTATTAAATTTATTGAACTACTTGCAGATGATAAAACAAGTAATTCTTTAGAATGGGAAAACGTAGATATTGTTTCATATTTAAATTCTATAAAATCATGGGTAGAAGATATGGAAGGATACTATAAAAATATGAATTTAGATATTCCAAACAATATTGATTGGAAATTTATGGCTACATTATTATATGTAGGGAAAATATATGAATAGAAATTTATAATAAAATATCTTAAATAAAGTACATATCAAAAGAAATTAAAGCTTTGGTTGATAAATGAAATTATATTTTAGATTTTCAGTTTACTTATTTAAATTATATAAGTAAGCTGAAATTTTTTTATAATGTTATAAAGAAAACTATTACAGGGGTTGTTCAAGAAGAAAATACTTATGATTTATTAAATAATAAATTAACAAGTAAAGATGAACTTTCTAATGTTACAAATTATACATATGACATATGTGGTAATCTTGTAAAAGAAGAAAATACAGGAAGTGGATACGTACTAAATTATCAATATACACATTTAAAACAGCTTTCAAAAACAATTGATAATCTTGGTAAGGTTACAACTCTAAAGTTTAATATACTTGGGAAAGAAACAGAGAATACAGTTTCTAAATCTGATTTAACAGACAGTATAACTACAAAGAAAGAATATGATAATTTATCTAATGTAATTAAGGAAACAGATGGTAATGGTAATGTAACAACTTATGAGTATGACGCAAATAATAATAAAACAAAAGAAGTAAATGCAAAAGGACAAACAACAACTGACTCAAATAACAATATATTAACTAAAAAAGATGAAGAAGGAAATATAGAAACATATGAATATGACTCATCAAACAATAAAACTAAGTATACTGATAAAAATCAAAATGAATATAATGACAAAAATAACTTAACTAAGGTTAAAAATGCATTAAATGAAGTAACTACATATACTTACGATAACATTGGAAATGTTCTTACACAAAAAGATGCATCATCAAGTGTAATTTCATTTGTATATGATATAAATGAAAATGAAATTAAAAAGATAGATCAACTAGCAAATGAAGATGCAAAAACATATTATGAGAATGGATTACTAAAAACGTTTAAAACAAATAATGGAGATATATTCACTTATACATACGATGTACATGATAGACTAGTAAGTGAAGAAGTAAATAATGAAGTTACTACTTATGAATATGATAATAACTCAAATAAAACAAAAATAGGCAATATATCAAAGACATATGATGAATTAAATCGAGTTATATCAAGTACAGAAAATGATAAAACTGTATCTTACACATATTTAGATGATGATAAAAAATTAGTAGTAACAGATCCAAATCAAAATGTAACTACAGAAGAATATGATAAGGTAGGTAGATTAAAGAAAGTAACAAATAGTGGCAAAGTAACAGAATATGAATACAACAATGATGGAAGTTTAAATAAGCAAGTAGATGAAAGCAAAGTATCTGAGTATGAATATTACAAAGATAAAATGTTAAAAAACTTGACTACAAAAACTAAATCTGGTATATTAATAGAAGAAAACAGCTATGAATATGATGCAAACAACAATATATTAAAAGATAACTCAAAAGTATATACATACGATGCACTAAATAGAATAAAGACTAGTAATGATACAGAATATACTTATGATAAATCTGGAAATATAGCATCAAAGACAGTAATAGATGGCAATAAAATAAAAGCTACAACATATATCTATAATGCTAAAAATCAATTAACTAAATCAAATGTTTTAGAGAATACAGCACTTGTATCAGAGACAACATATGGCTATGATTTAAATGGAAATCAGATAGAAGAAGTAACAAATGGACAAACAGTAACAAACACATATAACGCAAGAAACGAACTAGTAAAAGTAGAAAAAGGACAGGCAATATCTGAATATTCATATAACAGTGCTGGAAAAAGAATACAAAAAACTACAAATGACAATACAATAAACTTTGTATATGATAGTGATAATGTAATACTTGAATTAGATGAAAATGGAAATGAAGTAGCAACAAACACATATGGATTAAACTTGATAAAGAGGGAAACAGAAGATACTGAAGGCTACTACGTATACAATGGACATGGTGATGTAACAAAAGTAATTGATACAACAAATGAAGAATTAAATACATATGTATACGATGAATTTGGTAGTATCAAAGAAGAAAATGAAACATTTAATAATCCATTTAAATATGCAGGATACTACTACGATAATGAAACAAAAACATATTATCTAAGATCAAGATACTATAACCCAGAAATACAAAGGTTCATATCAGAAGATACATACAGAGGAGAATTAAATGATCCATTAAGCTTAAACTATTATACATACGTAAATAATAATCCTTTAATATATAATGATCCTGATGGACATATACCAGTACCGTTAATCACAGCATTAATAGGAGGAATATTTAATTCTGGTGCAAGTATTATAGGTGATTTAGTAACTGGAAATGATATAAACTGGAGGAAAGCAGGTGGTGCATTCTTAGAAGGGGCATTAATAGGTGGTTCATTAGGATATATGGCACCTCTGGGCTTAGGAGCTATGGCAACAACTGGTGTAGTATCAGGAACAGCAGGAAACATGATAAATCAAACTATAACTAATGGATATACTAGTTTTAGTCAGATAGATTATAAAGATGCAGTTATAAGTGGATTTACAACAGGTTTAGGTGTGGCAACATTTGGATTATCAGGAAATGTAACTGGAAAAGGACTGGAATATATAGCACACTATGGACTAAAAGGAGCAGTAACAGCAGGAACAATAAATGCAGTAGATCAGGTATTAAGAAATAATATAACAGACTTTAGAGATATTAATTATAAAGAAGTACTTACTAATAGTGCATTGGGATTTGCATTTGCACCTATAGGAGCTAAAATAACGGAAAGTGCAATTAATAAACTAGGACCTGTAAAGATAAATTCAGATGGCTTACCTATAAGTAAAAAAATTACTGGATATACAGAGCATGGTATGGAGCAAGTTCTCGGAAGAGATGGTGGTATAGGTGTTAATAATAAATCTATTCTTGATGCAGTTAATAAACCAATTGATGTTATTAATCAATCTGGCGGAAGAACAAAATATATTGGACAAAATGCTTCAGTTGTTTTAAATCAAAATGGTAGAGTTATTACGGCCTGGCCAAGAGGTAATGCAGGAGTGAGGTGGAAAATAAGTGATTAAATTAAATAAGCAATCATTAGAACTATTAAAAAAGTGTTTACAAAATCACAATTCTAGTTTAATTCCAATTATTGAAGATATGAACAAAGACGATTATACGGAAAGTTTTTATAATGAACTCAGAGAAATTGTAGGCAATGAACTTATAAATAATGGATTAAATGAAAATGATGAGCCTAATGAATATGGATATAAATTAGAAAAATTAATTGATGAAATAGGACGATTATTTTTATATAAGAAATAATTCATTTGTTAAATTTCAAATTATGATAAAAAAAGATTTTTCTTAATAATTAGTTATAGTGAAAATTGTAACAAATAATAATATTTGACAAGTAAGCAAACATAGACAATAAAAAAATATAGATCTAAAATTAAATTTTAGGTCTGTATTTTTATTTTTTCTTTATTTTAATCTAGCAACTGTGACACCATAACTACCTTCGTAATAGTAACCTAATCTAAACTCTGCTATATTTGGGTGAGTTTCTAGAAATCTTTGTACACCTTTTCTAAGTATGCCACCGCTTCTACCATGTATTATTCGTATCTCTTTTGCGTTATTTGCCATTGCTTTATCAATAAAATACTCTAAGTTATTTAAAGCTTCTTCTAAAGTTTGATGCCTTAACATTATCTCTGGTGTGAATTCTTTATCTTTATTTAAATTAAAAGATATATTTTGATTATTATTTAAACTTAAATATTGATGTTTGTTTTGTGTTTTTCTATCTATTTTTACTAACTCATTTTCATTGAATGTAGCTAATATATTATTATCTAATTTTACTAAATAATGTCTATTGTTATTTTTAATTATTACTCTAATAATTTTACCATATATATTATTTATTTTATTTTTTACATAATCTCCAACTCTAAACATTTGATTTTCTCCTTAAGTATATTAATATTATACCATAAAAAGCAATAAAAATAAACATAAAAATGCTAAAAATATAATATGTTTATTGACTATGTTTACATAATGTGATATAATATGGTCTCATTGAAACAGAAAAACAAATAATAATTTATTGGGAGGATTCAGTATGTCAGATGCATTATGGGATTCAAATTCTAAAATTTCTTTTATCTTTGATGCTTGCACAATGAAAATTAGTTTGTATGATGATGTAATTTTCTCAGAGGGAAAACATTATTCCTATCGAAATCTGTTACTTTACTCGCAGGATATTAGATGCTTGTTAAGATATTTAGGTGTGATAAACAGCTTATGTACTTCATGTTGTACAATTGAAGAAATGAGCGCCTATCTATCTAAAATGAGCAATGGACAAGTAAAAGTTTCTAATATTAAGAATCTATTATTTTTAGCTATTGCAGCTAATTTGATATGCTTAAGACCAGATAAAAAATTAGTTGCAGCTTAAGTTTATAAAAATAAATAATTCATGGAGGAAATTTTATTATGCCAGATAATATTAAAGCATTATGTGATCTTTTTTACAAATGTATTTTAACAGAAAATGTGGTTGATGAAAATTCAGTGATACGGGTTATAGTGCATCAGGAATTTGAATATGAATTCGAATTTTCAAAAGAAAAGATAGAAGAAGAGAACAATGCAATATTAGAATTATGGAAGGATGTGAAAATGTCTGAGCGGTTATTCTTTTGTAACTCAGTTTTCAAATTAAATATGTTTGGAGCTAGATTATTACTTTGCTATAATACAGATAATGATTCATGGCTAACTGCAAATAATATAGTTGCACTTGGTATTGCTGCTGGAGCTATAAAAAGCGTTCCTGACAATTCAAATCTTTTTGAATTTAATTTTTAATTGAGTGGCTTTGACTACCCTTTAAAAGACCTTATATACTTTAATTAGTATATGGGGTCTTTTTATTTTGTCGAACTTTGTCTTTTAATAATATAGCTATTGTATATATTATATCAAAGTGATATAATGCGAATGATATAAATAATAGTGCGTCTAAATTAATTAATGTGGAGGTGAAATTGGAATTTATGGATCAAATTATTTACAAAAATGTGGATTTTCTTTTTACTTTAGATCAAGTTGGAATTGTAAGACAAATTAAGGAATTAAATGAGAATGGGGTTAGTCTATTAGGATTGCTTAATATGGATGTAAACAATTTAAATAATCTTGATCTCATAAAAGGGAAGTTTAACGGCATAATAAAGACATATTATAAGGCACAAACGTTATATAAAAATGAGAAGGTAATACTAAAGTTATTTATTAGTAATTATGATTTGATGTATGATCGCATCATTAAACTGTATAATGGAGAAGAATATTGTAACATTAGTGAATTAATGAAACTTATGACACAAGACAATCGCTACGTAATTTTATCAGATCTTCATAATCTTATGTTCCGGATAACAAATAAGGCAAAAGTAATTGATGAAATGTTTACATTACTTAAAGCCTATGAGATTAATGGAATTGAGATCAGAGATGAGTATCCCGATTATTTAAAATCTGCAATTAATGAATATACTGATTTAAATAATAGTATGACTAGGGTATATCAAGAATTCAATCCGGTAGAGCATGATAAAGGTAATAAAATTGATAAAAGGCTTGTACATTAGTGAGATCTTCAAGAATAAAGCAGAATTGTTGCTTTATTCTTTTCTTTTTTTGTTATTCTCTATTGCTTACTAGTTAAAAAATTGGTATAATTATATAAATTAGTTGAAAGGAAAGTTATGGACAAACAGAAGTATATAAGAAATTTTAGTATAATAGCGCATATTGATCATGGAAAATCAACTCTTGCAGATAGATTAATTCAGATGACAGGTAGTGTTGATCAAAGAAAGATGCATGAACAATTGCTTGATAATATGGACATTGAAAGAGAAAGAGGTATAACAATTAAATCTCAATCTGTAAGAATGAAATATAGGGCAAAAGATGGAGAAGAATACATATTAAATTTAATTGACACACCAGGACACGTCGATTTTAATTATGAAGTATCACGTTCTCTTGCAGCATGTGAAGGAGCTGTACTTGTAGTAGATGCTGCTCAAGGTGTTGAAGCACAGACTCTTGCAAACGTTTATTTAGCACTTGAAAATAATTTGGAAGTTTTACCCGTTATAAATAAAGTAGATTTACCGAGTGCAAGACCAGATGAAATAAAAAAAGAAATAGAAGATATAATTGGACTTGATGCAAGTGATGCACCTTGTATATCAGCAAAAACTGGTTTAAATGTTGAGGATGTACTTGAAACTGTTGTAAAGAATATACCTTGTCCAAAAGGCAATATTGATGCACCAACTACATGTTTAATATTTGATTCTATATATGATAACTATAGAGGTGCAGTAGCATTTATTAGAGTTGTAGATGGAAAACTAAAAAAAGGTGATCTTGCTATTACAATGTCAAATAATAAAGAGTATGACATTGTAGAAATTGGATATTTTAAACCAGGTGAGTTTGCTCAATGTGATGAATTACAAGCAGGTGAAGTTGGATATATATGTGCAAGTATTAAGAAAGTATCAGACATTAGAGTAGGTGATACTATAACATTAAAATCTAACCCAGCAAAAGTTGCACTTCCAGGTTACAAGGAAGTTAAATCAATGGTTTATGCTGGTATATTCCCAGCTGATGGAAGTGATTATGAAGAATTAAAAGAAGCTCTTGAAAAACTAAAACTAAATGACGCTTCACTTAATTATGAACTTGAATCATCAAGTGCACTTGGACATGGTTTTAGATGTGGTTTTCTTGGACTACTTCATATGGAGATAATTGAAGAACGCTTAGAACGTGAATATGATCTTAATCTAATCACAACAGCACCATCAGTTATATATAAAGTGCATAAATCAGACGGTGAAGTAATTGAGTTATATAACCCTTCTGAACTACCATCTACACAAGAAATTTCATTTATTGAAGAGCCAATAGCTAAAACAGAAATAATAGTACCAAAAGATTATGTTGGAAATGTAATGGAACTTTGTCAAGAAAGAAGAGGCGAATTTGTAAATATGAAATATATTGATGCAAATCGTGTAAGTCTTGACTACATGCTTCCTTTAAATGAAATTATATATGATTTCTTTAATAGTCTAAAATCAAGAACAAAAGGTTATGCATCTTTTGATTATGAAATTGAAAAATATCAAAGAGCAAATCTTGTAAAACTAGATATTCTTTTAAATAATGAAATAGTAGACGCACTATCTTTCATAGTAAATAGAGAAAAAGCTCCAACACGTGGAAGAAAAATGGCTGAAAAATTAAAAGAAATAATTCCAAGACAATTATTTGAAGTCCCAATACAAGCTGCAATAGGCGGTAAAGTTGTGGCAAGAGAAACTGTAAAGGCAATGAGAAAAGATGTACTTGCAAAATGCTATGGTGGAGATATAACAAGAAAGAAAAAGCTTCTTGAAAAACAAAAAGAAGGTAAGAAAAAGATGAGACAGATAGGAAGTGTAGAACTTCCACAAGATGCATTTATGAGTGTTTTAAAGCTTGATGAATAATTGTATATTATTTTAGAGGTGTAGTATATGAAAAAGATAATAGTATTTTTAATTATCGTTGTTTTAGTAATGGCTGTTGTATTTTATGCAATAGACTACAACAGAGTAAAAAAGGGTGAGTTACCAAAATTTACATTTAAAACTGAAAGTTACGTATATATGAAAGGAAAAGTGTATGAACACGTAGGACTTTTATATAAGATTTTTGATGCAAGAGAAATTAGTGACTATCAAAATGTATATTCAGGAACTATATTTAATAGCGTTAGATCATATTCAATAGTTACAGGAGAGACTGTTAGTATTAGAGGTCATGTAACTAATAGAAAAGTTGACGGAAGTATATATGTAAAAACTGATGTTAACAATGAGACGGAATATAACGAAGCTTGGGTTGAAATTGATAAAGATACTATTATATTAAGAAGATCATCTGGCTTAGTTACAACAGAAGCTAGTCTAAAAGATAGTGCAAGACTAGAGATAGGTTTTAAAAGTGTAGAAAAAGATAGCTCACCAACAACTGGTGTAGCCAAATTTATAATTATATTAGATTAGGAGTAAAAAATGAGTTTAATTTATGGAAAAAATCCAGTTACAGAAGCAATTCTTGCTGGTAAAACAATAAACAAGATATATTTTCAAAGATCAAATAAAGAGCTATATGAAACTATAAAACTTGCTAAAGATAATAGAATAGTAGTAGTAGAAGCAGATAAACAAAAATTAGATAAGATGGTTGAATTTCAAAATTCTCAAGGCATAGTTGCAAGTGTAACTGAGTATGAATATTTTGAAATTGACGATATACTTGAATATGCAAAAGAAAAGAATGAACCACCATTTATCCTTGTACTTGATAAAATTGAGGATCCACATAACTTAGGCGCAATAATTCGTAGTGCTGAATGTATGGGAGTTCATGGTATAATAATTCAAAAAAGAAATGCTTGTCAAGTTACAGATACAGTTGAAAAGGTTGCGGCTGGTGCAACTCAGTATGTTAGAATTGCAAGGGTTACAAATATAACTGAAAGTATAAAGAAGTTAAAAGATAATGGGCTTTGGATATATGGACTTGATATGGAAGGTTCAGAAACAATATATAAAACTAAATTTGATGGTGCAATAGGAATAGTAATTGGTAATGAAGGTGATGGAATATCAAGACTTGTTAGAGAAAACTGTGACTTTATTGTAAATATTCCTATGAGTGGTAATATAAATTCACTTAATGCATCAGTATCTGCTGCAATTTCAATATATGAAGTTGGCAGACAAAAAGCAATGAAATAGTTAAAAATATAGTGAATGCTTTAAATTTAGTATTCACTTTTTTATAACATAAATAGTTTAAATTTTTGTTAATATGTTTTTATGATTTATGTTTAAATTATAAAATTGAATTTAGTAATGATGAAAGTACTGAAATTTTCTTTGATTATTATTTTAAATATATTCAAGAGTAATACTTGTTTTAACTTTACATAATTTTATTGATTTTTATAGTTCTTCATGTTAAAATATATATATGGTGAAAAAAAATGATTGAGACAAAAAATAATAATATAGAATTACTTGCTCCTGCTGGAAATTACAACAGTTTTATTGCTGCGTGTAAATCTGGAGCAAATGCAATATATATGGGAATAGATAAATTTAATGCAAGAGTAATGGCAGAGAACTTAACAATAGATAAGTATATTGAGTGTATTGAATATGCTCATTTAAGAGATGTTAAAGTATATCTTACATTAAATACATTGCTATATGATAATGAAATAAATGAAGCATTAGAATTAGCGTATAAACTGTATTTAAATGGACTTGATGCAGTTATAGTACAAGATATGGGGATAGCTAGTTTAATACATGAATTAATACCAAATTTGGACCTACACGCTAGCACTCAAATGAGTGCATATAATTTAGAACAAGTAAGTGTGTTAAAAGATATGGGATTTAAAAGAGTAGTTCTTGCAAGAGAATTGAGTATCAATGAAATTGAATACATATGTAAAAATACAGATGTTGAGATTGAAGTGTTTGTACATGGCGCACTTTGTGTTTCATTTTCTGGACAATGTTTACTTAGTTCAACAATAGGTGATAGGAGTGCTAATAGAGGAAGCTGTGCTCAACCTTGTAGAATGAAGTATAGGTTATATGATAAAGGAAGTAAAAAGCTACTATCAAGAGATGCATATTTATTAAGTAAGAAAGATATATTTGGATTTGAGCATTTAGAAAATCTAATAAATATTGGTGTTACATCACTTAAAATAGAAGGAAGAAATAAAAATCCTGAGTATGTCGCAAACACAGTAACTAATTATAGAAAGAAAATTGATAGCATAATTTTAGGAAATAATTTTGATACTAATATAGCAAAAAAAGAATTAGAACAAATGTTTAATAGAGATGGACTGAGTTATGGATATTTTGAGGGTACAGATTATAGAAATAGCATAACAGAACTTTCTCCCAAAAATACAGGTATTTATCTTGGTAAAGTTATTGAAAAGAAGAATAAATTTATAAAACTAAAACTGGAAGAAGATATAGACTTGCATGATGGTATAGAAATTTATTCAGAAGATAAAGTAGTATCAACTATTGTTACATGTATAAAAGATAATAATGGGAAGATAGTTAATGAAAATGTTAGAAAAGGCAGCTATGTATATATTGGAGATATAAATAGTAGTGTAAGTGAAAATGATTTAGTATATAAAACATCAAGCAATAAATTAAATGAGAAGTATAGAAATATTGAAGATAAGTATAAGCCACAAATTCTTCTAAAAGTTATAATAAAACAAGATTTGAATATTAGTACTATAGCAAGATTTGAAGAACAAGAAATAATTACAGATATTGAATATGTACCACAAATTGCAAATTCTAAATCTATAAATGAAGATACTATAATTGAATGTTTTTCTAAAACAAAAGATGAATTATTTGATTTTAATGTTAAAGAATGCATTATTGATAACAATCTATTTGTTCCAGTATCAGCTATGAATGATTTAAGAAGAAAAACAGTACAAAATATTATTTTAAGAATTAAAGAAAAAAATAAAATTTGTAGTGATAATGAAATAAAGGAACTAGTAGATAATTTTATTAATTCAAAAGAATTAGAAATTAAAAATAATAATATAAATAGAGAAAAATACAATTCACTTTTTATATATGATTATAATAATGTTATTGATTACATTGAACTATATAATAAAAAATACAATAAAGATCTTCAGGTTATATATATAAATATATCGGCTTTTATGAAATATGAAAAAGAGATATTTGAAAAATACTTAAATAAAGTCAAAATATACATACATATTCCAAATGTATTTTTTAGTAATTTACATAATTATATTAAAAATAACTTAGATAGATTAGTTTCAAATGGAATAAGTGGCGTATTAGTAGGAAATTTAACTTTTATTAATGAATTAAATGTTTTAAAGAATAAATACAGTATTAATCTAATTGCTGATTATTCTTTGAATATAACAAACATATACAGTGCAAAAAAATATGCGGATATAGGTTTTGATAAAATCACTATACTTCCAGAAACAAGTATTGAAAGCATAGTTAATATATCAAAATACTTTAATAGTGAAGCAATTGATGACTATATTACGGTTATGACTTCAAGATATTGTATGATAGGTAGCTTTGTAGCAAATAGAAATATAGGTGAAAAATGCAGCATGCCATGCATAAAAAACAACTATGTTATAAAAGATAGCTATAATGAGAATCATGAAATAATATTAGATAATATTGACTGTATTATGAGAATAGTCAAAAAATATAATAATAAAGTAGGAGATGGATATAATTTAAACATTAGAAACTATATACTATAAAATATAAAAAACCTGAGATAACACCTGGAATTTTCCAGGATTATCTCAGGTTAATTTTATTCTGTAACTTCTGATTTATTGCCACCACGAGGAATTTTAATTGTTTTTCTTCTTGAAGAGAAACTGGTGTTAGGTACTTTGCCCGCTAAACAATAATAATTTCTTTTTGAAAAAACAATTTTTTCATTTCGATCTAAATTTGGATCATAAGTTTGGTCATGAGACCTCCAATAGCCTTTTTTCAAATGTTAATCCTCCTATTAGAATATTTATAGTAAATAAAATTAATACCTAAATAAATTAAAATAAAAAACAATATCCGTAATAATTATACAGTTGAACAATGAAAAAATAATACTAATTATAATACATTATATTATAATTGTAAATAAAATCGTATAAATTTTCTACAAATATTGACATATAAAAACAAAGGTAATATAATCTAGGTAAGTAATAAATATTTATAACTTATTATTAATATTTTATGAGGAGGACCTTTATGGGAACTTTATATCTTTTACAATGTGGGGAAACAAAAGGTGAACGGGATAAAGTACTTCAAGGATCAACTATTTCATACTTAACTGATAATGGGTATGATCAAGCTCATTACTTTAAAGATGCTCTATCGGGAATTGATATTAAAACTATTTTCTTCGCATCAACGACTAGTTGCAGAGATACAGCAAATATTATAGCTGAAGGGCGAAAAATCAAATTAATACCTGAAAATAGCATAATGTCGATATATTTTGGCAGATATGAGAATAAGAAGAATGTAACTACTAATGAGTTAGCTCATATTTTTAGTTATGAAGAAAATGATAATTTTGGAGAAAGTTTTTCTGATTTTGTTAATCGTATTAGAAATACTCTTCTAAAATATCAAGGGGAGGATAAGATTGTAATTGTTGCAAATTCATATGCATTTATAGTACTTAAAGCATTACTACGTAAAGATGAAGTACCGATCTCATCTGACTTTGTTATGAAACTTATAGACACAACTGGCAGAGATGCTGTACTTTCATTTAATATTTAATTTTATGAAAAAAAGGTTACTATTTTGTGGTAATCTTTTTTCTATTATATCATCATAATAATAATACATTGTAGTTCACATAAAATTGACAAAAAAATTAGATTATGATATAATTAAAATAAGAAAAGTGAATTTTGTTTTCTTTAATAATTGAAGAAAAATAAAAAATCGGAGGAGTATATATGGAAAGATACATTTCAGAGTTTTATGATGCAGAAAATGATTATGTTATTGCTAGCGGAGTTTTAAAAGTTAGTTACCCCTATCGTATATTTGAATTCTTTGCAGAAAAAACGCTAGAGCAGTTAAAGCTCCCCAAAATTGATGGAGCTTACAAAAATGAATTTACTGTTTCCAACAAAAAAATTGTTTGCACTTATGAAAGTGTATCTGGATATGTTCCAATAAAAAATTTCACAGGTACAATTGTAGGGACTAACATTGAGTTTTCTGCAACTCAAGTTGGAGAGTGGAATTATATACTTAATTTCTGTGGACATCCTGAAGAAGTGGATAACATTTTAAAAAAATTAAAAATTTCACTTTAAGAATGTCAAAAAACTCGCAATTAATTTGCGAGTTTTCATTTATTTTTATAATTAAAATAAAAAATATTTAATGAAAATTTATGTAAGACAAACTATGCTTTAAATAGTATATTTTGTCTTTTTATTTTTATTTAATAAAAACTATTGCTTATTAATATATTTTATTATATAATTTAATTGATATATTTTAATTTATGTAATATATATCATTGCATTATGAAGAAAATACAAAATAAATTCTAAATAATGGATTTAATTGAATTAAACATTACAGATTATATATTTTGATATAATTTTGTACATTGAAAATTAAATATTGGAGGGAGTAAATATGTCATTAACGATACTATGTTCTGCTATCGCGTTTTTACTTGGTTCTCTTGTTTTCTTTTTTATTGGAGTACAATATAGAAAAAGAGTTGCAGAGGCTAAAGTAAGATCAGCTGAAGAGCAGGCAGAAAAAATAATTGAAGATAGTAAAAAAGATGCTGAACGTCTTAAAAAGGAAGCCATTTTACAAGCAAAAGATGAAATGATTATCCAAAAAGACGATTTTGAAAAAGAAGCAAGAATTAGAAAAAAAGAATTACAAGATGTTGAAAATAGAATTAATCAAAGACAAGATCTTGTAGATAAAAGAGCAGCTTTGATTGAAGAAAAAGAAAATAACATTATAAGAAAAAGTGAAGAAATCATACAAAAAGAAAAAGAACTTCAAAAAGCTCATGAAAGAGAAATGGAAAAATTAAGTGAAATTTCTAAAATGACAGTTGATGAAGCTAAATCTGCTATAATGGATAATCTTGAAAATGATATGAGGTCTGAAATGGCTGAATATATAAAATCTGAGCAAGAAAAAGCAAAAGAAGAAGTTGAGAAAAAAGCAAAAGAAATTTTAGTTGGTGCTATTCAAAGATGTGCTACTGACCATACTTCTGAAGCTACAGTAACAGTTGTTTCATTACCTAATGATGATCTAAAAGGTAGAATTATAGGTAGAGAAGGAAGAAATATAAAAACTATTGAAACACTTACTGGTATTGACTTAATTATTGATGATACACCTGATGTAATTGTATTATCAAGTTTTGATCCTATAAGAAGAGAAGTAGCAAGAATTGCTATTGAAAGACTTATAGCTGATGGAAGAATTCATCCAGGTAAAATTGAAGAAATGATTGAAAAAGCAAAAGTTGAAGTAGAAAACACTATAAAAGAGGAAGGCGAGAGAGCTCTATATGAAACTGGAGTTGTAAATTTACATCCAGAACTTATTAAGCTTCTTGGTAAACTTAGATATAGAACAAGCTATGGACAAAATGTTTTAAATCATTCAATTGAAGTTTCAAATATTGCTGGTACACTTGCTGTTGAACTTGGACTTGATCCAACAGTAGCAAAAAGAGCAGGATTACTTCATGATATAGGTAAATCTTTTGATCATGATGTTGAAGGAACACATGTAAGCTTAGGTATTGAACTTTTAAGAAAATACAAAGAAAAAGATGAAATTATATGGGGTATGGAAGCACATCATGGTGATACAGATCCTAAAACTATTGAAGCAATACTTGTTCAAGCTGCAGATATAGTTTCTGCATCAAGACCTGGCGCACGTAAAGAAACTGTTAGCACATATATCAAGAGATTACAAAAACTTGAAGAAATATGTAATTCATATGATGGAGTTGATAAATCATATGCAATACAAGCAGGAAGAGAAATTAGAATTATTGTTAAACCAGATCAAGTTGATGATTCCTCAATGATAATACTAGCTAGAAAAGTAGCAAAACAAATTCAAGATGAAATGGTATATCCAGGACAAATTAAAGTTAATGTTATTCGCGAAATGAGAGCTATTGAACTTGCAAAATAATAAAAAGAATGTATAAAGTAAAATTTATACATTCTTTTTTTGTTTTTTATTTAAATTAATATTGTATAAATTTGGTAAAATTTACAAATAATAAATTTAGGGTGATGATAATGAAAATAGGAATACCAAGAGCGCTTGCAACATATGAGTATCCAATACTTTATACTAAATTCTTTGAGTTATTAAAAATTGATATAATCTTAAGTGATGATACAGATAGAGAAATACTTAATGAAGGAATATTGAAATCTATAGATGAAAGTTGCCTTGCAAGCAAAGTATTTATTGGTCATGTTGATGCTTTAGCAAAAAGAAATGATTTAGATTATATATTCATTCCTAGAATTTGTACTTTTACTAAAACCGATACAGTATGTGTGAAGTTTTATGCGATGTATGATATATGTAAAAATATTTTTCCTAATTCAAAATTTGTAACTTTAAATATTGATTATTTAAAAGGAGAAAATGAGTTCAAAGCTTTTGTTAAATTAGGAAAAAAACTAGGTAAAAGATATAGTGATATTGTTATTGCATATTTAAAGGCAAAACAAATGCAAAGAGCATACGACTATAAAAAGTTAGAAGAGCAAATTAAAAGAATAAATAATTCTGAAAATAAAAATAATATATTAATTGTTTCACACAGATATATATCACATGATAAATATATGGGTTATCCAGTAATAAAATATTTAAAAGACCAAAATATAAACATTATTTATGCAGGTATCAATGATATAACTACTAAAAAGAGTATTAGAAAAATAAGAAGGAATTCTAAAAATATTGGATATGAAAATATATCAAAAAATATTTATTGGAAATATAGTAAAGATTTATTAAACGGCGTTGATCAATATTTAGATAAAGTTGATGGAATAATATACCTATCGGTATTTCCTTGTGGACCTGATTCACTTGTAAACGAACTTGCAATTAGAAAGATAACTTCAAAACCTAGCCTAAATATTATAATAGATGAACAAGATTCAAATACTGGACTGTACACAAGACTTGAAAGTTTTATCGATATATTAGAACAACTAAAACTAAAATCTTCAGATAAATTAGAAGAAAGTGTGGTGTAATTTAAATGGATAAAAAATATAGAGTTAGTTTTCCTCATATGGGAAACTATTATGTACCTATATATAACTTATTATCAAATTTAATTGATAGCAATACGACTGAGATAATAATACCTAAAAAAATAACTAAGAATACCATTGAAGAAGGTAGCAATAATAGTCCGGATTTTGTATGTGTACCTTTCAAATATAATATGGGAAATTTTATTGAATCATTAAAAGCAGGAGCTAATGTTCTAATACAAGCAGGTGGTGGTTGTAGATATGGCTATTATGCTGAAGTTCAAGAACAAATATTAAAAGATATGGGATATGATTTCTTGTATATTTCACTACTTGATGCAAAAGGTGTTGATGCTTTTAAAGTGTATAACAAATTTAAAATAATAAACCCTAAATTAAAATTTAGTAAGTTTATATATCGTTTTTTACTAACTATAAAATTACTTGGACTTTTAGATGAATTTGAAAGCTATGTACGTGAAAACATGGTGTATGAAAAGAATAAAGGTGAATTTGAAAAATTACACCAAGAACTTCTTGAAGAATTAAAAAATATAAAAAATATTGCTCATTTTGAAAAAGTCAAAAAGGAATATATGCAAAAAGTTCATAGTATTAAATTAAAGAAGACTAATACATTAAAAATTGGTGTTGTTGGAGAGTTGTATACTTCAATGGAACCGTTTGCTAGTTTTTTCCTTGAAAAGGAACTTGCAGATTATGGAGTTAAAGTAAAAAGGTATACAACAGTTACATATCTTCTTTTTGAAAAGGGAAAGGCACAAAAAAAGTTATTAAAAGATGCAAATGAATATATATCTTATCAAATTGGTGCAGACGGAACAGAAAGTGTTGCTCATACATTAGAGTTAATTAATATGGGTTACGATGGTATAATTCATATAAAACCATTTGGGTGTACTCCAGAAGTAAATGCAATGCCTATATTACAAAGAATAAGTTTAGAAAAAGACATTCCAATTATGTTTCTTACTTTTGATTCTCAGACAAGTGAAACTGGAGTAAAAACAAGAATTGAAGCCTTTTATGATATGTTAAAAATGAAAAAAGAAGAAAAAAATAAAATAGAAGAGGAAGAATTTCAAGTAGCAATATTTAAAGACGGAAATAAAATAGTTGAGATATCACCTAAAAAATTAGTGGAGGTTGGAGGTAATAATGGATAAGTACTACATTGGTGTAGATATAGGCTCTATATCTACAAAAGCAGTCGTTATTGATAATGAAAATAATATAATTGCAAGTGAATATATATGGACTGAAGGAAGTCCAATAGATGCAACTAAAACTATAGTAAAAGAATTGAAAAATCAATTAGAAGAAAAAAATATCAATCCAAATGTTTTTGGTGTTGGTACAACTGGTTCTGCTAGAAATCTAATTGGAAGTGTGCTTGGTGCTAATATCGTGAAAAATGAAATTACAGCACATGCTATAGGTACATTATCTAAGTATAAAGATGTAAGAACAATTCTTGAAATAGGAGGACAGGATTCAAAGATAATAATAATTAAAGATGGTGTTGTAGTTGATTATGCAATGAATACTCTATGCGCTGCAGGAACAGGAGCATTTCTTTCAGCCCAAGCAAAAAGACTTGGAGTAAATATTGAAGATTTAGGTGGAATTGCAAAATCTTCTAAAAACCCTTCTAAAATAGCAGCAAGGTGTACTGTTTTTGCAGAATCGGATTTAGTACATAAGGCACAAATTGGACATAGTAAAGAAGATTTGATTGCGGGGATTTGTAATTCTGTAGCGTATAACTATTTAAATAATTTGGCAAAAGGAAAGAAAATAGAAGATAAAATAGTTTTTCAAGGTGGAGTTAGTAAAAATGAGGGAGTAGTTGAAGCTTTCAAAAATATTTTAAATAAAGAAATATACGTAGATGAAAATTCACATTTAATGGGTGCACTTGGAGTTGCAATACTATCTAAAAATGTAAATAAAAATGGTGGAAAATTAGATTTTGATTTTAATATAAAAGATTATGAATTTAAAACTATCGGAACTGAGTGTCATGGATGTAGCAATAACTGTGAAATTGTTACAATACTTAAAGATGGAAATTTAATAGACAGAATGGGTGGCAGATGTGAAAAAGGAAACATGAGCACTGGAAGTGTATCTTAAATTAATTAAATCTATTGTTTTTCTTTATCAAATATGATATACTAATTAACATAATTAATAAGAATAGAAATACAAATAAAATTTTAGTAGGAGGATAATTAATATGAAGATTGGAGATAATTCTTTTTCATGGCTTAATACTAGCAAAAATGCATTTGAGCTTCGGAGATTAGTTGAAGAAAGGCTAGAACCTGCGATGTGTATCAAATCCTTAGAAAGGGCTAACAATGATTTTGAAAAATTTATAATTTTAAATCAGCTTATGCCTGTAATTACTTTTTCAGATGACTCAGGGGTTAAATTATTAGAAGAAAAAATTGGATTTAAAGAAATAACTAGAAAATATGAACAAGGAGAATTTAAAATCATTGAAAGAATTTCTATTACAGATGATTGTGATGTCTCAGTCAGATATTCAAGGATAGATTATAGCGGACAAAGCAATTCACACGGGTTGCAACCTATGAAATCAATTGGGCAGGAATTTAATGTTGAATCTGATGATAAATCTTGGATTTGGGGTGCACATTACTCCTGTTACTATTTTATAAAGAACGAAGCACGAAAATTATCAAAAATAATAACTGATAATAATCAGTTATTAAAAGATTATTTTGGCTAAATAAAACGAGGTTTATAACTTATTTATGTTATAGACCTCATTTTTATTAGATTTTATATTTTAAAATTACCTCTTCATCAGTAGAACTTACTTCATCAAAAGAATCATATAAAATATCAATGATCTCATTTGAAGTTATTAATATTATTTTATTTTTTTCTTTATTAAAATGAAAAACATTAGTTCTAAATAAATTTGTAATATCGTTAGAATAGAGTGCATTAAAAAACATATTATTTATGTAATTTTGAATTACATTGTTGGTATTAAAATTTGGTGTTAACTCTTCAAAATTCTCCATGTTTCTTTTGGCATAATATAATAATTTTTCTGCTAAAAAATCAGATTGTTCTATTATGTATTTTTTAAATGGCGAATTATTATAACAAGAGTAAATGTCATACTTTTCATCATATAAAATGTTTTCGTACTTTGTAGAATATATCTCCTTAATCATTTTTTGTACTTTTTTAAGTTCCTTTGAACTAGTCATTAAATCATCCTTCCATCAAATGAAAATAATATATTTCATTCTTTAATAATTTTTGTTACATTACATTATACCATAATATAATATGTGTTATCAATAATTATCTTGCTTTTGTTTAAATTTTATTGTATAATTTATACAATTAAAAGGGGGCAACAATTTGAACGTATTAATAGTGGGTGACGTTGTAGGAAGATCTGGACTTGATAAATTAAAGGAAGTATTAAATAAAACAATTGAAGAAAATGAAATTGATTTTTGTATTGTAAATGGTGAGAACTCTGCAAATGGAAAAGGATTAAGGCATGAAGAATATAACGAAATATTGAGTTATGGTGCAGATGCAATAACTATGGGAAACCATATGTATTATAGAAAAGAGATGGCAACTGAATATATTAAGCTTCCAAAACTTTTGATTCCTGCAAATATTACTAACTTGACAGGCAATGGGCATAAGTTAATAGAAAAAAATGGAATAAAGTATGGTGTTATAAATATCATCGGAAGAGCTGAAATGGGCGAGATAATAGAAAAGAATGTAGTTAACCCATTTAAGAAAGTTACTGAAGAAATTGAATCATTAAATCAAGAAGGTGCGGAATATATATTTGTAGATTTCCATGCTGAAGCAACAGCTGAAAAAATTGCAATGGGATATCATTTAGATGGAAAAGTTACATGTATATTTGGTACTCATACACATATTCAAACAGCAGATGAAATGATTTTTGAAAGTGGCACAGCATATATAACTGATGTAGGTATGACTGGTCCAAAAGATAGTGTAATTGGTCTTAAAAAAGAAGTAGCTTTAAAGAGATTTGTGGAAGATAGTTTTGCTAAATATGAATGTAGCAAAAATCCTGGAATATTTAATGCTGTAATATTAAATATAGACGAGTCTACAAAAAAAGTTACGAATATAAAAAGAATTTTTCAAAGATAGTCCAATCACAATTTACATATTCATATAATATTATATACAAAGACGATTCGGTTGGGTGATATTATATGATAAAAATAATTAAAAGAGTAATTAATGGAATTAAAAATATATATTATGATGCTAAAAATATATATGAAAAAGATCCTGCTGCAACATCAGTACTATCAGTAATGATATTATATCAGGGATTTTGGGCTATATTTAATCATAGAATTGCCCATTTTTTCTATAAAATCAGGTTATTATTTATTGCAAGATTGATTTCTCAAATTTCTAGATTTTTAACAGGAATAGAGATACATCCTGGTGCCACAATTGGAAAAAGACTATTTATGGACCATGGTATGGGAATAGTAATAGGAGAGACTGCAATAGTTGGTGATGATTGTACAATTTATCATCAAGTCACACTTGGTGGTACAGGAAAAGAAGCAATAAAAAGACATCCAACATTAGGCAATAATGTAATTGTAGGAGCAGGTAGTAAAGTACTTGGAAATATTACACTAGGTAACAATGTTAAGGTTGGTGCTAATTCTGTAGTTTTAAAAGATGTGCCGGATAATACAACTGTTGTTGGGATACCAGCAAGAGAAATAAAAAAAGACTAAGAATAAAATAATTTAAGAGTTTATATAAACAAAAAGAGGAATTTTAATTCCTCTTTAATTATTATTATTTTCATTCTAATGATGATATGTTTCATTATTTTGTATTTTAAAAGATCTGAACAATTGTTCAAGTAAAAATATTCTTATTAATTGATGAGGGAAAGTAAGTTTAGAAAAACAAATCTTCTCATCACATAAATTCAATAGTTCATCACTCATCCCTAAAGTTCCACCAATCAAAAATATTATTGTTGAAGCATCATATGTTGCTATTTTATTAATTTTTTCAGAAAGTTCTTCAGAAGAATATTCTTTTCCTTTTAAATCTAAAGCTATAATATATGACTTACCAATCTTATTTATTTTTTCAATAACTTTATTTGATTCAGCAGATTTAATATTTTTAATTTCAATATCAGACAAAGAAGTAGGTACTTTTTCATCTTGTAGTTCTATTATATCAAGTTTACAATATTTAGATAATCTTTTTTCATATTCAGCAATTAAGTCCTTAGTTGATTTTTCTTTTACATGACCAAGGCATATAATTTTTATATTTAACATACTGATATTACCTCACTTGATAACTCTTTAGTTGCAACGTTTAATTCAATTAAGCTTTTATCAATATTTTTATTTAACATTTTATCATAAATAGTGGAAAGAGCCATTTCACTTGTATTATTATTTTGACTTAAATGTGCAATTAGAAATCTATCTTTTCCTTTATCATATAGTTTGCATATTAAATCAGAAGTATCTTCGTTTGAAAGATGTCCTAAATCAGATTTTATTCTTCTTTTTAAGTTATATGGATACTTCCCAAAATCTAACATTACATTATCATAATTTGATTCAACAATTATATAGTCATTTGAAGATAAATACTCAAACACTTCCTCAGAAACATAACCAAGATCAGTAGCAAATCCAATTGAAGCTTCATTTGTTTTTATTTTATAACCACATGGCATAACAGCATCATGTGAAGTTTCAAAAGGAGTTATTTCAAAGTCATTTATTTTAAAAGGTTGTCCGTAATATGTCTTAATAATATCTGCTGATATATTTTTTTCATCTAACATTTCTTTAATATAATCAGCAGTTTTACCACATGCATAAATTGGTATATTATTTTTCCTACAGATAAGAGGAAGAGCTTTTATATGATCAATGTGTTCATGTGTAAGAATAATGCCTGAAATATCAGACATAGTTTTATCTATACTTTTTAGTCCATCTACAGCCGATTTATATGTAACGCCAACATCAACTAAAATATTACTTTTATTTGATTCAATATGAAACATATTACCAGAGCTAGAACTAAATAGAGGATGTATATTAAGCATTAATTTCACCTTCAGTTTTTTCATTATAATATTCAATGTTTGCACCAATACTATTAAATTTTTGAGCGATGTCCTCGTAGCCTCTTAATATATGGTGTATGTCGTATACTTCTGTCATACCTTCTGCAGCAATACCTGCTATTATCATTGCAGCACCTGCTCTTAAATCATGCGATCTCACAGGAGCTCCATATAACTTGTCAACGCCTTTTACAATTGCAGTTGTACCATGAGCAGATATATCAGCACCCATTTTTGCAAGTTCATCAGTATATTGGAATCTTGACTCCCAAATGTTTTCAACTATAATTCCAGTACCATCGCAAATAGATAATAAAACACCCATTTGTGGTTGCATATCGGTAGGGAAGCCAGGATATGGCATTGTTTTTAAACTAAATGCTCCAGGTTTCTTATCCATTGAAACTCTTATACTTGATTCATATTCTTCCACAGTAACACCAGCTTCTCTAAGTTTAGCTGTTATTGGTTCCATATGTTTTGGAATACAATTATTTATTAATACATTACCTTTAGTGATTGCAGCAGCTACCATGAAAGTACCTGTTTCAATTTGATCAGGTATTATTGAATAACTAGAAACTTGTTTTAATTCTTTAACACCAGTAACTTTTATAGTATCAGTACCAGCACCTTTTATATTTGCACCCATAGAATTTAAGAAGTTAGCTAAATCAACTATGTGTGGTTCTTTTGCAACATTTTCTATTACAGTAACACCATCAGCAAGAGTACTTGCTAATATTGCATTTATAGTTGCTCCAACACTAACTACATCAAGAAATATATTTGTTCCTTTTAAAGTTCCTTTTTTAGAAGCATAAACGTTTCCTCTTAATACATCAACAGTAGCTCCTAATTTTTCTAAAGCTTTAATGTGTTGGTCAATAGGTCTTGCTCCAAGATTACAACCACCTGGAAGCCCGATTTGAACGTCATCAAATCTTCCAATTAAGGCACCAAGTAAATAATATGAAGATCTAAATTTACTTGTAAGCTCATAAGAAGCAATAGCAGAATCGATATTTTCATTGTCTATAATAAATTCATTTTGTGAAATATATGTAATTTTAGAACCTAAAGATTCAAAAATTTTTATATATGAATTAATATCACTTATATTAGGTACATTTTCTAAATGACATTTTCCTTTTACTAAAAGTGTAGCTGGTAAAATTGCAACTGCTGCATTTTTTGCGCCACTAATATTAACTTCACCTTCTAATCTACATGGTCCATGTACTATAAATTTTTCCATATATTAAACCCTCATTTCTATAATATTAAGATTACAAAATTAAAATAGATATGTTATAAATTTGAGCATAAAAGCCTATCTATTAATTTGTATGTTTTACTCTAAAAAGTATAACATACAATCTTCAAAAATACAATAATTTCGACAAAAATAGTCTACTGTCTAAAGTTAGGTCTTATTGAATTACATAGTTGTTTACAATTACACGTAAGATTAGTAAGAGTATTTTCAATACATGTCATATTTTTGAAGTTTATAAGATCTACACCTGTTAAATAATGACACTTACCAAGTGGAATTCTTCCAGGATAATTCCATAAGAAAGAATTTAATAGCCAATTTGGATTAAATCCCATTTAAATCACCCCCTAGTATAGTATATGTTTTTTATTTAATAGTGGGAATTATTGAAATAAATATCATGATATTGAAAATAAAAAAAATTGTGTTATAATATAATGTGTAAATTATAAACTGAAATTTAATTAATATTATAAATTAAACAAAGGAGTGATTTTTATGTTAAACACTATATTAATGCTAAAAGAAGATATGAAAATTTATTATCCCGAATATTACACACAAATTAGTAAAGTGGAACAGGAAAATTTAATAGAGCGGGTGGATGCATTAAAATTTATTTCAATCAGCTGGAGAGAATATGCAAAGTTTCAAGAAATGAAAGTTTTAGGAGTATACATAAATTACCTCTTAAATAGGATTAATGTTCTACAACCTTATTGTAATTTTGTATATTTTAAATCTGGATTAACGGAATATTTACTAAATACTTATAATAAGGTAATAGAAAAAATCAAAGCAGGTGGTGATCTAAAAAAAGACCTTATGCCTTTGCAGACCACACTTTATAAGTATCTAAAAATTATATTTGATAATTTTTTTTATGATATTAATGGAAAATTAGTAAATAATGCTCTTATTGAAGATTATTATATTATGATGGATGAAAATAAAAAGATTGAATGCAGTAAAGGAACCATTGATTCTATACATCATAACATTCAATTATTGACATTGATTCTCAATTTTTACTATTATATCTTTTTAACACAATATAAAAATAATGTTGTAATGATTTTAAAATAATTTTAATTTTATATTAGTAGTACTAATAAGTTTGATAACTGAATAGATTTTTTATTCAGTTATTTTTTTGACTTAAAATTTCCTAAAAAATATATAAAGTACTTGTTTTTTACTAATTCATATGTTACAATATATAGGTAACAGTTTTATACTATAATAGGAAGGTGAATTAGATGAAAACAGAAATACAACCAAAGTATGTAAAAGCACAAATTAAATGTGTATGCGGTAACGTTATAGAGACAGGATCTGTAAAAGAAGAAATGAAAGTTGATACTTGTAGCAATTGTCATCCATTTTACACTGGTCAAAAGCAAGCTATGTCTAGCCAAGGTAGAGCAGCTAAATTTACTGAAAAGTTTTTAAATACAAAGAAATAGTCAAGAGTGCTTTATGCACTCTTTTTTACTATAAAAATTTAATATATGAAAAGGATGTCATATGAAAAAAGAAAAAATCGGTGGAATTGCACTGTTTAATGGCTTAATACTTAGAAGTAAAAAAAGTGAAGTTATTTCAAAATATGAAGATGGACTAATAGATGTATCAAAAACAAATTTCACTGAAGAGAATATAAAAATAAACTTTAAAAAACTACCAATTATACGAGGAATATTTGGAATAATTGATACATTAAAAAATTCAGCTTCATATGTAATTGAATCAGCAAAGAAAGTTTTAGATGGTTTAATTGATGAAGATGAATCTATAGAAATCGGAAAATTTGAAATGGCTATTTCATATGCTATTGCATTAGTTGTTATATTTTCTACTTTAATATTATTACCAAATATTTTATCTATTTTTTTTGATAAAAATATTCAAAATGTTATTCAAGCCATAATACAAATATTAATATTTGTATCATATTTAGTTATATTGAAGAAAACTAAAGTATTAAACGTTTTGTTTGAGTATCACGGTGCAGAGCATAAGGTAGTAAATGCTTATGAAAATTATTCTTTTGAAGATATTAGCGTAGAAAAAGTAAAAAACTCTTCAAGATTTCATATTAGGTGTGGTGGAAATTTAGTTGTTTACTTCTTTATAATAAATATATTATTTACTTTATTATTTACATCAAATAGTATAATAATAAAAAGTATATATCAATTAATATTAATGGCATTTAG
Organism: Bacillota bacterium; assembly: GCA_023460235.1. GTDB lineage: Bacteria > Bacillota > Clostridia > TANB77 > CAG-465 > CAG-465. The sequence continues at coordinate 50,570 of JAEWRE010000083.1, forward strand.
CATTGGAATATCTTACGAAATAATTATGATATTTGCAAGACTTCCAAAACCAATAAATGTTTTAGGATACCCTGCAATGTTAATACAATATATTACAACAAAAGAACCAAGTGAAGAAAAAATTAAACTTGCTTTACTTAATATGTTTAATTGTTGCTATAGTGATAAAGAAATATCTATTAACAAATATTTAAGAGATATTAATACTATAAAAGATTGTGAATTAACTATTATAGTTAGTTTTATAGCATCAATCAAGGAATTTGAATATAACTATGTGTATGCAAATATACAAGAGATAAATTTAAATATTAATGAAATTATTAAACTAGATAATATGATAACGAAGTATTATATAAAGAAAATACCTTTTCAGTATATTACATCTTATCAAAACTTCTTCAATGAAAGATATTTTGTTAATGAATCTGTACTTATACCGAGAGCTGATACTGAAATTTTAGTTGAAAAAGCTATTGAATATATAGATAAATATAATCTTAAGAGTATGATTGATGTTTGTACTGGAAGTGGTTGCGTTGGAATTTCAATTTCTAAGAATTCCAACATAGAAAAAACGATTTTAATTGATATTTCTGCGAAAGCACTTGAGGTAACAAATAAAAATATAATATCAAATAGTGTATTAAACAAATGTTCTACTCTGTGCTCTGATTTATTTAATTCGTTATATTTAGAAGAAAATTCTAACTTAATAAATGGAAAATATGATATTGTAGTTTCAAATCCTCCATATATTCCAACAGCTGATATTAATGGTTTATCCGAGGATGTAAAGAAGGAACCAAGAATTGCACTTGATGGTGGAATTGACGGAATGAATTTTTATAAAAAAATATTGATTGAAGCAAAAAATGTTTTAAAAATTGATGGTTTTTTATTATTTGAAATTGGATATGATGAACTTAATAAAATCCATGATTTAATTGAAAGTGATGAAGATTATGAGTTGCTTGAAAGTGTAAAAGATTATGGAGGAAATGATAGGGTGGTAGTATGTCGTTTGCATCAGATATAAAAAAAGATATTTTAGATGATTTTTCTAAAAATGCAAAAAAATGTTGTTTAGATGCTGAAAAATTTGGAGAATATTTGACACAAATTAACTCAAAAAATGAAATGATTTCAGAGTATCATATTTTTTTTGATATATCTAAACTAGATGAATGTTGTATAAAGAGTATTATTAAAGGTGCATTTCTTGGTGGAGGGTATATAGTAGATCCACAAAATGATTACCACTTTGAAATACTGGCAAAAAGCAAAGCTTGCATTGAGTATATTTTTAATGTATTATCATTGTTAGAATTTACACCTAAAATAATAAAGAAAAAAAATACTAATACATATTCTTTGTATATCAAAGATTCCGAACAAATTTCACTTATCTTAAGCATTTTAGGATCAACGAATTCAGTACTTAAATTTGAACAAATAAGAGTTGAAAAAGAAGTAAAGAACAATGTTAATAGAACAACTAATTGCGAAACTGCAAATATTAGTAGAACAATAAATTCTGCTGTTACTCAGCTAGAAGCTATTAAAAAAATAAAATCTTCTGGAAATTATGATAAATTAGATTCAAAATTAAAATACATAGCCTCTTTAAGAGAAAAATACCCAGATGAAAGTCTTGAGTTTTTAGCTAGTAAAACAAGTGGAGATGATAAGCTTAGTAAATCTGGAATAAAGCATAGATTAGATAAAATAATAAAAATTGTAAATAAAGAGTAAAAGAAGATTATTAAAGCATAGTATAACGTTAATTATACTATGCTTTTTGTTTACTATTTTCTTGACTTAAAGTTATATATATTATATAATCAAGGTTGTTAAAGTTAGGGGAGATAATAATGGAAAAAAATATTGGCATATACATACACATCCCTTTTTGTACAAGTAAATGTTATTATTGTGATTTTGTATCATACGCAAATAAAGATGATACATGCATTTCAAAATATATTGATGCTTTGTGTGAAGAAATTCTAAGAAATTCTGAAATTCTTGCAGAAAGAACAATAACGAGTATATATTTTGGTGGAGGTACTCCATCATATATTAATAGTAAATATATAGTCAAAATTTTAAATATATTATCACTTTTTAATTTATCAAATGAGTGTGAAATTACAATTGAGTGCAATCCTAATAGTATTTCAGATAGTAAGATAAAGGATTATACATTAAATGGAATTAATAGAGTAAGCATTGGGCTGCAATCATTAAATGATAATGTTTTAAAAAATATAGGTAGAAAACATACTGTGTCAGATTTTATAAATGCTCTTGATATATGTAAAAGTAACAATTTAAATAATATATCTGTAGATTTAATATATCCTTTACCCGGTCTTACTTTAGAAGAATTTAAAAGTAATATTGATGAGTTGAATGATATATTAAAAAAATATGATATAAAACATATATCAATATACAATTTAGAAATTCATGAAAATACAAGATTTGATTTTTTATTAAAAGAAGGATTTTTAGAACTAGTTGATGAAGATACTGAATATAAAATGAAATTATATATGGAAGATAAACTAGAGCAAAATGGGTATAATAAATATGAAGTATCTAATTTTTCAAAACAAGATTTTGAGTCAAGACATAATCTTAACTATTGGAATCAAGGTGAGTATTTAGGCTTTGGAATTGCTGCATCTAGTTTCTTTGACGGAACAAGATATTCTAATATCACAGATATAAATACGTATATTGATAATATTAACGATAATATCTCAGTAATCCAAGAACAGGATCATTTAGATAAATTTTCATTGATGAAAGAATATATTATACTAACTCTTAGACTACAAGATGGAATTAATATTAAAAAGTTTCATAGTAAATTTGCAACAGATATTTTTGAAATATTTGGAGTTGAGATTAGAAAATTAGAATCAAATGGTCTTATAAACATAACTGATAAAAATATATATCTTACTACGAGAGGCTTTGAAGTAGCTAATCTAGTTTGGGAAGAATTTATATAACAATATAATTGAAGAGGTAAAATATGAACAATTTTTTTATAATAGATGGTAATAGCATAATGAATAGAGCTTTCTATGGACTTGGAAATACTAAAATGTTTTCAAGCATAGAAAAGATTCATACTAATGCAATATATGGTTTCTTAAATATCTACTGGATGATGCTAGATAAAATATCTCCTGATTATATTGCAGTTACATTTGACTTGCATGCACCAACTTTTAGACATGAAATGTATAGCGAATACAAAGGTACTAGAAAAGGTATGCCAGATGAATTAAGAGAACAAATGCCCTACATTAAAGAATTATTAAGAGCGATGAATATTCCCATAATTGAACTTGAAGGATATGAAGCTGATGATATACTTGGAACTGTTGCAAGAATTAATGAACAAAACAATATTTTTACATATATATTAACTGGAGATAAAGATTCTTTTCAATTAATAAGTGAGAAAACTTCAGTTGTAATACCTATAACTAAGATGGGGAAGACAGAATATACTACATATACTCCAGAAGTATTGTTAGAAAAACTGAATATAAAACCATTTCAAGTTATACATATAAAAGCATTAATGGGAGACACATCAGATAATATTCCTGGTGTAAAAGGAATAGGAGAAAAAACAGCATATGCACTTATTGATAAATATGAGACATTAGATAATATATATGAAAATATTGATAACCTCGATGCATCAGATAAAATTAAAGAAAAACTCGTATTAGATAAAGATATGGCATATACAAGCAAAACACTCGCTACCATTGAAATAAATGTACCTATTGATTTAGATTATGAAGGCTGTAAGAAGTCAGACATTGATAAAGAAAAAGTATTTAATTTATTTAAGAGATTAGAATTTAATAAATTCCTTTCAAAATATGACTTTAGTGATATAGCAGATACTTTTGATTCATCAAAATATATTAACAATAATGATGCTAGCTCTAGTAATGTAATGAAAATATCTTTAGATGATATTAAAATAGAGTATATTAATGATAATAATTTTAATAAAAATATTAATGATTTAGAATCTATTTTAAATACTGATAAAGTTTCATATATATTAAATTTAACTGAAAAAGATGGATTTGTAAAACAGGATTTTATAAAATCAAAAAATATATTTGCAATATACAATAATACAGATACTATATATGTATTTGATATTAATAATTTAAATAAAGAAAGCTTAATAGAGATATTAAACATATTCTCAAGAGCAAATTGTACAAAATTAGGCTTTAATATTAAACAAGACATATTATATTTCTTTTATAATAAAGTTTCTAATTTAATCAATTTTAATTATGATTTAATGATTGCTGATTATTTAATGAACTCAAATAAATCAACATATAAAATAGATGACACATTAGAAGAATTATTTAATGAAAAATTTATTTTAGATGATAAAGAAAAAAATGAAAAGCAATTATCATTATTTGATAATCAAGATGAAACAATAAGTGATACTAATAAACTATTAACTGAAGTAGAAGAGAAGAACTTAGCGTTATATCTAAAATCAATTTATTTATCTCATGATGTTATAATAAAAAATCTAAAGGTTCTTGGAATGTTAGATTTATTTAATAATATTGAAATGCCACTTGTTGAAACTTTAGCATACATGGAATATGCTGGAATGTATATTGATATAGATAATCTTAATAAGTTTGATGAAGAGATAACTGCTAATATAAAGATATTAGAAGAAGAAATATATAAAATTGCTGATGAAGTATTTAATATTAATTCAACACAACAATTATCTCGTATATTATTTCAAAAATTAAATCTTCCAACAGTTAAGAAAAATAAAACAGGATTTTCAACTAATAAAGATGTTTTAGAAGAGTTAGAGGGTAAGCATCCAATTATATCTAATATTTTAGAATATAGACAGATTATGAAGTTAAAAACGACTTATGTAGATGGATTAAGAGGAAAGATTGCAGAAGATGGAAGAATACATACTACGTTTATGCAAACTGTAGCTTCAACAGGAAGACTAAGCAGTGTTGAACCAAATTTACAAAATATTCCTGTTAGACTTGAACTTGGAAAGAAAATAAGAAGCTTTTTTGTTGCAGAAAATTCTAATGTAATAATTGATGCTGACTATAGCCAAATTGAGCTAAGAGTTCTTGCAAGTATATCTGAAGACACAACTATGATTGATGCATTTAATAATAATATAGATATACATAAAGTAACTGCTTCACAAGTATTTAATGTGCCTCTTGAGGAAGTCACTCCTACAATGAGATCAAATGCAAAAGCTGTAAACTTTGGCATAGTATACGGAATAAGTGAGTTTGGACTTGCTAAAAATATATCAATAACAAGATCTGAAGCTGGTACATACATAAATAATTATTTGACTAAATATAATGGTATTAAAAGATTTATGGATGAAATTGTAGAAAATGCAAAAGAAAATGGATTTGTTTCTACAATATTTGGTAGAAGAAGATATATACCAGAATTAAAACAAAAAAATAAAAATATAATTCAATTTGGTGAACGTATTGCAATGAATACGCCTATTCAAGGTACTGCAGCTGATATAATAAAACTAGCAATGAATACTATATATTTAAAATTCAAAAAAAATAATTTAAAATCTAAGTTAATAATGCAAGTACATGATGAATTAATTGTTGAAGCGAGTAAAGATGAAATTGAAATTGTAAAAGAAATAATGAAAGAGTCTATGGAACAGGTAGTTAAACTAAAAGTACCTTTAGATATAGATATGAACATAGGAAAAAGCTGGTATGAGGCCAAGTAAAGGGTGTGTTTAATGAGAATAATAAGTACCAAGAGAAAAAATAATAACTTTTTTGTAAAAACATTTAAAATATTACTAATATTAGCCATTTTATTAGTTATACTTTTTTATTTTCTAAAGAAATTTATATATCCAATTAAATATTTCGATATAATTGAAGAAGAAGCTAAAAAGAATAATATTGATCCATATTTAGTATTATCAATTATAAAAGTCGAAAGTGGATTTAATGAGTATGCTGTATCGAATAAAGATGCTAAAGGTCTAATGCAAATAATGGATTCTACTGCTGCACAAGTAAATGAATATACTAATTCCACTGAAGACATAGATTCAGAAATATTCATTCCAGATGTAAATATTTCAATTGGATGTAAATATTTTTCAAATTTAATAAAAAAATATGACGGAAACTATTATGTTGCAATTTGTGCATATAATGCTGGCCTTGGGAATGTAGATAGTTGGATTAATAAAGGAATAATAACTAAGGATTTGGATAGATACAAAAATGTGCAAGAAATTCCTTTTAATCAAACAAAAAAATATTTAGAAAAAGTAGTATCTGCATATAAAATGTACAAATTATTGTACAAGTAATATTAATATTTTAATAAGCATATATTATTTTTATATAATACATGCTTATTTTTTGTTTTTATAGGCTAGACAAATATGCACATTACGTGATATAATATTATGTGTATTTTAGGGGGGATAATTATGAGTGGACATTCAAAATGGGCAAACATAAAAAGAAAAAAAGAAGCAACAGATTCTAAAAAAGCTAATATATTTTCTAAGCTAGGAAAAGAAATTACTGTTGCAGTTAAAATAGGTGGTAGTGGTGATCCTGCAATTAATGCGAAGTTAAAAGATGTTATTTCTAAGGCTAAATCAGAAAATATGCCTAGTGATAATATAAACAGATGCATACAAAAAGCATTAGGTGATGGAAATTCACAAAACTATGAAGAAATAGTATATGAAGGTTTTGGACCTTGCGGAATTTCTGTAATAATTGAATCAATGACAGATAACAAAAATCGTAGTGCTGCAGATATTAGATCAATTTTCACAAAATCTGGTGGTACTATGGGTCAAACAGGATCTGTAAGTTATATGTTTGAAAAAAAAGGATATATTTTAATAGAAAACGATTCTTCGGTTGATGAAGATTCATTAATGCTTGAAGCATTAGAAAATGGTGCTGAAGATATAATTTCTGATACAGAATATATTGAAATTTTTTCTAAACCAGAAAATTTTTCAAGTCTTAGAGATTTTATTGAGGCAAGTGGTTACAAGATGATAGAAAATGAAATTAAAATGATTGCAACTATAAAAAAAGAAATAACTGATGACGAAGAAGAAAAGTTACAAGTATTTCTTGATAAATTAGAAGAAAATGATGATGTACAGAATGTATGGCATAATGCTGATATATAAATTACATAAAATTGTAACAAAAAAATAATATAATATTGACTTTACATAAAAATAATGTTATAATAGTTTATGTAGCGAATAGTTAAAGGATAGGAGGTGTATATATTATGTATTATGATAATAAGTCTAACTTTTACATAAGACAATATGGTCCAAAAGTAATGTTAATAGTATTTTCAATTGTACTTATAATAAGTGGAATATACATTTATTGTTCATCTACTAATATAAACATCTTTTCTAAAGGAGAACTAGTAGCTAGTAATAACAATATAGTTGATCAAAATACTAATCAAACAGATACTCAAACTAAAAATGAAGAAAAAACAGAAGAGACAAATAGTTTAAAGGAAGAAAATACTATAGTTGAAGTAAAACTTAGTGAAAACATATCTGAGAATATGAATTCGTTGAGTAACTTACAAAAGTATGGGCCTTGTACTGTAGATTCTATTACTTCAGATTTAAAAATAGTAATTAAAGACAATAATACTTTATATCAAGTAAATTTAATAGGTATTGATTATACTAAATCAAATTCAAATATACAACAAGTTATTGAAAATGATTTAAAAGGAAAAACAATATATATATCATTTGATAAATTAAAAGTTAAAGATTCACAAATATATGCATATGTATATATTAATGATGAATTATATAATAAAAAATTATTAAATGATGGATTAGCAATACTTAAAGTTGAAAGAACAAATACAAGTTTATTAGATCAATTACTAGAAGGTCAATTATTTGCAAAATCAAATTCAAAAGGAATTTGGTCAAAGTAAAATATTATAGCATGCCGAACTAGGGAAAAACCTTAGTTTTCATATATCAACCTCTTATGATCGCCTCTATAGAAATGTAGGGGCATCTTTTTTTGTCTAAATTTGAATTATATGTCACATATATTGTATATTTAATATTTATATGCTAGAATATACCTGTAAAAAAATATATGAGGAGGTAAATTATGAAAATAGCAGTTGTATATTATTCACTTGAAGGAAATACAAAGTATGTATCTGAAATAGTAAAAGATAAATTGAATGCTGACATTTTTGAGATCAAACCAATAAAAAATAATATTAATAAAAATAGTTTTTCTAAATTTTTATGGGGAGGAAAACAAGTAATGATGAAGGAGACTCCAGAAATAGAAGAGATTGCTAATTTTAATCCAGAAAATTATGATATCATTTTCATTGGTACTCCAGTATGGGCATTTACTTATTGTCCACCAATAAGAACATTTTTCAAAAAATATAAGTTTAATAACAAAAAGGTAGTAGTATTTTGCCAACATGATGGAGGTAAAAAAGACACTTTAAAAGATATGAAAGATGCATTACCAGGAAATGAGTTTATTGGTGAATTTGATGTTATTGGAGCATTAAAAGATACTGAAAAAACGAAAGAAAAAGTTTTAGAGTATTTAAGTAATTTAAATGTATAATAATAAAATTTCTAAAAATTAGTTATGTAAATAAAATTCATAACTAATTTTTTTATATAATACTTATATTTATTAGAAATAAATTTTATATAATATTTTAAGATGAGAGTGAAGAATAATCTTTTGCAAAAAATATATAATGCAATTTAAAAAGAGATAAAGGTGAAAGAATTAAAGAAGCCTATATCTATTTTATTATGGTTGCGCAAAATAATAAGTATATCGAAATCTAGGGTTAAAAAGGTACTGAATTTTACATAAATAAATAACCATAAATATTATAAATAATTATCAGATAATTTGTATAAACATTATTGAAAAATAGTGCTTATACAAGTTATTTTTTTGCTTTTTAAAAGCAGATGGGAGAGTATTAAAATGAATAATTCTATAATTTATGAAAATGATTTACGTATTTTAAGTAAGCAGATTGCTGAAACAAAACCAAATAAGGAAACTGGTGAAATAAAACAGTATTGTAAGCTATCATTATATGATAAGAAGAATAATGTGTTAATTAATGTTAATTGTTATGATTTTGGTAAGTATTCTATTTTAGAAGAAAATCAAGTTGAACATTTCATAATTAAAGTTACCGCTAGAAATAATAACCTTGATTATTTTATGCTATAAATTTCATGACGGGTTTAGTAACACCCGTCCTGACTCTCATCTATGAGAGTTAATTATAAAAAAGTAGGTATAAAAACATGATAGATACTATAAAAATTATTACACATATTGATGAAGAAACTTATTTAACAATTAAGAGCAAATCTATTATAAAGACAAGCTTTAATATTGATAAACAAGAAATATATTACGAAATAGTTAATGATAGTTTAAAAGGGAGTTTTGATAGTAGTCTAAGTGTTAGGGTAGATGATGGTGATAAATATAGATTTAAAGGTTATGTTCTAGAAGTTGAGGGAAGTTATCACAAGATTGTAAAAGGCCATAATGCATATGATGGATTTTATAATATTCAATCAATTGTTTTAGGTTTAATAAAATTTACTGAAAATGGTTACAATATAAAACTTCCTAAATTAAAACATTGGTTTCTACAACGTATAGATATAACAAAGAATTACGATTTACAAAATCAGATATCTGTTACAGGTTATATAAATAATTTTAGATTGTTAAATTATCCTAGAAGAAATTTAAAATTCTATGAGAATGAATGTGTATATATAACTGGTCAGACTACTACTTTAAAAATATATAATAAACTATTAGAGTTTATAAAAAATGATAGAAAAAAATTGAAAAACTTTAACAACTTTGATTGTGTTAATTTTGAAAATAAAATATTTGGTTATATTAGATTTGAATTAGAAATAAAAAAGAAAAAGTTAAGAAGTATCTTTAATGATAAAAAGTTTATAAGAGTTGATTCTCTTAAGTATGAAGAATTTGAAAAAATTTGGTGTGAGGAATTTATGAAAATATTAAAATTTGATAACACTAACTTAAAAAAAGTTAGGGAAAAAAATGAAGTAAGAGAGAGATTATATTCTATGTATAAGAGTACAAAAGCAAGTGTATTATATTCTTTTTATTTGAATATTTTAGTTGATGGTTATAAGACCATTTTAGCAAATACACCAGAAAGTACATTTTATAGAAAAATTAAGGAACTAAAAAATGCAGGAATTGACTTTTCTCAAACTGCTGTATTAGTTTATGAATATAATGAGTTACTTGATTTCAATCCTTTTTTATCAAAGGAAGTGGTTTAAATTATTAGTTTTAATTGTTCTAAATGTATTTACATCGACAAATGTAAAAGTAAAAAATTATCTTATATATTCGATAAAGATTATAAGTGTTTGATATTAAAATATATTCTGAAAAAAGAAAAAAATATATATGGGGAGCTGATTGTAAATGAATAGATATAAAAATCTATATTTTCAAGAAAAAGAAAAAAATAAAATATTAAAGAAAAAATTTAATGATTTAAAGTTTAGTTATTTTAACAGTGTATGTGATAACGTAAGTAATGATGATTACAAAGAAATGTATGAAAACTTATTAAAAGATTATAATACTTTGAATTTAAAATATACAAATGAACATCAAATTACTTTAGTTATTAGAGGTAATGGAAATGAGGTATAATATATGAAAAATAGTACAGTAAATTTTATATTAGGTCTTATAGTTGGTTATTTATTAAGTAATTTATTAAATTTAAACTTTATATTTGAAAGTTTTATAAAGTAGGTGATGGTATATGATTGAATTATTAAAAAATACTGATGTTTTTATTGCTTTGTCTTGTATGTCTATGTTTTGCTTTGTACTTATCTTTGGACTTATACTTTATTTCATTTTTTCTTTAATCAATTTACGTTATGAAAATAATAACTTAAGCAAACAACATGAAATTGAAAGTGAAAGAAATGATTTAAAAAAATATGGAAAAAGGTGATTATATGAAAAAATTTAAATATTATTTTATTGAAATGGTATATTTGACTTTTGGTGCTAGCTTTATTCGTATTTTATTTGAATATATGGATGTTTTCAATAGATTCGATAAGTTTGCAGTTTCATCTTTATTATTATTATTTTATTTTGGAGTTTACATTTTTTTTGCTAGACCTATGTCATACTTATTATTTATACTTAATGAAAAAGAGAAAGGTGAGAGGTTATATGAAAAAAATATTACTTAGTTTGGTTATAGCAGTAGGTTTAATATTTATAAAAGATAATAGTGTACAAGCTGTTAGTGGTACTTTTAGAAGTTCAGACTATTTATATCAAAGTTTAACTACAACTAATGGTGATATATCTACATTAACAGTTCCAAATACAACGGAAGCAGGTCAATTTAACTTTGATATATCTTCAATGCCTTATAATCTTAGTAAATATAAATATGTTCAGATTATATTACATTTAAAATCTGATGGTAGTTTTGATTATTATAGATTTATATTTTCAGAACAAAACACATCGCAATATTATAGATATGTATTTAGTAATCCAGGTAGTAGTTATTTTACTTATGGTTCTGCACTTTCGGTTAAAGTAACTAAAGTTAATAATAATTTAAATTTTACTTCGGATACTTGGGGTGGTTCTTCTGCAAATTGGCTCTATATGACTATGAATGATGGACGTTATTGGTACTGGTCTAATTATGATATATCTATTACACAAAGTTATAGTTCTTCAACTACTTATGGATATTATAAACCATTAATGCAAACCAATGTAAGATCACCTTTTGATATAAGTCCATTGCTAGGTGTAAGTGGTTCATATAATAGTGATTTTACTAAACATGAATTTGTTGGTTTTATAAACAATTATATTGATGGTTACTCTTTATATTATTCTACAAGTGAAAATTTTAGTAATCCTACACAATTAGTATTAACCACAACAAGTGGTATAGCTCAAAGTAATGTTTTATCAACTACTACTAATGGGAGTTATTATTTTAAATTATATAATGCTAGTGGTGATGTTACTCAGTCAATGGTTTATGTTGTTGATAAATTAGGTAATGGTTTTTCAGACCAATTTACTATTGATTATAGCTCTTATAATGGTACTGTTTATATAACCCCTAAACTTAATTATAATCAAAATACAAATACTATATTTGTTCGAGCTATAGAGGGCTTATCTGATATACAAGAACAACAATATGCTGATTTTGTACAAGTTCAAAATAATGTACAATTTCAAATTACAAGTTCAGCAGGTAAAAGATTTACACTTCATTTTCAAATTAGAAATCAAAGTGGAGAAGCTGTTCATGATACTACTTATACCATTATAATAAATGCTGATGGTACAGTAGGGGGAATAGGTTCAAATGATAGTGATGTAGATGTAGGGGATTTTCCAGAATTTCCTAGCAGTATAAACCCAATTGATTATATAGTTTGGCTATATGATGTTATAGTTTGGCTTTTAAATTTATTAATTAGTTTTATATTAGGTATTGTTAGTAAGATTACTTCATTAGGGAATTTATTTAAATCTGCATTTGAAGTATTTCCTAGTCCAATTCCACAATTGATATTCGCAGGTATGATAGTTTCTATGATTGCAATTCTTTTTGGAGGTAAAAAATAATGTTTTATATTGAAAGTATATTTGTTTGGTTTAAAACTATATTTAACTTTTTTTTCAATATAAGGATTTATGATGTTGAGTTAGGTAAAATATTTATGTCTTTGATAATATTGTCAGCTCTATATCATTTTTATAAAGTATTAACAGGGAAGAGTGATTAATATGGAATATTTAATATTAGAAAAAATCTTTGCAATTTTAATATTACAATTTATTTATATAATTTGTAGAGATATAAAATTTAATTTTTTTAGAAAGTAGGTGTTGTAATATATGTTAACAGATGCTTGGATACAACTTATTGGTTATCCTCCAATTGGATATGAATTTTTACCATATATATTTGGAAGTTTATTTTTGTTTCTTATTTGTAAATTTGTTGTTGATACTTTAGTACATATATATACAATGTTTTTAAACTGAATTGAGGTGAGTTTATGGAAAGTATAGTGTCAGATATAACGACAATTTTAGCTGCTTTACTCGGATGGTTTACAACTATCTTAGGCTTTATAGGTGACAATCCACTTATGGCTATAACTGTATTTTTACCTATTTCAATGCTTGTTGTTACTTATGTATTTAGTTTCTTTAGTAGTCATATTGGAAAAAAACATACTAAGGATTAAATAAATAATTATTATTGAAAGGGGGTGAAAATATATGGAAGGTGGTTTAACTATTGCAACTATAATAACAACTATAGGTTCTATTGTAACAGGTATTGTAGGATGGTTTGGTGATATATTAACATTTGTTGTTGGTAATCCGTTGTTATTATTTATTGTTTTATTACCTATTGCTTCTGGACTTGTTTATAGTGCAATTAAACTTGTAAAAAGAGGTGGTGGAAGAAGAAAAAGAGCCGCTTAAGGTTTTTCCCTACATTAAAAGTAGGGTTTTTTATTTTTTGGTGATATGTATGAAAGAAAATTTAAGTAATGATTACAGAATAACTTGTTTTGTTGGTAGTCCTGGAAGTGGTAAAACTTCTGTAGCCCAATGGCTGGTATTAGACTGTTTAAAGAGAAATGAAAAAGTTTTCTCAAATGTTTCATTATATGGTGCGTATATGTTAGATTTCTCGGATTTAATGCACTATAATCTTAATAAAGAAAATGAAGATTGTACATTTATAATAGATGAGGCTGGTATAGAATTTAACAATAGAAATTGGGAGAAATTAAGTAAAGATATTATAACATTTTTTAAGTTACATAGGCATTTTAGAGTTAATGTTTATATATTTAGCCAAGGTGAAGATATAGATTTAACTTTCAGAAGACTCAGTCAATTTTGGTATAAAGTTGTGAAAATTCCTTTTACATTTGGAAAAATTTCTGCTTTAGTTCCAGTTTATGTTAGTACTGAAATAATAAATGGTAAATGGCAAATTATTTATGAACAAGAAAATAACTTTTTATTTTGGAAATATGTACCTATATTTAAAACATGGAAATATTTCAATAGTTTTGAAAGACCAGTGTTAAAAGATAAGCAATTTTTAAAGTGGTCTGTAGATATAAATAATTCTATTACTTTGAAATATAAATTCAAAATTTTTCTAAAAAAAATATATAATAATGTTTCAAATTTAATAAATAAAATCTTATTTAGGAAAAAAATAAGAGATAGAATTTTAAAAAATATTGAAGATTCAAAGTATTTTAATGATTAAAAAAGGTGGCTGTAATTTCTAATTACGGCCATCTTTTAAAATATCTTGAATTTCTATAATCTTATCATTAATATTATTTGATTTTACTCTAATTAATTTGACATTACAATCATCAAATATTTTATTTTTTTTATTATCATTATCTTTATTTTTCTTATAATTATGAGTATAGTCATCTAATTCAATAAAAAGTAGAGGAGTACTTTCATTATTAGTTATTACAAAATCTATATGTTTTGATTTTATTTTATTGAAATTATTAAAATCTTTTGCTTTAAATATATCTGCTAGTCTTATTTTTACAAATATATTATATTCATTTATATTAATATTTTCTTTCAAAGCTTTATAAAAATTCAATTCATGATTTGTTAGTATCTTTTCATTTAATTTTCCATTAAAGCTATAAATGTTATCGTTACTATTATTAGTATTCAATCTATCATAAATATAATTTTCAACTAATCTATATATTATATAAAGTACTATAATTATTATTAAATATTGCATTAAATCACCTTTATTAATTATATATTAAAGTTAAAAAATATGCAAATATTTGTAATAAAAACATACAAATATATTTTATATTTAGTTGTACTAATATCAGCACGAACAGCAGTGAGAGCGATTTTCCACACCATTTATAGTTAATATTAATTAACGTGGTGTGGTAAACTCGTGTTGCGTAAAATAATATATATGTTGACATAATAATAAATATATGTTATAATGTTTACATAATATATGTGAAAGGAGTAAAAATGGAGTATACAGAAAGAGATATTATCTATATTTTAAACTCCCTTAATATTGCACTTCATTTTATAGAATGGCATGATAGAGAAGAAAAAAGTATATTAAAACGTTTCTTTAATTTTAATAATTATGCAGAAGATTATAATAATATTAGAAGTTTACAACATAGAATAGGTTTATATTATAATAGAGTAATTTACAATATAGAAGATGAAATTTATTTTAAAGGTCAAAGAGATTATTTATTATCAAGTGAAAAAGATTTTGATATACTTAAAGATAAATCTAGATATTTAAATCAAATTAATAAAATAATTAATATTAATGAAAATGATAAATTTAATTATTTTATAAATAAATTTAGATTTTTGAAAAATAATGTTGACAAAAATAAAAAAGTAGTGTAATATGTAATTGTATAAATTCAATAAGTTTATATGGATTATTTTTAATTGTTATAATAAAAATATTATTTATATGTAAGAGTAGGCTTTAAAATAGCTTTATATTTATTTTGACATCATTGCGCAAAATAATAATTTTGTGAAAATAAGGTGAGGAATTATTGACTTAATATTTATATTATGATACTATATTATATATGATGAACTACATTAGATATTTATATACTTTCCAAATAAACTTTTATTATTATATCATGTAATTTCAAGTTTCACAAATATAAATATGCTTATTTCCTATATTTTAAATTTAAGCTTTTTTACAGATACTAAGTTATACTACCCAGTAAATAAAAATGCCTTAAAATCGAAATATGGACGTCGTTTTCTGGAGGTTTTTTATATGTATGACGATATACCATTAATTGTAAATGAATTCATAGATTATATGATAGGAATCAAAAATAGATCGAAAAATACAGTAAAAGAATACTATTATGATCTTAGAGATTCCTTAAAATTTTTATCAATAATTATTAATGATAAAATTTCATTTAAAAATATAAATGATGAAATTATATCAAATAAAAATATTAAGGATTTAGATTTGGATTTTATAAAAAAAATTAAACTTGAAGATTTGTATTCATATTTAAATTATTTATCAGTTAGTCGTTCAGACAAACCTACAACACGTGCTAGAAAAGTTGCAACTTTAAAATCTTTTTTTAATTATTTAGCTCATAAGAAAAAAGTTTTAGATAAAAATCCTGCAGTTGAACTTGAAACTCCAAAATTACCTAAAAGATTACCTAAATATTTAAGCCTTGATGAAAGTATAGCACTCCTCCACTCTATCGATGGAAAATTTGAAAAAAGAGATTTTTGTATAATAACTTTATTTTTAAATTGTGGTTTAAGACTTTCTGAGCTTATAAATATAAATATGCATGATATACGTGACAATGTATTAAATGTAATCGGTAAAGGCAATAAAGAACGTTCTGTATACTTAAATAACGCATGTCAAAAGGCTGTTTCAGAGTATATTGCAGTACGCCCAAAAGATAACTTAAAAGATCGTGATGCTCTATTTATAAGTGAACGTGGTACTAGAATAAGTAGAAGAACTGTTGAAATGCTTGTAAAGAAATATATAACAACAGCAGGGCTTGATCCAAAGAAATATTCGCCACATAAATTAAGGCACACGGCTGCTACCCTAATGCATAAATATGGTGGAGTTGATATAAGGTCATTACAACAAATACTTGGTCATGAAAGCATATCTACTACAGAGATATATACTCATATTGATAGTGAACAAGTAAAATCAGCTCTTGAAAGTAATCCATTAAATAATCTATAATAAAGACATAAACTCCCCATAGGGGAGTTTTCTTAATATATTGGCAATTTTATAACTTGGCCAGAATAAATATCACTTTCTGTTAAATTATTTATATTTTTTATCTCAATAATTAAATTTTGTCTATTCAAATTTTGAGTAGTATTATCATTACATATTTTTCCTGCTATATTCCAAAGTGTATCACTTTCTTGAACTTGGTATTCAGTAGTTGCAACTTCTTGCTTGCCATCTACAAATTGTGTAAATACACCAAATATTCCAAATATGAATAGTATTGCTATTATATTATTTAATCTAATTTTCTTTTGTATCTTTTTATTAGTCTTTTTCATATAAACCACCTCTGAACATATGTTCTTTATGATTTAATTATAATACATAAACAAACGTTTGTCAATAGAAAAAAGATAAAAAAAGAAAAAATGTTCTTTTTTTATCTTATAATGTTATAAATAATATTTTTAATTTCTTCATATCTGTTATCTACTATTTTTACCTTTAAATATATTTTATCTTTAAACTGCTCCTCTTCTACTTTTACTATATTATCATTGATAAACTCTAAAAGTTTATTTTTCAGTATATCGTACAAGTTATATTCAAATAAAAATTCAAAATCTACATAATTATATAACTCTTTTTTTACACAACCATCTATGGCACCTCGTGCTGAATTTAGATAAGCCCTTGAAAGTGGTCCAGCACCTAATAATATGCCTCCAAAATATCTTACTATTATGATACATACATTAGTTATATGTTCTTTATCTAACAGCTCATAAATTGCTTTTGTTCCTGTACCTTGTGGTTCACCATCATCATCAGAGCGTATATTGCATATTCCATTCTCAAAATATGAATAAATATATACAACATGACGTGCATCTTTATTCTCATTTCTTATATATTTTATATATTCTTCTGCCTCGTTTTTATTTGAAATTGAATATATATATGACGTAAATACTGATTTTTTCTCTATTAATTTATATAAATTTAATTCATTGAATATTGATAAGTAATTATTAGATCTTTGTAAGTAATAAAACAAAATATATCAACTCCTTAAAAATATTATACCATAATTGAATTAACGAATCAAATTATATTAATATATTATATTTACTTTTATAAAGATAGACCTCTAATAATTACAATTAGAGGTCTATTTTAATTCTAATTTTTAGTTTATTTGCCTTAGGTTAGAAGTTATCTTGAATATAAGGCAACTTCTTTAAATATGCATCAATTGCTTTCTTTAAATGCCATATTGTATTTTCTGGTAAGTTGTCAATATCTGACCATAATAATTCGCTGCATTTTTCAGGTTCACCAATTTCAATTTTACCGTTATAATCATGGTTCAAATTAAAATAAAATCTTAAATATTCAATACCATTTTCTTTCTCGCTTGCATGATAAGTTACAGCAAGGCTAATATCATCTGGTGCTATTTCAATATTCACTTCTTCTTTTGCTTCTCTTATTATAGCTTCAACAATTGATTCGTTTGGATCCAAATGTCCACTTGCACAAGTATCATACATTTCATCCATATATCCAGTATTTATTCTTTTCTGTAATAATATTTGCTTTTTACCATTTTCACCTATTTTTGTCAAGAATAAAAATACAGCAACCTTAACCATGTGTCTTTCTTTCATTAATTAATTCCTCCTTACAAACGTTATTTATAATTTATATTATAATCTATAAACATTTGTTTGTCAGCAAAAAAAGAGAGGTAATATATTTTTAATTAGCAAAAAGGAACAGGTATAATATTTTTATACTTGCTCCTTTTTTATACACTTTTTAATATTTACTTCTTGTATTCATAATAAGGTTTTTCTTTACTTTGAACTACACCTCTTGTTATAATACATTTAGTGATTTCTTTGTTTGATGGCACTTCATACATTGCTTCCATCATTATATTTTCAAGTATTGCTCTAAGGCCTCTTGCGCCAGTTTTTCTTTCTATTGCAAGATTAACTATTTCATCTAAAGCATTCTTTTCAATTTCTAGTTTAACATCATCCATCTTAAACAGCTTTTTATATTGTTTAACTAAAGCATTTTTAGGTTTAGTTAAAATATCAAGAAAGGCTTCTTTAGATAATTGTTCTAAACTAGTTATAACAGGTAAACGACCAACTAACTCAGGAATTAAACCATACTTTACAATATCATGAGGTTGTACATTAGAAAATATTTTACCAACATCAATATCTTTTTTAGATTCAATTGTTGCTCCAAAGCCCATTGTCTTTGTTTCCATTCTACTTTGAATGATTTTTTCTAAGCCATCAAAAGCACCACCACATATAAATAATATATTTGAAGTATCAATCTTTAAAAATTCTTGTTGAGGATGTTTTCTACCACCTTGAGGAGGTACATTAGCAACAGTTCCTTCAATAATTTTAAGTAATGCTTGCTGAACTCCCTCACCACTTACATCTCTTGTTATAGATGGGTTTTCAGATTTTCTTGATATTTTATCAAGTTCATCTATATATATGATTCCTTTTTCAGCTTTTGCAATATCAAAATCAGCTGCCTGAATAAGTCTAAGTAGAATATTTTCAACATCTTCTCCAACATAACCAGCTTCTGTTAGTGTTGTCGCATCAGCTATAGCAAAAGGTACATGAAGTATCTTAGCGAGAGTTTGAGCAAGTAGAGTCTTTCCGCATCCTGTTGGTCCAAGTAATAATATATTACTTTTTTGAATTTCAACATCATCTATTTTATCCATGTTTTTAATTCTTTTGTAATGATTATATACTGCAACAGATAATACTTTTTTGGCCATATCTTGGCCAATAACATATTCATCCAATATTCTTTTTATATATTCTGGATTTGGTAGATCACTTGATTCTATTAATTCTTTTGAGCCGCGTTCTTTAGTATCAGCACTAACAGAACTTGTATCTTCATCATGCATTATCTTATGACATGCTTCAACGCATTCATCACATATAAATATGCCATCTGGTCCTTCAATTAGTTTATTTACTTCTTGCCTTAGTCTACCACAAAAAGAACAGAATATCATATCATGTACAAATTTATCATATCTTTCTTTTTCTTCATCTTTGCCTTTTCTTGCCATTAATTATTTCCCCTTAGTTATTTCATCTATATTAGACATTATTTCATCAACAAGTCCATATTCCTTTGCTTCTTGAGCAGTTAAAAAATTATCTCTATCTGTATCTTTTTCAACTTGTTCTAAAGGTTTTCCAGTTCTTTCACTTAAAATTGTATTTAGTTTTTCTCTAGTCTTTATAATGTGTTCAGCATGTATTTTTATATCACTTGCTTGACCTTGAGCACCACCTAATGGTTGATGTATCATTACAGTAGAATTAGGTAGAGCATATCTCTTTCCTTTTTTACCTGCTGTAAGTAGGAATGCTCCCATACTAGCAGCCATTCCAACACAAATTGTACATACATCAGATTTAATATATTGCATTGTATCAAATATACCAAATCCAGCACTAACACTTCCACCTGGACTATTTATATATAGGTATATATCTTTTCCTGGATCTTCAGCATCTAAGAAAAGAAGCTGCGCAATAACTAAAGATGCTGTAACATCGTTTACTTCATCAGAAAGAAATATAATTCTTTCTTTTAAAAGTCTTGAGTAAATGTCATAAGAGCGTTCACCTTTACTAGTTTGTTCTATTACCATTGGTACTAAACTATTATTTATCATAAAAATAACCTCCTTTATATATAATAAAAATTATATATTATTTTTCAATTGTATTTTCTACAACTGTATTTATTGCTTTTTCTTGAATTAAACTTTCTTTAACATATTTTCTTACATTAGGATTTGATTTAAAATCAGTTGTTGAACCGTCTTTTGCATAATTTGCATATAATTCATCTATTTTTGCATCAATTTCAGAATCATCAGCAGTTATATTTTCTGCTTTTGCAACAAAATCAAGAGCAAGTTTTAATTTTATATCTTTTATAGCTTCAGGCTCTAATGTTTTTTGAAATTCATCCTTTGTTGCTCCAACATATTGGCAATACATATCAATTGACATACCTTGGTAAGCAAGATTTTGTGCCATTTGTTCTAACATTCTAGAAGTTTCTTCAACCACCATAGATTCAGGTATTTCAACTTCAGTATTTTCAACTAATTTTTCTGTTGCTTTATGTTCTTTTTCGTGTTCTGCTTGATGTTCTCTTTCGTGTTTAACTTTTTCTTCAACACTTTTTTTGTATTCTGCTAAAGTTTCAAATTCTGAAACATCTTTTGCAAATTCATCATCCAATTCTGGTAAAACTTTTTCTTTAATGCTAATTAATTTTACTTTAAATATTGAATCTTTTCCTGCAAGATCTGCACTATGATATTCTTCTGGGAATTTAACACTAATTTCTTTTTCTTCTCCAATTTTCATACCAACTAATTGTTCTTCAAAACCGGGAATAAATTGTCCACTTCCTATTGTAAGTTCAAAGTTTTCACCTTTACCGCCTTCGAAAGCAACTCCATCAACAAATCCTTCAAAATCAATTGTTGATATATCTTTTTCTTTTAAATCTCTATCTTCAACTGAAACAATTCTTGCATTTTTTTCTCTATCTTGTTCAATAGCAGTATCAATATCTTCAGCTTTAACTGTAGTATCAATTTTTTCTATTTCAAGACCTTTATATTTTGAAACTTTTGCTTCTGGTTTTACATATACAGTAACTGTAAATACTAAATTTTTACCTTTACCAATTTCTTTTACATCAAGTTCTGGTTTAGAAACGACTTCTAAGTTGTTCTCTTCAACTGCTTTTCTAAATTCATCGTCAACTACATCTTCTATAACTGATTCATATAAAACACCTTCGCCATATACTTTTTCAACAACATTTCTTGGCACTTTACCATTTCTAAATCCTTGTACCTTAAAATATTTTGCGTTTTTTGCAAACGATTTATCCAAAGCTTTATCAAATTCTTTGCTTTCCATTGTAAATTCTAATACAACTTTAGAATTTTCTTGTTTTTCAATCTTTACATTCATTTTTTAATCCTCCATTATAATATTATATTGTTCTTTTAACCATTATATTATATCATAAATATATAAATTTTCAACCGGTTTTATAAAAATATAATTTAAAAAGACATCAAACCGCTATAAGATTTGATATCTTTTCTTAAAATTTTATTTATTTGTTAAATAATCTTCTATTATTTTATACATCCAAGCAGATGATCCTGTATACCAAGTCCATCCACCACGACCAATATGATTAGGATTAGAATATATATCCGCTGCAACAACAAATGGCTCAACCATGTATATATCTGCGATTTCTTTATTATCGCTATGAGATATTGGATTTATCAGTTGTAATATATCAGTTCCCTTTTTATAATCTTCCATCTCAAAATATGCTTTTGCAAGCCATGTAGCTGCGTGAGTATATTGACCACCATTTTCCCTTGTTCCTGGAACATAAGCTTTAATATACCCTGGATTATTTTTAGGATTATCAAAGGCAGGATATAATAGTTTTACAATTTTATTCTTTTTATCAACTAAATATTTTTCTGCACTTTTTAAACTTCGCTCTAATTCATCATGAACATCTGGATATTCTTTCATCGCTATAACTGCCCAAGCTTGTGATATTAAATCAATTTTACACTCTTTATTTTTATTAGATCCTAAAACTTCTCCATTTTCAAAAAATGCTCTAACAAAATGGTCACCATCCCAAGTATGATCAATTATACTATGTTTAAATATATGCCTTTGTTTCTCACATAATTTTATCATTTCTTCATCATTTTTTATTTTAGCTACATTTGCAAATCTCTTTAAGACATCCATCATAAAAAATGTAAGCCAAACAGATTCACCTCTTATATTACTAAAACCATCATTCCAATCACCATCACCTATTTCAAGTAATCCGTTAGTTGGATTTATTCTAGATAAACCATACATTATTGTCTTCTTAGCGTGGTCATAAATACTATCATCTTTTTCTATATTTTTAAAAACATCATAATATTCTCTTCTACCATTCATTGGTTTATCTTCTAAATATTTAGTTCTAATATCAAGAATTGAATAGTCTTTTGTCTTTTCTATATATTCTGATAATACGTATGGAAGCCATAGATAATCATCACTAAAATATGTTCTTATACCAGCACTATTATGATCATGCCACCAATGAAGCACGTCACCTTTTTCAAATTGTTTACTTGAATGTAATATAATTTGACTTCTTGTTTTTTCAGGCATACCAGATATAAGAGCAAGTGTGTCTTGAAGTTGATCTCTAAATCCTATTGCACCACCAGATTGATAAAAACCTGATCTTGCATATAATCTACATACAACAGTTTGATAAAGCAGCCATCCATTTGCCATTATATCTAAATACTCAGTTCCAGTTTTAAAATTCCTCTTTACAATATTTTTCCAATATTCTTTTGTAATCTCAAATTCACTATCAACTACATCAATAGAATTATATTTATCTTTTATATAACTTATATACTCTTCACCTTTATCTGTAGCTCCAAGTATAATTGCAAAAGAAATACTTTCTGATGGGCTAACCTTACCACTTATTTTCATTGTATAAGTTTCTGTATCAAATTCATATTTGCAAGGATTATTACTGTCATTTACTAACATTAAAAAGGCAGTACAATCTGAAAATTCTAAGCTATAAGGATTTTTAAATTCTAGTATACCATTACTTACTCTATTAAGTATATAATTTGTATTTGTATCTTTAGCAACACCAAGTACTGGATCAAGAGTATATCCTATTTCAAAACATCTTTCCTCATCATATTTATTTTCAATAGTTATTTTTTGAATTTTTATTGTATCTTCTTTTGGTACAAATATATCCATAGTCTTATTAAAGTTTTCATCTTCTTCAATTAACTTAGCATAGCCAAATCCATATGTCAAATTGTAATTTTCTTCATATATACCGGTAAATTTTTCTCCTGGTTCAAAAGTAATCCAATCATTGCACCAGTCAGTTAATTTATACTCTCTGCTATTTTTAAAATAGGTATATACGGTACCATAACTAGAAATTATAGTACCGAAGTTTTCATTTGCAATAACATTACACCAAGGAAGAGGTGTTTTTGTATTTAAGATATGATATTCATCGCCATCTTGACTGAAACCACCATAAGTGTTAAATGCAATTAAATTATCATTATTTATTTTCATCAACATCCTCCTCAATATATTCTTCTGAAAAATCCTCTTTATCTGATTTCACAACTTCAACATCATTACACAAGAATTCACTTATATCTTGTATATACTTTCTAGATAAAAACGAAAGTAATTCTATTTCATTCTTATCTAATGAACTAATATTTAATAAATATATATTTCCTCTTGAATAATCCATAAATACTGCTCTATCCAAACGTTCTTTTATATATCTATATATTGGTCCGTTTTTTATATCTTTTTCATCAATTAGTAAAATAATATCAATATCAAGTCTTCTATTTTTTACATAATCCATAAAGGCAATAGTTTCATTTACAATTCCAGCATTTTCAATTTTATTTACATAAACAAGTAATATAGGTAAATCTCCTGATATAGAATATTTCCAAAGTAATGATTGATTTATATTTGAATTCCAGAATTTATCACTATCTTGAATATTTCTTTTAAATAATATTTCTTTTATTATATTATTATATATATTGGCTCTACCAGGTTCAAGTTTTAAGTACCTTGAGACTACACTATTTAATTCTCTTGAAAGTTTAAATTGATTTTCAATTCCTCTAATATCTAAATTAATTACAGCAGTTGAAATTCTATATTTACTATCATCAACACCTGTTATACAATAGAATTCTTGTCTTTCATGAGGGTCTAAAATTATATTTGCTCTATATGAAAGAACTGGCCATAGTGGGTATTTTGAAACATCTGAACCATATGAATCTGTTGTTGTATTTATTAATTTATTTTTATCAGTTTCCATTTCTTTTTCTAAATCAATTCCAACTAATCTTGAATATACATAAAGATCAGCATCGTTTTCATTTTTTTTCCTTTTACTAGCAACTAATATATCAAGTTCATTATCATAGTATGTTTCTATTTGTAAATTATTAAACGAAGGATGAACAATATTAGTCATATAATCTGTCATAGATGGTTCAATATATGTATTTATCAATATTTCTCTTTTTTCACAACTATTATTATATATACTAACTTTCTTTATTTCAGCGTTATATTCAGGTGATAGGAATACTGTAGTAGTAGTTTCAATATCTTCATCTTCAATATAATATTCTACCGCATTTAGCATTGAATTAAATACAGTCTTAGTAGTATTCTTATTGTTTAAAGAATATATATCTGAATTTGTAGCATTAACAGTTCTTCCTGTAGATTTATCAGTAATATATATATAGTTTCCTGTAGTAGAAAGATCTGTAAATCTTTGTTTGTTTACTATTTTATCTTTAAATCTTAAGAAGTTAGCTCCATTATTTGTAATGATTGAAGAAAGTTCAGCACCCTTTAACATTGCAATATTTAACTCACCATTAAATTCAACAACTTCATCTTCATTTTTTCTTTCAAATATACTTGAATTAATAAATGTTGTATATTTTTCAATATTTTTTGGTTTAAATTTAGTGTATTGATCATCATTATTTTTTTGAACTTTTTCAATATTCTTTTCTCTTTCCTTAAGTAGTAATTCTACAGCTTTTATATCTGGATTTGAATGAAATCTTTCTTTAATAACGCCATTGTTTATATAGTTATTTATAGAAGATAAAATCATTCCTTGATGATGTGCCATATATGTTTTTACTACTTCATATTTCGTATTATTATCAATATGTTGTTTTGTAAAGTCTATTGATTCATAAAAACCATATGAAGAATATGCTCCAATTTTTTTCAACCTTTTAATGTTTGCATATACTTCTTGAGGTGCAAAATCTATCATTAATAAAGAGGAGTATGGAGATACAACCATATAATTGTTAAGTCCTCTCTTAAGTCCAAGCCATGGTATTCCAAATTCTCTATATTGATAATTAAGTTCATTATCTTTAACAGCAAATGCTGATTCTGATATTCCCCATGGCACATTGTTTCTTTTTGCATATTTTATTTGGCTATATTTAGTAAAAAATAAAGATTGGTCAATTAAAGTGTGTGGGTATGATTTGTTGAATATATTTGGCATAAAGTATTCAAAAGCGGTACCACTCCAAGATATAAGTCCTTTATATCCATCAACTTTTATTAAGTTTCTAGATAGTGCAAACCAATGTTTGGAAGTTATTTGTCTTGTAGCAATTGCAACTAAACTAGTAATTCTACTTTCAGACATTAACATATCATAATAACTATCTAGCAATTTTCCACTTTCCTGATCATAACCAATTGAAAATAGGTTTCTTGTTGTATCATATAATACTTTAAAGTTTGTTTCAGTTAGTATTTTATCTATTGAATCTAATAATGTATCTATTTTAGGATCATATTCAGTTTGTTCCCTTTGACTGTATATACTAGTATCTTTTAACGATAATAGGAATTCTTTTGCAACAAGTAAACAAGCAATAAAATTACCGCTATCAACTGTTGAAACAAATCTAGGCCTTAATGGTTCTAATGTTTTTATATTGTACCAATTATATAAATGACCATTCCATTTTTCAAGTTTTTCTATTGTATTAAAAATATTAAGTAATTTATTTAAAGCTTCCTCTTCATTTATAAATTTCAGATCATAAGCACAAATTATTGATTGTACTCCAAATCCAATATTAGTTGAAGATGTTCTATTTGCAAGTTTATATCTTCTATTTTCTTGAAAATTATCAGTAGGTAAGTAATTATTAATTGGGCTCATTACAGTATCAAAAAATGTCCATGTTCTTTTTGCAACTTCAATAATTTCTTCATCTTGCTCTTTTTCAAGTATGGCTGTTCTTCCAAGTAAATGATCTTTTCCAAGTAAATATGCAACAAGAGGTGCAATTATAAAGAAAAGCCCTATAAAATCTTTAAATTCAATATATGCTTTCATATTAACAAATGTAAAATCGCTAGGAATACAAATTATCAATAATCCAAAGATGAGATTTGAAATCATATTTTTATAATAATATATAATGCTGTCTTTTGTCTTTTTTTCTAAGACTTCAGCTGTTGTCCATTGTAATAGATGTTTTTTAGTAATTAACATTCTATATAAAGAAATAGTAAATGCAGAAACACATACGCAGAACTTATACGGCATTGTTATAAAGTTAAAACACATAGTTAAAAGTTCCGCTTGAACTCCATGAATTATAGGTATATACTGCAATTCTTTAGTATGTCGAACTCTTCCAAATAAAAGAGTATCAAGTATTGATATTATACTTCCAAAGTTTATAGCTAAAAAAGTCACAATAATTGCTGCAAAGAAACATTTAGCTGATATAAATAACGATAACACTATTGCAAGCATAGCAAATACATCAAGTGTAGGTCTCCTTAAATTATCAAAGATCTTCCATTTTGATAATAAATTTAATTTTGATCTAGGACTAATTAGCCATCTAATTATTTGTACGTCTCCTCTATACCACCTATGATTTCTTTTCATATATGCAATGTAGCTACTTGGGAAACCATCTTGTAATTCTATATCACTAGCAAGGCCTGCTCTAATAATAGAGCCTTCAAGTAAATCATGGCTTAATACTAAATTCTCCGGTATTTGTTTTGAAACAAGATCTTCAAATAATTTTATATCATATATTCCTTTACCACAAAATATTGCTTCGCCAAAAATATCTTGATAAACATCAGAAACAGCTGTAGTATAGATATCTATTCCACCAAATCCGCCAAATATTTTTGAAAATATAGATTTATTAGCCGCTTCTATATCAAGACCAACAGATGGCTGAATTAATCCATATCCTTTAACAACAATTCCCTTTTTCTCATCAACTATAGGTTGATTTAGAGGATGTGAAATTATTGATACAAGATCTTTTGCAGTGTTAAGTGATAACTGAGTGTCTTCGTCAATAGTTATAGCATATTTAGCATTAACCACATCTTTATAAATAATTGTCGCAATTTTATCTATCTCTTCTTCTTTTATTTCACCAAGAACTATCCTATTAAATTGTAAAAGAGCTCCTCTTTTTCTTTCCCAGCCCATATAACAATTTTCACTTTTTGAATAAACACGTTTTCTATACATAAAGTTAAATAATATATGATCGGCTTCATATTTACTATTTAGTTCATCAAGTTTTTCTTTTGCATAGCTTAATATTTTATTATCAATGTCCAAAAATTGTTTATCACTAGATATACAATCACCAAGTAACATATAATACATGTTTTCTGTTCTATTTGCAAGATAAGTTACTTCCATCTTTTTTATCATTACATCAAGCTTTTCTATTGAAGTAATCATAGTAGGTATTACTACGTATGTAGGATACTTAGCATCTATTGTTTTAGCAAAATCAAATCGTGGAAGAATTTCTGGAATCATGAATTTTCTTATTGCATAATTTATAATCTTTCCAAAAACTTCTACATAAAATACGAACAAGAAAATCATTGATAATACTATCTGCCAAATTTCAGTAAACAATGTTGTATATGCAGTAGTTATTACCGTAAATTCCAATGCTAAGATTAAAATTGATACTATATATATTTGAGGTTTTATTTTATTAATTACTTTATTTTCAAATAAATTAAGCATGTAAGGTTTTCCAAGTTCCTTTTTTAAAAGGTATCTCATTTCACCTATCAAGAAAAAACCTATATGCATTTTATATTTTTTAGAACAATCAACTGCTTTTCTTGCAACATATACTTCAGAAAAGTTATATTTTTTAGCAAGTTTAATTATATAATTTCTATATCTATTTTTAGTTTTATAATCACATTTTCTAAATTCATCTGTATAGTCATCTCTTAAGGCTTCATCAACCTTATTTACTTTTTCAAAAATTTCTCTAAAGTTTATTCCTTGTAACTGTTTATATGAAAGTATTGCTTTACCTATATAGTCTGTTGTCTTAGCAACTTCCATATGTTCTTTTACTATAGCTTCATCAATTGTAAAGCCTATTTTCTCTGCTTCTTTTGATAGTATACTAAAGTATTTCTCACCTTTTACTCCTAGTTCTTTTAATCTATATGCCATATATTCTACAAAAGCTGTATTTGTGCTTTTGATTTTAGTTGTATCAAGCATATATTCTCTAAAATCTCGAAAATTTTTAAGTTCTTTATATAATTCTTTTATAATGTTCTCATCTTCATATTCACCTAAAATTATATTTTCGACTTGAATCTTTTTTAATTGAGAATTTGTTGTATTCATAGCAATTCTTGCGATGAATTTAAGAAGAGCAATTTTTAGCATAATCATAAACAAATTTAACTCTTCAGAAGTGAGATATGATAATTTTTGATGCTCTTTTAAGCATTCATATATATTATTTTGATCAACATAACCAGAATAATTTTCAACTAATTCATATGCTAAATAAAATATACTTATATATTTTTTTCCATCATATGTCTTAACTATTGGTAGTTTTTTATTTTTTAAATTAACTTCAGAATATTTAATTTCTTGATAAGCTTCTTGAATAATATACATATTATCAAGTAGCCATTGACCTGCTGAATGTATTTGAATTTTTAAATCAGTACTTTTTTCTAATATCTTATATGTATCATATATGATATCATAATTTGCTCTAGCTTCCTTAAAAATCCCATGTAGTGTATTTTTCATATTAACTCAAACCCCTCCAATTATTATTATCATTTATTTTTAAATTATATAATAAAGAAAAAAAAATTGCAACAAAAATGAGAATATAAAGTTATTTTTTGATTTTATATGATGTAATATGTCAAAAAAGATAGATACACCATATTACATAGTATATCCATCTTCAATTATTAATATTTACATTTATATATCAAATTTCAAATCAAAAATCATTTCTTGTTCTTGATCATATTCAAGTTTAAAATTTCTCCGTAAATAATGAATAAATTCTTTCATATTTTTTGATTCAAACTCATTTACTAAAACGTATATAGCACCATTACAATCATTGCAAAATATGTTTATTTGTAATGCGCTAAGTAGTATTCCATTATATTGGTAAATCTGTTTTAAAATTTTAACACTTTGAATATTAGATAATTTTTTTATTGACTTTAATATTTCAAAAAATACACTGTTTCGAAAAGATATCTTAATAGTTTTATCTTCTTCAAAAAATACATTACTGCTAACATATTCATTTAAATTTAAAAGAAATATCTTAAATAATATTTTTCTAAAAGAAATCAAAAATGGGCTTTTAAACATCTTCTCACTCGTTTCTAATTCAGCTAATACCTTCGTTTCACTAGTATCAATTGATGGAATAAATATCTTTTCTACCCCTTTTCCATTTATTCCATGCATTCCATAGGATAAATTACCTTTTACTCTAGAAAAAGCAGAAATTTCCCCAACATTTTTAAATTTGAAATTATAATATGATATTTTACATTCAAGAGTTGCTTTTCTATTAGACTTACCTAATTTTTTAATCTTATCTAAAAGAAAATTATTATTTATTCCATCTAATATTTTACTATCAATAGCATCGTCTTTCATATCATTATTATAATATACTAATTCAAGACCAGACTCAGTAACTAGTTTTATTTCTACTTTAAACATAGAACAATGCAGATGTTCACAAATAGCCTTAAGACCAAATTTTGATGTTAGAAAATCATATTCAATATCACTTTTTTTTACTCTAATTACCAACATGTCTTTTAAAAACTTAGGATTAATATTGAATACAGAAAAAATATCACTTATTTTTTTATCCCATTTTCCATACACTAAGGCATTTATAATTATCCCTCCCTCTCAATTAAAAAAGTGGTTTACAAGAATTTATAATATATTATTGTATCAATATTTTATAAATGTATCAATATTTTTGCTAAAATTAGACAATATTATTTATTATTTTAACTGATATAAACACATAACAATTAATATTTTGTTTTACAACCTCACTAATAACAATATTGAATTTCAAGTAATATTAAAAAATTCCCAGTTATATATAACTAGGAATTTTAATTTATTATTATTTTCTGCTTTCTCTGTTTCTTTGACTTGGATCAAGTGTTCTTTTTCTAAGTCTAATATTTATAGGTGTAACTTCAACAAGTTCATCATCAGAAATAAATTCAATTGATTGTTCCAATGTAAGTTTTTTAGGTGGAACAAGTTTTAATGCATCGTCACTTCCAGATGCTCTTGTATTTGTTAAGTGTTTTTCTTTACATACGTTAATTGTTAAATCTTCACTTCTAGAGTTTTCTCCAACAATCATACCAACATAAACTTCTGTACCTGCGCCAATAAATAAAGCTGATCTTTCTTGTGCTTGGAAAAGTCCATAAGTAGTTGATTTACCTTGTTCAAATACTATAACTGCTCCTCTTTGACGAGTTACAATTTCTCCTCTATCTTTTTCATAACCTGCAAAGCTATGGTTCATAATACCATTTCCTTTTGTATCAGTCATGAATTCTCCTCTGTAACCTATAAGACCACGAGCTGGAATTTTAAATTCAAGTCTTGTAAATCCTACTTGAGAATTTGAAGGCATCATGTTAGTCATTTCACCTTTTCTGTAACCTATTTTTTCCATAACAACACCAACATATTCTTCTGGTATATCTATTGTTAAGTTTTCCATCGGTTCGCATTTAACGCCATCAACTGTTTTAAATATAACTGTAGGACGAGATACTAATAATTCATATCCTTCTCTTCTCATATTTTCTATTAATATTGAAAGATGTAATTCACCTCTGCCTGATACCTTAAAACTATCAGCAGTATCAGTATCTTCAACTCTTAAAGATACATTAGTTTCTAACTCTTTATATAGTCTATCTCTTATGTGTCTTGAAGTAATTAATTTCCCTTCTTTACCTGCAAAAGGTCCATTGTTTACACTAAATGTCATAGAAACAGTTGGTTCATCAATATCAACAAATTCAACTGGTTCTGGGCTATTAGGGTCTGCAATTGTTTCACCAATGTTTATACCTTCTACACCGTTTACTGCAACAATATCACCACAATATGCTTCTTCAACTTCTACTCTTTTAAGACCTGAGTATGTGAATAATTTTCCAATTTTTATATTTTGAATGCTACCGTCTTTTTTGCAAAGTGCAACTTGTTGAGCATTTTTAATTGTTCCTCTAGTTATTCTACCAATACCAACTCTTCCTGTATATTCATCAGAGTCAATATTTGTAACTAATAATTGTAAAGGTTCATCTTTATCACCCTTAGGTTCTGGAACAGTATTTATAATTGTATCAAATAATGGTTGCATATCACTATTATCATCTTCAAGTGATAATCTTGCAAATCCATTTTTTCCTGATGCATAAACAACTTTAAAATCAAGCTGTTCATCACTAGCATTTAAGTCCATGAAAAGCTCTAAAACTTCATCTACAACTTCAACTGGTCTTGCACCTGGTCTATCAATTTTATTTACAACAACTATAGGTACTAAATCTAAAGCTAAAGCTTTGCTTAGAACGAATCTTGTTTGAGGCATTGGTCCATCAAAAGCGTCTACTAAAAGTACAACACCATCTACCATTTTTAATACTCTTTCAACTTCTCCACCAAAATCAGCATGCCCTGGAGTATCAACTATATTTATTTTTATATCTTTATACTGTATAGCAGTATTCTTAGATAATATTGTTATTCCTCTTTCTTTTTCAATATCATTTGAGTCCATAACACGTTCTGCAACTTGTTCATTTTCTCTAAATGTTCCACTTTGTCTAAGTAGTGCATCAACTAAAGTAGTTTTACCATGATCAACGTGAGCTATTATGGCTACATTTCTTAAATTTTTCATTTTTATCTTCCTTCCTATAAATTAAACGTAAAAATTAATGTAAAAAATAAATAACCTAAATAATATGATAGTTAGGCTATACAATAATTACATAACATCTCATAATATTTTACACTAATATGATCAATTTGTCAACCAAAATAGAGAAATTTGTCATATATATTTTTATATTATTATGCTTATGTTTATAAATAATATTAATTTTATAAAAAAAGAAACTTAAGATACATAATATCCTAAGTCTCTCTGCTATTTTTATTATAGATTATAATTGTTCAAAAATTCCTTTTATAGAAAATTCATAAGCAGTCATTTTTTGAAACATGCCATCAATTTGTTTGTCATAAGTTCTAGATTGTAACCTGCCATCAAAATTTACCCGTTTACCTACTTCAAAATATTCATAAGGATCCCTTGCTAGATTTCCCCACATAATGCAGGGTATATAGTACGAATAACCCAAAATACTATTTACAGCTACTAAAACATCCCTAATTTCTCTTCCAAGTGGTGTTTTTCTATATTCTCCAAGCTTTACCGTTGTGCCAAATATTTCCCCTGAATTTGTAAACATATTAACAATTGTATTTGGGATAAAGGATTCCTCTATGTATTCTTCAACTTCACTTGCGAAGACATATATAAGTAATACCCTCTTTTTTCCATTAAACTTGTTCTCACTTCTAATTTCACCATCAATTATATATTTATCCAATAATCGAGGTTTAATTTCTCTTAAAATATCAACTTTTATCCTTACTTGTAGCTTATCAATTGTAAGACTCTTCCGAAAAACATCAAATGTGAACTCATAATAATGAAATTTATCTTTTTCATCATACCTAAGCTCAGGTTCACTCATTATTTGTCCAATGAGTGTAATCTCACTTTTATCCTCAAATACATTTTCTTTGTAGCTCATACAGTTCCTCCTTTAGTGTAATAAATAATTATACTTATCATTATACAAAATTGTTACAATATAAATTGTATATCAATCAAATATTTTAGTCAAATAGTTTTTAGAATTTCGACAGAATGCAACATTATTTGCAAATAGTTGTTTTTTTATGTAAATTGTGTTATAATAATTTTGTAACATTAATCCATTATATCTTGTTTATATTAAAATAAAGAGAAAAGAGGAATTTATTCATGACTAAAAAAGATAAAATGACACCAGCAATATTCATATCTATATTTATTTCTTCACTTTCAATATTAATTTCTATCACCAGTTTTGTAATATTTAACTGCATTAATCAAGATTCAACATTAACTGAAAAACAAAACAATATAAATGAGGAAATAGTAGCAGAAGCACATTGCACAGATCATTTTCAATTTATCTACAAATAAAATAAAAACACCTTTAAAATATTATCCAAATTTAGATAACGTTTTAAAGGTATTTTTTATAATTAAATGTTTACATTTAGATTATATATTATATCAACCAAATTAATAGAAAATTCTTTTAATTTTTCTTTATCTTTAGCAATTTCATCAGTAACATATATAGGTTTTCCATATATAATTTTGACTTTAGAAAATAATTTTGCATTTTTTGATATATATACAGGAACAATTGGAACATTTGCCTTATTTGCAATAAATGCTGGGCCAGTTTTTCCAACTCCACGCTCCACATTTCTTTTTATTCTATGTCCTTCTGGGAAAATCAATAATTTCTTTTTTCCATCACCTTCAAAAAGATTTATAGCATGCATTATGCTTTTTATATCTTTTTCACCTCTATGTATTGGAAATACATCAAAAAAATTATATATTTTTGCAATAATTGGATTTTTAAATAATTCAGCTTTTGCCATAATGTTTACACCTTGTGTTCTTGCATATATCCATGCAGGCTCAACAGTGTTTGAATGATTTGGACATATAATACATTTATCCAAATTTTCTTCATTTTGCTTATTTATAAATTTAACTCTATATAATA
The DNA here is from genome assembly GCA_023460235.1 of Bacillota bacterium. Classification (GTDB taxonomy): domain Bacteria; phylum Bacillota; class Clostridia; order TANB77; family CAG-465; genus CAG-465. The sequence goes on from JAEWRE010000083.1 coordinate 85,618, forward strand.
TTTTGCAAAATACAATATATATAATTCCTTTTACTAAATTTTGAAAAAACTTTTTCATATTAAGCAATTTCAACCCTTTCTTTTAGTAGGTCAATAACTATACTTGTTGTCTCTTCTATTGTAAGTGAAGATGTATCTACTTCTATTGCATCATCTGCTTTTTTTAAAGGAGATTCTTTTCTTGTAGTATCTTGAATATCTCTATTAATAAGTTCTTGTTCTAACTCTTCTAAATTTATAACATTTCCTTTTGCTTCTAATTCTTTTTTTCTTCTTAATGCTCTTACTTTTGTAGATGCTGTAAGAAATATTTTAAGATCAGCATTTCTAAAGACTACCGTACCAATGTCTCTCCCATCGAGTACGACACTTGAAACTTCTCCCATTTTTCTTTGCTGATAAACCATTTTATCTCTTATACATTTATATTTTGAAATATTTGATGCTCCCATTGAAACTTCATTTTCTCTTATTCTTTCTGATACATCAATATTATTTAAATATACTTTCATTGACTCATTTTCATATTTTATATTAATGTTAAGTTCATTTACAAATTTAATTGCATTTTCTTCATTAATCTCTATATTATTATTTAAAAAATATACTGCACATGCCCTATACATTGCACCTGTGTCAATATATGTTATTCCTAATTTTTTTGATATAGCTTTTGCAAGTGTTGACTTTCCTGATGCAGATGGTCCATCAATTGCAATAATATAATTTTTGCTCATTTTTATCACCTTTTATCTTCCCTCTATTTATTTTTAATCTAAAATATGATATCATATATATTAGAAAAAGTAAAGAAAAAAAGATTATAAAGAGGTGAAAAACCATGGCAAGAGATTTAGAGATATTTGACAATAAGATAATAGTTTTATATATATTAGAAAATTCTACAAAACCACTAACAGTACCACAAATTGCAAAGTTTTGTGAAGAATTTGAAGATATAACCTATTTTGATATTTGTGGTTATATTGAAATTTTAAAATCAAACAATTACATTGATGAAATTTTTGAAGGTGGAAATACTTTATATAAATTAAAAGAACACGGGAGTGCTACTCTAAAAGAATTACTTGAATTAATACCAGGCGTTAACTTATATAATTTAAAGAAAATAATAAATAAAAATGTGGCAGAAATAAAGACAGAATATGATATTGATACTATAATTATACCAATAAAATCAGAAGAATACAAAGTGTCATGTTATATAAAAGATGGAAATGATGAGCTAGTTAATATTTCAATATATGCTGGTGATAAAGCTCAAGCTAAGAAAATTTCTAAAAATTGGACTAATAATGCTGAAGAAATATATTCAAAATTACTTGAAATGATAACAAAGGATGAATAGGTTATTAGGTTGATTTATATATCATTAAAAAAATGTTTTAATGTTAATTTAATTTTCATTTTACACAAAAAAGTGCTTATAATTTCTAAGCACTTTTTTATATTTACTTATTTAGATTATTCTTAAATTTTAATAAATTCATAAAAATAGTTTTAATTATTAAATATTAATTCGATTAATAATAGAATCTAGAATCTAAAAATTCGATTTATAATCGAATTTTACTTGAATTTTCTAATATATTATAATATAATAAAGTGTATTGATAATATGAGGAGTGAATTTTATGTTAGATATAAAATATATTAGAGAAAATAGTAGTTTAGTTAAAGAAGCTGCTGTAAATAAGTTAGTAAATATTGATATTGATAGATTACTTCAAGTTGACGAAAAACTTCGTGAATTAAACCAAGAAGTAGATGTATTAAGAGAAGAAAGAAATAAATTATCAGGTATAATACCTACTCTATCTGGTGAAGAAAAACAAAATCAAATAAATTACGTAAAAGACTTAAAAGATAAAATTGCTACAATCGATGAAAAAATTTCTCCTGTTAAAGAAGAATTTGATTCTTTGATGTATCAAGTTCCTTCTGTTCCATTTGATGAAGTTCCTCTTGGAAAAACAGATGAAGAAAATGTTGAAATAAAAAAAGTTGGAGAAATTCCTACGTTTAATTTTGAAATTAAAGATCATATAGATTTAGCAGAATCTCTTGATTTAGTAGACGTACCAAGAGCTGTTAAAATTGCTGGTTCAAGATCTTACTTTTTAAAAAATGAAGCTGTATTACTTGAAATGGCTTTAGCTAGATATGTAATTGATAAGTTAATGAAAAAAGGATTTGTACCTATGGAAGTTCCCGTTATGGTTAAAGAACAAGCTATGTATGGAACTAGTTACTTTCCTGGTGGACGAGATCAAGCTTATGCTATAACAGAAGATGAACTTTATTTAGTTGGTACTTCTGAAGTTGCAATGGTTTCATATCACAGTGGTGAAACTTTCGAAAGTACTGAAGTATTACCTAAAATGTATTGTGGATATTCAAATTGTTTTAGACGTGAAGCTGGTACTTATGGAAAAGATACTAGAGGATTATATCGAGTTCATCAATTTACAAAAATTGAACAAGTTATACTTTGTGAAGCAGATTATGATAAACAATATGCTCTTCATGATTTCTTATTAAATAATGCAGAAGAAATTATGCAGGATTTAAAAATACCTTATAGAGTTGTAAAAGTTTGTACTGGTGATATGGGTCTTGGTCAAGTAAGAAAACATGATATTGAAGCATGGATGCCGAGTCGTGGAAAATATAGTGAAACTCATTCTTGCTCTTCATTTAATGATTTCCAATCAAGAAGAAGTAATATAAAATACAAAGATAAAAATGGAGAGACAAAATATTGTTATACTTTAAACAATACTGCTATTGCATCACCTAGAATACTTATTCCATTACTTGAATTATATCAAAATGAAGATGGTACAGTTAATATACCAGAAGTTTTAATTCCATATATGGGTGGTATGACAAAAATAGAAAAGAAAAAATAAACACTTTTTAGAGAGATACCTACTAAAATGGTATCTCTTTTGAAAATGAAAGGAAGAAAAAATGTTTAATAATATGAAATTTATAACTTCAGTTTTTACTAAAGATAAAATAGTTCAAACTGATTTAAAACAAATAGTATTAGTTGGTAAATCAAATGTTGGTAAGTCTTCATTTATAAATTCCATTGCAAATCAAAAAAGGCTTGCCAAGGTTGGTCAAACTCCTGGAAAAACTAAATGTCTTAATTATTATTTAGTAAATGATAATTTCTATATAGTAGATTTACCGGGATATGGATATTCAACTATGTCTGCTACAGAAAAGAAAAATACTGCTGAGTTGATTGAAAAGTATATTACTAACAATCAAAATATAGCTCATATATTTTTCTTAGTTGATATACGTCATAAACCGACTGCTAATGATAGAGATATGTATGATTGGCTTTTAAGTAAGCAAATAGATTTTTCAATTGTTGCAACTAAAGCAGATAAAATAGCAAAGACTAAAGTTGATTCTTATCTTATGGATATAACTAAAACGTTATTTGCAAAAGAAGAAATACTGCCTTTTTCAAATGAAACAAAATTAAATGTTGATACTATTGAAAAAATAATAATAGAAAAAATAAGTAATGAGTAGTAATAAAACTACTCATTACTTAATTTAATTTATTCTCGTATACTTCTTTCTCTTCTTAAGCTTTTTATTTTCTTATTCATATAAAACACACCAATTATAAGTAAAATACTAACTACTAAGCATGCAATGCTTGCTGTAAGTGAAACTGAATTTTTTGTTTTTAAATATGATCCAAAATTATTACTAGAGTTAATTATATTAAGTGGTAGTGGTATAGCCAATATTATTTTAATATTATTATATTGTTTTATTTTCATATCCAAATCAGAAAAAAGTTCAAATTCTCCATCAGCAGACTTTTTTCTAAGATATATCCAATTTGACATTGTAGCTACATGCTCTATACCAAGTTCTTCTAAAAACTTTATATATTTAATATTTTCTATATTTGATGGTGAACTATCTAGTAATTGTATTCTATATGTATATTCGCCGTCTTTACCATCTTCAAATGTATACTTCATAAAATTAACTGAAACAAGTTGTAGTCCTATTGCAGACATCTCATTTAACCAATTTTCTTCTTTTTCATATTCCCATGAAAAAAACCATTTATATTTAACGTATTTCACTATTTTATACCCCCTATAACATCTTTACCATTTGCATATAGTTCTTTAAGCCTTTTTAACTCTCTTTCCATAACTTCCTTACCAGTTTCTGTAATTATATATTCTTTTTTTCTAGACGTATCATCATCATTAAATAAAATTATCCATCTTTTAGCTAATAATGTATTTATGGCACCATATAAAGTGCCCGCAGCTAATATAACCCTATTTTTGCTTAAAATCATAACATTTTGCATAATTCCATATCCATGATTAGGTTTATATAGTGATAAAAGTATATAATATACAGCTTCTGTTAGTGCAATATTTTCATTCATTATATCTCCTTACGTTATATCGTTTAACGATATAACTATTATACATTAATTATATCTACTAGTCAACATATTTATAACAAAAAGTAAAATAAAATTATAAAAATGGAAATATATAAAATATTCCTATCTTTATAATCTTTAATTTTATGATTAACTTTTTATTATTGAGTGTCTTGCAATTCTCCTCTTTATTTTCAAATCTTGGATTAAATTTATGTAAAATAAAGGGTGCTTGTTGCAATTTATTAGCACTTAATTAATAATTCTTGTATAAAATAAAAGATAGTAATTTTTTTACTATCTTTTAACTAACTAATATTATCTAACATTTTTTAGAATCATCACAACTTATATCATCACTATCATTATTACTAAACATTTTATCTAAATATCCTGTGTATATACCTTTTAATTCTTTAATCTGATCTTCAGTAAGTGAAACTTTAACATCTGTCTGTGCATCAAGTGTCCCATTATGTACCCCTATTACTTTACCATTTTTTACAAAAATTACAGTTGGTAAATATAGCCTCTTTATGGTAGGATCATTTAACCCATAATATACATCTAAATAATCATATAATATTGAAACAAGTTCATTATATTCCTCTGTTCCCGCTTTATCAACTACTATATTACCATTTTCGTCTAGGTGTTTTGAATCTCTTATTTCTCTTGCATCATAATATAATACTTGATGTAAACTTGAATAATTAGATACTACGTCAATAAATGGAGAAATCATTGTCCTACACCAAGGACACTCAGGAAATCCCAAATAAATAACTCCTGTACCATTTTTTAAAGTATTTATTACTTCAGTAATATTAGAGTACTTTATTTTATTTGTACCACTAATATTTACATTAATATATTCATTAGTTCCATCATCTTTTTTCTTACTATTTAAAGTTTCATATTCGTTTTTAAATTTTATTTCATCTGAATTAGAAAAGTTTCCCTTGTTTTCCTTACTATTTATTACAATTAAATATATAATAGATACTACTGCAACTAAAAGTATTATAGCAATAGTAATTTTTTGTTTTTTATTCATAACACACCTCTTTAAATATATTAATAAACATTTGTTTTAAGCTAACAATTAAAGTATCTTTCCTCCACCAAGTACATAGTCATCGATATAAAATACAATTGCCTGTCCTGGAGTAATAGCTCTTTGTGACTCTTCAAATTCAACTCTTAATACATCTTCATTATCAGTTTTGTATATAGTTGCATTTGATTCCGTAGCACCATATCTTATTTTAGCTTTAACTTTAATTGGTTCTGTTATACTATCAATTAATATTAAATTAATTTCATTTGCAAATACTTCTTTAGTATAAAGTTCTTTTTCTGATCCTACAATCACTTCATTTTTTTCTTTATTAAGCTTAATAACGTAAAGAGGATCTTTACTTGATATTCCAAGTCCTCTTCTTTGACCTATTGTATAATTTATAAGTCCATCATGTGATTTTAATCTTTTACCATTTGTGTCAACTATACTTCCACTTTTTAATTTTATATTTATATTTTCCTTTAAAAATCTAACATAGTCATTATCAGGTATAAAACATATTTCTTGACTATCTGGTTTAGTAGCAACATTTAAACCATAGTCAGCTGCTATCTTTCTTATTTCATCTTTAGTCTCAAAATCACCAAGAGGAAATATAACATTCGCAATAATTTCCTTAGGAACGTTGTATAGTACATATGATTGATCTTTCTTTAATGACTTAGACTTTTTTAGTACATATCTATTATATTTTTCATCATATTCAGTTTTAGCATAATGTCCTGTTGCAATATAATCTATTCCAAGCTCTTTTGCCTTTTCATACATTAATTCAAACTTCATATATTTATTACATTCAATGCATGGATTTGGTGTTTTAGCATCTAAATATTTTTCAGTAAAATCTTTTATTACTTTTTCTTTAAATTCTTCTTTAAAGTTTAATACATAATGAGGTATACCCAACTTATTGCATACTCTTTTTGCATCAAGAGTTGAAGATAAATTACAACATCCACCTTGGCAATCATCATACTTTTCATCTTCCCAAAGTTTCATTGTAGCACCTATTACTTCGTATCCTTGATTTTGTAATAATATGGCTGATACTGAACTATCTACACCTCCACTCATTCCAAGTAAAACTTTTTTCTTTTCCAATTTTTTTCCTACTTTCTACTTACCTTTTATTATTATATCATTTTATAAATAAATTGTAAACTACAATTTTAAATATAAAAACTGCATATTAAATATGCAGTAAATTATCTTAACCTATTTATTATTTTAATTACAGATTTAACTAAGAATTCTACATCTTCCATAGTATTATCGTTTCCAAAAGAAATTCTAAGTGAAGATTTTGCAAGTTCGTCATTAAGATTAATTGCTTTTAATACATGGGATGGTTCAAGACTACCTGATGTACATGCACTTCCACTAGAAGCACAAATCCCAATTAAATCTAAATTAAATAGTAATGAATCCCCTTTTATACCTTTAAAAGAAAAATTTGCATTTCCTGGTAGTCTTTTATCCCTATCCCCATTTAGATAGCTTTCTGGTATTGATTTTTCAATCATACTTATGTAATAATCTCTCATTTCTTCTAGATGCTCAATATTGTGTGTTATATTATCATTTGCAATTTGAGCTGCTTTTGCAAATCCTACTATTCCAGCAACATTTTCAGTACCTGCTCTTTTATTTCTTTCTTGATGTCCACCATTTATTATTTTATCAAATTTAATTCCACTCTTTACATATAATGCCCCTACACCTTTTGGACCATATATCTTATGTGCGGATATTGACATCATATCAAAACCTAATTCTTTTACATCAATCTTTGTATTTCCAAAGGTTTGTACTGCATCAGTATGAAATACTACATTATGTTTCTTACAGATATCACTTATTTCTTTTACTGGTTCAATAGTTCCAATTTCATTATTTGCAAACATTATAGTTACTAAAATAGTATTTTCTTTTATTGCATTTTCAAGTTCTCTTAAATCAACTATACCACATTCATCTACATTTAAATATGTAATTTCAAATCCTTGAGTTTCTAAAAATTCACAAGTTTCCAAAACAGCATGATGTTCTATTTTTGAAGTAATGATATGATTTCCTTTATGTTTATTTGCATAAGCATAACCTTTTATAGCAATATTATCAGCTTCACTCCCACTACCAGTAAAATATATTTCTAAAGGATTACAATTGATTATTTCAGCAATTTTTTCACGTGCATCTTCAATAGTGTTTTTTGCTTTTTGACCTAAACTATATAATGAAGAGGGGTTCCCATACTCCTCACTCAAATATGGAACCATAGCATCTAATACTTCTTTTTTTACTTTAGTTGTGGCTGCATGATCAAAATATTTAATATCCATAATAAATCCTTTCTAAATATAATTTTACAAAAATAAATAACTAAAAATTTCTAATATTATTCCTGAAGTAACTGCTATTAAATACATTATTCCTGCAATTTTTATATTTTCTTTTTTATCCTCATTTACTTTAAATAACACGGCAAGACCTACTCCTGCTCCTGAAACAAGTCCAGCAATTATTGAAGCAAATGTTATATTTCCTGCTAAATAAAGTTGTGTTAATAGTATTGATGAAGCACAATTTGGTATCATCCCTATTAATGCGACTATTATTGGTTGATATACACTTCCTGTTAACAATAAGGAAGAAAGTCTATCTTCACCAATTAGATATATAATAAAATTTAATATAAAACTAAATATAATTATATAAATAAAAATGTTTACTGTATGTTTTAGAGCAGATCTAAATATTCCATGCTCTTCACAATCACAATCTGAATCACTACACATATGATGTATATGTTCTTCAATCTCATCATCTTGTTTTATATTAACTTTTGTTAACTTTTTATTATTTGCTTTAGTTATAACTATATCAATTATAGTACCCGCTATAACTGCTATAATTACTTTTATAATTAGTATTTTTAATATATCTGGTAAACTACCTGGACTTGATAAAAGTATGGGTATAGCTTCATCAGATGTAGAAACGAATACAGCAACAAGTGTTCCTAAAGTAATTATTCTACCTGCATATAGATTAGCAGCTGTTACTGAAAATCCACATTGTGGTATTGTTCCAAGTAATGCTCCTATAAAATTACCAAATTTCCCTGATTTCTTTAAAGCATTGTTTATCTTATCTGATCTTTTATGCTCAATATATTCTATTATTATGTATGACAATAGTAAAAACGGTAACATTTTTACTGAATCGATTAGAGTATCTAAAATTAATTCTTTCACGTTATTCCCCCACAAACTCATGTACATTAAATTATACTATAACAAGTAAATAAAGTCAATAATAGTGATAATTTATACTAAAATATTACATAAAAATGGTCCACTTAAAAAAGTGAACCATTTCTTAAGGCTTATCATATACTTTGGGATATCTTTTATAAAATATCTTCATGCACACTATAAGACATATAGGAAATAATAACAATTCAATTATAAACATTACTTTCCCTAGCAACCATTTTATAAACTTAAATATAAAATCCGCTGTTGTCTTGAGTACCATTTTAAGACCATAAGTCAATTCTTTACTGTACCGTATTATACATTTTTTCATACTGACTTAAACTCCCTTCTTTTTTTATTTTGTTGAAGGAATTATGAATAATATAAAATAGCACATTACCATTCTCAAAGAGTATTCAAACTTGTCAATAATTTTTTTCATACTATCACTCCTTCAAATATTTTGGAATATACCGGTTATTTTGTTATAGATATTATACTACTTTTTTTCAAATAATGCAAATATTATTCAGTATCGGTATTTTTTTCTGTATTATTTGTAGTGTTTTGTCTATTTGTATCACTATTTTTATCTCTATTTGGTGGACCCATTCTTTTATCGTTTTGATTAATATTTCTAAATTTCTCTGGAATATTTACACTTTCATTTTTATATTTTACTAACAATATTCCTGTAATTATATTTGTAATTAGCAGCACTACAATAATTATATTTTTAATTTTTTTCATGTCATCCTCCTAAAATATATTTATACTTCATACTATTTTGTTATTCAACTATAATTACTTATTTCACCAAAGTTTCACAAAAAAGCTAGATAAGTTAATATCTAGCTTTCTTTTTTTTCACCTATAGCTTTAAATTCACCTTTATTGGTTTTTATTGCAGCCTCTAGTTTATTTTCTAATATCTCACATTCCATATCATAAGCAATTTTGCCAACTATTGATTCGATTTCACCATTAAATTTACCTACATTTCCATCCATCTTGCCATCTACTCTTAAAAATTCATTCCCATCAAAACTAATAGTACATGCAACATCATCAATACCTGTTCTTGTAAAAAATGCATTACCTTTTTTCTTGCCTATTAAAGTATCAACTGAAATATCATAATTTCCATCAATCATAAATATCAACTCACTTCTTATATATTTATATTATAATTAATGGTATTTTATGAGTAGATTTGAATTTTTGTTATATTTTCGGCATAATCTCTAATAATATTGTATTTAATTTATTAATTGCAATGTCTAGAAAATCTCTAAATTCAACAGCATTTCCACTATCTGATATAGCTCTTATAGAGCAAAATTCAACGTTGTTTTGATTACATACGTGACATATACTTGCGCTTTCCATATCAACTGCAATTATATTGTCAAAATTTTCTCTTAAAATATTCAGTTGTTCTTTTTTATCAACAAATTTATCAGATGAAGCAATGACTCCAAGTACAGCATTATCTTTTTCTTCTAAATGTTCATATATTTTTTTACTTATAGCCTCACTACATGGCATATATACTTTATTAATACCAAAAATATATCCAAGTTCATAGCCAAGTGATGTTGTATCAGAATCAAATTCAACAGTTGAAGTAGATATTGCAATACCTCCTAAATTAAGTTTATCTGATACCCCACCTGCAACACCAACATTGATAATTAATTTAGGCTTATATTTTAATATCATTGTTTGAGTACAGATTGCAGAATTTACCTTTCCTTCAGAACACTTTGAAAGTACAACAGGAATATTGTTTATTTTACCAGTATAAAAATAAATATCTGATATTTTTGTAGTCTTTAAATTTGTTATTTCAGATTTTAATTTTTCTACTTCTTCATCCATAGCTCCGATTATACCAATCATTTTATACCTCCTTATTTCTTATATATTCTTTTTGTTCTTTTGACATCTTTTCTGTTGCATAGCTCAACAATATGCTAGGCAATTTTTTATTATTATTTTTCTCTTTAAGATATTTGATTATAGCATCATTATCTTTTTTATATATTTCCCTTAAAACCCATCCTGTTGCTTTTTGAAATAGATGATAATCTTCATATATAACTAAATCACAAATATATAATGGTAACTCAGTATCAGAATCTCTTACTAAAGTTAAAAGAGACACTATTCCAATTCTTCTTACCCACATTCTATCATCATTTATATATTTAAGTATGACTTCTTTTTTATCGTCATTACTAAGTTTTAAAAGATATTTTCCAACTATATTTGGTCCAACTTCATCAGTTAAATCCCAATTATTTATATATGTAATATTTTGCCATACAAAATCTACAATATTTTTCATCTCTTCTAAATCATTTTCTCTAGAAATTATCTCGTTTATACAAAATATTGCAAACCTTCTATAATCATGATACTTTGAAGTAATAAATTTTTGAAGAACATTAATATCTAAGTATTTGTACCACTTTCTTGCTACTAAACGTATATCTGGTACACTTATACCAAGCAAAATATCTCCTTCTCCATATCCACCAGGTATTATCTGTAATATCTTTGTATCTAATTCAAGATTACCGTTTCTTGGAGATAGTTCAATTGAATTTATTATATTAATTTCAAGTATTCTTCTATATAATATGTCTAATGTAGAGTCTTTTGTTAAATAACTTCCAATAACTAAATTATCACATAATCTACGGATAGGCTCAGATATAGTATCAAAGTTTATACCACCATCTACCTGAATTATTTTGTCTCCAAATTTTTCTTTTGCATCTGATAATTTAAAACCAACATTTTCTATATATTCTTGACCACCATATCCTGGTTCAACACTCATAACTAATAACAAATCAAATACATCTATATACTTACCTAAAGTAGCCATATTGGTTTCTGGTTTTATAGAAACACCAATTGTTATATTTCTTTCTTTTATACTTTTAACTTTCTTTTTTAAATATGTTAGTGCTTTTTCAAATTCTTTTATTTCTCTATGAATAGTAACATTATCAGCACCGTATTCAATAGCTTTATCTATATATCCATCTTCTATTGGGTTTTCAACCATTAAATGTACATCTACAAAGAATCCAAACTCTTTTACTACTTTTATTTTTTCAAGATCAACTCCAGTATTTGATACAAATTTTCCATCCATAACATCAAAATGTACATTAATATTAAGTAGGTCTTGAATTTTAGTACTTATTTTTTCAAGTCTTGAATTTACTTCTTTTACTTTATTTAAGAAGCTCTCTAACTGCTCAACATTTAATATTGATATAGATATAGTTTTAGCCATGTTTTTTCTCCCTCTTAATTTTTATTTATATTTTTTATCTTCTTTTTCTTTTAATTTTTCATAAATATATATGTATCTATTGTATCTTTCCTTATCTATTATGCCATCTTTTACTTTTCTTTTTATATCACATACTGTTTCATCTTCTTTTATATGAGTACAGTCAGCATAATCGCATTTTGAATTATAGAACTCAGGATAATAGTTTTTTAACTCTTTTGCTTCCACATCATATAACTCATAACTTGAAAAACCAGGTGTATCTAATATATATGTGTCTTTTTTTATTTGATATAGTTTTACATATTTTGTAGTATGCCTGCCTCTATTATTTTTATCACTTACTGAATTAATTTCTATATTTTCTTCATTTACAATTTCCATAGTAATACTTGATTTGCCAACACCCGAATTTCCTGAAAATGCAGAAGTTTGGTTTAATATTTTATTTATTAATTCATCAATACCTATTTTTTCTTTCGCACTAGTATATATAATTTCAATTCCAATTTTTGAATATACGTCATTGATATACTTTATATTTATATCAACCTGTTCATTTTGTATATCAATTTTATTTACACAAATTATGGGATTTATATTATGGGCAAAGCAAAATGCTATTTGTTTATCAAGTAACATATAATCAGGTTCTGGATTAAATATAGATAATACTATAACAAGATTATCTATATTTGATACGGGAGGTCTTATTAATTCATTTTTTCTTTTTTCAACTTCTTGTATTACAAATCTATCATAAAGTTTTTCAACTATTACGATATCTCCTACTAAAATATTTGTTTTTTTCTTTATATTTCCTCTTGTAAATACATCAATTATCTCATTTTGCTTATCATTTTCAATTAATTTAACTATATATTTATCAAGTAATATCTCTGTTATTTTTCCTCTTAGCATATTATTTTTCATTATTAAATTTACTCCTAATTATATTTTTAGTATATCATTTTATAATAAATATAGCAAGAAAAAATATTAATTAAATTTGATTTTTTTCTTGACAATGTTTATATATTATTGTATAATTAAGTACGTTGAAGGTATTTGGCGGCATAGCTTAGTTGGCTAGAGCGTTCGGTTCATACCCGAAAGGTCACAGGTTCGACTCCCGTTGCCGCTACCATTTAAATGTAAAATATACATTCAATGTATATATTTTCATTTAATTTTATTTTTTAACACACATTCAAGACTTAGGTCTTGATTTTTTTATACAACATAGAATGAGGATGATAAAATCATCCTCATTCTATAAAAACCAATATTCTTTTATAGATTTTCCTTAAGAAAATCTATTAGTATCGGTAGCTTTTTTATCCCAACACCTCTAACAATACTCAAAACTTTTTTCGGATTGTTAACTGCATCATCTAGTAATTGTCTTATAAAAATATAATTGACACGCCATGCATCATCTATTATATCTTTGAGTTTACTAGGAGCTTTAACCTCATTTAATGATATTAAAGTAAATGGCTTATGTTCAGGGTCAGCTTCTAGAAGCCTTTTATCAATACCAGCAATTATATCTTTTTTTAGCAACAGGGAGTCTTTAATTAAATTATCATTCATATCATAGAAAGATATAAAAAACATATCTTCAAAGTTTGGAATTATAATATTAAATTCTAATAACTCCTTATATACTTCTAATATCATATTAGTCTCAATACTTCTAATTTGCCGTTCTTCTGAAATGTCATCTTTTAATTTTTTAAACAACTCCATTAAGTATACTTCTCTTTTATTTGATAATAATTCAACACTTAGTTCCCTTAAAGCATCATTAACTTTGCTAGTCATACTTTTTAAAATCCTCCTTATTTATTTTGATTCAGACACTGTATTTATACATGTACTATTATATCACGCCATCGTAATTATGTAAAGTAGGAGCTTTATTTCATTATTCATATTTTGGATATATTATAATAAAAAAGATATTCACATCACTGAATACCTCTTAACTTACAAATATCATATTATTTAATTTAAATAATTTTCTAAAAATCTAACAACTCCATCTTCATCATTAGATAATGCTATATAATCAGCTGACTCTTTTATAACATCTAGTGCATTTCCCATTGCAACACCAACACCAGAATTTTTGATCATATCTATATCATTTAATCCATCACCAAATGCTATTATATCTTCATTTGCGATCCCTTCAATGTCTGAAATTTTCTTAATACTGTTATATTTTGAAATATTATCATTAAATACCTCAATCCATTTTCTATCACTAAATGAATCTTGCATAGTAACAAATTTAAGCTCACTAAATTGTTTTCTTAATTTATCTGTTAATTCATAAATATTGTCTTTTTGTTTAAGTACTATATTTATGTGAAATGTTTCTAATTCTTGTTCCAAAATGTCTTCTTTATTCTTAAATAATTTTACAAAGTCATCTATATTATAATAACTTTCTGCAAGTTTGTTATAATATGTTAAATCACAAAAATCAATATATTCGAATTCATCTTTATTATATATTGAAGAGATGTGGTCAACATATTTTTTATCTATACCACTTTTAAAAATATATTCTTTATTTGCCATGTCATAGATTGTACTACCAGAATCTGATATAACATAGTCTGCAAAATCTGCCCCATCACATACATCAATAGCTGATCTATGAATTCTTCCTGTTGCAATTACAACTGTATGACCTGAATTCTTTAAATTTCTTAAATATTCTTTTGTATATTCAGAACATTTGTTATTTTTCTTTAAAAATGTTCCATTTAAAAGTGTTCCGTCTAAGTCTGTTACTATTAATTTAGTTTTTTTCATAATGCCCCCTATAGCCCTGTAAATATATCTATTCACCCATTAAACATGAGTAAGTAACTCCAAATCATTATATCAAATATATTTATCAAAGTAAAGAGAAAGTGTGTAATTGTATACACACTTTCTCTTTATTTATTTTTAAAATAATTACTTTCTTTTTGCAAGTTATAAAATCCTATTTGTCTTTCAGCTTCATAAGCGACTATCGCTACACTATTAGAAAGATTAAGTGATCTTAATCCTTCTTTCATAGGAATTCTTACTGCATGATCAAAATTATCTAAAATATAATTTTCTGGAAGACCTCTACTTTCAGGACCAAATATTAAGTATGAATCTTTAGTATAATTTGCTTCAGTGTAATACTTTTCTGATTTAGTACTTAATAAATAAAAATCATCTGTATTAACTTTATTTTTGAAGTCTTCCAAATTTTCATAAATAATTATATCTAGTTTATCCCAATAATCAAGTCCTGCACGTCTAACTGCTTTTTCTGATATATCAAATCCAAGTGGCTTTACAAGATGAAGTTTTGCTCCAATTGCAGCACAAGTTCTTGCAATATTACCAGTATTTTGTGGTATTTCTGGTTCAACTAAAACTATATTTAATGCCATCTTAGTTTCTCCTTAAAGCCACAATTGGATCCATTTTAGCAGCTTTAACAGAAGGTATTATTCCAGCAATTGCTGAAAGTATGACACATGCAAGTACTAATACACCAGTTGCTGATACACTAAGTACTGCAATGTTTACATTACCAATATTCATACCATATGATGTTATAATGTTAGAAACCATTTTGTTTACTACTTCACAGAATAAGTTAGTTATAAATATTCCTATTATACCTGAAAGAAGTCCAATTATTATAGATTCTGATAAGAAAATATTTCTTATATCTTTGCTTCGTGCTCCAATTGCTCTTAAGATACCTATCTCTGATATTCTTTCTATAACAGATATAAATACTACAATTCCAATCATTAGAACTGCTACTACAATTGAAATACTTGAAAATCCAATTAAAACGTTTCTTATAACTTTAAGTACTGTATCTACACTATTAAACATTGTAGTTGCTGCTCCTTCAACTTTATATTTTGTTTGAGTAGCATTTATTTCATTAATAGTATTTTTTATTTCATCAATACTTAGATTTTTATCAACATACATATATACTTGATAAAATTTCATATCTTCTTTTTTCTTCTCAAATAATTCTTCATATAGTTTTAATGTATCCATACTATATTGATACATAGAATAGCCCATTGTGTTTACTGATGTAATACCAACAATCTTAAAATCTAATATTTTATTTTCATCGCTCTCTTGACCATAACTAGAATTAGGGCCAAACTTAGCATAAATGTTCTTTCCAATTAAATCTTCAATCTTCATTGAACTATTATCACCAATTAAATATTCAGCTGTATTAAGTGAAACTACAATTTCTTTTTCATTTTCTGGCTTTTTGCCAAGAGTTAAGTCACCTTCAACATTTTCATATGGTTCAAATCCATTCATTGTAGTAAATGATGCACTTTCAACTTCAGTTGTCTTTGCTCTACTTTCACTTAAAGAGAATTCACTAAAGAAAGTTCTCATTACATCAGTTGGTACAGCCCAGTAGTGAGTTATATTACCATTAGAAGATTTTATATTTTCAATATCTGAATAGCTAAATGTTTTCATTTCTTGCATAGATGAGAATATTTCTGAAGAAGACTTATCATCATCTGATGTTTTTTGAGATACCATCAACATATTAGTAGGCATCATACTATCAATTTGTGCTTTAGCTATTTTCATAGTTCCATTTGAAAGTGCAAGTGCCATTCCAACACCAATTATTCCTATTGACATTCCTATTGCTGTTGCAATAGTCCTTGCTTTTCTTCCAAAAATATTTTTTAAAGAATATTTAAACGCTTTAAAAAAGCTCATAGAAGATTTAGTAAATTCTTTTGAAGTATTTTCTTCATTTCTTGTTTCTATTTTTTCTTCTTCTTTTTTATTTTCTTCAATACTTATAACTTTTCCATCTTCCATTTTTATTATTGAATCTGCATATTCATTTGCAAGTTCATCAGAATGGGTAATTATAATTACAAGTTTTGTTTTTGAAAGTTCTCTTAAAAGTTCCATTACTTCTAAGCTCATTTTCGTATCAAGTGCGCCTGTTGGTTCATCTGCAAGTATTATATCTGGATCATTTATTAATGCTCTTGCGATAGCAACTCTTTGCTTTTGACCACCAGATAAAACATTTACTTTTCTTTTTGCAAATTTATCTAGCTCAACTTTTTTTAATGTGTCCATTATTTTTTCTTTCTTTTCTTTTGAATTAGAAAGACTAAGTGCAACTTTTACATTATCATAAGCACTAAATTTATTTATTAGATAAAATTGTTGAAATATAAACCCTATTGTGTTTTTTCTATAACTATCTAAATCTCTATCTTTGAAGTTTTTAAGTGATTTACCATTTATAACTACGTCACCTTCAAAATCACTATCTAAGGCTCCAACAATATTCATTAAAGTTGTTTTTCCACTACCAGATGGTCCAAGTATACAAACAATACCTTTTTCATTGATTTCAAAGTTTACATTATCTAATGCTTTGAAATTTTCATTTTTCATTTTATATATTTTTGATTTTATATCTACTTTTAACATGTTGCCCCCTCCTTACTCATCTCTTAGCGCGTCAATTACATGCATTTTAGTTGCTTTCTTTGAAGGGAAATAACCAGCAAGTGCAGAAACTAATGCACTAAATGCAATTATAATAATTATTGTTGCTAGAGGGAATGTAATATTTTCTGTGAATGGTACAGTTGAAATAGGTATAGTAATAATTCCAGGTAAATCTAAATTTAATACTTTAGATATTACTTTTTCAAGTATTGGTGCAAGTCCAAAAGAAATTATTAATCCAAGTATTCCTGAAAATACACCCATTAATATAGCTTCACTTTCAAATATTCTTATTACATCTTTATTTCTTCCACCAACAGCCTTAATAATTCCAATTTCAACTTTTCTTTCAACTATACTTGAATATAGAACTATTGAAGTCATAATTGAAGATACTACAAGTGCTATTACAATGAATACACTTATTACAATTTGAGCCATAAGTATTAATTGAGCAAATATGTTTTTTACTACAATTGCTACGTTAAGTGCAGAGTATCCAGCCTTTTGAGAACCAGATCCCATTATAGAGATTTTACCTGCTCCGCCTTTTGCTTCATCACTTATGTAGTCTGAAACTGCTTTAGTATCATTTACATCTTTTACAGTAACTTCGTAAAATGCTGAATTTTTAGTTACTAAATCATATACTGTATCTCCAGTAGGTACTTTTATCTCTTTTAACCATTCTACAGCATCATCATAAACATAATATAACGCTTGTATTCCAATGTCTAATTCATTTACAACACCAGATACCGTAAATTCTCTTTCAAATGTTAAATTTGAATCTTCTATACCATAAGTAATAACAACTTTCTTACCTATTATTTTAGTTAAATCATCTGTACTCAAATCAATACTTTTAAGTAGTTTACGAGCAGTTGACTGATTTACTAGTACTTCATAATTTCCTTTTTTGGGTAAATTTCCATCAACATTTTCTTTTAAGAATTCTAAATTATTCTCATTAGCAAGAGAGTATATCATTGTGTTAGAAAGATTATATGCTGTTTTATCTGCTCCATTTGTTTTTTCATCACTAATTCTAACTTTTGATGAGTTAAAACTAACAAATTGTCTTACATCAGTAACATTTGATTTTATATACTCATCATTTAATAATTTATCATAATCACTTAAATTTTTAGTATACTCAATTTTATCTTTACCATTATCATCTTTTTTCATATCTGATTTTTCAAGAACAAGGACATTAGCTGTTCCAAATTTATTTAATTGCTTATCAATGTATATATTTGAACCATTTCCAAGACCAGTTATAAGGGTAAAACCTATTATACCAACACATCCTGCAAGTGTAGTAATTGCAACTCTTCCTTTTTTCTTTAACATATTTCTAAGAGAAAGCTTAAATGCCTCTCTAAATGACATGCTAGTATCTTTTTTCTTTAAAGTAGATTCAGCACTATTTATCTTTTCTTCAGTTATAACAGTATCGCTTTCAATTTTACCATCTCTAACCTTTATAATTCTACTTGAATATTCTTCTGCAAGTGCATTATTATGTGTAACCATTATAACTAGTTTTTCTTTAGCTATCTCTTTTATTAGCTCCATTATTTGCTTACCAGTCTTTTGATCAAGTGCACCTGTTGGTTCATCGGCTAGTATTATATCTGGATCATTAGCTAATGCTCTTGCAATAGCTACTCTTTGTTTTTGTCCACCTGATAGTTCAGATGGTCTATGATTTATATGATTTTCTAAACCAACTTTTTTTAGTAATTCTCTTGCTCTTTCTTTTCTTTTAGAATAGCTAAGACCAATTAAATTCATAACTATTTCTACATTTTCAAGAGCAGTTAAATGCTCAATTAAATTAAAGTTTTGAAAAACAAAACCAATATTATTTTTTCTATATAAATCCCAATCTTTCTTTTTAAATTTCTTTGAAGTTTTATTTCCAATCACAAGTTCACCACTTGTTGGAAAATCAAGGCCTGCAATAATATTTAGTAAAGTTGATTTACCACTACCAGACGGTCCTACAATAGAAACAAATTCTCCTTTTTCAAAAGAAAAATTTACATTTTCAAGTGCAACAAATTCTTCCTTTTTGCTTATTTTAAAACTTTTTTTTACATTTTTTAATTCTAATATCATACTTCTCCTCTCCATTTAAACAATATTTTAATATTATAGCATATAAATATAACATATTCAAACATTTTGTATAATATTAAACTAGGTTGACATAAGAACAAAAATGTGATATAATTTATCTATATATGTTATAAATTAATTAGCTATAAAAAATAATTTTATTTTATGGGAGGATTTATTATTATGGAAAAAAATATTGTAAAGTATCAAAGGCTAAGATTGGTTTTTTTAATTTTTTTTATTATCTTTGAAGGATTTGCAATTGGAGGTATATTACTTTATTTTGTTTTTTTTGATAAAGATATTCATTACGCTATAATTCCGTTTCTCATCATTTTATTATTTTCAATAGTATTACTTGTATTTTTAAAGGTAGATGATTTCTGCGGGGATAAGATAATTGTAAACGTTATCGAAATCATAAAAAATAATTTGAAAGCTTCCGACCTACCTATAAAGTTTGAAATGATAACTAATGATTCTGAACTTGTATTTAGCATAACAAATTTAAATTACCAAGAAATTTTTGAAAAAGCTTTTGAAACTATTGATTCAATAGTCTCTTCTAACAAGGTGAAAAATGATATTAGCGGTTCAATATTCATTTATTTAGCTGGTAGAAAACTACCACTATACTAATCTAAATTTATAAAAAGTACTAAAAAAGTTACTGAGATTAATTTCCCAGTAACTTTTTTATCATCTTTAAGTTTAAATAATTATATTATAAATTAATCTTGCTATCAAGTACATTTCTATATACTTCATATACCTTATCCCATGTCACTTGCCCTACTATGCCATCTATTGGAAGTCCAAATAGTTTTTGAAATTCGAATACTGCACTCTTAGTCTTAGGTCCAAATATTCCATCTACATTTAATTTTATAATTGATGGATATGCAGTAGATATTACATTTAAATATTCTTGTAAATCTGTAACATATTTTCCAGTACTTCCTTCACGAATTACGTTACTTGATACATCATATGAATCTTCTCCACCTATTCTATTTTGTAATATAGATGTTATTCTTACATCTTTACATTTTTCAGAATGTGTGACTTTTATTTTATTCCATGTTTTCTCATCAACTATACCAGTACATTCACAACCTGTGATTTCTTGGAATTGACTAACTGCTGTTTTAGTATTTCCTCCGAAATTTCCATCAATTGTGAGAATTAATATAGTTGGATAGATATGTGCAAGATCAAGTAGCATTGTTTGTAGATCTTCTACTTCTGGTCCACTATCCCCTTCTTGTAAAGGATTAAATCTACTTACATTTGAGTTATAATTGTTATTTTTACTCATATATTTTCTCATACTTAAGTTATTTCCGTTTCCATTTCCATTCATTCCGTTCCTTCTTCTCAAATTAATCACCTTTCCTTACTACATAGTACATAATATGATGTACATACAGTTTTATGAATGTATAGCTTGATGTTTTAGTATTTTAGTGATAAAATTATTAAGACAAGTGGAGGAAAAAAATGAAGCATATAATATTAGTAAATCCTGTGTCTGGAAATCATAAAGGAATGAAAAAAGGTGAGATAGTAAAAAGATTACTAGCAAAAAATAATATAGAATCTGAAATATATACATCTGAATATCCATCTCACTTAACTGAAATAGCAAGAAGACTTGCAAATGAATCAAAATGTAGGTTTTATTCTATTGGTGGAGATGGTACTTTAAATGAAGTGGTAACTGGAATAATTGGAACTGAATCAGAAATTGTTGTTGTTCCTTCTGGTACTGGTAATGATTTTATAAAATGTATTTCTAAGTATAATGGGATGAGAAAGATTGTACTTGAATCCTTAAAACATGAAAGTAAAAAAGTAGATATACTTAAAGTTAATAGAGATAAGTACTGTGTAAATATATTAAATTGTGGATTTGATGCGATGGTAGCAAAAAATGTAGATAACTTTAGAATATTTAGATTTCTTACTGGAAAAATGAAATATAATTTATCTATTTTTAGTACTCTTTTATCTAATAGAAACTATAAATTTAAGATTAATATTAAAGATAAAAATAGTATTAAAGGTTATTTTACATTCGTTGTGGTTGCAAATGGTAAATATTATGGTGGTGGAATATGTCCATGTCCTGACGCAAATATTTATGATGGAATTGCCGACATTTGCTATGCGGATTCTACAACTATTTCAAATAAAATTAAATTGTTGCCAAAGTATAAAAAAAGTGAACATATTGGGCTTGATAAAGTTCATATAGATAAAACAAACGAAATTAGTATTGTATCTACTAGAAAATTTCCAGTTAGTATAGATGGTGAAGTTTTTTATACCGATAAAATACATGCAAAAGTTATTAAAGAGGCTATAAACATAGTAACTATTTATTAATTATACTATTAGACATAACATATTAAGAGAGAAAAATTAAACTAATTTCTCTCTTTTTATATATCCGCATTTCCTGCAAAGTTCTTCACTAAATTTATTAGTTTTAAAACCATCTAACATTTTTTGTACTCTGTTACTGTTTAGTATTTCCTCAAAACCAATATCATCATTTAGTATATTTCCTAGATTAATATCACCATTATTATCTAGACAACAGGGCACAACTGTACCATCTACAAGTATACCTATCTGATCAACTAATCCATGACATTTTCCAATTATATTTTTTTCTTTTTCATTTATATCCGGCCATGCAAATTTACACTCTATATTTAAAAAAACTTTATCTTTTATCTTAATATTATTATTTATATTAAGCTTATCATATAAATCAAAAATACCAAATACTTCTTGTATCTTATCAACTATGTATTTATTTTGTAAAGTAATGTTATTATAATTATTTTCTATATTCCAAAGTCTAAAAGCAATTATAGTATCAGAGTTTTCACTTATATATTTTGCAGCTTCTAAACATTCATCTAGTTTCTTAATTTGTATTTGATTAATTACATCTTCAAAGCTATGAAGTGAAATATTTAATTGCCTCACTGAACTTTTAACAAGTTTTTCTTTATTTTGATTTAAAAGAGTTCCATTTGTAGTTATATTTACTTTCATATCATATTTTTTACATAAGTCTAGCATGCTATACAGTTCACTATGCATTAATGGCTCACCTTTTACATGTAGATATATATAGTCTGTATAATCTTTTACTTTGATTAATATTTTTTCGAAATCACTTGATTTCATATACTCTTTTTTTCTATTTGTTTTAGGGCAAAAACTACAAGACATGTTACAGATATTAGTTATTTCTATATACACCCTTTTAAATCTTTTTACTTTTTTACTATACATTAAATCTCCATTCTTAATACTATTTTATCTCTTTTATTTTATCATTTATCTTTCAAGTTATCAAGCAAATTAAAGTGTTTCTTTTTTTCTAAAATACAAAAATAAGGTAAGCAATTCTTACCTTATTATTTAATTATTCTTCTACTTCAAGTTCTTCATCTTCTAGATTTTCTCTAGGTTTTAATAATGGATAAAGAACCACATCACGGATATTATAGCTACTTGTTAAGAATTGTAAAAATCTATCAATTCCAAGTCCCCAACCAGATATTGGTGGCATACCATATTCCATAGCTTTAATATATTCATGATCAATTGACATAGCTTCTTCATCGCCATTTTCTTTTAATTTACTTTGTTCAAGTAATCTTGATTCTTGTTCTTCTGAATCAACAAGCTCTGAATAACCATTAATTATTTCTTGTCCATTAACTATTAATTGGAATCTATCAGATAGATTTTTGTTTTCATCATTGCTTCTAGCAAGTGGTGAAAGATCAATTGGATGTTTAGTTAAGAAAGTAGGATTTATTATTTTAGGTCTACTTACTTTTTTATATAATTGATCTATTAAATTTCCTCTACCTAATGATTCGATATTTTCTACTTCAATTTCAATATTGTTTCTTTTTATTTCTGCAAGTAAAGTTTCTGCAGTTTCAAATTTATCAATATCAATACCACAGTCCTTTATTAGAAGGTCCCTAAATGAAACATGTTCCCATTCAGTTCCAAAATCAATTTCTTTGTCACCAATAGTAACTTTTAAATTTCCATCAAAAAGTTTTCCAATAATATATGTTACCATTTCTTTCATAAGTATCATATTATCTTCATAATTATAATATGCACTATATCCTTCTATCATAGTGAAATCTTGTAAGTGATTTACGCTTACGCCTTCATTTCTAAAGTCTCTTGCTATTTCAAATATATTTGTAAATCCACCAACAATTAATTTTTTTAAAGTAAGTTCTGGTGATATTCTTAAATATACATCAATATCATAAGTGTTATGATGAGTTACAAATGGTCTAGCAGTAGCTCCAGAAGCTGTATTTTGAAGAACTGGAGTTTCAACTTCAATAAATGCTTTACTATCAAGAAAATCTCTCATTAACTTTATAAATTTTGATCTAAGTAAAAATCTCTTTTTAGTTTCATCATTCATTATAAGATCAAGATGTCTTTCACGATATAAAGTTTCTTGATTTGTTATTCCATGAAATTTTTCTGGTAATGGTCTTAAAGACTTACCAAGGAATTTATATTTTGAAACTCTAATAGTTTTTTCACCAGTTTGAGTTATAAATATCTCACCAGTAACTCCTATAAAATCTCCAATATCAAGTGTTTCATGTATTTGAGCATATAATTCTTCTCCAACTTCATCTTTTTTTACACAAAGTTGAATTCTGCCTTCTACATCTCTTAAATCCAAGAAACTAATCTTTCCCATCTTTCTTTTTGACATTACACGTCCAGCAACACTAACATTATTAGTTTCAGGTGCAAGTTGCATTGCTTGTTTTAATGTATGTGTATATTCAAATCTTTCTGGACGAACGTTAATTCCAAGTTCTTTTAATTTTGATACTTTCTCTTCACGTACCTTTCTTAGCTCATTAATTTCTCCCACGTTCTTTCCTCCTACTTATGTATTTTATAATTTTTTAATTCCAACTATTTTGTATTTACTTATACCATTTGGTGTTTCAACTTCTACATCGTCACCTTTTTTCTTACCTATTAAAGCTCTTCCTACTGGAGATTCATTTGAAATCTTGTTAGTATCGATGTCAACTTCAGTTGCTCCCACTATACCATAAGATACTTCTTCTTCAAACTCGTAATCATATACAGTTACTAATGTACCAACTCCTGCTTTTCTAGTTGAAACATCATCGTCATCAACTATTTTTGCAAGTCTTAAAGTATTTTCAATTTCTATAATTCTCGATTCAAGTAAAGCTTGTTCATTTTTTGCATCATCATATTCAGAATTTTCAGATATATCTCCAAATTCCCTCGCAACTTTTATTCTTTCAGCAACTTCCATTTTCTTTGGTCCTCTTAGATACTGTAATTCTTCTTCTAATTTTTTATAGCCTTCTGGTGTAAGCATTATATCTCTTTCTTCCATTTTAATTTTCCTCCTAAATTAATTTTTTAATATATATTATACATTACTTGTCAAGAGACCTTATTGTCAGTGAATAACATATACCAAGCTCCAAGTTTATTTTGACTAAAGTTATCAATATGTGCATTTAATCTTTCAAGTATTGTATTAATTTCAAATTTTGATTTTTTAAATTGCAGCATTTCTGGTACAATTTCATCCTCATCTGGATTATTTATATCTATGTATTTTGATTCTTTTTTCAATATATACTTAGTTATAAAATCCAATTTTGATATTTTTGAATACATAGCGTAAACATCATAATGTTGAATATTTTTTTTGCTTATTATTTCAATTGAAGTACCAAATTCTTTATTTATACTATCAATTTTATTCCTTAAACTAGTATGATCAATTTTACTTATTCCATCCATCTTAAGAATATCAACAAATTTATACTTTGATATGTATTCAAGTAGTTTTTCCTGATTATAATCACTTATATCATTTAATATCATAAGTATCTTTAGTTTATTTTTATTTACTTCATTTTCATCTATATAATTATTAATATATTGAATGTCATTTTTTACCATAGTATTATTTACTTCCACAACATTAAATAGTATTTTTTCGTCTATATTAAAAAATTCAAGTATCTTTTTTCTATATAAAATATTATTATCAATTTCTTTACTAAATACAATATTTAATTTTTCAATTTTATTTAAATATTTTTTTATATAACTTTTTTTTATAAAATTACCTATTTTAATATTTAATTTATTGGTACCTTCTTTAAAAAATTCTTCATATAAATCAATATACATTATTCTATTTAAATTGTTATCATTTATATAATCAACATACATTTTGAACTTTAAAATTCTTTCTTTAAAACTTTTAATTTTTTTTATTAATTTTAAAAGCTTATTTTTATCTTGAAATGATCCCTTATTTTCCTTATACATATCAACAAAAATAGTATTCATATATTACCCCCATATGTACTAATACATACAATGTATATATGAATATTTTTTAATTTTATGATTTATTTTTTACAATGTTTTTTAATACAGTACCATTTCTTGTTTTATCCATTTTTGCAAGTAATAATTCCTTTAACCTATCTCCAGAAAGCTCTCTTAACATTTTACCATTTTCTGCAAGTGATATAATGCCTGTCTCTTCAGAAACTACAACAACTAGTGCATCTGATATTTCTGTAATTCCAACTGCAGCTCTATGTCTTGTCCCAAGATTTTTTGGAACTGACACTTCTGATGCAAGCGGCAAAATACATTTTGCTGCTAATATCTTTGTCTTATCTATTACTATTGCGCCATCATGCAAAGGCGTTCTTGGCATAAATATATTTTGTATAAGTTCAGATGATACTTTAGCAGAAAGATTTATACCTTCTCTTAAGATTTCAGCAATATTAGATTCTCTTTGAATTACTATTATAGCTCCAATCTTCTTTAATGACATAATTTCAACTGCTTTTACAATTTCAGAAATTGAATGCTTAACCAAAATATTATCATCCATATCAAAAACATCTACAATTTTACTTCTACCTAATTTTTCAAAAACGTTTCTAAGCTCAGGTTGAAATACAACAATAAGTAGCAAAACACCATAGGTCATAAAGTTAGTAAGTATGAAATCAAGAATTACCATATTTAGTACTTTAGATGCTATAAGTAGAACTAATAACAATAAAAAGCCCTTAAATATTTGAACAGCTCTTGTTCCTCTTAACATTTTTAAAATATAATAAATTATAAATGTAACAATTGTAATATCCAAAATAAGAATTACAATTCTATAAGGACTACTAATATCAAGTGTATCTTTTAGTCCATATAGAATGTCAACTATTTGAATCCATAAATTTTGAAACATAATTCCACCTCATGTAAAGTCTATACTAAACATTTTGAAGTGCAGAAATTAATGCTGCAAAAACTCCAAAAACCATAGAGAATATTATAATTCCTACAACTGTATAAGCAACTATACCTTTTTTTCTCAATAAACTCACCTCTTAAAATTCAAATTTATCTTTAAAATAATCTTCTAACTTAGAAATTTCGATTCTTTCTTGTTCCATTGTATCTCTATTTCTAATAGTTACAGATTTATCATTTTCAGACTCAAAATCATAAGTAATTACGTATGGAGTACCAATTTCATCTTGTCTTCTATATCTTTTACCTATACTTGCAGATTCATCATAATCAACAGTATATTTCTTTGATAAAGTTTCAAGAATCTCTTCTGCTCCGGCACTTAATTTCTTTGATAGCGGTAACACAGCAATTTTTATTGGTGCAAGTGCTGGATGTAATTTTAATACAACTCTTGTATCATCCTCTGAAAGTTTTTCTTCTTCATATGCATTGCATAAAAACATAAGAAATAATCTATCAACACCAACAGCGGGTTCTATACAGTATGGTATATACTTTTCATTTGTTTCTGTATCTAAGTAAGTCATATCTGCTCCTGAAGCCTCCATATGACGTTTTAAATCATAATCTGTTCTATCAGCAATGCCCCATAGTTCTCCCCATCCGAAAGGAAACTTATATTCTATATCGGCAGTTGCGTTACTATAAAAAGAAAGTTCTTCTTTAGTATGATCTCTAAGTCTTAGATTATTTGAAGATGCACCTAAATTAGTTAAAAACTTCATACAAGTTTCTTTCCAGTATTCATGCCATTTTAGATCTTCACCAGGTTTACAGAAAAATTCTAATTCCATTTGTTCAAATTCTCTTATTCTAAATAAGAAGTTACCAGGAGTTATCTCATTTCTAAAAGATTTGCCTTGTTGTCCAATACCCATTGGAAGCTTCCTTCTTGTAGTCCTTAAAACATTTTTAAAGTTTACAAACATTCCTTGTGCGGTTTCAGGTCTTAAATATATTTCAGCTTTTGAATCTTCAGTAACACCTTGAAATGTTTTAAACATCATATTGAACTGTCTAATGTCAGTAAAATTAAGTTTTCCACATTCAGGACAAACTATATTATTTTCTTTAATATAATTAATAGTTTGCTCATTACTCCAACCATCAGCAATAATATCCTTATCATTTTTTGTAGCCCATTCTTCAATAAGTTTATCAGCTCTATGTCTTGTCTTACATTCTTTACAGTCAATAAGAGGATCAGAAAAACCACCAACATGCCCAGTAGTAATCCATACTTGAGGATTCATAAGTATAGCAGTGTCAACTGCTACGTTATATTTATTTTCTTGAATTATCTTTTTCATCCATGCTTTTTTTATGTTGTTTTTTAACTCAACACCTAATGGACCATAATCCCATGAATTTGCAAGTCCACCGTAAATTTCAGAACCTGCATAAACATATCCTCTGTTTTTACATAAATTTACTATTGTGTCCATTGAATTTACCATTTTTCATTCTCCTTTATTTTAATTCTATGTCAAGATAATCTTTTACAATTTCTCCACTATTAAAAACTATATGTAGTTTTGAATCTTTTATGTAGAAATTTTCAAGTCCAGTTACTGCATAAGTATAATCTGATTCTTTTACTAATCTCTTTGATACAACATATTCTCTAACTTGAGAATTTATTTTAGTTTTATAATCTTTATCATACATATTTATAGCAATATCAGAAATTTTAATTAATTCTTTTGTAGCTAAATTAATATTATACGTATCAACTTTTTCAGTTGCATTCTTTTTACCTGCATCATCTACTAGACGTTGATTAACAGTAATTGACAATATTTTTTTACCAGATACAATATTATCATAAGCTTTATATGTAACCTTATAGGTAAAAGAATTGTTAACATTATTTCCTTTTATTGAAGAAAATAAATCATTATATTTTTTTTCAATATCTGCGTTTATAGTTTCAAGTTTTTCTCCATTAACTGAAATAACAGGTATAGTTAAACTACACTTATTATTTTTATTTTCACTATCAGTTAAGACTTTATCTTCAACTTTATATGATATATCTGAAGCATTAGCCATAGTTTGTTCTGATTCTTCATTTGTTAGATTAACTAAGCTTTGTGTTTCAGAACTACCCTTTCCTACTACTGGTGGGTTATTTTCATTAGATAAAGAATAATATATTATGCCTCCACCAATTATAACAAATAGCACGAAGGCTATAATAAATCCTTTTGAACTCTTTTTAGTTTCACTAAATCTCATAGTTTCCATTTATAATTACACCTCGCGTATATTTTACTATATTTAATCTAATTTTTCAATGAAAATCTACATATTTTTTAATATAACTTAAATATTTATTATGGAGCAATTGATTTTATATTTATAGTTATACCAAATAAATTTATACCAGTAGCAAAATCTACAGAATAAATAGCTGTATTCCTTATTTGAGAACTTATTTTGGGTATACTTTTCCCATATTTTATCTCAATATCAATATCTAGTTTCATTCCATTAATAAACTTTTGAGTGCTAACTCTAAATATTTTTGTAACGCCTTCAATTTTTAAAACTGAATGTCCAACTATACTATTTATAACTGAATCAGATATTATAAAATTACCAAGATAGCTATATGTTGGTCTAATTATTGTTTTTTCGCTAAAATCATGTTCTGTCTGATCATTCTTTATTTTTATTCCAAAAGTCTTTAATGCATCTAAAAAATATCCAGAAAATTGATTTTTAATTTCAAAGGTTGGAACTGGTACAACATGTTTTCCTTCTTGAATTCTAGACCTTTTTGCCTCTTCTATTTGTTCTGGTGATGCTATATCTTCAATATTTATATACTTATATATTTTACCTACATTAAGATTATTTGCAATTTTTTCAACCATATCATTTGAAGTTCCTAGTATTAAAAGCTTTGTTGGTTTTTCTTTTTTTAATGTATCAATTATTTCCTGTCTTCTTGTCTCATCTAAAAAACAAGCTGCTTTGACAGAAGCAATTTTACTTCCTTCTGTCTTAGCAGATTTACCAGCAATAACTTTAGTATTTTTTATAAGTATTGCATCATCAATTATATAATCAATTCCATTGCTTTTTGCAACAGATTGAGCATTGTAACTTTTTCCTGTACCAGTTTTACCTACAAATGCATAAACTTGCATTAAAACACCTCTATACTTTCATTAAGTCCTTTGCAGTTAAACTAAATTTACCATCTTCTTTACCAATTTCAGTAACTTTTACTAATATATCATCGCCTACTTTAAGCACATCTTCTACTTTATTTACTCTCTCAGTAGAAATTTGTGATATATGTAAAAGGCCTTCTTTACCTGGTAGTACTTCAACTAGTGCACCAAATTGTAGTATTCTAGTAACTTTTCCCATGTAAACTTGATTTAATTCTACATCTCTAGTTAATGAATCAATTATTTGTATTGCTCTATCTAATCTTTCTTGATCTGTTCCAGAAACAAATACTGTTCCATCATCTTCAATATCAATCTTAACTCCAGTTTCTTCTATTATTTTATTAATAGTTTTTCCACCAGCACCAATTACATCTCTAATTTTATCTGGATTTATTTTCATTGTTTCAATCTTAGGAGCAAATTTTGATAAATTAGCTCTTGGCTTATCAATTGCTTTTAACATAACTTCATCTAAAATATATTCTCTAGCAACTTTTGTTTTTCTAAATGCTTCATCTATTATTTCATAAGTTAATCCATCAACTTTTATATCAACTTGTATAGCAGTTATACCTTTTTTAGTTCCTGCAACTTTAAAGTCCATATCACCAAAGAAATCTTCTATTCCTTGTATGTCTGTTACCATTATATAATCTGATGTATCACCATCTTTTGTAAATAATCCAGTTGATATACCAGCAACAGGTGCTTTAATTGGAACACCTGCATCCATAAGTGCAAGAGTTGAACCGCATACGCTACCTTGAGAAGTTGAACCATTTGAACTTAAAACCTCAGATACCACCCTAATTGTATATGGGAATTCATCTTTAGAAGGTATAACTGGCTCTAAAGCTCTTTCTGCAAGTGCTCCATGTCCGATTTCACGTCTTCCAGGTCCACGAGAAGGTCTTGCTTCACCTACGCTATATGGTGGGAAGTTATAATGGTGCATATATCTTTTTGATACTTCTTCATCAAGCCCATCAAAAGTTTGCTCATCAGCAATACTTCCAAGTGTTACCATTGAAAGGACTTGCGTTTGACCACGAGAGAATAATGCACTTCCATGAACTCTATTAAATAATCCTACTTCTGCACTCAGATGTCTAATTTCATCTATTCCTCTTCCATCTACTCTTTCAGATTTTTCAACAATAAGTTTTCTTACTGCTTTTTTCTCTGCTTTATATAGTGCTTCATTTATCATTGATTTATTTTTTTGATATTCTTCTTCACCATATTTTTTTATATATTCTTCTTTTACAAAAGAGTTTACTTCATCAATTGCTTGATCTCTACCATTTTTATTTGAAGAAATAACAGCTTCTTCAAATTTTTTACAAGCAATTTCTTCTATAAATTCTGCTAAATCAGTAGGTACTGCAAAAGACTTATAGCTTGCTTTTTCTTTTCCAATTTCACTACGAATAGCTTTAATAAATTCACATACTTTTTTAATTTCGCTATGTGCAACTTTAATAGCTTCTAGCATAATTTCATCTGGCACTTCATTAGCTCCTGCTTCTATCATGCAAACTTTTTCATATGTAGCAGAAACAGTAAGGTCAAGATCAGATTTTTCTCTTTGTTCTAAATTTGGATTAAGAACTATTTTTCCATCTACTAATCCAACTTTTATAGATCCAACAAGTGCGTCAAAAGGTATATCTGATATGTTAAGTGCGATAGATGCACCAAGTGAAGCTGGTACTTCTGGTAAAACATCAGGATCAACAGCAAGTACAAGAGCATTTATTGAAGTATCATTTCTATAATCCTTTGGAAATAAAGGACGCATTGGTCTATCAATAACACGAGAAACAAGAACTGCTTTTGTAGTAGGTTTTCCTTCTCTTTTTATATATCCTCCAGGTATTTTACCAACAGCATAAAGTCTTTCTTCATAATCAACTGATAATGGTAAAAAATCAATTCCTTCTTTTGCTTCTTTAGACATAGTAACATTTACTATAACAGCTGTATCGCCATATCTAACTAAACAAGATCCATTTGCAAGTTCAGCCATTTTACCTGTTTCAACAATTAAAGGTCTGCCTGCATATTCCATTTCAAACTTTTTATACATAAAATTCCTCCTTAAATTAACTATGTATGAGAGGCGGTAATAATAATTTCTAGATATTATTTGCAATATACCCACAAATTATTACTACAACTGCCTCTAAAAATATATGTTAATTATACTATATTTAAATAAATAGTTCAATAGAATTAAAAAAAATAGTTAAATAGTATAAAATTTCCATATTATGTAAATTATTTAAGTAAAAATATTGTTTTTTATGTTAACTAGTGATATAATTGTATTATGTAAACAATCGACAATTTGTCAGTTAATTTAATGACGAGGATTACAAAGGAGGAAACTACAATGCTAACTACACTTATGACGAGATATGAAGATGATTTTTGTAATGCATTAACCGAAGCTATTCCAAGTATTATACCAATGGAAGATGTACATGGGTTGCTGTATAGTTTGGAAGATTATAATGGCGAGTGCATAATAAACTTTAAAAATCAAAAAAATGTAACTGTACTGGTCTACAGATTAGAAGAAAAATGTAATCTTAGAGAATTCATAGCAAAAAAAGCTCCACAGGTTGCGAGTGAACGTGGACATTTAAAAAATCTTTTTAAAGATATGTTTATCAAAAAATACATAACCCCCAAAAAAGTGCAGCTTGTAGCTATGAATACCAATAAACACCATATAACAAAAAGGGATAAAGGAATTGACAAAGTATACGATTTATCAGCAAAAGCATACAATTTTAAAAAACAGGTTGCTATGCTGTGAACAAACAAACGTGACAGTAGTGTAAAATTTAACACTCTGCCACGTTTACTTTTTATATTATTTCTTTTTTCATTATCAATTGTATTTTCCCTTCGCTTTCTGCTATATTTAAATTTTTAATTGATAATATTATTTTCTTAATAAGATACATATCACTCTTATTTAATTCACTTACCTTTTCATTTATAATATCAAAATACCAATTACCTTCATCTTCGGTTAACATCAAATCTACTTTTGAAGTTTGACCTGGAATTCCCATTATTCTAATTATTATTTCACAGATTATAAGTATAGTGTCATTTACACTTCCATTTAAATAGCTATTATCTTTTAGAGATATTTTGCTATTAAAAGGTACGTTTTTCATTTTCGATTCATTTTTTATTATTAATTCTATTACATCCATTATATCTCTATCTGTCATAATGTAACTACTATTGTTTTGAGTTTGTCCTATAATTGAAGTTAAAACTTTATCTATTTTTTCTAAAGAATCTCTGTTTTTTGAATAAAAACCACTTAATTTTTCTAAACTTTGTTTTTCAATTACATCTGTTGCAGTTTGTACTAACATATTTGTAACTTCAATTCCAGCACTTATTGCAAGTAAATTTGATTTTATTTCTTGAGCTACTCCTGTAATTAAGCTTCCTATTGCAGTTGTTCTATATTTTGACATTTCAATCTCATTTTGTTGATTAAATATTTTAACTGCAGACATAAGTTCTAAATTAAGTCTTGATATACCTTCTGTTTTGTCATAATAATTTTGTATATTTAATTTTTTCATCATATCTATAGGAGGCTTTTGACCAGAAAATCCAGTTTGTAATATTATTATTAATTCTTGATTTGTTTTTCTTATCTCAGTTATAACTTCTTCTCCATTAAGACCAGGCATGAAATAATCAAGTAATGCTATTTGATATTTGTCAGTTCTCAACTCTGCAAGTGCAGCGTCTCCATCTGTAACTTTCTTTACATTATATCCTAATTGTTTTAAAAACTCATATGTCATTGTTAAATAATCTAAATCGTCGTCAGCCAGTAGTACACTAATATTTTTTACTAATTCATCAAATGTTACCATATATAAATCTCCTTATTTATCTTTTTTATAATTATATAATATATTAAAAAAAAAGGAAAGAGTTTTAACTAAAAACTTTCCCTTTTAACATATTTATATCAAATTACCAGTATCTAACTAAAAAATGAAAAACTTTACAAGTATGATTATTGCAATTATTACTCTGTAGTATGCAAATAAAGCAAAGTCATTTTTCTTAATGTAATTTAATAAGAACTTAATACTTACTACTCCTACTATTGCTGAAACTACTACTCCAATAATTAAAGGAAGTATATCACTTGAACTTAATAATTCTGGAACTTTAGTTATTGCAGCACCAAATATTATTGGAACTGAAAGTAAAAAAGTAAATTTAGCAGCAGCCTCTCTTGAAACACCAACAAGACGTGCAGTTAAAATTGTTGTTCCAGATCTAGAAAAGCCCGGTATTACTGCAAATGCTTGTGATATTCCTATAAGTAATGTTTGTTTTAATGTTAAATCTTCAAATTTTGTATCTTTATCTTTGTATTTTTTTTCTGCCCATTTATCTCCAAGAAAAATTAGTACACCCATGACTGCAAGTAGTAAGGCAATTATCCAAATATTATTTTGTGTTCCAAACATAGCATCAATTTTATCTTCAAATAGCTTTCCAATAAGTGCTCCTGGTATTGTTGCTAAAACTAAATACCAAAACATTCTATTATTAAATGAATCTTTTTTATGAACTATCTTGTCAAAAGCACCCTTAAATAAATTAAACCAGTCTCTCCAGAAAAATATTAAAACTGCAATTAAAGTTCCTACATGTAGAGCAACATCAAAAGCCATAGAATGTTCTGGCCAATTAAACAAGTAAGGTACTAATTTAAGATGTGCAGAACTAGAAATAGGCAAAAATTCACCTATACCTTGAACTATTCCTAATATTATTGATTGAAATATATCCATATTTATTTCCTCCTAATCAATTACTTTTGTTGATATTAATAGATTATCCGTTGTACGCAAATATATCTTATTGCCTTTTAAAGCTTCAAAACTAACATATTTTGAAAGTCTACCAATTCTTTTATATGGTTCACTTGAGGCAACATTTATTATATAATTGGGGTATATAAGATATACACCATAATTGTTATAATAGGTTTTTACTAAGTCTGTATCACTTAAATCTATTTTTTCAGTTATTTTGTTATTTTTTACTTTATAAACAGTATCTTTTTTATTTTTACTTAAAAAATACAAATTATCATCTTCATCGATACCGATCATTTCAACTTTTTCTTTGAAAATATTAAGACTACTACTTCCATAATAAACATTATAGTTTTCGTCTTCATAATATACCATATCCTTATGTTGTAACATTATCATTTTGTTATATACACTTCCAGATTTAATAAGTGAAATGTTGTTAAATAAATCTACTCTATATATAGAATTTTTTTCTGTAGTACCGTTTTTTGTTTGAACATTAAAATAAATTATATTGATTATTGGTGACATATTCATATCTTTTATAGCAACAAAATTATTAACGCTTATTTCATTATATTTATTTTTTTGTTTGTTATCAATTTGATAAGTTTTTAAAACAATTTTTGATACATTTGTTGTTTTACTCTCTGTAAAATAAAGTATCATATTTTTATCATATAGTAATTTAATATAGCATATATTTCCATCTTCTATTGTTGTAACATTTTTTCCATCGCTTATATTATTAATATATATTTTTGAATCCTTTAAATATACATAGTATTTATTATTATGTGAATATTCAATGTTTTCTACATCATTTGGTAAAACAATTTTTGTTATTGATTTTATTTCTTCTTTACTCGCCGAAACCGGTGAATTACCTATAATACTAGTCTGACTAAGTTTATATATAAAATTATCTAAAATCGCAAGTGATGAAGTTGTAAGTATTGTACCAACGAAAAAAAACACCGCAATATACATGAAAAACTTTTTCATTTTTCCCTCTCTTTCAATTATTTAGTAATTATAAAAGCTGTTGGTACATATCTTTCTCCCATTATATCACTAGGATTATTGATTAAATTACCATCATATATCATTGTGCTTGAAGCTCCACCATCTAAATTAAAAGCGTTATAAGCTCCATATTGTAAAAATATATCCTGTACATTTTTTAAAGTAGCTCCGATACTACCTGCTTGTCTTCCATCTATAACAAGCATAAGTATTGTACCATCTTTTTTCTGACCAATAGCAGTTCTTGGTTGGATTCCCCATCCTCCATCACCACTTTTTATAGTAGGATTTCCATTTAAAATTATAACTGGTCCAAAAGTTACTGCACTTACAAAATTTAACTCTTTCATTTTCGAATATGTCATAGAATTTGATACAATCATTCTATTTTTATTATCAAGTCCAACAATTTTATATGATCCACTTGTACTACCACTCTTCAACTGTCCATCTTGGATTATAATTCCACTTGCTTTTCCACCAGTACCTAATGCATCATCTTCAAATCCACCAGCATTTATTCCACCAATTGCATCATAATATTCTACAATTTGAGTTGTAGTTGAACCTACTTTGCCAAGCTTTGGTGCTGCAACTAATTTAACTCTAGATGGATCATTTACAATCAGTAAATAGCCTTTAAAGGTTTTAGAACTTACATCTACTAGTTCTATTCCATCTTTATTCATATTACTTACTTGTATATCTTCAACTTGAGTATCATCTAAAGTTTCCTCTGGCCTACTATTTTTTAATATTTCTTGTATTTTTTCATCACTTAAAAACAAAGTTGCAAAATATTGATGTGACATTGTAGTCATAGCTGTTGTAACTATCATATCTCTTGTATTTGTAAATGGTCCATAGAAAATTAATGCAATAGCAAGTAATGGCATAAATATTATCTCAAACAGGAAAAATCCTGCAAATATCTTCAATTTCTTTTTCATCTTATTACCTCATAAAAAACATCTATAATATTTTATCAAACTTCAACATTTTTTGCAACTTAATATTTAGATTTTGTTGTTATTTTATTATATTTTATAAAAAAAAGAATGTACCATAATATTGATACACTCTTTTAAAAATTAACTTTTATTGCGTTTTATTATTATTGTATATGTCAACACCACCGTTATTTCCATCATCAGGTTTTTCTGTTGAAGGCTTACTTGTATGTATATCACAAGTTTCTGTTGGTAACATATATTGCCAATCTGCAGGTTTAACTGTAGGTACACTATCTCTTGTAATAAATGATTTTTCAACAGTAGATGGACAATACTGAGTTGCTATTTTACCGCTTTCAGTACAAATTCTAACAGTTTTATGAATATCACAAGTAGCAGTTGGAACTTTTCCTACAGCAACCAAATCAGTTAATGTTTGATCACCTCTTGGATCATTCCTACAAGCATCTGTTGCAACTTTACCTGATATTCTACAAAGTGCTGCAGTAGTTACACTACTTGGTTGTTCGAATTTCTTATTTGGTAATCCTTTTACTATTGTACTCATTACACTATTAAATTTTGTAATACTTACATATGGATAAGGTTTTCCAATAACTTTTGGTTTATCATATCCTTCCCATCCTGCAATAGAATAATATGGTGTAAATCCAGCAAACCATCTATCTTTATCATCATTTGTATTACCAGTTTTACCAGCAACATCAATTCCAGGAGTTTTAATATATCCATAAGCTGTACCATTAGCACTTGAAATAACTGATTGTAGGCAACTTGTTAACATATATGCTGTTGAATCAGCCATAACTCTTTTTGCTTCTGTTTTTGTAGATAATACTTCATTTCCATCATTATCAACAACTTTTGTGTAAAGTTTAGGTTCAATATATATACCACCATTTGCAATTGTTGCATAGGCACTTGCAAGTTCAAGTGGTGTAACACCGTCAGTAAGTCCGCCAAGAGCTAATGATGCTGAGTTTTTATCAGCTTCAACTAAACTTTTAAGCCCAGCATTTTTTGCAAAATTAAATGCATAGTTTATATCTACTAATCTGTTTGCTCTTACAGCTGGTAAATTCATAGATTTGTTGATTGCATTTCTTACAGTAACATATCCATTAAATCCATTATAATAATTCTTTGGTGACCAATTCCCTATAGTAAGAGGACTATCATCTAAACCAGATCCTGGTGAAAGCAATCCT
This sequence comes from Bacillota bacterium, assembly GCA_023460235.1. GTDB lineage: Bacteria > Bacillota > Clostridia > TANB77 > CAG-465 > CAG-465. The sequence goes on from JAEWRE010000083.1 coordinate 124,094, forward strand.
TGTTCCATTGCAGGTCCATATGCACCAAATGGTTTCATAGTAGAACCTGGTTGTCTTTTAACAAGTGCACGATTAAGAACTCTAGCACCAGTTTTTTCACCTGCACCACCTGTAAGTCCAACTACGTTTCCTGTTGAATTTTCTATTACAACCATTGCTCCTTGGAAGTCATTTGCAAAAGTTTTGCTATCGTTATATGCATCATCAATTGCTTTTTGAACACTTGAATCTTGTGTTGTATATATTTTTAATCCTCCAGTAAGAAGCATTTTAGTTGCAAGACCTTTATTTATACCTTTTGCTTCCATAAGGTCATCTAATACTTGTTCATAAATAGCATCTACAAAGTAAGTTTGAACTGAGCTATCTGCCTGTACTTCTTCTTTTTTAAATGCAACTTCATATTTTAAAGCCTCATCATATTGTTGTTGATCAATTTTTTTAAGTTTTAGCATTTGATTTAATACTATTTTTTGTCTGTCTAAAAGTTTTTTCTTAGCTTCTTCACTTTTATATGGATTTGTTGATTCAGGTGATTGTATCTTAGCAGCAATTATAGCTGCTTCTGCCACATTTAAATCTTTTACAGATTTTCCAAAATAGTTTTCAGATGCAACTTCTATACCATATGCCCCATCACCAAAATAAATAGTGTTTACATAAGCTTCAAATATTTTTTCTTTAGACATCATTTTTTCAATCATTAAAGCTCTATACCATTCTCTTATTTTTCTTTGCCAAGAACTTTCTTTATCATCTTTTATATTTTTTACAAGCTGTTGTGTTATTGTACTTCCACCAAAGTTTGAATCACCACGATTAATAACATAAGTTACAATAGCTCCGAGTGTTCTTTTTATATCTATACCATTATGTGAGAAAAATCTTTCATCTTCAATAGATACAATTGCATCTACAACTGGTTTAGGCAAATCTTCATAATTTACCATTACTCTGTTTTCAGAATCAAAGAATGCACCAATTTGATTTGAGTCTTTGTCATATATAAAGCTTGTTTCATTTTGTAGTTCAATATCAGATAAGGCTAAACTATCTGTTTTACCAACTATACCAGATATTACACCTACTACCACACCTGCACCTATTATACACAACGCAATAAATACAAATAGACAAATTCTAAAGATTTTCCATCCAGTCTTTTTACCTTTTTTATTTTTTTTACCTTTTCCTTTTTCATCAAAGGTTTTATCTCCATTATTTACAATTGGTACAACTTTAGTTCCTTGATCATTGTCACTCTTTTGTTTCTTTTTCAGAGATTTAAATTTAAGTTTATTAAATTTTCCCTTTGTTCTTTTTTTATCTTCCATTTCTTCACCTCTATAAAAATTTACCAGTCAAAAAATATGTCTTCAAATTTCATTCTTATGTTTAAACTAATTTTTAATGCTTGTTTTACTTGTTCCATTGTTAACGAATCAAGAGAACAAACTTTAGATTTAAGTCTTGATTTATCAAGAGTTCTTAGCTGTTCAGCAAGAATTATAGAATCTTTATCTAGTCCACACATATTACTTTTTAAAGGTATATGAGTTGGCAATTTATTTTTTACTTTACTAGTTATTGGTAAAACAATAACAGTAGGACTATGTTTGTTTCCAATATTATTTTGTACAATCAAAACTGGCCTTACCCCATCTTGCTCACTTCCAACAACTGGACCTAAATCAGCAAAAAATATATCTCCTCTTTTAATTTCCAAATTATATACACCTTACTTTCACTATTATACACTCAATTTATAAAAAAATCAAATACTATCTACTAAAAAACTGTATTAATTTCAAAAGAATTATAACTTATATCTATATATACCTTATTATCACTGTTATATACAAACATTTCAGTTGGTTTTGAAGTATCTTTATTTATTAACAATTCAATAGCTGATATTTTAATTCCATCTTTAACTAAATCAGAATATTCTTTACATATATCACAATCATTATTTCCAAAAATGATTTTATAGCTTATCTTTTGATCCTCATCAACATTTTCAATTTTACAGCAGTTATCAATATTACCATTTATTATCTTTTTATATATTCCAATAAAAGTAGAAATACTCATTATATTTTCTTTTTTTACAATATAATCACTTAAATAAAATTCATTTTTTTGACTTTCATTTTTAATTTTAACTTGATTATTTTCAATTAAATATGAAATTTTTTCATTATTTGCAGATAAGGTTTCAAACTTAAATCTTTCAGTATTATTTTTTTCATTTTTTGAATACCATTCTTTCATTTGATAATTATTAGTATTTTTGTTACTTTGTATTGTAATAGAATAATCAGCAAAGTATGATGTTATATCCATTATTGAATCTTTATTTAATACATTACCTAAATTAAATCCATTTGAATCTTTATTTACTATATAAAATGTAGTAGCAATGAGTATGCAAGCAATCGTTATAGCAGTAATTATTATCATTATTATCTTTTTTTCTTTTAAAAAACCTAAATTTATACTTGTTATAAACATAAAAACTCCCCTATTAATATCATAATTAATTATATGATACTAATAGAGGAGTATGATTTATTATTTTATATATTTGCTTGATTTTATATCAGAAAGAGAATTCTTTAATTCATTTAATTTTTCTCTTATTTGTGCTAAATCATTTTCATCACCAGTATGCTTTAATTCTGATTTAACACTATTTGTCATTTTATCCACATCTTCTTTTAAGAATGAAAGTAATTCAAGTATATCAAATCTAGTAGATTGATATGTAGACTTAGTAGATCCGATAAGTTCTCCTTTTTCATTATATGATTCTTTATAGTCAGGTATAGTTGAAGAAATATTAAATTTATCAAAAATATATCCTTTTAATGCTTGTTGAGCAGAATATTCGCCATGAACTATAAAAATATGTTTTGGTTTTGTAGTCATTTTATCTATCCAATTAAGAAGTCCATCTCTATCAGCATGACCAGAAAATGCATCTAAATATCTTATTTCAGCATTAACAGCAATCTCTTCTCCAAATATTTTTACTATTTTTTCGCCTGATAATATTTTCTTACCAAGTGTTCCTTCAGCTTGGAATCCAACAAATAAAACTGTACATTCAGGTCTATACAAATTATGCTTTAAATGATGCTTTATTCTTCCAACTTCACACATTCCACTTGCTGAGATTATAATCTTAGGTGTTCTATCTTCATTTAATGCTTTTGACTCTTCAGCAGTACTTACAAAATGCAAATTATCAAATTCAAGAGGATTATCACCTTTTAGTAAATACCTTAATGCATCATCATCATAATATTCAGGATTATCAATAAAAATATTAGTTGCATTTACGGCTAGAGGACTATCCACATAAACAGGTATTTTTTTAATTTTTTCTCCAACACCTTTCATAGCTGCATATCTATTAATTTCATATAATAATTCTTGAGTTCTTCCTACAGCAAAAGAAGGTATTATTATATTTCCGCCTCTTTCTACAGTATCAAGTAAAATTTGAATAAAAGTATCACTTTGATCTTCAATATTTCCGTGAAGTCTATCTCCATATGTTGATTCCATTACTAAATAATCAGCACCTTCAATAAATGTAGGGTCCTTAATTATTGGCATATCAGTATTACCAAGATCACCAGAAAATACTAATTTTTTTTCTTCGCCATCTTCTTTTAAATCAACTTCAACTATTGCAGATCCAAGCATATGTCCAGCATCAATTAATCTAAATGATAAATCATCACTGATTTTTATTTCATCTTCATAATTTACACCTTCAAAAAGTTTCATTGAATCCAAACCATCTTGAGCTGTATACATTGGCTCTGTTTCTTTCTTTCCAGCTCTTTTTCTTTTTTTGTTTATCCATTCTATTTCTTTTTCTTGTATATGTCCACTATCTGCAAGCATTATTTTACAAAGATCTACTGTAGCAGTAGTAGTATATATCTTACCAGTATATCCAGCCTTATATAACTTTGGTATTCTACCACTATGATCAATATGTGCATGAGTTAGTATTACAAAATCAATTTCATTTATATTAAACGGAAAATCTTCATAATTTTGCATTTGATCAGTAAGTCTTCCTTGAAACATTCCACAATCAACTAGAAATTTTTTACCACAAGCTTCTACCATATGACATGAACCAGTTACTGTTCTTGCTGCACCATAAAAAGTTATTTTCATATTATCTATCTCCTTACTATCTTTAGTATGCACATATTTTATACCAAATAAAAACAATTTTCAATATATTTTTTAAAATTATATTTCAAACATAAACCTTTCTATTTTAGATTTATATTGAATTTTTAAAAATGGAATGAGTTTTAATTCATTCCATTTTTATAGTTATATATTTTTATTTTTTATATTCTTTTTACAAAGCAGCTGAAACTACCAAAACAGGACGGAATCCATAACTACCATCAGCATTACCAGTTCCACCAGGGTAACAGTCAAAAGCAAACAAGCCTGCTGTAGCTGAACCATAGCAATAGTCTCCACGTCCAAAAAATGGTCCATAAACAATTTCACTTGAATTTGGCATAAAAGATTGATCTCCATACCATGAGGAATTAATCTTTATAGTATTGGCATCAATTTTAAGACCTCCATTTGCTGATGTTTCATAAACTGCATCACCTTTTTTACTTGAATTTGCTGAATAGTTTGCTACATAATCATCAGTTGCACCTTTAGTATATATATCTTTATACTGTGCTGCTGAATTTACTAAGCTTGAACCATATGTTGTTAAATCACTACTTCCATTATTAACATAAGCTGCTGTGTATTCATCTGCACCACCACTCATGTCATATACTCCATACATGTTTCCTGTAGTACTAGCATTTACTCCATAAGTAACATTATTATATGCATATGTATCTGCTGTACCACTTGCACTTACGCTAGTTCCAGCTTGACCAGTTATAAAACTTTTATTTGGGTTTATCCAAACTTCACTATTTTTACCATAAATACTATTTGATAAATAAGCTGCTGCTCCCCATTCAATATTTTTCATAAGATGAGTATCAAATCCTGAACCACTTGTTCCCCATCCATATTTGCTATTTGTTTCCATATTTCTACATGCTGTAAACATTGCATCTATTTTTAAACTTCTTAATGATACTACATTTGGTTTTACATCTACTGCTGTTGTTGTTCCACTCGCTTCAAATTTTGCTACCCATATTCCAGTAAGTTGTGTACTTCCAAATGTAAATGCAGTATGCATTGTATATCCACTTGTAGTTGATGTACCTGTGCCACTTACAAAATTTACTGCTATTGTTTGAGCTGTTGATGTGTGTGGAGTTGGTATTTTGTACTCATATCTTGGTATCCATACCCACATTGAACCATCTGCTGTTTGTGCATTTGCCCAATGTTTATTTGAATAATTGTACCAAGAAGAATCAGAGCTTGTAGTAGCTACAATATTTCCATTTACATCCCATTTTATTGGAGTCATTCCTGGTGCTAACACAGGCGCATTAGCATTTGAAGTATCAGGTGTATCATTTATTTGGAAAACTACAGATTTTGTAATTGTAGCATTACCCAGATTATCATTTACTTTTATCCATAAATAATAATTACCTAGATTGGTATTTGTCAGAGTAGATCCACTTGTAAATGTGTTCCAACCACTACTTGGAGTTGTACTGTTTTGTGTATCCCATACATATTGTAATGTACTTGTATTTACCCCACTTCCAGAATCATTAACAGTTACTATTGTGCTAGCTTGAGATGTAACTGTGCCACCATTTGTTCCAAATGCAACTGTAGGACTTGTTTTATCTATATTTACTACATATCCTGCACTCTCTGCTCCATTTGTACCTACATTATTTACTGCTCTTGCTTTTATATATGTTGTTCCTTCTGTTGATACTACTATTTTATTTGTACTGTTGTATGTTTGCCATGCTCCATCATTTATATTGTACTCATATCTTGCTATTCCAGTTGATGTTACTTCATTTACTGTTAATGTTACATTGCTATTTGTCCATGTATTACTTGTTATTGTTCCTGTTATTACTGGTGCTACTGGTATATCAGTATTTGTTGTCACACCACTTGACAATACTTCTCTTCTATTTCCTGCATTATCTACTAATAATACATGTAAATAATATACTTCATTAGTACTTGATGTTACTGTTATTGTTTGTGTAGCACTTGTAAATACTTCTGCTGTGTTCCATATTTCTTCTGTATCTCCATATGGAGTTGATACAGTTGAATATATATATTTACAGTTATTTAAATCCAGCCCACTTCCATTTGTATTGTCACTCATTGTTACTGTTGCTTGTACACTACTTGTTGTTGTAGTGCCTGGTATTGTTATATTTGCTTCATTTGGAACTGTTGTGTCTACTATTATTTTACCTGATGTTGATGATTTTTTGTTATTTGCTGAATCTACTGCAAGTACATGTAAATAATATTCTCCATCTGTTGGTACTTCTAATGCCAGTGTAGCAACATTTCCAACATAGTCTGTTGCACTAAATGCTGTTGCTGTATTCCATGCAACATCTGTTTCTGTATAATTTGTTGATATTTTATCTATTATGTACTTACTTCCTGTTTTATTTATTCCACTTCCACCATCATTATCGCTTAATGTCACCGCTATAGGTGTTATAATTAAATTATTTGAGTAGTTTGACATTGATATTTGTGCTGCATTTGGTACCACTGAATCTACTGTTGATACTACTTTTATTTCTTTTTGCCTTACATCTGCCAAATTATCCATCTTCACTTCTACTTTTATATAATAAGTTTTATTTGCTTCTATTCCTTCTGTTATACTGTAACTTACCGTTGAACTTTTTTCTTTTATCTCTTTTATATATGTTTCTGGATAACTTCCACTTGTATCTGATATATATATTCTATAGTAATCTATTTTACTTACATCTACAAATGCTCCTGTTAGATTTACTGTTAAGTCTAAACTTGCTTCAGTTGGTACTACAGTTGCATCAATTTTAAAGTCTTTTGATTCTATTACTCCATCACACCATGATGATTCTTTTTGGCTATCTCCAACATATACTAGTTCACCAGATATTACTTCCAATTTATCTGGATAATTAGTATTTTCCATTGATGTTATAATATCATCAATTTTTATTTCTTCATTTTTTTGCTTTGCACCATTTTCATATGAACCTGATTTATCTGCATTTAACAATTTCGCATCATAATTTCCATTAGTGTTTGACATTTTCCCTAACTCATATAATGACAAGTCACTTTTAAATGTGTCTACATCATTTAAAAACTTTGCTTTTTTAGCTGAATCAATTGGATTATTTTTACTCAAATTAAGTATTACTGCTCCAGCTAATATTATTATAACGATTATTGTTATAATTAATACTATTAATGAAATACCTTTCTTTTTCACTTTAAGCCTCCTAGGTTAAAAATTACACAATAAGTATACATCCAAATTTTAGATAATTCAACTTTTTTTATTTGTGTAATATAAATGTTATTGATATGAAATATATGTGAAATATGCAAAAATAGTAAGCAATTTAAAAATCACTTACTCTTTTTTATTTATTTTTATAAATAATCTTTAACCATCAGGGTAGCTCAAAATCCACAAGAAATTGATCCAGTTGAACTCCTACATCATTAGATGAAAAACTAAAAATCCCATATGAAATACCAGTTGAATATATGCATCATGTATTATAAAGATCTCATATTCATCATAAAGCCTTTAACGGATTTGTATAATACCATGATGAAAAATAATTAGATGTCATTTAATATAATGCATCAACCATTTTTAGAAGTGTTAGCACTGTAATTATCTGTTGAAGTATGATTTGCATTCACATTATATACATATTTACTTTTACTGATATAAACTTATTTTTTTGTATTGAGAAAACGGAAGTAATCTTAAAATTACTTCCGCTTATACTAACTTTAATTAATTTTAAATCTTTTACTTGATATAAAGTACTACACGAAAACTAAGACTTGTTTCCATCCACGAAGATGTATCATCATATGAACGATATGCTGTTGAAATATAACTACCACCAAAAGCATAACTACCACTACGATTAATATGAGCAACAGGTGAAATATTAAATAATTCATTAGTATGTTCTGATGCATTACCAGCTAAATCATATATATTTTTTGCCTTCCAATATTCACTATATCCTGATATTTGTAATGATTTATATCCTGATACATTTGCTGGTGCTGTTGAATCTTGATGATTACCCCAAGTTCTTGTATCTATTACACTTTTTCCAGAATTTTGTATCCATTTTAATGCTGTATCCCACTGTGTTCCTGTTACCATGTTTGTTCCCACATAAGTACTATTATATCCATAATTGCTTGCCATACTTTCTGATTGTGCTTTTGCTTCTTCATATTTTATATAATTCCATAAATATCCATTATATGTTGCATTTCTTGTTGTTGACCAATTCGTTGTTGTTACATTTGTACTTTTTTTAACTGCTACACGTGTATTCCCTCCATTATAGTCAAATGCTGCCTCATATCTTCCTATATAAAAACCTTTATATTTACTTGCCATAGTATATTCATTATATCCACTTGGCAATGTATCATCCGCTAGTCTTGAATCATTATATCCTATAAATTCAGTACACCATTTTGCATATGGTACATCGCTTCCATCTACTGGAACCCATACAAATTGGTTTCCATATGAATCTTGTATTACCAAACCATTATTCCATCCTTGTGGTATTCCATTAGACAAATTCCAACTTGCATCAGTTGTGTTAACTGGACTGAATCCTGCTGGTATTACCGGATTATTGTATGTTGGTGTTTTACCATTTATAGTTGTATTTTCATTTTTTGGTGTTCCCGGATTACCTTCTGTACCAGGTGTATTTGAAGTTGGATATTCTGCTAATGTTATTGAAACTGTACTTGATGTTCCAACATTTCCTGCAATATCCGATACTCTTACTTTACAATTATATGTTCCTGAACTTACATTACTAAATGTATAGCTTGTTGCACTTGTTGCTGCAGTCCATGTTATACCATCATCTTTTGAATATTGATAACTTGATGCATTTATTCCGCTTCCTCCAACATCACTTGCTGATGCATTAACTATTAAATTAGTTCCTGAACTTCCACCATTTGAAGCTATGACACTTGGATTTGTTTTATCTATTCTAACTATATATCCTGTACTTTCTGCTCCGTTGACGGAAACATTATTTACAGCTCTTGCTTTTATGTATGATATTTGTTCTGTTGTTATTATTATTTTATTTGTGCTGTTATATGTTTGCCATGCTCCATCATTTATATTATATTCATATCTTACAATTCCAGGAGAAGCTACTGTATTTACTGTTAATGTTACGTTGCCATTTGTCCAGGCATTACTTGTTACTGTTCCTGTTACCACTGGTGCTATTGGGGTATCTGTATTAGTTGTTACTCCACTAGATAACACTTCTCTTCTATTTCCAGCTTTATCTACTAATAAAACGTGTAAATAATATATTTCATTTGTGCTTGATGTTAATGTTATTGTTTGTGTAGCACTTGTAAATACTGTAGCATTATTCCATATTGCTTCTGTATCTCCATATGGAGTTGAAGCAGTAGAATATATATATTTGCAATTAATTAAATCTAATCCACTTCCATTTATATTATCGCTCATTGCTACTGTTGCTTGTACGTTATTAGTAGCTGTACTGCTTGGAATTGTTATTGTTGGTTCACTTGGTGCTGTGGTATCTAATATTATTTTACTTGATGTCGCTGTTACTTTATTTGAGGAATTATCTACAGATAATACATGTATATAATATTCTCCATCTGCTGAAACATCCATTGACATAGTTGCTACATTTCCTATAAAATTATCTGCTGTAAAATTTGTTGCAACAGTTCCCCAGATGTTATCTGTTTCACTATAATTGCTTGATGTATTATCTACTACATATTTACTTCCTGTTTTATTTATTCCACTTCCTCCATCATTATCTGTTAAAGTTATTGCTACTGGTGTTATAGTTAATGACTTAGAATAATTTGGTACTGATATTTGTGGTGCATTTGGTTTAACTGCATCTGCAACTGAAACCACTTTTATTTCTTTTGTTCTCACATCTACTTCATTACTCATTTTCAAATCTACTATTATGTAGTAAGTTTGATTTGGTACTACACCTTCTGTTATATTAAAATCTACTTTAGCACTTTGAGATGTTGTCTCAAAAGATGGTTGTGCTGGTCTTTCTCCACTTGCTGTTGCTAAGTAAATTTTGTAATAAGAAATTTTTCCTATGTCTACTAATGTCCCACTTAATGAAACTGTTCCACTAATATGAGTAGTGTCAGGGACAGCAGATATATCTATTTTAAAATCTTTAGATTCTATTACTCCATCTGACCATTCTGATTCTTTTTGACTATTTCCTACATATACTAATTCACCTGCTATTACTTCTAACTTGTCTGGATAATCAGTATTTTTCATAGATGAAATTATATCATCTATTTTCTTTTTATCATTTATTTCTGTTGCTCCATTTTCGTACGAACCGATTTTATCCGCATTTAATAATTTAGGATCATAATTTCCATCTGTACTTGACATTTGTCCTAATTCATACAATGATAGTTCACTTTTAAATGAATCTATGTCATTTAAAAATTTTGCCTTTCTTGCACTATCTATCGGGTTATTTTTACTTAGATTAAGTATTACTGCTCCTGCAAGAATTATTATTACTATTATAGTTATTATTAAAACTATTAAAGATATACCTTTTTTCTTCATATTTATAGCCTCCTTAAATTTAAAACAAACATACAAATATATTATAATATATTATACCCGATTAAGCAATGTTTTAAACATGTGTAATTATAAAGTATTTATTTTGTAATATTATTGCAATTTTTTTATATTACAAAATAAAAAAGTAAGTTGTTAATCCATTAACCAACTTACTTTTTTGTAATATATTTTATTATTTAAACTAAAGTGTGCTATCAACTAACAGAACTGGACGGAAGCCATAAGTTGCACCACCACCACCATAGTATCCGCTGAAAATAAAATAGTCCAGATATATCCATGCCTCCACAATTACCACTACGTCTAAAAAATGGACTACTACCATAAGGCATATATGAGCAATCATTGTACCACGAATGATTTCCGATTTCACCTGTAGATGTTTCAAATATTGCATCTCCAACTCTATTTGTATTTATTGAAAAATTACTTTCTGAATTATTTCCCATTGCTAAATACACATCTTTGTATTTTGCCTCTGCATTTACTAAACTTAGTCCATATGTTGTTAAACTGCTATCCCCACTGTCTACATATGCTGCTGTATATTCATAGGATCCTCCATTCATATCATATACTCCATATATATTACCAGTTGTACTTGCATTTACTCCATAAATCATATCATCGTAGTTATATGTTTCTTGCATTGCTGAAACACTTTCACTAGTTCCTGCTCTTCCAGTTAGAGAATTACCATCAGGATTTTTCCATACTTCTCCTGTTTTACCATAAATACTACTTGATAGATAAGCAATTGCTCCCCATTCTATATTTTTCATTAAATGTGTATCTATTCCAGTACCACTTGTTCCCCAACCATATTTTGAATTTTTTTCCATATTTCTGGTTGCAGTAAACATTGAATCTATTGTTATATACTCTAATGCTTTAACATTTGGTTTAATATCTATTGCAGCAATAGTTCCACTAGCCTCAAATTTAGCTACCCATATTCCTGTTAATTCTGTATTTCCAAATGTAAATGCCGGGTGTACTATATATCCACTTGTTGGAGTTTTATATATACCACTTAAAAAATTTACTAGTATTGTTTGCGCTGTTGATGAATATAGTGTTGGTATTTTATACTCGTATCTTGGTATCCACACCCACATGCTTCCGTCAGCTGTTTGTGCATTTGCCCATTGTTTATTTGCATAATCATACCAACTTGTGTCATTTGCAGGATCACTTACTGTTACCCATTCACTTCCACTCCATTTTTTAGCAGTAAGTCCAGAAACTAGAACTGGTTTGTTTGCATTATTTGATGATTGGCCTCCTGAACCTAGAAGTACCTCTAATCCATTATCAGATGCCCATTCTTGCTTTTTTGTATCTGTCCCTTGATATACTAGCTTCCCATCTACTATTTTAAATTGTCCATCATATTTTTTACTATCCTTAAGTGCTGGTATAATATCTCCTATATCTTTATCTGAATATACAGTTTCATTATATGTTACACTTGTGTCATCAGCTTGTAACTCATTTGGATTAAAGTCACCTAAAGTAATTGTATATTGCATACCTTTATATAATTCTAACTGGTCCCTAAATCCTGTTATATCATTTACAAAGCTTGCTTTTTTGGCGCTATCTATTGGATTGTTTTTTGATATACTTAATATTACTGTTCCAGCCAATATAATTATAATGATAATAGTTATTATTAATACAATCAAAGATATACCTTGTTTTCTATATATACTTTCACTCATCATTTATTCCTCTTTCTTTTATATTTATATCTCACTTTTTAGATATTTTAAAGCTCATCTGATACAGCAAGTACAGGACGGAAACTAGAAAATCCATTTGCATTTCCACCATTGCAATCAAATGAAAATATTCCTGAATTAGTGCCCTCGTTTAGACCACCACCACGTAAAAAGAAAGCTTGACTAAAATATGGCATTTCTGAATAATCCTCATACCATGATGTATATCCTGAACCATTTATAGATGTCTCGTATATTGAATCTCCAACTTTATTTGAAGTTGATAAATACTGACTACCCATCGACTCTTCCGTTATTGTATATACATCTTTATATTTAATATCAGAATTTAGTAAACTTAATCCATTTTCTGTTAAAGTACTTATATTCCTATCATTTAAATATGCAGCAGTAAATTCCCAAGAACCTCCACTCATATCATATACTCCATATATATTACCAGTTGTACTTGCATTTACTCCACATGTTATATTGTCGTATACATAAGTAACGTATTTATATGAATCACTTACATTCTTTCCTGCTCTTCCTGTTACATAATTGTTTTCTGGGTTTGTCCATATTTCTCCAGTCTTACCATAAATACTACTTGATAAATATGCTACTGCCCCCCATTCAACATTTTTCATTAAATGAGTGTCTATTCCACTTCCAACTGTTCCCCAACCATACCTTGAATTAGTCTCCATATTTCTACATGCTGTAAAAATTGCATCTACTGATATATTTCTTAATGATATAACATTTGGTTTTATATTCACTGCATTTGTTGTTCCACTAGCTTCAAATTTAGCTACCCATATCCCTGTAAGTTCAGTACTACCAAAGGTAAATGCTGGATGTAATATATATCCACTTGTAGTTGTTGTATTTGTTCCATTTATGAAGTTTACTTGAATCGTTTGAGCGGTTGATGAGTGTGGTATTGGTATTTTGTACTCGTATCTTGGTATCCAAACCCACATGCTTCCGTCAGCTGTTTGTGCATTAGCCCATTGTTTATTTGCATAATCATACCAACTTGTGTCATTTTCTGGATTACTTACTGTTACCCATTCACTTCCACTCCATTTTTTTGCTGTAAGCCCAGAAGTTAGCATTGGCTTATTTATATTCTTTGATAATTCACTTCCAGAGCCTGGGACTATATCTACTCCATTATCTTCTGCCCATTCTTGCATATTTTTATCTGAACCTAGATATACTAATTTACCATTTATTATTTTAAATTGTCCATAATATTTTTTACTATTTTTAAGTGCAGGTATAATATCTCCTATGTTCTTATCTGAATATACAGTTGATCCATAAGTTACACTAATATCATCGGCTTGTAACTTTTGTGATTCATAATCTCCTAAATTATTTGTAAATTCAGTTCCTTTATATAATTCTAATTGATCTCTAAATCCGGATACATCGTTTAAAAAACTTGCTTTTTTTGCGCTATCTATTGGATTATTTTTTGATAAATTTAATATAACAGCTCCAGCTAGTATTATAATAACAATTATAGTTATTATAAGTACTATTAATGAAATCCCGTTTTCTACCTTCCATATATTTCCTCCTATAAAAATTAATAGATTTAAAATAAAAAGATATATATTTATTATGAAATGTTTTTTATTACAACTCAATCTCTTATCTTATATATAAATGATATATTATATCAAAAAAATTGTCAACATTTTTTAAAAAATGTTATAATTTAAATGTTTTTGTACTTTATTTTTGCTTTATATACAAAATAAAATTACCGCAAAGAAAAAAGTAGAAATGATTTTAACCATTTCCACTTAAATTAATTATATTATTTTATCCTATAAATAATGGATTTTTTGATACTAGCATAGATACATTTATCTTTTTAATCTTATTATATCTTTCAATTTTACTATATATATCTTTATATATATCACTTGTTATTTTTGTTTTAATAATTATGTTTATTCTGTATTTGTTATTTATTTTTTGAATATATGGAGATTTTGGAGAAAATACTTTGTATGTTTCTTCATTATCTGCTTTTAATATTTCATACATTGTGTTTGAGGTCTCTCTTACTATATTTAGATTTTCTCCAACAAATTCAAATAACAATATATCCATAAAAGGTGGATATTCAAACATTTGTCTATACTTTATTTCTTGATTATAGAAAGCAATATAATCATTTTTAACTACAGCATCTAGTAAATAATTTTCTGTATCGTTACTTTGAATAATTACTCTTCCAGCTTTTTTCCCTCTTCCAGATCTACCAGATACTTGTGATATATTAGAATATGCTTTCTCAGTTGCAGTATAGTCATTTATTGCAAGCATATTATCTACACCAAGTACCCCAACTAGTGTAACATTTTCAATATCATGGCCTTTACTTATCATTTGAGTACCTATTAGAACATTAACATTTGATGATTTAAACTCATCAAGTATTTTTTGATGAGAATCTCTAACAACAGTTGTATCAGCATCCATTCTAAGAGTTGTAATCCCTGGATAAAATTCTTTTAATTCTTCTTCTAATTTTTGAGTTCCAATACTAGATCTTGATAAATTAGTACCACCACATTTAGGACAAATAGACACATTTTTTTCTGTATTTGAACAATAATGGCAAAGTAATAAATTATTAGTTTTATGATATGTCATCGCCACATCACACTTTTTACATTTAAAAATATAGCCACAATCTTTACATGTAAGATATGAAGAATACCCTCTTTTATTTAAAAAGATCATAGTCTGTTCATTTGAATTTATGTTTTTTGCAATTTCCTCTTTAAGTCTAATACTAAATACAGAATAATTTCCAAGTACTCTATCTTCTTTCATATCAACTAGCTCAATGTTAGGTAACTTAGCATCAGCAGGCCTATTTTTTAGTTCTATTAATTCAATAGAGCCACTTTCTGCTCTATAATATGTAGTAATTTCTGGTGTAGCAGATCCAAGTAACAATACAGCATTATTTTCACTACAAATATATCTTGCTATTTCTTTTGTTGAATATTTAGGTGTTGTTTGAGAATAATAACTCGAATCATGTTCTTCATCAATTATTACAAGTCCTAAATTTTCTACTGGAGAAAATATTGCAGATCTTGCACCAATTACAATATCAACTTTACCTTCTTTTATTCTTCTATATTCTTCTTTTCTTTTTGCAACTGTCATCTTGCTATGCAAAATGGCAACATTATTTTCAAATCTTGATACAAACCTTGTTACAGTCTGATATGTTAGTGATATTTCTGGGACAAGTATTATAACTTTTTTGCCTTTTTTTAATACATTCTCAATTACTTGCAAATAAACTTCAGTCTTACCACTACCAGTGACACCAAATAATAGGCACTCTTTAAACTCTTCTTCATCTACAAAAGTATTTAATCTATTTATTGCAATACCCTGCTCTTCAGTTGGTATAAGATTATATGTTTTATCAACTTTAAGATTTTCAAGATCACTATTTTCTTGCTCAATTTTTATCTTCTCAATATAGCCTTTTTTTATAACAGTTTCAATTACTGCTTTTGATATACCAAGACCATCTACTATATCACTTATTAACACAAAATCATTTTCAATCAAAAATCGTAATAGCCTTATATGTTTAGCACTTGTTATTCTACCTGCATCAATATCATCAATTATTTCACTTTCAGATTTTTTTATTTTTATTGCGGTATCATATTTACCATTCATATTTTTGTTACTGTTCTTTGATTTAGTGCCAGGCGGCAGCATCAGTTTTATTGCATCATATACATTACAAAAGTATATATGCGATATGTACTTTGCAAGTTTTAATTTTCTTTCATCTATATATGATATTTCATCAAGTATATTAATTATTTCTTTTAATTTGAATTTTGGGGCATAATCTTCTTCCATTATTTTAACTATAATTCCTTCTTCATTATCAAGTCTAGACTTACCAAAATTCACCTCTACTCTTTTCCCAATTTCTATATCATTTTCCAATACTTCTGGAACTCTATAATCGTACACTTTGTTCAATGTCTTTACAGACGTATTTATTAATACTTTTACTATCATTTTTTGTTTACCTCTTATGAAAATATATTAAACATTTGAATATATTTATATTAATATATTACTTCATTGAGTAAAAAAAGTCAAGAAAAGTAAAGCTAATAAAAGCTTTACTTTTTCAAAAAATATTAACATCCAACTAACACTTCAGGTGGCAATTCTGTATCTATATCACAAACATTAGATTTATATGTTACATTTCCAAGTGTATCAGTTGCCATTATCCAAAGATATGGAATAGAACCTCCATTTCCCCCTATTATTGTATTTCCATAAGTAAATCCTATCCAACCACTAGTAGGTCTTGTAATACCGTTAAAGTACCATACATATTTCAATGTCGAGAAATTCACACCTGAACCTTTATCTGTTATAGTCACGTCATATGAAATACCTTTAGTAATTCTAGTAAAATCTACATCTGGCCCTTCTTTATCAATATTTACTATTGTAAGTGTACTTGTTCCACTTTGATTTCCTGCCGCATCTTTTCCTCTTGCATATACTGTTGTATTATTTGCAGATATAACTAGAGGTGCTGTATATGCTGTCCATGTTGTTCCATTTGTACTATACTCTTGTGTTGTTGCATCTGATGGGTATGTTATACTAACTATTACATTTGAATTTGTCCAAGCTGTTGTATTAGGTATTATTGTTGGAACAGCTGGTGCTGTATTATCTATATTAAATGCATTTGATTTTGTAACAACACTGTTTCCTGCATTGTCGCTTGCTTTTATCCATAAATAGTATGTAGCTGTTACACTTCCTTTTGTAATTGTTGCACCATTTGCAAATGTCGTCCATCCATTTGTTGGTGTAGTGCTATTTTGTGTATCCCATGCATACTGCAATGAAGATGTATTAACTGTGCTTCCTCCAGTATCACTTACTGTTACTGTTGTGCTTGCAGTCTGAATATTACTTCCCCCACTTGTTCCAAAAGCAACAGTTGGAGATATTTTATCAATATTTGCTATTGTAAGTGTGCTTGTTCCACTTTGGTTTCCAGCTTGGTCTTTTCCTCTTGCATATACTGTTGTATTATTTGTACTTATACTTAGTACTGCTGTATATGATGTCCATGTTGTTCCATCAAGGCTATATTCTTTTATTGTTGCATCACTTGGATATACTATTGTTACTGTTACATTTGAATTTGTCCAAGCTGTTGTGCTTGGTGTTATAACAGGATTTGTTGGTGCTGTATTATCTATGTTAAATGCATTTGATTTTGTAACAACACTATTTCCCGCATTGTCACTTCCTTTTATCCATAAATGATATGTACCAGTTACGCCGCCTTTAGTTATTGTTGTTCCATTTGTAAATGATGTCCAACCACTTGTTGGAGTTGTACTATTTTGCGTATCCCAAACATATTGTAATGAACTTGCAACCACACCACTTCCACTATCAGATACTGTTACTGTTGTACTTGCGGTTTTTATATTACTTCCACCATTTGTTCCAAAAGTAGCAGTTGGAGATATTTTATCAACTATAGTTTTACTCGAAGTAGCTGTGTTCATATTTCCGGCCATATCAACTGATAGTACATGTAAATAATAATCACCATCTGAATTAACCACTGCAGACATATTTACAATATTACCTGAAAATTCTGAAATATTAAAAGAGTTCACATTTCCTTTCCATATTGAGTTATCTTTTGTATAATTTGTAGAACTGTTATCAATTAAATATTTACATAGTTCTTTATTAATTCCACTACCATTTTCATTATCCTTAAAAGTAATACTAATAGGTGATATCTGATTTTTATTAGAATACATTGGTACCAAAATAATAGGTGCATCTGGTGCTGTTGAATCGGATTTAGTAGTAATTTTACCACTTTCCTGTACTCTTACATTTTCTTCATTTGCCATTTTCACTTCAACTTTAATATAATAATCATGATTAGATTCAAGATTATCAAAATCAAATGGTACAGTTTTTACTTGAGCACTTGAATTTATATTAGGTTCTGTGCTATATTCGCCTTTTTTATCTGTTAAATATATTTTACAATATGAAATATTATTTACATTCACAAGTGAACCCCAAAGTTCAACACTTCCTGATATATTTTTTAAATATGGGGTAGCCAATATATCTATGTTAAAATTCTTAATTCCAATTATACCATTTAGCCATTCTGATTCTTTATCGCTCACTCCAATATATACTAACTCACCATTTAATATTTCTAGTTTCTCAACATAGTCAGTTTTTTTCATTGATGGAATAACATCAGTTATGTTTTTTTGTGTATCTTTAATACCACCTTCTGTTATACTACTTGCATTAGCACTCAATTCAGTTATATCATATAAAAATAGTGCGTTTGAAGTTTTATCTAGCTCATACATTGCTAGTTCTTCTTTAAATGTACTAACATCACTTAAAAATTTAGATTTTTTTGCGCTTTCAATAGGATTGTTTTTAGATACAGCTAGTACAATTGAGCTGGCTAAAATAATCATAACTATTATAGTTATAATTAAAACAATAAGAGATACACCTTTTTTTTCGTCCTGGAACATATATAACCTCCTATAATAACAAAATATGTAAATACTAGACAAATCCATATTTATTTTCGAATTGTAAGACATAATTTTTTACTTATATAATATTACATATCAATTTTTTTGTCAACATTTATGTAGAAAAATATAGTTTTATGTTTCAATTTGCAAGTTTTAAGCAAAAAACGAAGAAATGATTATAGATAATAGTATTAATTCAAATTTCTTTAATATAATTTAATATATAATGAAAGGTCGTGTATATATGATATTCAAAGGTTCAGGTGTAGCACTTGTAACGCCATTTGATGAAAAGGATAATGTTAACTATGGAAAATTAAAAGAACTAATAAAATTTCATATAAATAAAAAAACTGATGCAATAATTGTATGTGGTACTTCAGGCGAATCTGCAACATTAATAGATGAAGAAATAATTGATATTGTAGAATTTACGGTAAATGAAGTAAAAGGTAAAATCCCTGTTATAGCTGGTACGGGATCAAATAATACAAGTCATGCAATTTCATTGTCACAAGCAGCAGAATCAGTAGGTGCCTCTGGGTTACTACTCGTAACACCATACTATAACAAATGTACACAAGAAGGTCTTTATCTTCATTTTAAAGAAATTGCTAATTCAGTTACATTACCAATTATAATGTATAACGTTCCTACAAGAACATGTGTAAATTTATTGCCCGAAACGGTTTTAAGACTATCAAGAATATCTAATATTGTGGGGATAAAAGAAGCAAGTGGTGATATTTCTCAAATAGCAAATTTATTATCTATTGTATCAAAAGATTTTGCGGTGTATTCTGGAAATGATGACCAAACTATTCCAATACTTTCACTTGGTGGTGCAGGAGTCATATCTGTAATAGCAAATATATATCCAAAAGAAATGCATGATTTATGTGAATATTTTTTTGATGGTAAAATAGAAAAGGCAAAAAAAATACAATTTAAATACTTAGATCTTATGAAAAAATTATTTATAGAAGTAAATCCAATGCCTATTAAAGAAGCTATGAATATACTTGGAAAAGATGTTGGAGGTTGCAGATTACCACTTTGTAAAATGAGCGATGATAATTTTAAAATCTTGGAAAAATCATTAAAAGAAATCTAAATTAAAATAGTAATTGATAAAATCCCCACTACAGATAGTCTGTAATGAGGATTTTTTCTTTTATTTATTCACTTAAATATTTTATTACTCTCATTAATATTATTTTTTATATTTTCTAGACCAAAACAAAAAAATAAGACTTACCTAAAATAATAGTAAGTCTTAAAATTTAAGATTATTCGCAAACATGGATAATAAGTTGATTATAATAATCAACTAGTTCCTCACAATCTGTATAATCAATGTCTTCAAATTCGTCTTTACAGTGTTTTCTAATTAGTAGATGGCTTGGTTCGTCATCTTCTGGTGTATAAGTTTCATCTTCACAATCAATGTTTGAATATTTTTCAAATAGCCAAAATTCTTCCCCTTCTTCGCTAATTACAACAAACGTGAGTAATACTTCAAGATTTGTTGGTATATCAAATAAGCATTTAGTATCAAATTTAATATAATACTCTAATACATGTTCTTCATCACTCTCATCAGCAATTCCTTGGTAATAATCTGCTTTTATTTTCTCATATACTTCTTCATCAACTATAACAACAAGTCTTTTTTCTTGAGAGTCATATTCCTTTATAATTGGTTCTTTTGTATCTTCATAAATAGATATAAATATCCAAAATTCTCTTCCAGTATTTTTTGATACACAAACGAAGTCTAAACAAATTTCCTCTTCATCTGCCTCAAGTACATTAAACTTAATATCAAATTTTCTCATTACTCTTCCCTCCTAAAAATATAATCTATTTCTAAGACATAAACAGTTACGAGTATATAATAACATACTTTTTCTATTTTGTAAATATTAAAATTATATATTGCTCTAATAGAGTTTTTTATATAACATTACTTACATTCACTCTTTGTTTATTAACAACATGATTAAAAATTCTCTTTAATTCCTTTGCTGCTTTAATGGATTCTTCCTTATCCTCCGCCTCAACATTTGATTTAAAATCAAGAATTCTTTCTTCTATTTTTCCGATTTCGTCATGATCAATAAATATTGACCATACAGGTCGTATACTATTCCATGAGTCATCTATTGAGTTTAATTGTTCTTTAGCTAATTTGAAATTACCATTTTCAACTAAATTTTCTGAATATTCTATATCAGATAATGCATATAAAGATGTTTTATTTAAATAATTAACCTCCCAAAGTCCACAAACAAGTAGAAGTAATAGTGTTACTATTAAAATTATCCATTGTTTCATAATTTCACCTCTTCTTTTAATTGATATATGAAATTAGAATTTTCATCTATTGTTGCCACAAGAACATTTTCCATTACTAAATTGTTATCATTTAATAATTTTTGTAAATCACTATCATTCATATTTAGTAGTTCCAAATTTGTTTCTGAAATTTTACCATCTTCAACAACATTAAGTGGCAAACCATTCATATTATCAGAATTTTTTATTACATTTAAATTACCATTAGTTTCAATTATTGCATACTTTACATCTTGTATTTTAAATACATCTCTTTCTCTTAATTGTGACATAAGATCAGCAAGAGTGTAATTTTGTTTTGAAAATTCTTTTTCATCTAATTTTCCATCCCTAATTATAACTGAAATTGTTCCACACATTATATCTTGTACTTTATTACTAGATTGCGTTATCAGAGTAAATAAACTATATGCCACAAGTAAAGTTACTATTGGAATTATTCCGTCAAATATTGATATTCCACGTGATGACATTGGTGCAGAAGCAAGATCTGCAATTAATATTATTATTGTAAGTTCAAATGGCTGAACTTTCGACATTTCCTTTTTTCCCATTAATCGTATAACAATAAATACTACACAATATAGTATTAAAGCACGTAAAAAAACTATTAACATTTAAAATCACCTAAACTTATTTTTTGCATAATTACGAAAAAATATACAAATAATAAGAAAAAGAATTAGGTGATTTTTAGGAGGATAAAATGGAAAATATTAGAACTTTAAATAAATCTTTAGATTCAGTAAGAATATCGCAGATGATTATTAGGTTTTTAACTTCTCTTTCAGTATTTGCAGTAACAGTATTCTTTACTCCAAATTTTCATATATCATCGTTCCCTATATTAATACTTAGCAGTATAGCAATAATAATTTTTGATTATTTAATGTCAATAATTACAGGTATTCATGATATTCCACTTGGTCGTGGTCTTGTTGGATTTACCTGTGCTGCAATTATAATATATGTAACTCAATTTTTTGTTGATGGATATTACATTTCTGCAATAAGTAGTTTAATTGCTGCTGCTATATATGGCGTAATTGATGGATTATTACCAAATAAAACTGGCTAAAAAAATTGTTAAACACATGCCTTTTATATGTGTTTAACAATTTTTTAATTATTTTTTTCATCTTTTAAAATATAAATATATAATACACGATCAATATTTATATGATAAAAATAAAATTTACTTTCAGTTCTTCCATTTAATTTTGGATAAAAAGGATATTGGATATGTTCTATTGGAACTCTACTTTTTGAATTAAAATCTTGAATTATAACTTTGTCGCATGGATTTTGTTCTATCCAATTATTCAATAAATATAAAGCAGGAAAACTATATGAAATTATTTCTTCTAAGAATGTATTATCATTTCTCCGGTCAATACTTATTTTATAAAATATTTTTTCACTGACTTTTTTGATTTTAGAATAACTAGTAATAGAAATGCCGGTACTTTTCATTTTTTGTTTAATATTATTTAATATATTATCAATAGATTTTTCTTCTTCTTCCAAATAAAAGCACCTCCTATTAATTATAATGCTATTTAACAATAATATAAGAGATTATATAATACACATTAATATTTGTCAATATTAAAATATATCATTTTTTATTTTAAAGCCTTGAATGTAAATAATCATATTTAGAATTAGAAATCATATTATGTTATATAAGATTTAAGAAAGGAACGATGTTTAATATGTATAATAATCCTTATTTATTTCCATATAATCTAAATTTACCATATATGCCAGAGAATCCATATAATCAATATAATCAATATAATCAATGGAACCCATTTTTAGGTTATATAAATCCTCAATCATATTTAAATTATTACAATGATATGTCTTCAGATAAAAGATATATTAATCCATATCAATTAATTGGCAACACAAATATGATAAATTTAAAAGATTATGGACCAGATCCTTTTGTAGTTAATATTAATCAAGCAACATTGAGTAATCCAAATTATCGTACTACATTATGGACAGGAAAACATTTACAAGTAACTCTTATGAGTATAAACGTAGGCGATAATATTGGCTTGGAAGTACATCCAGATACAGATCAATTTTTGCGTATTGAAAGTGGTCAAGGAATTGCTAGAATGGGTAAATCCAAAGATAAACTAGATTTTCAACAAATGGTACGTGATGATGATGCAATATTGGTACCAGCAGGAACATGGCACAATGTTGTAAACACAGGTACAATACCATTGAAACTATATTCAATTTACGCACCACCTCATCATCCACATGGAACAGTTCATCAAACAAAAGCAATTGCTGAAGCGCAAGGAGATTAATATTAAAGATTTGTATAAAAAATACTAGGTAATTTATATACCTAGTATTTTTTAATTTATTTTTCTATACTTTCTTTTAATGTGTGCCATGCAAGAACTGCGCATTTAACTCTTGCTGGCATATTAGAAATATTTTTAAATGCTATTGCATCTCCTAAAACTTCTAATTTTTCATCATCTTCAATTTCTTTTTTTATCATTTTTAAATATGTTTCAACTAACTCTAATGCTTCCTCTTTACTTTTACCCTTTATTTGATCTATCATTATAGAAGTAGAAGCCTGAGATATTGCACATCCATGTCCTGTATATGAAGCATCTTTAATTATATTTCCATCAAACTTAATTTCTAAAGTTATTTCATCTCCACAACTTGGATTATGTCCTAACTGAGTTATATCAGGAGTTTCAATATGTTTTTTATTATGGCTATTTTTACTATGTTCAAGTATCATATCTGTATATATATCATTAAGCTCCATATCCCATATGCCCCCTAACTTTTTTAAGTGCATCTATAAATATATCTATCTCATCCTTTGTGTTATAGAAATAAAAACTAATTCTACAAGTAGCATTTAAATCAAGTTTTCTCATTAATGGTTGAGCACAGTGATGTCCAGATCTAACGGCAACACCATATTTATCTAATATTGATGCTGTATCATGAGGATGAACATCGTTGACATTAAATGAAATTACTCCAACTTTATCTTCTATATTATCGTCTCCATATACAGTTACATTTGGTACTTCATTAAGTTTTTCAATTGCATATTTCATTAATTCATGTTCAGTTTCTTGAATAAATTTATAACCAATTTTTTCAATATATTCAATGGCTTTTGCAAGTCCAATAACTGATTCAACATTTTGTGTTCCAGCTTCAAATTTAAAAGGAAGTTCTGCAAAAGTAGAATCTTGTTCTGTAACATATTCAATCATATCTCCACCATATAGAAATGGGGGCATACTATTTAATATATCTTCTTTTCCATATAAAACACCAACACCCATTGGAGCAAGCATTTTATGTCCAGAAAAAGCTACAAAATCAGCATCTAACTTTTTAACATCCACTTTCATATGTGGTATACTTTGAGCTGCATCAAGTATTACAATTGCACCAACACCATGAGCTCTTGATATAATTTGTTCAATTGGATGAACTACTCCAAATGTATTTGTAACATGCGCGATACAAACTATTTTAGTTTTATCACTTATTTTATTTTCTATTTCGCCATCTAGTATTCTACCATTATTATCTGTATATATATAGTTTATTTTAGCACCTTTTTTTAAAGCAATTTGTTGCCAAGGTATAAGATTACTATGATGTTCAGTAATACATATTGTTATTTCATCATCTTTTGATATATTATTTTGAACATATGAATAAGCAACTAAATTTAAAGCTTCAGTAGTATTCTTTGTAAATATTATTTCTTTTGAAGAATTTGCATTTATAAATTCTTTTACCTTTTCACGAGCATTTTCATAAGCAAGAGTTGCTTCCACACTTAAAGTATGAGCACCCCTATGTGGATTAGCATTATATGTAAGATAATAGTTTGCTATTGCATCTATAACATATTTTGGTTTTTGAGTTGTAGCAGCATTATCAAAGTATACTAATTGTTTATTATTAACTTGCCTACTTAGTATAGGAAAGTCTTTTCTAATATCATTAATATTATTCATTTTCAAGTCTCCTTTGTATTAATTCTACAACCATTTCAATTGTACTTTCATCTGGTATTGTATTTATTATGCTACTAAACTCTCCTTCTATAATTATCTTATTTGCCTCTTTTTTGCTAAATCCTCTACTCATTAAATAGAATAGTTTTTCTTCATTTATTTTACCCACACTAGCAGCATGAGCACCTGATACATCATCTTCTCCACAAAGAAGTAATGGAACTGAATCAGTTTTTACATTATCAGATAATAACATTACATTTTCTGATTCTTCACCAGTGGACTCTGTTGCTCCTTGTTTAAAATCAATTGTTCCTCTAAATGTTTTCTTTGAACCATCTTTTAGAGCACCTTTTACTATTATAGAGCTATCTGATTTTTTACCAATGTGATTCATAGTATAATTCATATCTAATATGTTATTATTAGCTCCAAAGTATATATTTTTTAAAGTAGCTTTAGAACCATTTCCAATCAGATAACTGCTATATGATTGTATACTTGTATGTGATCCTACATCTATTATAGAAGTGTTTACTTTTGTGTTATAGCCAGCATACACTGCTACAGCTTCCATATTAATTGATTTATCATTTAAAGTTTGAACTTTTACAAGATTTATAGTTGAGTTATCATCTGCATATATTTTTATCATTCCATTATGGAACATATAATCATCTGAATTTGTGCCGTATTTTATCAGTATTGTCACTTCTGAATATTTTTCAGCAACAATAGTTATATTTTCAATTAAAGAACTATTTGCATCATTTAAACTATAGTCAATAATAATTGGTTCATTAACTTTTTCGTTTCCTTTTATATGTAAAATATATTTAAAATTACAATTATCTTCATTTATTAAGTTTACTTCTTCAGATATACCAACTGAATTATCATAACTCCCAAATTTATTAACTACATTTTGAATATTTACACTATCAGTTTCAATATATTTTTTAGCAGAGTCATTTATTATATTATTATCATTAAAAGGCAAATACTCTGGAATAGCAACATCTTTTAACTCAGTTTCATTAACTTTAAGCCATCTCCAAGTTTTTTCTGTTATTTTATTTAATTTTACTAAATCTTTTGTCATATGCTACCTCCTATCCTATACTGCCTTCTAATTCTATATTAATTAAATTATTCATTTCAACTGCATATTCAAGTGGTAGTTCTTTTGACATAGGTTCAACAAAACCTCTAACAATCATTGCTTTTGCCTCAGCTTCACTTATTCCTCTGCTCATTAGATAAAATATAGCTTCTTCACTTATTCTCCCAATTTTTGCTTCATGACCTATATCAACTTCATCTGTATGTACATCAACTACTGGTATAGTATCTGATCTAGATATATTATCAAGCATTAATGATTCACAAGATACAGTAGATTTAGAATATTTAGCATTCTTTTCCATCCTTATAAGGCCTCTATATACTGCAACACCACCTGATTTTGATATTGATTTTGAATTGATATTTGAATATGTATGAGGTGCAGCATGTACAACTTGAGCTCCTGTATCTAGATTTTGTCCCTCTCCTGCAAATGTAACGCCAGTAAATTCACACTTAGCTCCTCTACCTTTTAATATGCTAGTTGGATATAACATTGAAACTTTAGATCCAAATGAACCTGAAACCCATTCAATAGTTCCATTTTCTTCAACTATAGCTCTTTTGGTATTTAAGTTATACATATTTTTTGACCAGTTCTCTATTGTGCTATATCTTAAAGTAGCATTTTTCTTAACAAATAATTCTACACATCCTGCATGAAGATTATTTACTGAATATTTTGGAGCAGAACATCCTTCTATAAAATGTAGTTTAGCTCCTTCTTCAACAATTATTAATGTATGCTCAAATTGACCAGCTCCTGGTGCATTTAATCTAAAATATGATTGAAGTGGAATATCTACTTGCACACCCTTTGGTAC
The DNA here is from genome assembly GCA_023460235.1 of Bacillota bacterium. Lineage (GTDB taxonomy): Bacteria > Bacillota > Clostridia > TANB77 > CAG-465 > CAG-465. Next base: position 151,691 of record JAEWRE010000083.1, read on the forward strand.
ATATACAAATGATCCACCTGACCAAACTGCTCCATGAAGAGCTGCAAATTTATGGTTACTTGGTGGAACGCATTTCATAAAATACTCTTTTACAATATCTTCATATTCTTTTACAGCTGTTTCCATATCAGTGTACACTACACCTTGTTTTATTAAATCCTCTTTAATATTATGATAAACAACTTCAGAATCGTATTGTGCTCCAACACCTGCAAGAGATTTCTTCTCTGCCTCAGGTATACCTAATCTATCAAATGTATTTTTTATATCTTCTGGTACTTCATCCCAATTATTTTGCATATTTGTATCTGGTCTAATGTATGTTATAATTCTATCAATATTTAAGTCTGATATATCCGGTCCCCATTCTGGTAAATTTAAATTATTATATATTTCTAAAGATTTAAGTCTAAACTCAGTCATCCATTCTGGTTCATTTTTTTGCTTTGATATGTCTTTTACAATATCAGCATCTAAACCATTTCTACTTTTATATCTAAACTTAACCTCATTTTTAATGTCGTATATTCCTCTGTCCACGTCATGGACATATGTTTTCTTTTTCTTTTCCATTACGTTCTTTCCTTTCCGATTTCCTCCTAACTAGTTTAAATTTTTATATGATTCATAACCATTCTTTTCAACTTGTTCTACAAGGCTTGCATCACCAGTTTTTACAATTTTACCATCTACAAGTATATGAACAAAATCTGGTTTTACATATTCAAGTATTTTATTATGATGTGTAATTATAATTATAGATCTAGTTGGATTAGAAAGCATTTTTACACCTTCTGATACAATTTTAATAGCGTCAACATCAAGTCCTGAATCTGTTTCATCAAGTATTGCTAGTTTAGGTTCAAGTATTGCCATTTGTAATACTTCATTTTTCTTTTTTTCTCCACCTGAAAATCCAACATTTAAATATCTTTTTGCATAACTTTCATCAAATTTTAATAACTTCATTTTTTCACTTAGTTCTTTTCTAAATGCAAGAATTGAAGTAAACTTTCCAGTAATAGTATTTTTTGATGTTCTTAAGAAATTTTCAACTGTAATTCCTGGTACTTCTTCTGGAGTTTGAAAAGATAAAAATATACCTTTTTTAGCTCTTTCATCAGTTTTAAGTTCGTTTATTTCTTCTCCTTCAAAAAATATCTTTCCTTCAGAAATTTGATATTTTGGATGTGCCATTATAGTATTTGCAAGTGTTGATTTACCTGCACCATTTGGGCCCATAATTACATGAACCTCACCTTCATTTATTTTAAGGTTAAGTCCCTTTAATATTTCCATATCTTCAACTTTTGTATGAAGATCAATTATTTCTAATAAGTTTTTCAAAGTAAATTCTCCTTCCATAGATAGTTTGTATGACTATCTATAAAATTATATCATTTATTATGTATTTTTACAAGATTTTACTTTACTTTTTAAGTTAAATATGGTACACAAATAAAAAGATTTAAATAAATAGTATTAAATATACCTATCTATCTAAATCTTTTTTAATTTACGTTAATAATAAATATCAATTTTTAAACATGATTCCCCATTACTTTCTTGTTGTATGAATTCAATGTCATATAAATCGTTACAGTTAAGAAATTGCTCTATATCATTTCTAAATCTCATTTTCCAAAATTCAAATTCTTTTTTGTTAATTAGTGGGTCCTCTTTATATATTTCATATATTGTTGTATTATATACGAAAACACTAATATGTTCCTTAATATCATTACGCTTAATATCATTTTTTACACTAAACAGTATATGCTTCCAAAATTGATTATTAAAAAAATTAATAGCTTTGTAATTAATTAGCATTAAATCATTGCAATCACTATTTTTCACTACCACGTCTTCTGAATGATCATAATCATCATAACTAGGTACTTCACAATCTTTATCTAGATATTCTGTCACATACTCTAGTATTTCAGCACTTGTATAATAATCAACCCCAAGATCTCTAAGCAATAATTCTACATACTCAGTTATATTATCACAATCAATTAGATTTTCTTTATTAATTATAAAGTCAAAAAGCCGATCTAAATCATAATTAATATAATTTTCCTGTAAATATGCTACTAAATTAACTACTACATAAATTAAATCTGAAAGAACAATACCAATTTGTTTTTTTGAATGAAACATTATATGAAATTTATCAAACATATTTTATTCTCCTTTCAAAAGAAAAATATATTACAACTATATAAATTATCAGCAGTTACACTCTTTAATCTAAAACAATTTTATCACCTAGTTTAAAGGATGTCAATTAATTATTAATATTAATATTAAATATTTTTAAAATTATATAAAGAATGACTTGGTGATTAATTATCACTCAAGTCATTCTTTTTTAAAGATATTATGCCATCATCATGGTAGTCAAAAGTGTTGGCCCAAAGTTCTTGATTGGCAACATCTTCAACAACCCAATTGACAAAATAAACTTTAAACATATCAAGTTCAGCTTCGTTTTTGGGTGCATAAACAAAATTTACGTTTGCTGAAGACTTTTGTACAAATTTAGAAAAAAGTATAGCATTTCCTTTTGGTCCGATATTCCAATTTCCTGCATCAGATTTGTTATCATTGCTAAGTATAGCTGAAATTGCAACTCTAATAGGATCTGTTAACCATTTTATTCCTTCAAGACTGTTGTAAACTGCAACTCTTCTATATTCATTGTTATTTTTAAAGAGCCATTTTCCTATCATTGGATTATAGTATGAAAAATATATTTCAATCTTATCTTTATATTTTTCACATGATTCTAGCAATTTTTTTTCTAAACTTCTATTAAAAGTCCGTGCATCTTTAATGTCAATAATAATCGCTGGATGCAATTTTAAATCTTTTAAATTTGATATTGCTTCAAGTGTGTCCTCAAGTGTTGGTGCGTTTTCTATAGCAATTTTTTCAGCCACAGAAGATGGCTGCTTAATAACAATACCACTAAATTTATCACTATGATACCATACTAATTTATTTTTGTATCTTGTAATATCTCCTTCGTAAATACAACCTCTTCTAACAGTTTCACAAGCACTTTCTACTTCATGTTCACCATATTTTGAGCTATCTATTATACCACGATGAACTATAGGTCTGTTTAGAATAGATGATGAACTATTGATTCTTGAAGTACATTTACTAAAAACATGAAAAAGTCTTTCAGAAATTTTTTCAAGCTTCAAACTATCTTCAATGGCTAATAAAATTTCTACTGAAGATATTTCAGGATTAATTATTTCACAATACTTATTATCAATATATTCTATTTTTTTTCTTAATATATTGTGTTTAAATATTACAATATTTGAAAATTGCCTTTTGAATTTGAATCTAATATACGTGAAAATATTGCTTATTTCTAAAGCATATACACCATTATATCTTTTTAATAAATTTAAAAGATATCTTATATCCTCTTTTCGTATATTACCAGATATAGATATTATTATTGGTGTTTTTCCAAAATTTACTTCTAGAATCCTTTTTAGTTCAACAATCTCAAACCTTCTCATATAATGTTTCTTTAAATTTTTGCTCGAAATATGAGAAAATTTACCTGGTATACCAGTCAATTTAAGCATATATCTGTGTGGAAAACAATATGCAATATTATCAAGTGAAAATTGTAAATCAATTTGAAATCCACCTTCTAACTGAACTGCATAATTAAAAGCTTCTATTGAATTCTTTTTACAATTGAAGTATGCTCCACCAGGAAAATATTCAAATTTGTAAATATAAGAAACTTTTTTTGGAATATACCGTAATTTATCTAAAGCCATTTTTATCTTACTTTTGTATCTTACATAAAATCCATATATTATTAGCGTTACCATAATAAAGCTAACAGTTACTATAGCTATTCTTAAAGCTTTAATTAATATCAACATTTGTTTACTCCTTTCTCAAATTATTTAAAGAACATATATATTAATGAAATAATTATATCACTTTTATATGGACATGTCAAATTAAAGCGTTTACATAAAATATATGTGTTGTAATTTATCATTTATATATGTACATAAAAATTAGGAAGTTTGAAACATAGTTTCAAACTTCCTAATTAATTAAATAAATGTAGAAATTAATATCAAATTGATATTAATTCCATTAAAAATTTATTAGAATCATTTTTTATAATTATATATTCTGATATTTTTTCATGAACTATCCACTTATTAGTGATATCAAATAATTCATCTAAATTTATATCTGTTTCAGTATTCTCATTAATACTTTTTGGAATATAGCTAATAGTAGTAACATGTTGAAATTCTTTAATACTTTTAAAATGATTATCAATTATAATTTGAATAATAAATTTTGATATATTTATAATATATTCGGATTCCATGATTCTGGCATCTAATCTTATTAACTCATCCTCAGATTTAAACTTCGTATTACTATAATATTCTCCATACCCCTTTACTTCTAAAAGTTTTATAAAATGTTCGGATTCATTTATTTCTAAATCTTTTAAAACTTTATTTAAATATTGCTTTGGTGTTAGAGTATAAAATAATTCAAAATCAAGTAACAATTTAGAAATTTTTTGTTTGTCTAAAGTAATACCTTTTATTATACAAAAATTAAACAAAGACTTAAACAGTATTATTAAGTCATGTAAACAAAGTAGTTTACGGTGAAAATAGCTATCTGTAGTAAACACAATCCTATTAGATAAATTTCTACTCATATTTTTCTCACTTTCATGAATTAATTATTGATGCTAGGTAATAACAAGATTTACAATAATATAATCATCAGTATAATCAATAATAATCAAATCATCTAAATATTCATATTTTTTCCATTCTTCAAGATAATCAAAACAATTATTTTTTTTGTTTTCAACATCTTCATCTTCGAAATCGTCAGAACCATTAAATTCAAGCATATTAACTGATTCATTAAAAAATGATTTACCATCAAAATAATTATCAATTAATAACTCTATTAAATCTTTTATAAGATCATATATTGTTTCTAAAAAATAATACTTCATTTTTGTTTTAGATGTTCCACTTCTTTTTTCTGCTACAACACCATATTTCTTTGACTCAATATAACTATTTAATCTTTTATCATTTTTTAACCCAATTACTTCTAATACTTTTTCACAATACTCAATTGGAGTTAAAGATAAAAATAGATCAAGATCAAGGAATATATTTTTAACCTTATTTTTATTGAGTTTCCTACCTTGAATTAATGAATAATCATATATACAACGAAACAATATAACTAAATCCTTAACATATAATTTTTTCTCACTGTAAATGCTATCTAATGTTACTATGAGATTAGAATCTAAATTTTCATTCATATTTTACCTCCTTAAGTAACTTGAGTATCATTAAAAATGTTAATTGTTACTTTAAAAGCGTCAATTGCACCAAAATTTTCATATTCATTTGGACCTGTTAAAGATATACTTACATACTTATTTATATTTTCGAAACAAAGTAACTCTGGAAAATAGTCATTAATAATACTTATATACTCAAATTGACTATCAGACAATTTAAAAAAACATAGAATTTCAGAATCATATTTTTCCTTATAATTAGACATGAATTTAAGCACGTCATTTAGAATAAAGAAGAAAAAGTTAATAAACATCTTATGAAGTTCAAAAGTTATTTTTTGATTTTCATATTTCATGTCATAACACTTTTGTAAATAGTAACCAGAAGCTTTTATTCTTTTTCCAATCTTACGCTTTCTTAATATTCCTAAATCATTTAACAAGATATCTGCATATTGTTTCAAATTACAGTTAAATAGCTTGTCCTTATCCAAAACATGCTTGCAAATTATATCATAATTCTTTAAAAATCCTTCAATACCATAAAATTTTACTAAACATCTTATTAGAAGTATTATTTTTTCTAAACTAACTTCCCGATACAAAGGAATTCCTGAATACTTTACAATTATTAAGTTATCTTTTTTTACATTCATATTTTATACCTCCTTTAATTAAAGTTTAGTTTTATTACGAATTTAGAATATTATATCATAAATAATTGTTAAAACAATCCTATTTATCAAATTAAAACAAAAAGTACACTCAATATACTTTAATAAGTATTTGAGCGTACTACCTTTTTTAGTTTATTTTTTGCAGTTCCATGGAATGCCAACCCATATTCATTTATGGCACAGGCCTTATCAATTATTGTAATTAAAAAAGTTTCATAATATTTGGGAAATCCTAAGCAGATTGGCCACATATGCTTTAGTATAATATCTTTTTCTTTTTCATTAAGTCTAAAATAATATTCAGAATTTTTTAGTGCAATCTTAGGATGTTCAATTGCATGTAATTTACCAAAACAAAAATCATGTAATAACCCTGCTCTTGCTGCAGAATCCGCATCAAGTTTAAATATTTTGCACCATACATACATATAGTACGAGACATTTAATGAATGTTCAAGCCGATTTGTATTTCCGTGTTGTTTATAATATATAAGTTTATTAAATTCCTTACACTCTAATATATTAGAAACTAATTTTAAATGTTCATCTTTATATTTATCATGATTTTTCATAATTAATCTCCTCTTTTTATTAAAATAACGAAATCTATATTTAACAAATTAATTTTACTATTTTATTTACGATTTGTCAATAGTAATGTATTTGCCATATAAGTAATTGAATTAATTAGTATGAATTGTTTTGGCTTTTATGAAATTAAATCTCCTTCTAAATGGATTCAAAACCCAAAAAACTTTATCCTTATATATACTTTTTAACTTGTAATATGTGATTATATTTTTAGCATGAAAATATAATTTACCCTTATATTTGCTTAGCATATTAATAATTTTATTTTCAAATCTTTTATTCATTAGCCCTTTTACTTCAATTAAAAGTGTAACTTTACCATCTATAACTTTAAGTGCTTCCTCAAGAGTAGGAACACTGCTTTGAGTTTTTAATATTTTACATTTTTCAATTTGATCAAAAGTCATCTTACTTGCTCTTCCACTAATACCAAGTAACCTTTTTAAATATCTGTCATGCAAACATATTATTATTCCATCTTTTGTCATTCTAATGTCTAATTCTATAGCCTCTTTTCTTCTTATTGCTTCTTCATATGCAAGCATAGAATTTTCTGGATAATTAAAATGATATCCTCTATGTGCGATTGTCTCTTTGTATATATTATCAAGATTATTTTTAGCCTTTCTTGGTATATAAGTTATATATTTAAAAAAATTTAGCATATTTTTCCTCCAAAAAAGTACAAGATATACTTGCACTTAAAATATAATTAACCTTCCATTTGTTTTCCTAAAAATAATGCAGCTGTTTGTGCTAGTTTAACTTCTGTAGTTGATATTCTTTTACTGTCTTCTAATGAGAATATGACTACAGTTCCTATTGCATCAGCATCACTAATTATCGGAGCAATAACTTGAGATACGTATTTTAATTCTGTATCATCTTTAATTATTTTCACTCGTCTTTCGTCTTTTGTCTGAAAAGTTGCTCTATCTTCCATTATTTTCATTACATCTTTACTTATATCTCTACCTAAATAATTACTCTTTTGAGTTCCTGCTACTGCTATTACAGAATCCTTATCTGTTATACAAATAATAAATCCTGAAGTTGAATTTAAAGTATCTGCATATTGAGTCGCAAGTTCAAGTAAATCTCCTAGTGGTGCATATTTTTTAAATATTATCTCACCATTTTTTTCTGTATAAATCTCTAGTGGATCACCTTCTCTTATTCTTAATGCTTTTCTTATTTCTTTTGGTATTACTACTCTACCAAGTTCATCAATTTTTCTAACTATTCCAGTAGCTTTCATCTTTACCTCCTAATAAACTTTTATACTAGTATTATTTGGAAATTTTGACTAAATATTCAAAATTTATAACAAAAAGTAGGCAAATAAATTTCACCTACTTTTTATCATTTTACATTTTATATAATCTAGCTATTTTATCAATAGTATTAGCTAAGTTTTCTAACAACACATGCTTTATAGTTTTATTTTCAACATTTTCTTTTGACTTCCTAATAATAACACAAAGCTTCTTTAAATTCTTACAATCTTTTTCAAATAAATCTTCATTTTCTTTATATCTTTCTTGAATTAAGTTTATTATGTTGTATAAATCATAATTTGGTGTTAAATCAAGTTTTGAATATAAATCATCCATATCATATTTTGAAAATACAGCAACATTTTTATATTCATTAACTATTTGCTTATAGAATTCTTGTATATTATTTGGTAGTAATTTAAATAATTCATTTGCTTTTTGTAAAGCTATTTCTTGTAAAGCCATATTTTTTATTTCAATATATTTGTCTTTTATTTCTTCAACATCTCTATCTTCAATATCATAATCAAAATCTAAATCATATGTTTCTTCGTAAAGATTTTCAATATTATTCATTGCAGAAATCTGCATTCCTAACTCAAAACATCTCTTTAATTCTGGTATTTGAATTTTAATTAATTGAAGTGATATAAGATATTTATATACTGCAAATAGCTTTATATGTTGTTTAAATTCAACTTTACCAAGCTTTATTTCTTCTAAAACTTGTTTCCAAAGCAAATCAAAATCATAGTCAGGTAATTTCCAATATTCACCATTTAACATATTGTTATAATTTAGTATTTCACCATTTTTAGTCATTTTTTCTTTTGAAGCATATACTTCTCTCATATTGTCTCTATATATTTTTTCATCAAAATATCTAGTTCTTATATATACTTCAATAAATTTGAAAAATCTATATTCTTGATCTGTATTTATAAAATAATTATTATCAAACTCTCTCAGGTAGAATTGATTATTATCGTTTAATATCTTAGATGTAAATATAACTGATGTATATTCATCATTATCTTTTATTGCTTTTAATTTTTCTTTACTTACATTTCCAGCCTTGATTTCAAAAGATACTGCAATTGTAAAAGTAAGCATTGTACTTAATATATCTCTTGACATATTTGGATAATCTCTTTTTACACTATCAAATATCTTTTCAAAATCATTTAATGCATGTTTTAAGATTCTTAAATTTCTTGTATTTGATTTCTTAAATGCAGCTATAATAGTAGAATTGTTCCTTTTATAGAAATCATGAAGTTCTTCATTATATGAATATTTCATTATCATTCCACTTAGTATATATGCATATTCTGGAACATATTCAAATGTTTCTCCAATTAGCTTTTCTTTTATTCTTTCATATGCATTTGCTTTATCAAATATATCTGATATTTTGTTTTCAATTAAGTTTCCAATAGGTACTGTTTGTCCATTTTCATCTAAAATGCCTTTGCCTAATCTGGGTTTTAATTCACCCTCTTTATCAAGTATATATGTTGCAATTAAAGTTTTCATTTCTACATTTGTATTTTTAAACTTAGTTGCAAGCTCTTTTTCATTACAGATCAAAATAGTTTTTATTCCATCATGTTCAACAAAATTATTTATATATCCAAGAATATCTATAACATCAACATTTGCTCTTTCAAGGTCATCAAAACAAAGTATTTTATCATCAATTGAAAATATTTTTGAAAAGTCTACTTTATCAGAGCTAAAGCTTGTACTTCCAAAAAGATTAGCCATATCAAGTCCAGTTTTTACATATTCTGGAATCAAATTTCCTTCTCTTGTATCTACAAACTTCTTTAATGATTTACTTATATTAGGATTTGTTTCAATAAATATTTTTTTACTTATTTCTTCTAAGCTATTAATACCATACAGTGACATATATATAGTTTTATATTTTTTCTCACCAATACGAATTGATTCTAATCTACTTCTTAATTTATTATTCCAAAAGTAAGTTTTACCGCTACCCCATTCACCATTTAACATTATAGCATAATCAGTATATGGTTTTCTAACATAGTCACATATACATTCAATTAATTCTTCCAAATTATATACACCTCTTTATTACAATTTTATACAATTCTATCATATATTATAAAAATCTACAACTAGTAATTAAAGTTTAATTATTCATTATCTCTATTATCTTTTTTAATCAAAGTACAGTATACTATAACCATAATTACAGAGCATAGTAATCCAAAATAAAATTCTGGATATGTCATTTTAATACTCATAGCTAAACTTATTTTTGAATCTATATAGAAATAATGCCAAAATATAAACCAAAATAATTCAATTAGAATGATTGATACTAATGATACTAAGCAAATTATTTTATTTACCTTTTGATCCTTAAATTTAATCCATACTCCTGCAATAAAAGTAAATATAGATATAATAGTAATGGGATTATATAAAATTATTAATCCTCGTATTTCCTGAACTCCTCTAACACTTCCAAAAAAGCTTAATTGCATAGGAAGTAAACTAAGTAAGAATATTATTGATAATATTATTTTTTCTTTCTTCATTTTTGACCTTCCTTTTTATTATTAAACATTCCTTAATATTTTTTGTCTCAAACCTGTAACTCTATTTTTTGAATCTATGTTATCTACCATATAATTTAGGACTTTTTTACTGCCTATTATTATTAACATTTTCTTTGCTCTTGTCATTGCAGTATATAATAAGTTACGTGTAAATAATCTTTGATATCCTGTAAATATTGGAAGTATTACATAGTCAAATTCACTACCTTGACTCTTGTGTATTGTAACCGCATATGCATGTTCTAACTGTTCAATTTCATCAAAATTATAGTCTACCTTTTTGCCATCAAAATCTATTGTAATTATCTCTTCAACATTACTTATCTTTTCTATATAGCCTATATCTCCATTATATATTCCTTCATTTACAGTACCATCTAATAAATACGATTTATCATAATTATTAATAATTTGCATTACTTTATCGCCTTCTCTAAATGTTCTATCTCCAAATTTCTTCTCACTTTTCTTAGCTGAATGTTTATTTAATATTTCTTGTATTACATGGTTTAGCTGTATTGTTCCAAGTTCTGTTTTTTTCATTGGTGTAAGAATTTGCAAATCTTTTAAAGTATCAATACTTGCAAAACCTTCTAATCTATATGTAAGAAGAGAAGAAATCTCAGATATTACATCATCTGTTGAAGCAGAATTTATAAAGAACATATCAGTGTCTTTACTTTTAAAGTCTGGATATTCTCCGTTATTTACTTTATGTGCATTAAGTATTATATCACTTTGTTCACTTTGTCTATATATTTGTTTTAAATATACAACATTTGCAACTTGAGAATCAATTATATCTTTTAATACACTTCCTGGTCCTACAGAAGGTAACTGATTTATATCACCAACTAATATTATTTTTGTGTCTATCTTTATCCCTTTTAATAAATTATTCATCATTAAAGTATCGATCATAGAAGATTCATCAACAATTACTACATCAGCCTCTACAATTTTTACTTGAGTCTCTAATATGGAATCCAAATCTCTATCATCTACTTTATTTATTTCAAGTAATCTATGTAATGTCTTTGCTTCCCTTTCAGTAGTCTGAGTTATTCTTTTAGCAGCTCGTCCAGTAGGTGCGCAAAGAACATATCTTTTATCTAGTAATTCTAATATATCTATTATACATTTTATAATTGTTGTTTTACCTGTTCCAGGACCACCAGTTATTATACTAATATGATTATTTAAAGATACATTAATTGCCTCTTTTTGTTCACTAGATAAAACAATACCAGTATCTTTTTCAATATCTTTTATATATTTTTCAATTTCAATATTTGTACTTGAAATCATAGTATGAGCAACAACACTTTTTGCAATATTCTCCTCAGCAATATATAAACTGCGTCTAAATATATATTCTTCATCATCTATCGTTTGAGAATATAAATTTTTTGAAATCTGCAGTCTTATAATTGCATTTTCTACGTCGCCTTTATCAACTTCTAGTATTTTTGCTGCATATTCAATTAAAGTATCCTTACCAACACATGTATGTCCAAATTCTGTTATTTGATTAATCGCAAATATCATGCCAGAATCAATTCTTTCTTCATTATTTGATGAAATACCTATCTTTTTGCCTATATCATCAACCAATTTAAATTCTAAACTTTTAACAAATTTCAATAAACTATATGGATTTTCATTTATAACTTTAATTGTATCTTGTCCAAGTACCTGATATATTTTATTTGCTATAATTACAGAAATACCAAAATCAGATAAAAATTCAACACAGTTCCACTTCTCATACTCTTCATTAAAAAATTCAGATAAAGCACTTATCTTTTCATAATTTAATCCTTTTATTCCCTCTAATTTTGACTGATTAAAACGTATGACTGATACGGTATCATCTCCAAACATATCAACTATAGTTTTAGCAGTCTTTTTACCTATACCTTTTATATTATCTGATATATACTGAATTAATGCTGAACTTGTTTTAGGTAACATTTTCTTATATGAGTTGAATTTAAATTGTTTTCCATATACCTTGTGAGTATCCTCAACACCTTCAAATTCTATTTCATCTCCAACTTCAATATTATCAGTTTCTCCAACTGCAGTAATATATTCATTTTGAGATTTTATTAATAAAACAGTCCAAGAATTTGTTTCATTTTTATATATTATTGTTTCAATTTTGCCTTCTAATTTCATAATTCTCTTACTTCCTCTGATTACTTAATTATATTATATTTTAAGTTTTTTTTCAATTAAATAAACTAAAAAATAGTTATTTTAGAAATATGTTCTAAAATAACTATTTTATATATTTTAATTTTCCACTTTTTATTTTCTATCTATTTCTAAAATAAGAGAATTAACTAAAGTTTCAAATTCATTTTTTATTTCTTCTAATCTATTCTCAGTTTCAGCTTCAAATCTTAAAGTTAATTTTGGACTAGTGTTTGACATTCTTACTATAGCAAATCCATCTGCGAATTCAGGTCTTGCACCATCAATTGTAGCAGTGTTATATCCTTTATTTATGCAATATTCTTTAACTCTTTCTACTATCTTTGCTTTATTTTCATCACTTACACTTATTTTAATTACTGGTGTTGAATAATATTTTTTTAATGTAGCTTCTATCTCAGATAATGTACTTGTTCCATTGTCTATTACTTCAATTATTCTAAGGCCAGCATATATTCCATCATCAAATCCATAAAATTTATCTTTAAAGAATGTATGACCAGATATTTCACCACCAAAAAGTAGTCCTTCCTTTAACATTTCTCTTTTAATATATGAATTACCTGTTTTATATACTATTGGTTCCCCACCATTTTTTCTTATTTCATCTGATAAGGTTTTTGAACAACTAACATCAAACATTATACCTTTAATATCAATTGTTGGTAATATATATTTAGACATTATAGCCATGTAATAATCACTAGAAATTATATTTCCTTTTTCATCCACGCAACCAACTCTATCACAATCACCATCAAATGCAATACCGATGTCAGCACCAACTTCTTTTACCTTTTCTTGTAATTTAACCAAATTTTCAGCTTCTGCCGGATCTGGATGATGATTTGGAAAATCAGGATCAGAATCACAGAATATATATGTAACATCTAAATCAAATTTAGAAAATACATCTTTTGCAATTATTGAAGCTGTTCCATTCCCACAGTCAACAACAACTTTTAATTTTTTGTTAAAATTAAATTTAGAGACAAACATTTCAATATATCTATCTTTAATGTCAACTTTTTCAAGTTCTGCTGATCCATCGATAAACTCTCCTGATAATACAAAATCCCTAAAGTTTTCTATTTCTTCACCGCAAATTTCACCTTTTATATCAAAGGCGATTTTAAAACCGTTATATTCTTTTGGATTATGACTTGCAGTTACCATTATTCCAGCATGAATATTATATATTTCATTTGCAAAATATAGCATTGGGCTTGTAACTAATCCTAAATCTATAACACTCACACCAGTTGAGAGTATTCCATCAATAAGAGCTTTTGATAGTGATGGAGATGATATTCTATTATCATGTCCTACAATTACTTTTTTCTCATTGTAATCTTTAATTAAAAGTGTACCATATGCTTTACCAATTGTATATGCTACATCTTCATTTAAATCGTCCCCATAAATTCCTCTTATATCATATCCTCTAAAAATATATTTACTTATATTACTTGTTATAACCATAAAAATATCAAAATACATATAATGATATATGTACTTTTTCCCCTTTCGTATTGATCTATTTGTTTAAATTTCTAACCATTCTAAATATTTCTTTTTAATCAAGTTGCTAACTTGTAATGGAGTCAAATCAGTAGTATCAATTACTAGATCATAGTTTTTCATATCATCTTTATTTATTCCATAAACTTCCATATATCTTTTATTTTCGGAAGCTATTCTTTTTAACATATCTTGTTTTTGTTCTTCAATTGTATCAAACATTTCAGTATCTTTTCTACATTCATTAGTATCACAATGAGCTCTACTTGCTGCTACATCAATATCTACTTTTAAATACACTTTAAAAGAATTTGGTACAGCATACCATCCAAGCCTTGCATCAACTATTAAATTATCATTTTCTTTTGCATATCTTTCTGCACTTCTTTCAATTTCAATATCAATTTCTGGATGTGATTGAACATGTATATTAAATTCAGTTACAGACATATTACTTTTTTTAGCCAATTCTCTAAAATATTGTCCATTTCTATATATTTCATATCCTAATTCATCTTGCAAAAGTTTTGTAACGGTACCCTTTCCTGCTGCGGGATCTCCTGTTATTGTAATGATATGTTTTTTTTGCATAATATATTACTCCTCATCCTCAACAGACTCTTCATCTTCTTGTATTTCTAATTCTTCTAAATTATTTTCTTCAACTTCCTTTATTTCAGGTTCTATAACATATTCCCCATTTATTTTTACATATGCTTTTCCACTTACGATTTCTTCTGCTGCAAGATCAACTGCGTCATGAATGTTTCTATCATTTTCAGCTGCCCTTCTATCTTCAATATTTCTTGCCCTTTTAGATATTGCTAAAGCAGCTTGATACCTATTTCCTACTTTTGGCATTATTTCTTTTACATTTGGTTTTGATAACATTATATAATTCCTCCTTAAAATAAAACTTATTAATATTTTAACATATTTTTAATATTTTTACAACGTTTATAAGTTTTTATATTTCAAATACATAAAAAAATAATTATTACAATAAAAAACATCTCATGAATCCATTTGAAATATTTAATGCTTATATTTAATATTTTATTACTAATTACATAACACTCTTAATTATTTTGGAGTGTTTAACATTTTAAAGATATATATTAAGCTTGAAAAAATCGAAATGAATTTTGAATTCATTCCGATTCTTTTAGTTCTAAAACATTGACATTTCTAATATATTTTTAAATTGAATTTAGTAATATTAATCAGCACCCGGTGGTGAATCTGAAAGTACTGATATCGAAGATATACCTGAAAAAGCTGTATTTCCAGCATTATCGACTGCTTTAACCTTACAATTATAAGTTCCTGACGAAACTGAATAATAATTAAAAACTCCAACTCCTGTTCCTGACACTTGTGACGTACCGGACCATGTTACTCCACCGTCTATAGAATAATATAATATACTTATTCCACTACCTATATCCGTCGCATTTGCAGATATTGTGATTGTTTTTGAACTTCCACCACCTCCTGCTAAACAACTTACTGTAGGCGCTGTTTTATCTATGTTTGACACAGTTAATGTTCCAGTTGTACTTTGATTTCCTGCTGCATCTTTTCCTCTTGCATATACTGTTGTATTTTGTGTACTTACTATTATTGAAGAAGTATATGTACTCCATGTACTTCCGTTAGTACTATACTCTTTCACAGTTGCATCAGATGGATATGTTATTGTTACAGTTACATTACCATTTGTCCATGCTGTTGTACTTGGTGTTAATGTTGGTACTGTCGGTGCGGTATTATCTATTTCGAATCTATTACTCTTTGCTATCACTGCGTTTCCTGCATTATCACTTGCTGTTACCCATAAATAATATGTTCCTGTTGATAAATTTGCTGAAATAGTTGACATATTTTCAAAAGTATCCCATTCAGTTGGAATTGTAACGTTTTGAGTATCCCATGAATATCTAAATGTAGCTGTATTGATTCCACTAATTGTATCATTTACTGTTAATGTTGTACTAGCTATTTTTAAATTACTTCCTCCATTTGTTCCAAATGTTACTGTAGGTGGTGTCTTATCTATGTTTGATATTGTTGTGCTTACTACAGCACTTTGATTTCCTGCTTCATCTATTGCTGTTGCTGTCAATATTGTATTTTCCGTACTAATTGTTATAGGCCCAGTGTATTCTTGAGGTTCCATATTATCAATAAAATATACTTTACTTTTTGAATCTGAAGAATATGTTATAGTAGCTATCACATCATTATTTGTCCAATTTGTATTACTTAGTGTTATTACTGGACTAGTAGGTGATATATTATCTATTCCAAATCCATTACTCTTTATTGTTACTGCGTTTCCTGCATTATCGCTTCCTGTTACCCATAGATAGTATGTTCCTGTTACACTTCCTTTTGTGATTGTTGCTCCATTTGTGAATGTTGTCCATCCACTACTTGGTATTATACTGTTTTGTGTGTCCCATACATACTGTAATGTACTTGTATTTATTGCACTTCCACCTGCATCACTTACTGTTGCTGTTGTACTTGCTGTTTGTACATTACTTGCTCCATTTGTTCCAAATACCAC
>JAEWRE010000084.1 GCA_023460235.1 Bacillota bacterium
AACCTTAACAGGTCGTATTAAATTATCTGTTGAAGTTCATTTTAAAGATCATAGGCGTAGAGATCTTGATAACATCGTCAAAGGCTTGCAAGATGTTTTAACTGAAGCAAAAATCTTTATTGATGATTGTCAAATTGATGAGCTTTTTGTTAAAAGAGCAGAAATTGATAAAGACAAAAAAGGCTATGTAATTGTTTTAATAGATGAGATTTAAAAAGGAAAATAAAAAAATGTCAAAGTTTAGTTATCCTATTGAGAGTGAAGATCATGACAATGTAAACAGTCCTAGTCATTATCAAGGTAAAGTTGAATGTATCGACTGTATTGAGAGTGCAACTGCAGGTCTTAACGGCATTGAAGCCTTTTGTACAGGAAATGCCATCAAGTATCTGTATAGATGGAAAAAGAAAAACGGCATAACTGATTTACGTAAATGTTTGTGGTATGTCAATCATTTAATAGAGAATTTAGAAAATAAAAACAAATAAGAATAGTGAGTAAAATGAATTTTGGACTGCCCTATAAAGGCTCAAAAAATAAAATTGCTAAATGGGTTTGCGATATTCTGCCAGATGCTAATACACTATACGATTTATTTGCTGGGGGAGGTGCAATAACTCATTGTGCAAGCCTTAATCGAAAATATAATAATTACATTGTTAATGATTTAAACTCTTTATGTATTAAAGGCTTAAAAATGGCTTTTAATGGTGAATTTAAAAATGAAACACGATGGATAAGCCGTGATGACTTTTTTAAATTAAAAGATACAGATTATTACGTTGCTTGTTGCTTTTCTTTTGGAAATGATTTTAAAGGTTACTCTTATAACGAAGAGATAGAGCAATTTAAAAAAGCTATGCACTATTCTGTTGTTTTTAATAATAATTCTCTTTTGTCAAAGTTTGTTAATGTTGACAACTTGAATTATACAAGTAACGTTCTGCGAGATAGAATGATATATTTACGTAAATATCTGCATAATTTTACTGATTTTAAAGATAAAAGGATTGAATTACAAAACTTAGAAAGTTTAACAAGGTTAAATAAAATAGATAATCCACAAACAGATAATATTAAATTTTATTCTGATGATTATCAGAATATCCCATTAACTGATAAAGATGCAGTTATTTATTGTGATATTCCTTATGCAAATACTGCGAAATATAAACACTCTTTTGATTATGAAAGGTTTTATTTATGGGCTGAAAGGCAGGAAATACCGATTTATATTTCAGAATATCAGATGCCAAAAGACCGTTTTGTTTGTGTGGCAGAAAAGGAAAAGAAATGTAATTTATCACCCACAAACAATGGTAAGATTACAATAGAGAGAATTTTTAGACCTAGAACACAATTATAATATTTATGCTAAATACATTATTGATTTTATTAAGATTTTCACCTTACATATTGATTTTTAGTGCTGGTTTTTACCTTAAAGGCTGTATGACTGATAAACTCATAAGCGATTTAAAAAATCAAGTTATTGAAAATCAAGAAAAAATTATTATTACAGAAAGGAAATTAAACGACTATAATAACAATGTAGTTACACAAACTTTTGATTTTATTAAGAAAAATGATGAAATATTTAATAGTGCTTATAAGTTTGACTTTAACGGCTTGTACCTCAGTCCAGACGGTGCAGAAATGTCCAATGCTGAAAGTGCCTCAAGTCCTGCTAAAGAAAGAGAATGTAAATCAAGTGACAAATACAGAACAGAATATAACAGATGCGTATCAGAACTTGAAAACTTTTATAAACGAGAATTAGAAAAATCAAAGAAGTGCGATGAGATAACTATTAAATACAATTCTTTGATAGATATTGTTAATAATTTTTTGAAGGTGCAAGATGCAAAAGAAAACAACACAAAAAATTATCCAAATTGATTTAGATCAAGTTGAGGAACTGGCTAGCAAGGGTTTAACCAAAGAGCAAGTTGCTCATAATATGGCAGTTTCAGAGCGTACCTTTTATCGACGTGATCAAGAATTAAACGGGGCAATTAGTGAGGCTTACAGAAGAGGCAAAAGCAAAGGTGTTCGAGTTGTTGCAAATGCCCTTTTTCAGAAAGCTCAAAAAGGCGACAACGCAGCTATGATTTTCTTCTTGAAATGTAATGGCTGGCGGGAAAATTCAGAAACCACTATTAAGATTGATACCGAAAGAAATGTGCAGCAGTTATCTGATGCAGAGCTTTTTGAGATTGTAGAAAATTCAAAGAATAAGAAAACATCATAAATGACACTTGAAGAGGTAAAAGCTGAAATTATAAGACGTGCCGAAAATGAAATTAAAATCAGAGAAGCACGTAATAATTTATTGTCTTTTATTTCAGTTACTTACAAAGATTATAAAATCGGCTGGGTGCATCGTGAAATTTGTGAAACCTTAGATAATTTTTTAAAAGATTTAATTGATGGCAAACGTCCACGTTTAATTATTACAATGCCTCCACGCTCTGGAAAATCTGAAATAGTTTCAAGGCGTTTTCCTGCTTATTTCTTGGGCAAATATCCAGATTTATCAATAATTAGCGTTTCTTATTCTGCTTCTTTAGCTGAAGATTTTAGTCGAGATGTACAAAGAATTATTGATAGTGATGATTACAAGAAAATTTTTCCAAATACCAAATTATCAGATAAAAAAGATAAAAACTACAAAAGAACATCAGATTTTTTCGAGATTGTTGATCATAAAGGTGTTTACTGTTCGGCTGGCGTAGGTGGTAGTATCACTGGTAAAGGTTGTGACATTCTAATTATTGATGATCCTATCAAGAATAGGCAAGAAGCAAATTCTGAAACAGTCAGAAAAAAAATCTATGATTGGTATTCATCAACTGCATATACAAGATTAAGCCCTATCGGTGGCGTTATTATGATGTGCACACGTTGGCACTTAGATGATTTGATAGGTAAAGTGTTAAGCGATAAAAATCAAAAGCCATTCCACGTTATTTCATATCCAGCTATTGCAGAACATGACGAACCTCACAGAAAGCAAGGTGAAGCTCTACATCCTGAAAGATTTAGTATTGAAATTTTAAACGAAATTAAAAGTACATTGTCAACTGCTGATTGGTTATCACTATATCAACAAAAGCCAGTTCCAGAAGGTGGAGCCATTTTTGAAACTTCAAAACTAAGGTATTATGATGAAAGCTCCGAGCCTAAACGCTTTGACCAAATTGTAGGTTCGTGGGATATGACCTTTAAAGAGAATAAAACTAGCGATTTTGTCGTTGGTCAATTGTGGGGTAGAAAAGGAGCAGACTTTTATTTGCTTGATATGGTCAGAGATAGAATGGATTTTGTTAAGACCTTAAAAGTATTTATAAATTTTGCTAATAAGCATAAAAATTGCAACTGCTGGTTAGTTGAGGATAAGGCGAACGGAACGGCAATTATATCAACTCTTAAAAAGTATATAAGTGGCATTATTCCTATCACTCCAAAAGAAAGCAAGCAAGAAAGAGCTTATGCAATTACTCCATATCTTGAAGCAGGTAATATATTTTTTCCTAAAAATCAAAATTTTACAAAAGATTTAGAAGAAGAAATGTTACAATTCCCAGCAGGTGCACACGATGATACAGTTGACAGTATGACACAAGCTCTTAATTATTTCAGAATGAAAAAGCGTGTTCAAATGTCAGAAAGCAACAAGATGTATTTACTAAGAGGTTTATTACGATGACAGAAAAGAAGAATAAAATAAATTTTGAAAATATTGAGATGTTTTTGACTGAAAGAGATTGCAAAAATTTTGATAGTTTAGAGAATGTGCGGAAAAACTTCTCAGTTCCTTTTACATCGGTT
Source organism: Bacillota bacterium (assembly GCA_023460235.1). Lineage (GTDB taxonomy): Bacteria > Bacillota > Clostridia > TANB77 > CAG-465 > CAG-465. The sequence goes on from JAEWRE010000084.1 coordinate 3,832, forward strand.
AGAAACGCAGACCATATCTCACAATGTAATGAAGATTTTGACAATGCAGGAGGCTTTGAAAGTCTTTTTAATACTTTGACTGAGCATAGTCTTGAGTTAGGTCAATATCCTATAACTTCTTTTATCGGCTATGGAGCTTTACAGCAGATTTCACAAAATGGAATGATTAGAGCTTGCGTATCAACTGTAGCTGATGATATTACAAGAAAGTGGATAACTATTAACTGCGATGATGCCGATAAATCTTTAAAATTACAGAATTTAATTGATAAAAAATATAAATTAAAAGAGGTTATCCATAATGCAGTATTAAAGACTGGTTATCTTGGTGGTTGTCTTATCTATATTGACACTGGATTCCAAAGCGATCCTAACGATCCTTTAAATATCAGTAATCAGACGGCAGAATTAACACAGAACGCAAATCTAAAATTCAAGATTATTGATCCTTCAATTTCAACACCGTTCAAATATAACTGCTTTAATCCTCTTGCAGATGATTATTACAAGCCTACAAAGTGGGTGGTAAACGGCATCACAATTGATGCAAGTCGTTTACTTGTATGTTCAGAGAATGAGCCACCATTATTATTGAAACCAGCATATAACTTCTTAGGTATTCCACAAGCTCAAATCTTATGGGACTACGTCTTACATTTCAATGAGTGCAGAACTGCAACACAAAGATTATTAAGCAAGATAGCATTATTAGTTGTCAAAACTGATATTGATGCTGTTTTTGAGAGCGAAAACGGCTTACAGAATTTTGATATACGTATGAAGGTGCTTGAAAAATATAGAAATAATGATAGCGTTTATGTTTGCGACAAAGAAAGTGAAGATGTAAATAATATTCAATCAACTATTACTGGTTGTACCGATATTGTAAGACAGTCATTAGAATTGATAGCTTGCATTAACAGAACACCAGCTGTAAAACTTTTAGGCATCTCACCTAGTGGATTTAACGCAACTGGCGAAAGTGACTTAAAGAATTATTATGATTATATTTCGAGCAAGCAAGAATTATACAGAGATGTAATCAATGAGTGCATCAAGTGTATTCAGTTAGCCGAATTTGGTTATATTGATGAAAGCGTTAATTTTGATTTTGTAAACCTCAATGACGAAGATGAAGGTGTTAAAATCACTAATTTTGTTAATAAGGTTAATGCACTTGGTTCAATGCTTGATAGACAGATTGTAACTGCAAATGAAGTTAGAGAGATTATCAAAGCTGATGACACCTTAGATTTTTCTAAACTTGAAGGCGATATTGACGAAACAGATTATTCAGAGCTTTTTAGTGGAGTGAATGAAAATGCAGAAACTAAAGACCATTAGAGCTATTGAACCAAATGCAGGGGCAAGAATGAGCCTTAGAAACAAGCTCATAAAATTAAATAAAGACTTTGGAAATTTTGTTTTATTTTCTATGATGCAGGAACTTGAAAAATCTCAATATTTGTCTGTTTCTGATAGCTTTTTAACACCAGCGCAAAAAAGAGTAATGACAGCTTTAAAAAATAGAAGTTTATCTGCATTTAGAAAAAATCAAAACTTAGTAGGGTTTTTATCTGAATATATTTCCAAAAATTCAGCAAAATGGACAAAGCTCCTAGAAAATGCAAGCGAAAAGATTTTAAACAAAGAGCTTGAAAAGGTTGTGAAATCAACTGCTACTGCTAATAAGCAAGCATTTTTAAATGTAGGCTTTTCAAAGGAAAATTTAAAAGAAGGCGGACAACTTCCCACAGTATCAAGTCCTTTTATTTCTCCAGAAGCAAAAAAATTTATTCAAGAATTTAAAGCTGAAAAGATATCCGATTTTGTGCAGATGAATATGAATACAGCGGACAACATCAAGAATATTCTTGCTGAGGGATTAGAAACTGGCAATGTATTTTCACACATTCAAGAAAATGTTAAGATGATGCAAGGAAGCACGGAAAGGCAAATCAATAATTATGTTTTAGACCAAACATGTAAAGTAAATTCAGAAATTACAAGACTTAATGCAAAATCTTTAGGCATAACAAAAGCTATTTGGAAACATATTGCAGGTCAATATTCAAGCCGTCAAACTCATAAAGCCTTTGATGGTAAAGTATTTAATATTGATGAAGGAATGTTTGATAAAGATGTGCAAAAATATGTTAAGCCAGCTGAATTACCTTATTGCCGTTGTGTTTATCGTTTAGTTTATGATTAAAAATGCGAAAATATTTAAAAAAATATTTGACTTATCTTTTTAATTTTTTAATATTCAAAATAGATGATAAAAATCAAAAGGTTATGAGATGAAATTCAATCTAATTTTTGATACAAAAAATTCAAACCGTGAAAAAGATGCAAATGGCTTTTTGCATGTAAAAAACTGTCATTGTACTAAGGTTCAGATTGCTCAGTATTTAGGTAGCGAAATCTCAAATGATTTAATTCCAGATAAAGTCTATAATGTATTTCGCCCAGAAGAAGAGCTAAATAAAGCTGAAACCATTCAATCACTTAATGGCGTGCCGTTACAACTTGAACATCACGATGATACAGCAGAAAAGCCAGCACAATATACTAGAATTGGTGCTACTGGTACAGATGCCATTTTTGAATTTCCTTACCTTTCAAATTCATTGCATTTCTTCAATCAAAAAGCTATTGACTTAATCGAGAGTGGCGAAAAGTGCGAATTATCAATCGGTTATGATTGTGAAATCCATAAAGAAAGCGGAGAATATGAGGGGCAACCATACGATTTTGTTCAAAGGAATATCAAGATTCAGCATGTTGCATTAGTTGAGTGTGGCAGAGCTGGTGCAGACGTAAAGGTTTCAGACAGTAAAGATATTATTCTTAATTCAGAAAAAACAGAGGTAAAACAGATGGATAAAGAAAAGTTATTACAGCTTATTAACGAGCTTGTAAAGGCTGGGGCAACTGAAGAGGAAATCAAAGCAAAGATTGATGAACTCACTGCCGATGCTTGTGAAGATGAAGAGGTTGAGGTTGAGACTGAAGAGGTTGAAACTGAAGAGCCAGACACTGAAGATGCAGAAGAGCAAGAGCAGGAAACCTCAGACGAAGATCAAACTGAGCAGTCAGACGATGACGATTTAATCATTGAGGAAGTAAAGGCAGAGCTTGAGAAAGCAGGTCTTGATGCTGAGAATGAAGAGATTGTAAAGGCTTTTATTGTCGGTAATCATTTTGGTAAAAAGTCAGAAACCGAAGCAACTGATGAAGATGCTACCGATGAAGATACTACCGATGAAGATACTACTGATGAAGAGGCTACCGAAGAGGAGAAGGAAACCGAAGAGCAGAAGGCTACCGATACCGCTTTAAAGGTTGCTAAGATTGTCAAGGCAGATATTGAACGTAGATTTAATGCAAGTCGTGAAGTACGTCACATTTTAGGTGATGTTAATGCTATGAAGTACGATAGTGCAGCTAAGATTTATCGAGATGCACTAGCTAAGATGGGCGTTAATGTTAAGAGCCTTAAAGATAGCGAGTGCAGAGCTGTATTCCGTGCCGTATCTGCCGTAAAGGTAAAGTCTAAAGATTGTAATTTAGTTAAGAAAGCTGAAAAGCATACAGCTTTAGATAAGTTATTCAATCGAGTTTCAGTTTTATAAGGGGTTTAAAAATGCAGAAAAGTGTTAATTTAGTTGTTAAGAAGGGTTTTGACGGTCAGAGAGTAACTACCGATCAAAATATTTATACTTGTGAAAACTATTTAAGCGATGGTACAGTAAAGGCTGGCACTTTTGCTTTTAAAGGTTCAGCTTCTGGAAATGGTGAGCAATTTGGCGTTGTATCTGCTACTGGTACAGCATTAGTTGGCTTTGTTGAGCGTGTGGTAGATGCTTCAATTGCTCCAACTGTTGAGGCTACAGACGTATATCCTGCTGGCTTCCCAGTTTTAGTTGCATTAAAAGGTCAATTCTATGTGACCGCTAACGGTACCGTTTCCGCTGGTATGTCAGTATTCGTTAAGGGCGCAACTGGTGCTATTACCTTTGCTTCACAGACCTCAGAAGGCTTAATCGATACTGGCTTCAAGGTTGTACTTCCAGACGGCAAAACATCTGCTGGCAATGGCGATGTTATCGTTATTGAAAAGTTTTAATTTGAGAGGAAATAATAATTATGTCATTCAATACTAAGGCAAAAGAATTAGGCTTTGTTTCTCCAAAGGGTTTTATGGCTTTTGATTCTGTGGGCGATACCGTAAAATTAAATAAAGAAAGAACTGCAAGAATGTTAGCTGATAGCAATTCCATCGGTTATCCTATTTCAGCATTTTCTTATTTATCACCTGAGATCGTGCCTATTTTACTAAGCGCAAGAAACGCAACTAAATTAGGTCGTGAAGTAAAGACTGGTGTATGGACTGATGACTATATGCAGTTCCCAGTTGAGGAATATGCTGGCGATGTAACTCCATACAACGATTATCAAAATGGTGTTACTACCGATGTTAATTATGAGTTCCCAGTTCGTGAGCAATTACGCTTCCAAACCACTTTAACATTTGGTGACTTAGAGGCTGAAAAAGCATCATCTGCTAAAATCGGCTTAATCAATGCAAAGCAGAGAGCATCAGCTGAAATCATCGCACAAGAAAGCAACCGCTTCTATTTGTACGGTGTACAAGGCAAGAAAATTTACGGTCTATTAAATGATCCTAACTTAAATGCTACTATCTCACCTATTAACATTGCTGCATCTGGTGAGACAGGTGTTACAACTTGGACAGATAAGATGGCAAAGCAGCCATCAACTTTTGCAAATATCGCTTATAACGATATTAACGCTTTATGGACTGAGCTTTGTTCAAAGAATGGTGGTAACATTGATGCTAATACTCCTATGATTTTAGCATTATCAAACAAGATGTTACCTTACTTAAATGCTCCTAACTCTTTCGGTTTAACTGCAGCTAAGATGATTAAGGACAACTTCCCTAACATTGAGATTATCGCATTACCTGAGTTGTCAACCTCAGCTGGTGAGCGTGTACTCTTAGAAGTTCCAGAGTTAATGGGCGTATCAACTGTTGATTGTTGCTACTCTGATAAGTATCGTTTAGGTCGTTTAGTTGCTAAGACCTCATCTTATGAGCAAAAGGCAATTTCAACAACTTGGGGCGCAGTTGTTAAACGTCCATCTTTGATCGCAACTATGTTAGGTATTTAAATTTACTAATTTGTGATTAAAATGCTATAATTCAAGGTGTTAAGAAAATTAAAAATCTTAGCACCTTTTGTGTATATGAAATTAAAATAAAAGAGGGTTAAAAAAAATGGGTAGACCAAAGAAAATCAATGATTTTAATGTAGCTGATGTTGTCGGTAGTTCAGATACAGAAATCAACAAGACTGAAATTAAGAGTGATGATGTTATTATTGCTGTTGCACTTCGTCACGGTCATAAGTTTTCCGATATTCCAGACGGTAACGGCGGTGTAAAAGAGATTTATCTTGTTGGTCTTGATGATGAGTTAAGAGGTAAAAGAGAAGGTATTTTATCCCCTGATGGCAGAGCAAAATATCAGCGTTTAAGCCGTACCGATTGGGAGAATATTTTAAAAATTCACGGCAAAGAGCAAATGTTTAAGCCTTTCAATGGCTCTCCAGCTTGCGTTTTTGAAATTGTGGGTGGTATGGCAGAAGCTCACAATTATGAAAGTGAAATCAAGAATATTAAGACTGGTTTAGCTCCTGTTGATTTAAAGAAATCAAAGGTTGAAGAAAACTAAATAAAATCAAAGGGATAACAAATGATTTTAGAATTTAATCAAACTAAATTTTTATCTTTATTTAACAATATCAATGACTTATATATTAAAGGCAAAATATCAGATGAATATTTAGCTGAAAAATTTAATGTCGTTTGTCAGATGTTTGGTAATAAAGACAATTCTGTTATCCCTTATGACAAAGATAAGAATATTCTTGATAGAGAGCGTTTATTCTTTTATGCGATGTGTCATTTAATCACTTTAGAAAATCAAGACTATAATGGCAGAATTGCAAGTGCATCTCAAGGTTCAGTATCTACATCTTTTGATTTATTAAAAGGTGGAAATTTTACTAAGGATTTTTGGGCGCAAACACAATGTGGCTCAATATTCTATATGTTATATCAGTCATACACCAAAGGTGGCAGATTGTATCATTCTTACAATTATCACCCTTATGGATAAATAAATAATGGCAACTGTAAGATTAGATTTAAGCAAAATTCAAAACGCTTTAACAAAGCTGGAAAAGATATCAAAGCGTTCTGTAAAAATCGGTATTCTTGCAGAAGCTCAATATAGCAACGGCACAAAAGTGAGTGATGTTGCAAATATTCTTGAAAATGGTTGGGTACAAAAAGTTACTCCAAAGCAAAGCACATTCTTAAGGTATCATGGCTTGAATGTTCCTCCTAACTCAACGCTTAATTGTCCTTCACGCCCTTTTTTCTCAAATACTGTTAAAAACAAATCAGAACAATGG
>JAEWRE010000085.1 GCA_023460235.1 Bacillota bacterium
ATCTTGTGGAGGTAGCAGATCGTGCTGGTCAAGTGCTTTATCAGCGTGATAAACAAATTGAAGATTTGGTCAAAGAAAAGCAAAACTTACAGAACCAACTTAAAGACCTTCAAATTTTGAAAAATAAACGTGATTATTTGCGCAAGGGTGGATTGAATTACCGTAGACAAAAGAAAGCCTTAAAAGCTCAAATTTCAGCCTTAAATTTGAAAATTGAAGGGTTAAATAAATCCGTAGCCACTCTAACTGCTGAAAAAGCTGATTTGTCATCTAAGCTCGAAACTGCTAATAAACAACAAAATCAAGAACCTACCGTTGTATTACGTGACTATTCAGAGCAAGAAAAGCAAGACCTAATCGACAACGCTATTAAAGCTAAGATTGAACAAGGCGATTTATTCACTAAGGAGCAATACGACAACAAGCCTTTAACTCAAAAACAAATTACAGATTACGTTGAGAAAAATCGTCAAGCCATGCGCCAAGCAGGTATTTACACTGCTGATGACTATAACAAGCTAGGTGAACTTAAAAAGAATTTAATTGATAAACTTCGATTGGCGAAGAAAGAGGGATTTCAATTCACGAATCAGGAAGTGGTTGATAGCGTTGGTGAGCTGATGACATCTTTGGAGAACTCAAGGAAAAAAGCACAAGAAGATTTAACCAAAGCTATCACATCCTACACGACTTTCAAGCCTAAAGGCGAGAACGCATGGCAGACCATCAAAGATTTATCCGAACAAATAAATGCCAAGATTGAGCAAGTCGAAAAGGAGCAATTCAATGAAGGTGTAAGGGCTGATCGTGAATATTTGAATAAACACTTAATTGAAGAACCAACGTTGCTGCATGCCTATGATTTATTAAATCAGAAATATCAAGCACTTGAGCAAGCCACTCCTACACCTGTTGAAATTGAAGTTGAAAAAGAAGTTCCTAGAGAGCTTTCTGACGAAGAAATCGAGCAATTACCAAGAGTACAGGAGCTTTTAACCAAGATTGCTGACTATAAGTCACAGATTGATGACTTTAAGTCACAGTCCCAACAAGTTGAGCCTACTCAATTCGTACAGGTAGAGCAACCTAAGCCACAAGAGCCACAAGTTGAGAGTGAGCCTTATGTTCCTGATACGACTTATGATGAAGATTTAATTAATTCTTCAATGCCTACTCCTAAATACACCTTAGACAATTTATTTGATAAAAACGAAAGGTTGTTTAACAGGATTGTGGAGAAGGTTTGTGCTGATTGTGGTCTAAATTCAAATATAGATGAAAATCGAGAAAAAGTAGCTCAAAAATTAGATGACTTACGTGACTTTGATTTATTTGAAATTCCAAATTTAGATTTGGATGATGAATTTGCAATTAAAAATGAAATTTCAAAAAAAATAATTGCTGAAAATTCAGACTTGCAACCTCAAAAAATTCAAATTTTGGCAAAAAGGGGCAGATCGAGGTAGGTTGTAACTTTTTGTAACTCAATTTTTTAGGGTTGTATCTTATCATAAGATACACCTAAAACCGTTGGTACATAAGGAGTTGAGCAGTTTGTAACTTATGTATCACAACTTTTTCCTTACTAATACTAACAGTACTACTTTTTATTTTTTTTTTTTGCCCAAAAAAAATATATTTTCCTTACTATCCTACATTTATCCCTATATAAGATACGTTACAAATATAGCTACAAGCCTTGATACATAAGGATTTGAGCGTGTATCTCATCTTTTTTGTGACAAGATACACTATTGATTTATAAGGATTTTTATGTAACTTAACCACCAAAAGATAAGATACACAGGGCAAAAAAAAGCACCCCTTTCGGAGTGCAATTTTTTTTAGTTTTTTTTTACTTCTTCATCCAAACCTTTAAGACATTTTGCCCACAACGCTTTGAGCCGTAGGTATATCCCAACATTCGCATAGACTTTGCTATTTCATTTGAAGTTACCTTGTTAGGATTAGGTATGCCTATGCTTTCAGCCAAGAACAGAGTAGTCCAAAGTTTGCCAACTGTTCTCCTTTGCCATTGTTGATCGTTGAATAACTCTACTAACTTATCGTAATAAGCAGGATATTCCATGTATCTGAATGAGTATTCCTGAATGAGCTTTTCCATTTCCTTGATTTCATCAAGACTAATCTGCAAAGTTTTAGCCTCAGCCCAAAGTTGATATAAATCTTTGGAAACTAGATCTAAGTCGATCTTGCCGTTAATCTCAATGATTGCATATCTACGGTTACCTGTTATATCCCTTAAAAAATTGGATTCGTTAGTCGTCATAACAAACACGCAACGTCTCACAAATTCTTTCTCGAAATTTGAGAACTTTGGTGTATATCTATCGACTTTTTCTGAAAGAAAGTCTTTTAAATCGTTCACATCAGCATTTGACATGCCCTTTAATTCAGCAACTTCGCAAATAATCTTAGATTGCATAGCTCGAACGTTGTCATCATACTTCTTCTTGAAATCAATTTTGCCCGTATAGTTAAAGCTCAATCTTTCAATCAGAGTTGATTTATAAATACCTTGTTCTCCTTTTAAAACTACGGCAGTATCAGCTTGTAC
>JAEWRE010000086.1 GCA_023460235.1 Bacillota bacterium
GTTCTTATCATGTCGATATTTGGTAAAGGTGTTTCTAGTTCATTGGCACATAAGGGGCAATGATCCGGTCTAAAATCAAGTTGCTCGAATAAACCAATTGAGCTTAGCCTAATTTTTTGATGCTCGACTTCATTTGCATAGCCGCTTGTTTCTCCCGCAAATGTTTTTGCATTACTAATATCCTGATTCAGTTGTTCTAATTCATCCTCGGCTTTTTTTAGTTCTGACTGTAAAAAGCTTAAACGATCCATACCAACCGTTTCAGCATTTACAGGAGTCCATTCATTCACGTTTTTTAAAACTTTATAGACAGAATCGTAACTATCATAATCCACTTCAATATTATCGTATACGAGACCTACATACTTTGCTTCAGATATTAACGAAATGGCTCTTTGCAAGCCTCCTCCTTGAAGCATTCTATTTTCTTCTAGCCTACGTCTTTCAATTGCTAATCTTCTTTTTAGAATACTTCTTTCATTTTCTAAGGCTAACGCTTCCTCATTCACTATACCTAAAAAATATGGCAAAGTGTCTTTTATGGCTTGCGTAATAAAATCCTCTGACTGCTTATGAAATAAAAAAGTTTTTGCTGCTACCTCATCTTGATTTTGAAAGCAGTAGTATAATGCATGTCGAATATTAGCTGCTAAAGGATCACGGCTTTGTCCGTCCGGCGGTATATTTAGATTTTCAGAAATGCCTAATCTCTTAGTTAAGGCCTCCTCCAATCCAGCAACATTAGTATTGGAAACAAAATCACATTTTTCAGGAACTTCAATCTTTTCTCCGACCTCAATATAACAAAATCCCGTCGACTGTTGACCAGGAGGCGGATTTTGGCGAGCTACAAACACTCTTTCGCTATCAAACTGCAATAGCAATCCATACCACGACACATTTTCTCTAATTACGCCATCTGCAATATCACAAGAACTCCCGCCTAGGCAATAGTCAATTATGTCGCCTACAGCCGATTTTCCGGATTTCGATTTTCCGGATATTATGTTCACTTTTCCTAATTGAAATGGCAAATGCCTTACTTGTCCATTTAATCCGTATATGACTAATTCTCGTATCTGCATCATGGTCTTACCCCCAAACCAACATATACTGTTTCAACTTTTCCTGCTGCAGCAAACCATTTTGCAACGTGTTCGCTTTTATTAAGGCAATCTCTGATTTCGTCATTAACATATTTTGTCTTACTGAGTGGTCGGCTCGTTTGAGATATTTCAAGCTCTGCAGCGTTCGTTAACAGTACGACACCACTTTGGAGCAAAAACTCCATAGCCTCATTGGTTATTTGAACCATATCTTTTGTTCTCTCTGCAAAACCTATCAATAATTCAGGATATCGTTGTTGCCATATGATCAATTGTGTACGACTTGATATGCACTCTCTAGTTTTTTTATGAAGTATCAATGGAAGAATCAGATAAATAAGAGGAAATGGAAAAGCTCTTTTTGTTATCTCATTATATGTTTTAATGCAACTGTATAATAACCTACCACAAAACGCCGGATTAAGTAAATAAGCGACTTCCTTTGCCCTAAGCCCCCAATTCCTCAAATAAATCACCTCAGTTCTTTAATAATTGCGCCAAACGCTCATAAAAATCAATATGCCATCCTACTCTAAGCTGATTCGCTAAGATATGATAACTGCCTCTCATTACAAATGCATCACTGCAGCGATCTCTAATACGTATATCCTTTTCTTCAATTTCCTTATAGAGTTTTTTTGCATTTAATACTTTAGTATTTTCTGTAATTTGATCTCCATAATCTGACAAGTCGTCTTGCATTGCATAAAATGAATGTTCCCATTCATCAATAAGTTTTTTTTCATATTTGTCCAGCTCATTTGTATATAACAATTCTTCCCTGACCCAGTTTGCTCGCTGTTTGAAGGCACGATAATAATCTCTAATTGCCATTCTCAGTCTATTGCTTCCTAAGCAAATCAGCTTTAATTGTTCATAAAATATTTGATCATTTGGAGACAACTCATCTAATTCGAAGTTTTCGGATTCGTCCACATCAATAGGCAAATTGTCGGGTGCATATTCCAATCCTATAGAAACTATGTGTGAACGCACTTGACTCTGAGATATGAATATTGGTGTTTCTGAGCATAAAGCTTCTATTGCTTTTTTGTACCACCAACCTTCCAAACGTTCACATATTTTATCAATATATTGAGGAAGGCTACTATATCTAATGGCTTTTTTTATATCAGATTCAACATCGACAATATTGCTGCTCTTGTCAATTACATAAATACAATCTAACAATTGCTGAATTTGCGATTCTGGCATACTGGTAAATGCTTTATAATAACTTTGGTGACCTTTGTTCTGAGATTCTTCCGCAACTTTTTTTAATATGCTGTAAGCCAAAAGAGAATCCCTTTTTTGTGATTCAGTTTTCAAATAATATGCTGCTGTGCCCTCTGGCGCCGAAGCAGTAGTAATTATCATAAATTTTGTTTTTGACAATAAATCTGGATGCTTACTAATAGCATCTATCCAAACTTTTAATGTTCTCCATATATCTGTACTTGCGTTATTTAAATCGCCATAAGCCTTTACATGATGCTTGAGTTGAATCATGATTTCAGGAGTATCACCGTTTCCAAAGCTTACATCATCAAATTTTTCAATACTAATTTCTGATTGCTCATCATCATTATTTAATAAAAGGTACAATGCATACCTAGCTTGATAAAGATAACCTATCATTTGTTCTGATGCTTGATGGCTAGTCATGATGTCACTCCCTCCACAAAAATATTATACATGATTAATTTTATATAACATTAATCTACTCTGGCTTTTTTTTATTACATCGACCGTCCTTAGGCTTCACTGCATCCTTAGGTATCGCCCAAGCAACCCCAAACCGAACAGCGCCCGGTATTTTGCCCTGCGCACAAAGCACCTGTATCCGGCGTGGTGTGATTCCCCATTTTTCAACGGCATCTTTCACTGTGATATAGTCCATTAAAACTATCCTTTTCAAAATAAAGATTGTATATATTATATATCGCAGTAGCGAATAAAGCAATCTGTTTAGTGTAAAATATGGAAATATTCACAGTATTATGGTGAAACCAATTGAAAAACAGCGAAAGTTCCGACCAAAGTAGAAAAACCGCCAGCTTTGTGGCGGCTTCTAATGCCATTTTCATTCACCCGGCAGTTCCATCTCCATTTCTACACCGCCATCAAAGGTGACCCGGATGCGGTCGGCGGATAAAACCACCACCTTGGCGATGATCGCCCTGACCACATCGTCACGATACTCTTTAACGCTCAGGTCGAGCTGCTCCATGATGGCCAGCAGTTCGCCTATTCTGGCCTTGGTATTTTGCGTGATCAGTGTTTGCTGCTTGTGTTTGCCCAGCTGCTCCTGCAGCGACTTGATCTCGGTGGAGATTTCTTCAAACTTGGCATCGAAATAATCTGCACTGGCACTGGACTTGGAGCTGAGTTCCACCAAATCCATCATCACGCTCTGCAGTTCCGCAATGCGGTTTTGGATGGCACCCTCATTGAAGCTGTCACCCTCCTGCGTACCCAAGGCAAGCTGCAGACCGGCTCGGAGGGTTTCCATGACATCCAGTTTATCATTATCCAAACAATTCAGGGCGGCCACGATGGCAGTGTGAAGTCTGCTTTCCTCAAGGGTGGGGGACTCCTTGCAGTATTTCGTGCCGTATTCCAAGCGGTTGATGCACCGCCAGACCACCTTTTTCTTGCCGCCCCTCGCCCACGTGACCCTGCGGTACTGAGTTCCGCAGTCACCGCAGCTGAGAAGCTCGGTCAGCGCATACTTGCTGCTGTATTTTCCTCTCTCTGTTTTCACAGCCTTTTGCGCTACCTTGCGTTTTCCGGCTCTCCGGGCGATTTCTTCCTGCACCAGATTGAATAAATCCCTTGAAATAATCGGCTCATGGTTTCCAGTTACATAATACTGCGGGATTTCACCGTTGTTTTTTCGGGTTTCCTTGGTAATGCAATCCACCACATAGGTTTTCTGCAGCAGGGCATCGCCGATGTAGCGCTCATTTCGGAGCATATACTGGAGAACACCCGGCGACCACTTCTCTTTGCCGGTGGGAGATGGGATACCGTCCGCTTCCAGCGACTTTTTGATTTTGCTGATGCTGGCTCCGGCATAATAGCTGCGAAATATTCGCTTGACCATTTCCGCTTCCTCCGGCACAACCTTGGGCTGGCCATCCTCACCTTTTTCGTAACCCAGCAGGCGTTTATACTGAAACGGCACATTGCCGTTCTTGAAGCTCTGGCGCTTGCCCCATGTCACATTGCGGCTGATGGACTCGCTCTCGGCCTGTGCAAAGCCGCTGAGAAAGCACAGCGCCATTTCGCTGGCCATCTGCATGGTGTTGATGCCCTCTTTTTCAAAGATGATCGGGATGCCCTTGGCTTTGAGCTTGCGGATGTAGGTGATGGCATCCAGCGTGTTCCTCGAAAATCGGGAGACCGATTTGGTCAGCACCATGTCAATCTTGCCCTTTTCACAGAGCGCCATGAGCTTGAGAAACTCGTCACGCTTTTTGGTGCTGGTGCCGGTGATGCCCTCGTCAGCAAATATCCCGGCCAGCTCCCAATCCTTGTTTTGGGATATTTTGTCGGTGTAATAAGCAATCTGCGCAGCGTAGCTGGACTGTTGTTCTTCCTGCTCGGTGCTGACCCGGCAGTAGGCCGCCACACGCAGCTTTTTCTTTCTGGTGCTGGCTTTGCCCACCAGCACATTGGCAGGAATCAGATCCACCCGCTTCTGCATAGGGGCGATGGTTTGTGTCTGCATATCGGTTACTCCTTTCCTGCCCCGTAGTGGACGAGTATTTGATTGTTCATGCGAAGGGTTAGGCCGCCATCGGGTTCGATGAGAACCTGTTTGATGGTGGCCTCAAAAAGCCGGGGAGAAAAAGCCTCCAGCGGCTGTTCCTGCTCAAATACCGACCTCAAATGGCGGGTTAAGTATTCCGGCTCCCGGTCAGGGCAAGTATCGTATTTTGCGGCGGCGCAGCTGAAAATCAGCAGCTTGATGTAGTCGCTGTCCACCTCGCTTTTTTCCAATTCCCGGTTGATCTGATTCTCTGTCCGGGTGGCATCCAGAGAATGGGGATGCTGTGGCGTTGGGGAAGGCTCCAGCAGACTCGGATCGGCGATGATGATATTCAAAGCCGCCGTTACGCTGTCCAGCAGGATTTGGTCGGAGATGCGCTTTGGTGTTATGCGCCCCTCGGCGGAGCAGCACCACGCTTCATACTTCTTGCTTCTGCCATCCCTTTTGTATTTGCCTCCACAAGCCGCACAAATCGCTTTTCTGCGGATGATATCCAGTTCATCGGGGATACGTTCCCCTTGGCCTTTCTGCCCGATGAGGGCGGCTACAGCCCCGAACGTGTCGGAGGGGATAATCGTTGGAAAATGATCGCCGCCGCAGTATCGGGGGTTTTCCAGCATCCGCTTGACCATGTGTTTGTTCCAGTCGGTACGGTTCTCTAAATAAGGGTTTTTCTTGGCAGTCAATTTTTCAGCAATCAACCGGTAGGACTGTCCGCTTTGATAATCCAAAAAGGTCTGGCGCACCACAGCGGCCTCGGCATTATGGATGCACAGCACACCGTTTTGGATGTGGTAGCCAAAGGGGAGATAGCGGTTCTTTTTCATCGTCCGAACACCTCCCCCGGAAGCGGTTCGGTTAATGTAAAACCGCCAAGCAAATGGAACCGCAGCTTGTCCTGCTCGGTGACCACGATGTGATGCACCATGCTGTAAAACAGCATTTCGTCAAAGTCAGCGAGGAAAGGCGCACCCTGTTCCATGATGCCGATCAACAAGCGGCAGTCGCAGATTATCTGGTCATCCGCATCGCTTTCCATCAGCCTGCGGCGGTTGCGCTTGAGCAAGTCGAGCTGTTGGTTGATCTCATTGGTTTTCTGCATAAAAATAACAGAGTCCATGTAACCTTTCGTCCGAAGACGATTGAGTACCAGACTCTGCTTGGTGAGTTCCGCTATTTCTTTGTTGATGGAGCCGATCTTGCCATCGCTCATGGTGATTTTGGATTTGAGGTCAGTCAGCTGACTAAGCGCCGGGGTAAGAATGTAGCCGCTGTTCTGTTTTAGCTTGTTATACATCCGGTTAAATGCCTGTATGATGGCATCTTCACGGATTTGCCTGACTTCGCACAGCTCCTTGCTGCGGAAATGTCTGCGGCACATCCAGTAGACCTTGCCATTGGTCACCCTGCGGGAGAAGTTCGTACCGCATTTGCCGCAGCGGATTTTCTGAGAAAACACATACTGCCTGCCGTATCCTTTGTGGGGACAGAGGGCGTTTCGGGCTTTCATGAGCTGCTGCGCCTGCTCAAACACAGTGCGGCTGATCATTGCTTCATGGGAGCCGGTAATGTAATAGCGGTCTTTCTCACCCTTGTTGCGTACCGTCCTGAAGGGCATCGTGTCGGTGGTGTAGGATTTTTGCAGCAGGGCATCGCCGATGTAGCGCTCACTTTTAAGAATATAGCTGATGGCGGTGTAGAGCCATTTTACTTCTCCGTTTTTGCAGGGGATGCCATCGGCATTTAGCTGATCTGCAATCTGCTCCATGCTTTTGCCGGAGAGATAGCCTGCGAAAATCCGGCGCACCACAGGGGCTTCCTTGGGGTTGGGGATCAGGATGCCATCGATAAGGTCGTAGCCGTAAGGGGCGCAGCAACAGGTGAAGCTGCCGTTTTGCATTCTCCGGGCGTAGCTCCAGCGCATATTGTTGGAGATTGAGGTGGATTCCTCCTGTGCGATGGCGCTGAATGCGCCGATGATCATCTCATCGTGCATATCGGCGGTTTTCAGGCCATCTTCCTCAAATTCCACCTCAATGCCGAGGGCTTTCAGTTCCCGGACAGCGGCGAGGCAGTCGTGGATATTTCGTGCAAACCGGGAGACCGATTTGACGAGGATGAGGTCGATTTTGCCCTTTCTGCAGTCGGACAGCATCCGCTGGAATTCCTCCCGCTTATCCGACCGGGTTCCGGTGATGCCCTCATCGGCGTAAACATCCGCCAGCTCCCATTCCTCATTTTTGGCGATGAGGTTCTGGTAGTGATCCATCTGTACCGAAAAGGAGTTCAGCTGATCGGCGGAGTCGCTGCTGACTCTGGCATAGGCGCAGACACGCAGCTTGGGCGGGGCATACTGAAAAATGGCGTTTACCGGTTCAATAACCTGTACCTGCGGCATGGCTGCACCTCCTGTTCTTTCAGGAATTGCTGCAGCCGCTTGATCTGCTCTTTCTCTGAGCTTTGGTCTGTCAGCTGTGCCTCTGTTGCCACACGGCAGTAAACAGCAATCCTCATGGTTTCTTGCTTTTTCATTGTGAATTCTCCTTTCGTGTGAGTTCAATACCCTGTGGGTATTAGCACATACACTACCACAGAGATGCACCGAAAGCTATCACAAAATTCACTAAATAATCCGCAGCTTGGGTCGGTATTTTTCCACTGCATATTGGTCGGCGATATGGAATTCCTTTAAGGTGATTTTCCCATGCTCCAAAAGATAGGACAGGAAGTTATGCGCCATCAGATAGCGGACTTCATTGACAGGGGCTGTACTCTTCATGGCGATCCCTCCTAATTCAAATTGAACTGTGACAAAAAGCTGAAAGGCTGCGGCCTGATTTCTCCCTCCATCGGAGAAAAGATACGAACACCACAACTGCTCAGATCTCCGATGAATTCCATAACCCCTGCGGCATCCCGTCCGATCCGGCTGATGGATGTCACCAGCAAAACCTGAGTATCCTTATCCTTTACAGCCTCCCGAACAGCCAGCAGGCCGGGGCGATCCATCGCAAGGCCGCTGCCTAAATCCTGCGAGGAGCCGACAACGGCAAATCCCATTTGTGAAGCATAGCGCTCCAACTGCTCATACTGGCCTTTCAAAGCGCCATGTGTATCCTCCGGCGCATCAATGCGGCAATAAATCCAAGCGTTTTTCTGTTCCATCTAAAATCCTCCTTTACATACTGGCGGTTAATACCGGCGCTACCTCTGTTTTCTGCACCGGTTCTTCAGCAAGCCCCAGCCCGAAGCTGACAGCCAAGGCTTCATCCACCTCCCTGAGCTGCCGGTCGGTCAGTGTGCCTATGTAGTCACGCAGGCGGGAACGGTCAATGGTTCGCACCTGCTCCAAAAGCACCAATGAATTTTGCCGCAGACCGTTTTGCGGTTCGCCCAACCTGATGTGGGTAGGGAGATGCTGCTTCCCGGTGCGGCTGGTGATAGCGGCTACGATGACAGTGGGGCTGTAGCGGTTTCCGGTGTTGTTTTGAACTACCAAAATAGGCCTTACCCCACCCTGTTCGCATCCAACGACTGGAGTTAGGTCTGCATAGAAAATATCGCCTTTGTAAATACGCATTTCACATTCCTCCTTTGCGTGAATTTGTTTTATACCAGAAGGATAAGGACAGCCGCCGAGTGTAATCGGTTGTACCGGCAGGGCGGCTGCCCTCATATTTTCCGGCATAAAGCCGTCTTGTTCTTCGTTTTCGCTTGCTCCTATTCGACACGACTTCCCGGAGCGCAGAACGGGCTTGTCCTGCATGGGCAGTCAGCTTAAACCAGCCTTGGTTGGTGGCTGTCATGGGAATTTCACCCCCGCCGGGTTCTCCGGCGGCTGCACCCTTTGCGTGAGGCTGAGGCTGTGCAGAAGTATCATGATAGGCTGTTCAGGTCATGGCGGGGCAATCTACCACAGATTGCTTTTCGGACGGACAGTTCTCGCTCGACACCTTTGATGCTATCGTGTTGACGGATAGCTCTGACCTATCCGCAGATGGTCTTGGCGTGTCCTCCGGAGCCGCTTTTCCCTTTCGGGATGAACAGCTAACGTATTTAAGCTGCTGGATATGACCGGCGAGGCCGGTGTTTTTCAAAGAGCATGGGAGAGATAAAAAAATCCCCCTCACTTCTATAAAGGAAAAAGTAAGGGGGGTGGACGGAATAAATTTTACTTGTCCATAAATTTCTTCAGCTTTCCGAGTATCCGATGCTTTTTATCGCTGAGTGTCATGCGAGGAACACCAAGCTCTGAAGCCAGCTTACGCTCGCTTTTCTCGTTGAAAAACAGTTCATCAATGAGGCGGCGCTCATCCTCCGGCAGGTACTGTAGCGCTGACCACAGCGACTCCAGCTGCTCCTGATGAATGAGCTTGTCCACAATATCTGCTTGAACACAAACAATGAGATAATCGATATTGACACCGTCCTCATGGAACCGTTCCAATGACAGCTCATTCTGGCGGATCAGTTTGTTCTGATAGCGCTCTGCCTCACGCTCTTTATGGTAGGCACGGTAGACGGCCTCGCTGACCTCTACACGCTGCTTTTTTACGATAATGGTGTATTTTTTATTCTCTGACATTCTCTTGTCCTCCTTGATTTTCGTTGAGTGGCGAAAACGAAGGACAAGAGGCGGTGACCGACACCGGGAAATAATTTTGTGCAGTAAAAAAAGAGTATACTTACGAACGTGAAAGTCCGCTTGTATACTCTTATATGTTAATTCGTAGCAAACCTGTTCTACTGGTTCGTGTTGATAGGCACATGGCTCCGATGAAAGCCATTGCCTTTTTTTAATTGATAGCAGCTATATAAAGCAGCTACATAATCGACCTAATATCGCTGCAATAAATTAGCAGCGGTGCAATCTGGATTGACCAGCACATAAGATCACCATCCTTTTAAATGTGATTTATATCCATAAGTCCATTTTATTGAGTACTTTTCATGTCTGATTCTATTTTGTTTCACATTAACATCTTTTTTATATCCTTTTTGCTTATAGTCACTTTGGTAGCTGTAAGTGAACTTGACAAATCCAGTGTTCATAGGGTAATATGAGAAAAGCACTAAAAGGAGATTAACTACTACGCGGCAAGGTATTCTTAAATAACAATCAACTGAATGATGGTAGGTACGAATGATTTGGCCTTATTACATCTGTAATAGGTTTGATTTTTGTACCTTAATTTAAGAATACTTTCATATTTTATGGATGCCGCCTTGCTGTAGAATTCTCTTTCTAACAGCTTTTAATGTCGTGCTCATAATTGTTATGATAGCAGTCCCCTGTGATGAAAGTATTTCAATCACAGGGGACTTTTATCTTTTAACGATCATATGAGGTGTGACTTATGAAAATAATGAATATCGGCATCTTGGCTCATGTAGATGCTGGAAAAACAACATTAACAGAGAGTATTCTCTATGCCAGCGGTACCATTACTGAGTCCGGGCGTGTTGACAG
>JAEWRE010000087.1 GCA_023460235.1 Bacillota bacterium
TTGACATTTTATTTAATTCATACAAAGATAGTTCACTTTTAAATGTATCTATATCATTTACAAACTTTGCCTTTCTTGCGCTATCTATTGGATTATTTTTACTCAAGTTTAATATTACTGCTCCTGCTAATATAACAATAACTATTATTGTTATTATTAAGACTATTAAGCTTATTCCTCTTCTTTTGTTTTCCATAAATTCCCTCCATCGATATTAATGGTAAAAATAAAAATTAAATTCAATTGGTATTTTTTTACTATCAATAAGTTGTATATTATTATATATGGTATAGCAAACTCAATGAATTGTCAATAATTTACTAGATTTGTAATTAAAATGTAACATACTAAATAACTATTTTTAGCTATAATAATTATTAAAATATTTTAAAACCACACTATAAAACAGTGTGGTTTTGATATTAATTATTTTATCTCTTTATAATCAGATATTAGATTCTTGCTTCCTTGTTTTTTTATTGTAAATTGTACTTTTTTTAATTTGCTTTTATTTATTGAACCATCATTTATTTTTGCCTCTAATGTTTCAACTTGAGTATCTGGGTTATCCACATTAATATCATTTATAGCTATTGCTTGATTTTTTCTTTGACTATCATAATATGAAACATAGTTAACATCTTCTGAAGAACTATCTTCACCTGCAACCTTTGTTAAATATACCCTATACATATATACGTAATAGAATTCTGAGCTTTCTTCTATTTTATATGGTACATCTACCACAATATTTAAGTCACTACCCGCAAAACCTATAGGCACAATTATATAGTTCTTGTTTTCAGAATCATATGAATCATCATCAAAAAGCTTACCGTGAGAAACATTTCCAACATCAGCAAAAAAAGTTTTCATTACAGTTTCTAAATCTTTTGAAGTTATATAATTTCCAACATAATTTTCTGATTCACGTAAGAAATCACTGTATGCTGAGCCTGTTGATACTTTAACAAATGTATACATTCTTTTGAATTTATCACTTATACCATTAGTTTCTAATTCAGAATAAACAATAGAAGAATATATATTATTTATATATAGCATTGATGTTAATTCATTTCCAATTTTGCTATTTAATACAACTTCTGTTAATTTATCTTTATCTGAATTAGTAGAAGATTGTTCTGTTGAATTATCTATACTTTGATTTGTTTGATTATTAATAGAATTATTATTTGCATTCTTATTATTTGAAGCAAGATTATATGTAATATATCCGAATGAAATGCATACAATAATAATAGATATAATTATTACATAATTTATAACTTTTCTTTTCATTTAATCCTCCTAATTTAGTAATATTATATCATACAACTAAGGATTTTCAAATATAATAGTATAAAAATACATATTTTAAGCATTAAATTGTATAAAGGTATTGACTTTTATATATAACTATGCTAAAATGTAAACATATCAAGAGTGTGTATAAGTATCTAATACGAGCTGCACAGCCATCTGGTACACTTATGTGAATATCTTCATACAAGGAGTCTTGAAAGTTTTTCAAAACTTTTTGTATGAGGATATTTTTGCGCGGAAAATAATTATTTTCCAGGTTCCTCTTAAATTAAATAATTTAACTGTAAATAATAAATATTACTATGAAAGGGGTTATACTATGAACTACATTGTTACAATTACATTTCATAACCAATATTTCTATTATGAGAAAAAGGACATTTTAAAACTCTTACTATTGGAAAAGAAAATTGAACCAATATCGTTTACTGAAAATCCTTCAAAAAGGAAGTTTAGTTTAACAATACCAGATTACTGCCTTAATCATGTATTAGAAGCCTATGATGAATTAACTGCACAAGAAAATTTTGGCTATGACGCAGGAGTAACGGTACAAGATGTTATCATGGATTGCAAAAAGCATGCAATGGTAGAAATGTCTTCTATCCCAGAAACAAAAAAGCATAAAGAATTAATAATGCTTACATTATAATTTTAAAACCTAACATTTGTTAGGTTTTTTATTGTAAAAAAATAGGAAATAAGCATTATCTTATCTCCTATTTTAATATACTAACTGCTATTCCATCACCTATATCAAATACATGTGAATCCAATTTTTCGTTTTCATTTATTGTCTTTATATAACTTCTAAGTCTGTTAACAGCAGTTCTGTTTCTATGCTCATTATAATCAGACATTACTCTTCCTTTAAAAAAAACATTATCTGCAATTATAATACCATTTTCATTTATTAATCTTAAAGCATTATCAAGAAATTTAGGATATTGACCTTTAGCTGCGTCAATAAATATTACATCGAATTTTTCTTTATTTTCATCCATTGTAGGTAAATATTCAGTTGCATCTGCAAATACTACTTCAATTTTATTGTCAAGTTCCATATCAGTAATATTTTTTTTAGCTTGATTATACATATTTTCATTAATTTCAATTGTAGTTATTTTTGAATTTTCACCACATAAATAATTTGAAAAATTTATTGAAGAATATCCGACTGCTGTACCAATCTCAAGTATCTTATTTGGTCTTTTAACTCCAAGTAACATTTTTATAAAATCAAGTGATACATCTTGTAATATTGGTACGTGTTCTTCTAATGCTCTTTGTTTTATATTATCTAAAATTTCATATTTTTCCATATAAATATCCTATCTTTTTATTCTCCTTAAAATATCATGCTCTTTTACATTTCCATACAGCATATCATAAACTAAAGATATTGATTTTACTTGAATTTCTTTTTTCTTTAATATACTTGTTATACTTTTTAAAGTATATACACCCTCTACTGTTTTCGTATTCATTTTGGCTAATGCTTCTTTCATACTTAATCCTTGTCCTATATGTTTTCCAAGTGTGTAATTTCTACTTGTATCACTCATACAAGTAAGTAATAAATCACCTATTCCAGCATATGAAAATACTGTTTGCTCTTTTCCACCAAGAACTTCTATTATTATTCTAAGATCATTTACTATGCAAGTTAATATAGCAGCTCTTGTAGATTCAGACAACTTTAATCCATCGCAGATTCCAAGTAATATAGCAAATACATTTTTAACAGCTGCGGCAATTTGAACCCCAACTATATCTTTTGTTGTATTTACAAAAATAGATTCATTTTCAAGACAAACTTTTATTAATATGTTATTTGAATTATCTTCAGAAGCAACAATTAGTCCTTCTTCTGTTCCATCAGCAAGTTCCTTTGCAAAGGATGGTCCAGATAAAAAGCATATATTATTACTTTTTGTTTCTTCAAAAACTACTTGACTCATTAATTTATTTGTTTTTTGTTCAATACCTTTTGTAACTATACAAATTACTTGTTCTTCTGTTATAATCTGAGAGAGTTGTTTAGCTACTTCTCTTACAGCTGTTGCAGGAACTGCAATTACTATAACTTTTGATTTTTCTATACAATCTTTTAAATCAGATGTTATAACTACCTCTTTTGGAATTTTAACTCCTGGAAGTAATCTTTGATTTTCTCTTTTTATTAATACTGATTGTACTTCATCTTCAAATCTGCTCCATATAGAAACTTTATTATCATTTTTATAAAAAGCTTTACTAAGTGCAATTCCATAAGCTCCAAGACCTAGTATGGAAATTTTCATAATTTCACCTTTATCTTTCGTTTATATTATAACTAGATTTTATTAAATAAATAACTTATATAATATTTTATTTTTTTATTTTTTGTTTTCATTATCTTTTTCTTTTAATACAACTTGAATGTGAACATCATCTAATTGTTGTTTTCCAACAACAGATGGGGCTTTCATAAGTAGGTCACGAGCTTTACTATTCTTAGGAAATGCTATAACCTCTCTTATGTTTGATTCTTCTAAAAGAAGCATAATCATTCTATCAATTCCTGGTGCAGCACCTGCATGTGGTGGAGCTCCAAATTGGAAAGCATTAAATAATGAACCAAATCTTGTTTCTACTTCTTCTCTAGTATATCCTGCTATTTCAAAAGCTTTAACCATAACATCAATTTCATGATTTCTAACAGCTCCTGAAGCAAGTTCATATCCATTACATACTAAATCATATTGATATGCAAGTATATCAAGCGGATCTTTTTCTAAAAGAGCTTCTAATCCACCTTGTGGCATTGAAAATGGGTTATGACTAAATTCAACTTTTCCATCATCATCAAGTTCATACATTGGGAAATCAACTATAAAACAGAATTTATATATATCTTTTTCAATTAATTCTAATCTTTTTCCAAGTTCAATTCTTATATCACCAGCTGTTTTACAAGCTTTTAAATATTCGTCTGCAACAAAAAATACTGCATCATTTGCCTTAAGGTCTAAAATATCTTTAAGCCCATCTAAAACATTTCCAGCTACAAATCTTGCTATTGGACCTGAAACTTCCATGTTCTCATCAATTTTAATCCAAGCAAGACCTTTAAGTCCAAGTTCAGTAACAGCAAATTCTCCCATTGTATCAAAGAACTTTCTAGTAACTTCTTTTGAATCTATTTTTATTGCTTTAACTGTTTTATTTTGGAATACTTTAAAATCAGTTCCTTCGAATACCTTAGTAACATCTTCTATTACAAGAGGATTTCTTAAGTCTGGTTTATCAGATCCATATTTATCCATAGCAACTTTATATGGTATTCTTTCAAAAGGAGCTTCTGTAACTTTTTTCGTAGTTAATTCTCTAAAAGTTGAACCAACTATATTTTCAAGCATAGCAAGTACATCATCTTGTTCTGCAAAAGCCATTTCAAAATCAAGTTGATAAAATTCACCAGGTGATCTATCAGCTCTTGGATCTTCATCTCTAAAACAAGGAGCTATTTGATAATATTTATCAAACCCAGAAATCATAAGAAGTTGTTTAAATTGTTGTGGTGCTTGAGGTAGAGCATAAAATTCTCCTGGATGTAATCTACTTGGAACTAAGAAGTCTCTTGCTCCTTCTGGTGAAGAGTTAGCAAGTATTGGAGTTTGTATTTCAACAAATCCTAAATTATCCATTTTATCTCTTAAAGTCTTTAGTACTTTTGATCTAAATATTATTTTCTTATGAATATCTTCATTTCTTAAATCAAGGAATCTATATTCTAATCTTAAATCTTCTCTTACTATTCTACTATCTTCAACTTTAAAAGGAAGAGTTGATTTTGCTTTTCCTAAAACTTCAACAGTTTCAATTCTAACTTCAATTTTACCTGTTTCAATATTATTATTAATTGTATTTTCATCTCTTTTTAGTACTAATCCATCTACACATATTGTTGATTCAACAGGTATTTTTCTTATTTCTTCAAGTATTTTTTCATCGTTTGTAACAAGTTGAGTTACACCAAAATGATCTCTTAAATCAACAAACATAACTGATCCAAGATCTCTAACAGTCTTTATAAATCCTGATAATTTTACGCTTTCTCCTACATTTTCTATATTAAGTTCATTACACTTATGTGTTCTATATTTATGCATATTATTCACCTATTCCTTTATTTAAAAGAGATTCTATAGCTTTAGCTTCAAATTCTACACTCTCTTGAACTGAATCTCTCATATATTTTATTATACAAGTATTATTTTTTAATTCTTCTTCGCCAATAATACAAACATATTTAGCATTTATTTTATCAGCATATTTTAACTGTGCTTTAAAACTTTTCTCAGATATATCAATATCAATCTTATATCCTTTTTCTCTAAATTCAGTAGCTATACTCTTAGCTTTTTTATATGCATCTTTTTCAATTACTGCAAAATATAAATCGACATCTGAATTTAAATCATTAACAAGATTATATTCTTTTAATAGTATTGCAAGTCTATCCATTCCTATTCCAAAACCGACTGCTGGAGTATTTGATCCACCAAGTTCAGATACTAGTTTATCATATCTGCCCCCACCACCAACAGCTAAGCCTAAATCTTTTGAAGTATATTCATATACTGTTCTATTATAGTAATCAAGTCCACGTACAATTCTTTTATCTATAACATAAGGTATATTTAATTCTTGTAACATTTTTTGTAAATCTTCAAAATTAGCTTTACAATCATCACAAAGATGATCTGTTATCATTGGAGCATCTTTATTAATTTCTTTGCATTTTTCTTCTTTACAATCAAGCATTCTTAATGGATTCTTGTCATATCTTATTTTGCAAGTATCGCACATCTCATCAAGTCTTGGTGCAAGATATGCTTTTAAGATCTTAATATATTCTGCCCTACAATCAGAACATCCTATTGAGTTAATAGAAAGTTCTACTTTATCAGCTAAATTTAGCTTCTTCAAAAGAGCATATGATACAGATATAGTTTCAATATCTGCAAGATAAGACTCACTTCCAAAAATTTCTACTCCAAATTGAGAAAATTCTCTATATCTACCTTTTTGCATTTTTTCATATCTATACATATTACCCATGTACCATAATTTTACTGGACTAATTAATGATGACATTCCATTTTCAATGTATGCTCTAACAACACCAGCTGTAAGTTCTGGTCTTAATGTTATGCTTCTATTTCCTTTATCTAGAAATGTATACATTTCTTTATTTACAACATCGGTATCATTACCAACACCACGTGCAAAAAGTTCAGTAGCTTCAAATACTGGTGTTCTAATTTCACTTAAATTATAACTATCACATATTTCTCTAATATTTTTCTCTATATATTGCCATACTTTTATTTCATCAAAGTATATATCTTTTGTTCCCTTTTGTTTAGTAATTTTCACCTTCGTCACCTCTGAAATATTATATCATAAATGATTTTTATATGCAATGAAAATTTTGTTTAAATACCAACACAATATATTATTTTTATAGAAATTATGTAAAAAAACTATATAAAATATAAAAACTGATTAGTTAAGTTGAAGTACTAATCAGCTCTTTTATTCCTAGCAAAAGCATATTCCAATTATAGATAACATACCAATTAAAAGAGCAATTGCTTTTTTTAAAGTAATTTTATCAGTTTTAAATATTACAGACAAAATTACAAGTAAAAATACTCTTATCTCTTGTATTATATTTACAATAATAGGTGTATCATTTATATATCCCATTGTACCTGCCAAATAGTATATAGCCTCAAGTAATCCAATAGTACATATTAAAACTAAACCTTTCTTATTTAAGCTTGAATCCTCTTTATTATTTTTATACGACACACATTTAAAAAGAAAAAAGGGTATTGCAATAAAACTATATCCAAAGTTAATTGCAACCTCATTTGCATTTGTATAGCTTGCTATTTTTATTAAATATGGTTCTGCTGTATACAACAAAACTGATAAGATTAAGAATAATATCCCACTAAGTTTTATTTTCTTAAATTTTATTTCATCTCTTATTTTGTAACTTTCTGATGTAAACCATATTATTGAAATTACAAATATTGTGAACAAAAATATGAAAAGTGGCGTTAATTTTAGATAGCCTAGAATTATATCAATTATTAGTACAAAAAACAAATCACTACTTTCAAGTAACGCTGCAAGTCCAATTGGAACTCTTTTTAATGCTTGTATATATGATAAATATCCAAATAAAATAACTAGCCCATATACTAATATTATTGGTATTGAACTTGCTGTAAGGGTTATACCTGCATAAAATGAATATATAATTTGAAAAAATACTGATATTAAAGATGTATATAATAAAATTGTATATTCGTTATATTTGTTAATAGCAATATCCAGTGTAAAATCGCAAAATGAATTGGCAATTGAAGATATAATTGCCGGAAGTCTCTTTTCCATAGTCTCTCCTTGTTTTTAATAATACTCTTGTACTTATACTACAAAATTTATCTTTTTTCTACATTTATTGAAAAAAATATGAAAACTAATTATATAAATTAGCTTTCATAAAATATTAACTATTATTTAAAATTAATTTTGTGTTTTATAATTATTTTTAATTCTAAATAAAATACATATTAAAGTAAACACAATCAGAAAAATTCCAACTATAGTGTAAACATTATTAAGTGGTAAAAATTTTAATACAACAGTTAAAACTAAAGACATTATAATACTTATGAAACTATATACAAAACCATATATTGATTCTACTGTTACTCTTGATTTTGAATCAATTTTATTATGAATATGCTCAAGCATAACATTTTCATAACTTTCGGAAAATATGTATATTGCTAATAAACATACTATTCCATAAACATTGTTTAAAATGCCCATAGACATTATTAATACACCAATAATCAAAGAGTTAATATTTAGAGCTATACTCTTAGTTTTTTCTTTCATATTACTTCCTATATAACTTCCAACTATACTTATTACCAAGATTAATGAAGTATATATACCGATATAAAAGACACTTATCCCTATATTTTGTGCGTACTCTGGATGACTATCTTCTACTATCTTTATTGCAGAATACATTACAGAAGATAATATAAATATATTAGCTAATCCTTTAATTGATAAAAGTTTGTTAAAAGCATTTTTCAATATTTCTAATTTTGAAACTGCTAATTTTTCTGTATCATCATTATTGCCTTGTATATCTTTTATACCAAATAAAATTACAAAAGCAAGTATTATAGGTATTAAGGTTAAATAATATGTTGATACAAAATTATATTTTTCAGCTATATATCCACCTAATATCATTGCAATCATATACGATAAATCAAAACATATAGAATTATATAGTAGAGCTTTATTAAATTTCTTCTTATCTTTTAATGACTCATATATAATTGAATTTGCTATACCAGTTCTAAAAGCCTGCTCAATACCAGATATAGCCATTGTTATTGCAAACATTATATAATTTTTGGATACTATAAAAAGTAGTATTTCAATAAAAAATAATACTGTAGATATCATTAACATTTTTTTCTTTCCATATTTATCAGCTATTATTCCAGAAGGTATCTCAAATATGATTTTAATAATATTAACTATAATTATGAAAGAAATGTATTGACTAGAGTTTAATCCTCTTTGAATATAAAATAATGTATCAACTGCATAAAAGAGTATAAATGTCTGAAAAAATGTGTAAATATATATGCATATTATATTTCTCTTAGCTTGTCCTTCTTGTATTAGATTATTCACTATATTAATATCCTTCCTATAAATTATTTAAGTCTTTTAAATTTTTTCTATAAATTTTTCTTGGTCCTCTTTTTAATTCTACATATCCTATTTCTAAAAATCCATTATTAATTAAGTTTTTTATTGAATATATATTATCAGGATGAATTGTTACTAAACCATATTTATAACCAAACTCTATTGATTTTTTCTCTAAAAACTTTATTATTCTATCTTGTAAACCATTTCCTACATAATTAGGATGTACAACCTCTGGACCAAAATCTACTACTTCCATATGATTTAAATCCTGTGAAAGAAATTTATTTAAATCTTTTTCAGATGATGGAATTAGTACACCAGCTGCTATTAATTCATCATTATAAATACAAGCATAAATATGTGCATTATTTTTTATTAAATTAATATAATCTTCTTTGCTAAAATCTCCTAGCCATTCTGGATGTTCCATATTATTTTTTACATCACTTATTAATGATAAATAATTATCCAACTCAATTTCAGATATTTCTTTTAATTCTAGTTCTCTTAAGTCTATTTTCATAATAACACCTCAAAATTATATAAAAAAGCTTGATATTTTATTATCAAGCTTCGTTTTATTATGGCAGGGGCACTAGGAATCGAACCTAGCTCCGCGGTTTTGGAGACCGATATTCTACCGATGAACTATGCCCCTATCTACTCATGTGAATACATTATAACATATAGTAATTTTGTTTGCAATAAATTTTTATATTTTTTATTAAATATATACATGATATAGTTACATTATATTCCATACTTATGCTTTATGTAATTTTATGATATAAAAACATCCAATAATTAAACTGCTTTTTTAGTTAGAAATATTAAAGAGGCACTTTTAAAAGTATTGCAATTAATTTTCAATACTTTTCTTTTTCTAATTCATATAATTTATTATGTTTAAATAATGTAAGTATTAAATAAATAATTATTCTCTGATTTTCTAAACAAGCGCAAATGGAAGCAATTTAAAATCACTTCCATTATGTTATATTTATTTTATATAAAGTGCAACACGAAATCCAATAATTTCATTTGTACTAGATTCACTGACCCCAGCACGAGAAGCAATAGGCATATCTAAACCAGTACCATAGTAATAACCTCCACGATAAATGGCAGAATTTGAATATTTTTCACTGGTATATTCAGCTATATTTCCAGCTAAATCATATATATTCTTTCCCTTCCAATAATCGCTATATCCTGATATTTGTAAATTCCTGTATCCAGATATATTTGCAGGTGCAACTGAATTATTGTAATTTCCCCACTCTCTACTATCTGTTACACTTTTACCTGAATTTTGTATCCATTTCATTATTGTATCCCATTGTGTACCTGTTACTAAATTAGTTCCTATAATTGTTGTGTTATATCCATATGAATCTGCCATACTCTCAGAATATTTTTTGGCATCAATATAATTTATATAATTCCACAGATATCCGTTATATGTTGAATTTCTTATACTAGACCAATCTGTTGATACTTTATTTGTACTCTTTTTACTTGCTGCCCTTATTTCCCCATCATTATAATCGAATGCAGACTCATATCTTGCTATATAAAACCCTTTATACGTATCAGTTATACTACTTGTACTAAAACCACTTGGTAAAGTATCATCAGTTGTAACATAATATGGCATTATTGTGGTACACCATTTTATATATTCTACATCTGTTCCATCTACTGGGACCCATACAAATTGATTTCCATAACTATCTTGTATTACTAATCCGTTATTCCAATCTGTAGATACATTATTCCAACTTGCATCTGATGTATTAACTGGACTAAAACCTGATGGTATTACCGGGTTGTTATATGTTGGTTTCTTACCATTTATTGTTGTATTCACATTTCTTGGCGTACTTGGATTACTTACTGTACCTGCTGGATTTGATAAAGGATATTCAGATGTTGGTAGTGTAGAATCCCCTAAATCAATAATGTTATATATCCAGTTTTTCTCTTTATCGTCTTCTCCTATATATACTAACTCACCTTTTTGTATTTTTAATATATCCAGATATTTATTATTCATCGATTTTATTATTTTTGTTATATTACCTTCTAATATTTCACCATTTTCTTCTAAACTTGTTTTTGTCGCTGATAATTTACTACTATCATAAGTTCCTTGTGTATCTGTTTGTTTTTTTAATATGTACATTGTTAATTCGTTTTTAAATGAATCTATATCGCTTACGAATCTTGCTTGTTTGGCACTATCTATTGGATTATTTTTGCTTAAATTTAATATTACTGCTCCAGCCAAAATTATTATTACTATTATTGTTATTATTAATACTATTAATGATATTCCTTTGTTTCTCATATGCTTTCAACTCCTAATATATTATATATAATGTATAAAAAATAATCAACATTTTTTTTTGTTTTTCCTCATAAAACGATCATTTTAGTATGGCATATTAATATAATTAATTATTTAATTGCTTTTATTACAAACTTATGTTATAATCTTCTCACAAACTAGTAACTTTATTAATATTTAAATAAATATGAAAGGAGATAAAAAATGAAAACTGCAATATTTGATTTAGATGATACTTTATGGGGACATGACTATGAAAAAGAATCAATTTTTTTATCCTCAAGACTCGGTATACTTGAAGTTGAACACTTTAAATTAGAATTTTACACTGCACTTAAAAAATTAAATGCTTACCTTAGAGGCCGAGAGATAACAGAATCTCAAGTTATACACTTTTTTGAAAAAAACATCCAAACACTTTCTAGTATAACTGGTAATGAACTTTTAAATGCATTTAATCTTAATGAAGATGCTATACTGGATGAATATGTTCCGAGTTTATTATCTACATTGCATAAGAATGATTTTAATACTATAATTCTCACTGACTGGTTTGATAATTGTCAGTTAAATGCTCTTAAAAGATTTGATTTGTTGAAATTTTTTAAATCAATGTACAGTTGGTCAAATTTGGGTCATCTTAAATCTGATTTAAGGACTGTAAATAAGGTAATAAAAGGTAATACAGATGATTATATAATGATTGGAGATGGTTTAGAATCAGATATTGCATTTGCAAACAATGCTTCTATTAAATCTATATGGTTAAATCCCCAAGGCAAAGAAAACCATACTATTTTCGTACCTACATTTGAAGTAAAAAGTTTAAAAGAGGCAGAAGAAATACTATTAAATATTTAATATTTTAAAAAATAATGAAATGGGGTGCTTATTATTTTTAATATTCTTATAGCTATAAAAGAATCTTTACTATATTGCAATAAAACTGACAAGGACATTACAAATGATACCGATGAAATACTGAATTATATAGATTATTTAGACGAATGCAGAAAAATATTTGATAAAAAATTCAACAGAGTATCTCGAGACGGCATATGCGCATATTTAGAGACAAAAACTACTCAAGATACTATTGATATTGAAAAGTATACTATCATTTTTATTCGGTATGAAAACAATATTTTAAAAACTGTCGCCATTAAAAATGAAAAAATAAAAACCTTGAAGACAAGCATTAAAAGACCATTAATAATTAAAGTTCCAAAAGGTATGGCAGGTAAAGTTATTGGAAAACATAGAAAGAATATTAAATATATTTTTAAAAAGACCGGAGTCTTTTTAAGAATAATAGAATAGTTTAGTAAATAACAGTGGCTTAATAAGCACTGTTATTTTTATTTAATAATATATTAAATTTTGCCTAAACTAATTATAGAGGTATGATTATGGATGTATACGTTCAAATAACTTTTAGAGTTATAGCAATTATGGCTTTATTTTTAGTTTGTACTTTAATTAGTGGAAGAAGGCATTTAAGTGAATTACCAGTATTTGATTTTTTAGTAATAATAACTCTTGGCTCTATTGTTGGTGCAGACATTGCAGAACCGGATATACCACATTTACCAGTAGCTTATTCAATAATTTTAATTACAATTATTCAGTTTTTTTATGGTAAGATAATACTTAAAAATAGGAAAATAGGAAGATTATTAACTTTTGAGCCAATTGTTGTAATACAAAATGGTGAATTTATAAAACCTAATTTAGATAAAATAAATTATAGTATAGATACAATTTTAACATTGCTTAGAGAAAAAGATATATTCTATTTAAATGAAATAGATTTTGCTGTAATTGAATCTACTGGTAATATAAGTGTATTAAAGAAAACAAAATTTGATAATGTAACAAAAGAAGATATGAATATATCTGGTACATATAAAGGAATACCGCTTACAGTTATAATTGAGGGAAAAGTTTGTGAAAGTAATTTAAGTGCATTAAATTTAGATATAACATGGCTAAATGATAACTTGTCCATTCAAAATATACATAGTATATCTGAAGTATTTTATGCTTGTGTAGATAAAGCAAATAATCTTTATGCTACAAAAACCCTTACAAGTACACTCCCAATAAATGATATAAAACATTAAAAAAGAAGGTAATTACCTTCTTACATTTTTATAAGTTTAAAATTTGTGTTATCACATGATACCATTACATATTCAATGGTATCTATAAGCCCCTCTTTAATCATAAATCTTCCATATCCATGTAAATGACCATATATACATTTTTTTACATTATATTCCTTCATTATACTTTGAAATCTACTAATAAAAGGTGGATAATGAAGAGCTACAAGTATTTTTTTATCTTCTCCTTCTTTACCTAATTTCTCTTTTAATTTCATTCCTTCATTTAATGATAAAATTAGTCTTCCTTCCTCTCTTGCTATTATTTTCTTATCTAATTCTTTACTGTTTTCCTCAGTGTTTCCCCAACCTCTTGTACCACATATTATATAGTTTTCTACACAAAACGCATTATTAAATAATACACTTATACTATTTAAATTATTCTCCTTTAAAAACTTTTCGAATTTTGTTTTTGTTGAAAAATAATAATCATGATTTCCTCTAAGTACAATTTTTTTTCCTGGAAGCTCATCTATATATTTAAAATCAGGCAATGCCTCTTTAAAATTTATCCCCCAAGATATATCACCTGGTATTAATACAGTATCATTATCTTTTACTGTATTAATCCAATTTTCTTTTATTTTTTCTTCATAATTATCCCAAACTTTTCCAAATATATTCATTGGTTTATCAACACCAAATGAAAAATGTAAATCAGATATTGCATAAACTGCCATGCATCTACCTACTTTCTAAATTCATTTATTTTCCTATTTCTAAATTTGCAACTGCATTTAAATCTAGTTTATCTTCTATATTGAAATATTTCCCAGCGATGTAATTATAGTATGCTGCACTTCCAATCATTGCAGCATTATCAGTACAATACTTAAGTTCTGGTAGATATACTTCAAATCCAGATTCTTTCGCCATGCTATTTAATTTATTTCTTAATGTTAAATTTGCTGAAACTCCGCCTGCAAGTGCTACTTTATTTATACTTAAATCACTCATAGCTCTTTTTGTATTTTCAATTAGTTCATCGCATACAGTTGCTTCAAAACTCTTGCACATATTAGGAATATTTAATTTTTCACCTTCTTTATGTGCAATATTAATAACAGCTGTTTTAATTCCACTAAAACTAAAATCATAATTTTCAAACTTTGTTTTAGGAAGTTTGTATGTAAACTCTCCATTTTGAGCCATTTTGCTTACTTCTGGTCCACCGGGATATCCAAGTCCAAGTGTTCTTGCAACTTTATCAAAAGCCTCTCCTACTGCATCATCTCTTGTTTTTCCTATTATTTCAAAATCAGTATAATCTTTTACATATATTAAATGTGAATGTCCACCTGATACAACAAGCGCCATAAATGGTGGTTTTAGTTCTTTATGTGAAATATAGTTTGCAGCAATATGTCCTGCTATGTGATGAGTTGGAACGATTGGTATATTTAGTGCATATGCAAGTGATTTTGCATATGAAACACCAACAAGAAGGGCACCAACAAGGCCAGGCCCATATGTTACTCCTATATATTCTATATCCTTAAATGAAAGATCAGCTTCATTTAAGGCTTCTTCAACCACATAACTTATATGTGCTATATGCTCACGTGATGCAATCTCAGGTACTACCCCTCCAAACTTTTTATGAATATCAATTTGAGTAGAAACTATATTTGAAATAACCTCTCTTCCATCTTTTAATATTGCAACAGCTGTTTCATCACAACTGCTTTCTATGCTTAATCCTATCATTATTTTGCCTTTCTAATAAACTTAATTTCATACTAAAATATTATTGCATATATAATATTTAAGAAAAAATTAATGATTGGTGATATTATAGCCCCACCAAGACCACTAACTAGTAGAATAATAACTATATAAAAAGAATATTTTTCTAATGTATACATTATTCCTTTAAAGTTTCTTGGTAAAAAGTAAAATAACACCTTTGAACCATCAAATGGTGGTATTGGTAACATATTAAATATAGCAAATGTTATATTTAATAATATTGCATTAAAAAACATGTTAATCAAAATTGTATTAACTGAAGATATGACTCCTGTAACTATTAATACTTTAAAAATTAATGTAAATAATAATGCAAGTAATAAATTGGACATCGGTCCTGCAAGTGCTACAAGCATATTATCTCTTGCTTTATTTTTGAAATTTCTATCATCAACTACAACAGGCTTTCCCCAACCAAATCCAAGTAATGCTATTGATATGAATCCCATCCAATCAATATGTGCAAATGGATGAAGTGTAAGTCTACCTAAAGCTTTTTGGCTTCTATCTCCTAATTTATATGCGACATATGCATGTGCAAATTCGTGTATTGCAAACGAAAGTAATAAAGCTGGAAGCACATACAAAAATGAGATTAATCCATCTCTTGTGAAAATATTAAACAATAAAATCAACTCCCTAATTATATTTATTATACCATGTTCAAAGTTATATGTAAATATTTTTTATTTTTATCAATTATAAAAAAATAACCAAGCCTCACAAATATGTGAGGTCTGGTTATTTTTCTTATATTATTTTCTACTACTTAAAAGTATTTGCTATAATATTACTATCTTTTGCAATTAAATAATCTACTTTCTTTCTAGCAAAATCTTTTACTGCAATCTTATCATTTTCATCTGCATCCCTATTAAATTCTATAATTGCTTGGTCACTGCTATTGTTAAAAGTTATTTTGCACTCTTCATCACAGTACTCCAAACGGCCTTTTAATAGATCAACACTAACAGAATACTGATTATCTTTTTCAAAAGCATAAGCTAACTTACCATGGCTGATTACAATTTTGCTTAATAAAATTTTCTTCTTCTCATCACAATTAAGCTGAAATTCTAACTTTTTAATTTCTAATGATATTTTTTCGCAACATTTTATAATATTTTTTGTATACACTGAAGATATCAATGAAATTATTGATTCAATTCTAGTGAAATCTTTGATGTATATTAACTGATTTTCAATTAAGTTTCTTTTCTTTGCTAATTCTTTAATTTCATCAGCGATAGGTTCATATATGCACAAATCAATTTCAAACTGCCGTGAAGAAAGATAGTAATTTGTAAAATCTTCACTATAATTAGATTTTATTTGTATATTATGATAATTTTTAACAGTACAACAAAGTTCACATTTATCATCATATCCTGAATATACATATGAATTTGAGATGTTATCTTTAATTACTATAATCTCACTTTTGCGTTTAAAACTTTCTGCAAATTTTAACTCAATTTCGTATTGTATATTATTTGATCTAATTTTAAAACGGCCTTCTTTAAAGTCTGTAAAAGATAAGCTTCCTTCGATACCTATTTTATTTAAAATAGATAAGAACATTTTTAAATGATTAAAAACGTTACCTTTGCCCTTTTCATTGCATAACCACATATAAATATACTGATTTATTTTGTCATCTATACTTATAATTTTCGTATCATTAGATTTAAACATTTTCTTCTTCAAGTTAATTCTCCCTTTCTGTCATGCATTGTCTTGCAACTACTCAAGTTGTGATATTTTTTTAAAGTTTAGTTTGCAAATATGCTGACTATAAATTATTTTCGTGACAATATTGTAGCATATCTTCAACACTTTTTCAAGATTATGTTAATTAAATATATAAATTTTACTCAGTTAGTTTGAATAATTAAGTATTCCATTACAAATAATATAGTTATAATATTAAAGTTTTTCGGAGGTTTTATGAAAGCTATTGTTTATGAAGGTTTTAAAAATGTTAATGTCACAGAAGTTCCTGATCCTAAATTAGAAGAAAATGACGATATAATTGTAAGAGTTACATCAACATCAATATGTGGTTCAGACCTACATCTAATACATGGAATGGTTCCGAGTTTAGAAAAAGGATATATTATAGGACATGAAGCTATTGGAATAGTTGAAGAGATTGGTGATGATGTACACAAACTAAAAAAAGGGGATAGAGTTATAGTACCCTTTCCTGCTGCATGTGGTCATTGTGCATATTGCGAACATGATCTTTTTACACAGTGTGATAATTCAAATGATTATGGTGAAACTGGAGGAATACTAGGATATGGAAAAGCTTTTGGCAATTATAGCGGTGCTCAAGCAGAATATATTCGAGTACCTTACGCAAATTTTGGTCCAAAAATAATACCAGATCATTTTGAAGATGAACAGGTATTATTTCTAGGCGATATACTTCCAACAGCCTATTTTGGAGTAATTAATGGTGGTGTTAAAAATGGTGACACTGTAGTTATACTTGGATGTGGACCTGTTGGCCTTCTTACAATAAAATTTGCTATTTTGTTTGGTGCTAAAAGAGTTATTGCTGTTGACTGCCTTGATTATAGATTAAATCATGCAAAAAAGTATGGTGTTGAAACGATTAATATAAATGACTATGATGATACTGGAGCATATATAAAAGAATTGACACATGGTGGCGCTGATGTCGCAATTGATTGCGTTGGTATGGAAGGTAAAATGTCAACTCTTGATTTAGTTCAAACTGCTTTAAGAATTCAAGGTGGTACTAAAGCTGCACTTGTTATTGCAAGTCGCGCTGTAAGAAAAGGTGGTACTGTTTCAATTTTAGGAGTTTATGGAGCAAAATATAATGGCTTTCCACTTGGTGAATTTTTTTCAAGAAATATAACTTTAAAGATGGGACTATGTCCTGCTCAATTATATATTGAACCAATATTAGAATTAATAGAAAAAAACAAAATTGATGCAACAGACATTATAACTCATAAATTATCACTTGATAAAGGCAAGTATGCTTATGAAATATTTGATGAGAAAAAAGATGATTGTATAAAAGTTATATTAAAACCATAAATATGAAATAGAAGCTAGTTTTTAGCTTCTATTTTATATTATTCCCTACCTATACTAGTATTATCTACAGTTCTATCTCTTAATTCTCTTATTGGATTTTCTTCCGTCTCAAACCTATAATCTTTTGAATTTTGTTTAATGTAATCATCAATAATGACATGACTTGGTACTTGATTTACATCATTATTAATAATATTTTGATATTTAAAGAAATCAGCATCCTTAGGAAGCTTTGAAACCTCTATGTAGTTTTCTTTATTATCAGTTAAATTAACAGTATTGTTTAATATATTTCTGACATACTCAATATTTGGTCCTAAAGTTAATAACTGAGGAAATGTTCCATCAGGTATTACTTGTTGCCATTCTTTATTTTCATATTTTTTTAGTAGATCAGCAATTTTATGCAAATGTACAATTTCTTGTTCAAAAAGTTGTTCCCAAATCTTTTTCATGTATTTATCTGTTTCATCTTGAAAACATGAATAATAAAGGTAGCATTCTGTATATTCATGCATTAGTGCACCTTCTAACCATGTGGCATTTGGGTCCATTAAGCTTCCATAATGTGTTACATGCTCTTCCTCAACTAATCCAATTTCTTGATACAATTTTCTACCTATATCTGATGTGTAAAAACTTCCCACATTCATATAATAATTCATAGTTTGCTGTTCAGCTGCTGTAATTATTCCAATATGTAGTTTAGTTATTAAATCTGAATTTTTGTAATCTGTAAATTTCCTTATTGTATCATATGGATGCCTATGATGAGCTATTGTAGGTCTACCAGGCATTATTTCAGTATACTTACCAACTAATTTTTCAGCATGTACATGATGCTCCAATTCAAGTAAGTCTGCATATCTATATAAATGATCAAAATCTTCAAGCAAAGCAAAATCTAATGCATCCTTTACATTTTGATCTGGCTCACTTTGAGCAAGCCTTGCCGTTAAGTCCACTGCTAACTGTTCATAACTTATCGTTGTTTCAAGTATTGGTTCATCAATCGGTTTAGTATTTGCTATTTTCTTTTGTTGTTGTTGCTCTATACGTCTTATAAAAGCTATTTCTCTACGCAAATCATTATTGTTACAATGTCTTGAAAATTGATGGTAGAAAAAAGTCTGTTCATATTCTGTTCCATTCATTAAAATTATACGAGTTTTAGTATATGGATCAACTTCATTTTTATCGTAAGTTTTTGGATACAATTCTTCCCAATTTT
The DNA here is from genome assembly GCA_023460235.1 of Bacillota bacterium. Taxonomy (GTDB): domain Bacteria; phylum Bacillota; class Clostridia; order TANB77; family CAG-465; genus CAG-465. Next base: position 19,709 of record JAEWRE010000087.1, read on the forward strand.
GAATTGTTTTTTCAATTTCTACAGGCTTTTGTTCAAATGGATTCATAAAAATATCACACTCCTAATATTAGTATGTGTGATATTTTTTTTCATATTATTTTTTAATTTTAATTTTTATTTTTTAATTAATTTTAGTTATTCATATATTTCTTCTCAGCTGCTTTTTTTACAAATTCTCTAAACAATGGATGTGGTCTATTTGGTCTTGATTTAAGTTCTGGATGGAACTGTGAACCAAGTGCCCATATATGATCTTTTAACTCCACTATTTCAACTAGTTTACTGTCTGGTGATACACCTGCTATAACCATGCCATTTTTTGTAGCTGAATCTCTGTAGTCATTGTTAAATTCATATCTATGTCTATGTCTTTCATATATAAGATTTTCGTTATATGCAGTATAAGCATTAGTATTCACATCTAATGTACATGGATACTTACCAAGTCTCATTGTACCACCTTTATTTTCAACATTAACTTGAGTTTCCATTAAATTAATAACAGGATTTTTTGTATTTTCATTAAATTCTAAGCTATTTGCATCCTTGTAACCAACTACATTTCTCATGAATTCTATAACCATAAGTTGCATTCCAAGACAGATTCCAAATAGAGGTATGTTATTTTCACGAGCATATTTTATGGCATTTATTTTTCCTTCAATTCCACGATTGCCAAAACCTCCTGGAACTATGACGCCATCTACTCCACCTAAAACATCTTCTACTTTTTCATTTTCAAGTCTTTCTGAATCAACCCATCTGATATTTACTTTTACATCATTTACATTTCCAGCATGATTTAGTGATTCATATATTGATATATATGCATCCTTTAAAGAAACATATTTACCAATTAGAGCAATTTCTACTGTTTTATCAATACTATTTTTTCTTTTACATAATTTGTTCCAGTCTTCTAAATCATTTGAAGAATATTTTAATTTGAATTTTCTTCCTATTATGTCAGCAATATTTTGTTTTTCAAACATAAGTGGAACATCATATATTGAATCTGCGTCTAAATTTTCTATTACATTTTCTTTATCTATATTACAAAATAATGATATTTTTCTTTTTATATCATCATCTAAAGGGTATGTTGACCTTGCAACTATAATATCTGGAATTATTCCTATTGACATTAATTCCTTGCAACTATGTTGAGTTGGTTTTGTCTTAAGTTCTTCTGATTTTGGTAAATATGGTATAAGTGTAACATGTACAAACATAACATTTTCAGAACCTTTTTCAGCTTTTACTTGTCTTATTGCTTCTAAAAATGGTTGTGATTCTATATCTCCGACAGTTCCACCGATTTCAGTTATTACTACTTCACTATCAGATATTTCTCCTGCTTTGTACACTGTATCTTTTATTTCATTTGTAATATGAGGTATAACTTGGATTGTTTTTCCAAGATATTCACCTTTTCTCTCTTTGTTTAAAACTTGCATGTATATTCTTCCAGTAGTGATATTACTATATCTGTTTAAGCTTTCATCAATAAATCTTTCATAGTGCCCAAGGTCTAGATCACATTCAAGACCATCGTCAGTTACAAACACTTCACCATGTTGACATGGATTCATAGTTCCAGGATCAATATTTAAATATGGATCAAACTTTTGTATTGTAACCTTTATCCCCCTTGATTTTAAAATTCTACCTATTGATGCAGCTGTGATACCTTTTCCAAGACCAGATACAACTCCACCTGTAACAAAAATATACTTTGTACTCATATATACCACCCTTTCATTTTTCCATGTGGTCATTATATTACATCAAAAAAATATATTCAATACTTTTCGACAAAGTTTTAATTACATTTTAAAGTACAGTTTATTACGTTTTAATTACAAAAAAATGAGAGGAATTTTATTTCCCCTCACATAATACAACTATTGAGTTATACCTTTAATAATAGCTTTTGTTAATGAGCTTACTTTCTTATCATTAAGTATTCCATCTAATAGCCATATTTTCCAGTTAACATTTATAAGTTTTGAATAATTAACCTTTATGCATATTTTTTCTCTATTGAAGAAATTTTGAAATTCAATTTTGTCGTTAAAAAAATTCACACATATATTATCATTGAAAAAATAATACTTATCAAATAATAATTCATTTAACTTCAAAAATCTAAAATATTCACCTTTTATTTCATGTTTTTTTGTTATATCTTCAGTGGCAAATAGCTTAAGAAATGTAGTTGTTGACATTTTCCTCGTAATTTTATAGCCTCGCTTTAGTAAGAAATAACTATTGTTATATTGCATAATAGTTTTATCTTTACAAAAATAAATCTTCCCAAACCTGGTGTTTTCATATTTATAGAAGTTTTTACTATAAATATCACCATTAATTAGCAACATTTTAGTTATTGTATTATTATATACTCTTTTTATTGAAAAGATCTTATTTTCTCTATCAATTAATTCAATTGTCACATGAGTTTTGGAAGTAGCAAAACTTAGCTTATAGTTCTGTTTTCCAAATCTTTCAAGGTCCTTTAAATTTTTTCCAGTATATATAATGTCATTTTCAAAAGTTATGCAAAATTTATCTTTATAGATTAAAGCAATAAAGCTTCCGCATCTTTTTATATCTTCTAACTCATCATATATAATTTCATATTGCTTTGTTAATTGAGTATCTTTAGAAATATATATATGATTACTTGGTGCTGAAAAAACTTTTAGTAATAATGACTTGTTTTTTCCCTTGTCTCTTACAACCAAATATGAATATTCATTTAAGAAAAAGTGATTAATAATCTTATAGTCATTACTTGAAATAATTATTCCATGCTGCAAATCATAATATAAATTGTTGTTAATATATATTCCTTTGCAATTTTTTGCAGTCCCATCAATTCTGATCTTCTTTATTTTATTTTTAAAAAGTATTTTCTTACCTTCGGAATATAAATATATCTGATCTTTAGTGCAAATCATATAAATTTTTGAAGAATGTTTTTCAAAGTGAGTTTCAACAATTTTAATTTTTTTTACATTATCGTTAATTATGCATTCATTCTTTAATAACACATAAATATCACTTTGTTCATTTTCTTTATTTAATAAGAAAATTATTTGGCCTGGTTCTTCACTTAAAACTTCATAACTTAAATACTCACTTTTACTCCGTACTGTATAACTTTTAATATACTCTTTTTTGAATGAAAATATAAATGCATTTATTCCATCTTTTCTTAAAACAATTGAAACATAGTTATTACTTTGCTCAAAATATACTTTATCGAATTCTTCAGTATTATCTTGCATTTGCCACAAAAGTGACTCATTACCATTTGCGAGTGTTACAATAAATCCATTTTTCAAAGTTTCCTTAATTGATACAATATCATTACTAGAGTCTTGATTTGCCATAAAAGCTCTCCTTTCAATATATAATTAATATTAACTGCTATATAATTTGAAGAGATTATATCATGATTATGTATATTTGTAAATAAAAAATAAGCTATAGCAATTTTACTATAACTTATTTTTATGAAAAATCATAACTACATTATGTGATTATCATCTGTCTTTTCTACTTTATGAATTTCTTCTTTTTTAACCTCTTCCTCTTCTGTTTCAAAATCAGTATAACTATCTATATCAAAACCGTCATTAACCATATCATTTAGTCTTTTTCTTATATCATCAAAATCTATTCTTTCTCTTGATTTATCTTCTTTTGCCTCTATTGGAGTTTTTGCTACATCATTAGATACTTGATTTTTTAGTTCACTTCTAAAATCATCTTTTTTATCAATACGTTTATCTTCTTCTACCAATTCTTTATGCAAAATCTCTAATTCCTCTGGATAAACATGGATTAAAACTTCATTTTCCGGTATTGCAATTTCAAAACAATTTATTACATAGTCTTCTGAAATTTTATCCAAACTTCCTAGTGGTATAATTGCCTTACCGTTTTCATCATATTCAGCTGTTTCATATATCTGTCCTTCTTTATAGATATCTATAGTTGTACCTCTTGAAGTTTTATTGATTTTTTGACCAATTCTACCATCTTCAAAATATATATATACTTCATTTTCATTTTTATCTTTAGAATACTTTATAACTTCTTTTGATCCACTTCTTTTATTATCTATTGTCATTACATTTTCTTTACTTACTAATTCTCCACCTAATACTTCTACGTCCTCTTCAATTTTATATTTTCCGTTTGAATTTTCTAATTCTTCTTTCGTAAATATTGTCCTATATCCATTTGAATAATCAACTTCAGTAAATTCCCTTTGTCCAAATATATTTCCTCTTTCATCTATTATTGGAGATACATACTTATCCACATACTTACCAGTTTGGCTATTATATGTTTTACTGCACAAAGTATAGTTACAAAACTCATCAGAAAGTTTTATATTTTTGCCAAAATATTCTTGGTTATCTTTTAATATTACCCTAGATGAATTATCATAACTTCCATTTTTGTATTCAGTATTGTTTTCGACTTCAACATCATTTATATATTTTTTAGTTCTATTACAATCATCTTGCTTCTCTTCTTTAATGGTAATCTTTTTATCATTAATTTTATACTCGTTTTCTACTTCTTGAAATTTGTTTTCTAAACTTTTCGAGTCTTCTAAATAATGTTGTAGATATTTTTCAGGTACATACCAAAAAATTTCTTTATTTTTCTTTGTTATTTCATCAAAGGCATTTTCAGTTAACTTTACTAATTTTGTACCATTAGGTATACAAGCTGCACCTGGTATAGAATTTTTATAATGAATTTTAGCTATTTCATTTATCTCATCAGGGCTTAATTTTTCTTTAATATTATTTTCATCTGATTTTCTAGTTACATCATTATATATTAAACATCTAATTTCAAAATTTTCTCCTTTTTTTCCCCATTTTAAAGAATGTCTATCAGCAACAGTTGTACCTGTTTCTTCATAATATTTTTCAACTTCACTTTTTTCTTTAAAAGACATACCACTCTCTATCATGTTTTTCACAATAAATTCATCATTATTTAATAATACTTTATTCCATCTTGATTTATTACTGCCATGAATTAAATATGTCCATCCCTTAGGTAATCTTGGAGCTCCATTATTATCTACTTTAATTTCAAAATCCATTTTTCTCATAATTTTATTATTTCCTTTTAAAAAATATTAACACATAATTATATTATTTTCAATATTAATTGTACATATACAATGTAAAAAAGAGATAATCTCAGAATCTCTAAGATTATCTCAATATGTTGGTGCGGGTAAAAGGACTCGAACCTTCACGTCGCTAGACACCGGATTCTAAGTCCGGCGCGTCTGCCAATTCCGCCATACCCGCTAACACGTATATAATAATACCATAATATTTTTGCTTTGTCAATATTTTTATAATTAAAATTTAAGAATTATTTTTATATATTCATAAGTTATTAAAAGATATTCATATTATTTGTCCAGTTATAATATCATTTAACAGGTGATACTATGAAAAATAAAATATACTTAACAGACTATATATTATCTTATCCAAAAGCTTGTAATTACCTCTACTCTATTATAAACAATCCAAAATATTGTTTAAAAATAACTAAGGAATCACCAAGCCTTGGAATGACAACGTTTGGATATGAAATTGAAAGCTATAAGATTGGTTCTGGTAAAAGACATGTAATACTTTTTGGAGCCACGCATGGAAATGAAATTGTAACTACATACTTTAATATAGAATTCATCCTTACTCTTTTAAATGATGATGAATTATATTGTAAGTATTCAAATATATTTACATTCCATATAATTCCTATATTAAACCCTGAAGGATATATAATATCAACTTCAAATATTTATGAAAATACAAAATCATTATCTCCTGATGAATTAGAAAATTTAGCTTCCAGATATTTAGATAAATATAATATTGATGATGAAAATGCTTTAAATGGAGTTAAAGCAGAGAAATTTCATAGAAGCGTATTAAAAACATCAGTAGATTATATAAAAAATGAAAAATTAAGAAGAAACGTTGAAAGAATACTAAACAATTGTAATTTAGATTCATCTGTTTTACCTACGTGGGCTTCTAATGGAATGGGTATAGATTTAAATAGGAATTCAATACATAGATTTAAAGAAACAAAAAAACTTGCAAATAAAAATAAATTTGCAAGACTAAGATATAATGATATTCCAATTACAAAACCAAGTCCTATTGGATATGCTGGTGATTTTCCTTTTGATAATAGATGTCCAGAAAATTTAGCACTACATCAATACATAAATACTCTATACAATTTAAATTATCTTAATTCAGGAGAAAAGTTAATTGCGATATTTTCTTTTCATTCCACTGGAGCTGAAATATACAGTTGTCCTGAGAAGAAATGTACAACAAATTCCAATTTGTATTTTTATGATAAATCAATGAAAAAGTATTCAAGTTATACAAATTATGAAATAATCGATGAAGATTATAAATATGGTATAATGGACTATTACAGATTAAAATTAAAAAATGTTCTTGCTCTTACTATAGAATTATCAAAGTTAAATGGAAATCCAATAGGACCATTTGCAAATATAAATTCTTTTTTACATGAAGTTCAAAATAATAAAATAGCTCTATTTAATACTCTACTTTATATTTCTAAATAATGTAAAAATCATTTGAGCTAATCATAAATAAAAATATAGGTAAATTTAGAATTAATATTCTATTTTTGCCTATATTCATAAATCTTTTTTATTGTTCCTTCATTATACCAAGAACTTCTTTTTTCATTGGTCATTTACTGCAATTCCTGCTAAAAGTGAATTATCTTTTTTCTTTTCATCTTGTATGGCCTGTTTTGATGCTATAACATCTATATTCTCAACAATTCCTAAAATTTCTATTCCTGTAGGTTTCTTTTTTTCTGCTTTTCCTTTTCCACTATTTTCTAATTTATAATTTAATCCTATTCGTGTTACTAGCTGTGAACGAACTTGTTGCTCATGTTTCTTTTGCTTTTCTTTATTGCTTTTTTCTCTATTACTACCGTTACCAATCATAACTCCACCTCCCATTACAAGATAGATAAAATACTAAGTTTCATATTCATTATATGCATTTTATATATAAATGTCAATATTATTTTTTGTAATTGACAAACAAAAGTTCATTTGATATAATATATTTATTCGAAAAGAGGTAAATATATGGATATATCAATTATACTTTCTTTTTTAATAATTATCTTATTAGTTGGAATATTTATACTAATAATTTATTATAACAAAAGAAGAAATAATTCTAAGGAATTTATAGATGAATTTAATTCAGTTAGAAAAGAACTATCTACTATGCTTATGCAAACTCGTGAAGAGCTTACGAGAAATATTGGTAGTAAAATAAATGAAAATGCTAATACACAACAAATGCAACTTGCAAATTTAACAAATTTAAATGAAACTAAACTTGAAAATACACGTAAAAACATTGATGAAAAATTGGAAATGATAAGAGTTAGTGTTGAAGGAAAACTTTTAGAGATTCAAAAAGATAACTCGGAAAAAATTGAGAAAATGAGAATTACTGTAGATGAAAAACTACACAATACTCTTGAACAAAGACTTGGCGAATCTTTTAAAGTTGTAAATGATAGATTAGAATCTGTATATAAAGGTCTTGGTGAAATGCAAACTTTAGCACAAGGTGTTGGGGATTTAAAGAAAGTATTTACAAATGTCAAATCAAGGGGTATATGGGGTGAAGTTCAACTTGGAAACATTTTAGACCAGTTTTTAACTGCAGATCAATATTCACAAAATGTAAAAACAAAACCTAGATCAAATGATTTAGTTGAATTTGCTATAAAACTTCCTGGTAGAAATGATAATGAATTTGTATGGTTACCTGTGGATTCTAAATTTCCAATTGAAGATTATTCAAGGCTTGTTGATGCTGAAGAAATTGCAGATATAGCTCTAATTCAAGATTCTAAGAAAAGTTTAGAAAATTCTATTAAATCTTTTGCAAAAGATATTCATGAAAAATATATCGAATCACCTTTTACAACTGATTTTGGTATAATGTTTCTACCAACAGAGAGCTTATACTGTGAAGTTTTAAAAAATACATCACTTTGTGAATTTGTTTCTCAAAAGTATAGAATTATAATTTCTGGTCCTACAACATTTGTGGCATTACTTAATAGCCTACAAATGGGATTTAAAACACTTGCAATAGAAAAAAGGACTAGTGAAGTTTGGCAATTACTTGGTATTGTTAAGTCAGAGTTTATGAAATTTGGTGACATTTTAGATAAAACTAATAAAAAACTACTTGAAATATCTTCTACTATGGAACAAGCTTCTAAGAAAACTAGAACAATTGAAAGAAAATTAAAAAATGTTGAGGCTTTGCCTATTCCATCAGAAGAAAATGACTTGCTGCTCCTTGGCGAAGATGAAAATTTAGATGTAATTTAATATATATTCCAGCAATTTTTTGCTGGATATTTTTTATATTTTTCAATCCTATATTTATTATTTTTTTATCATATTTTGCTTATTGGTTTACATTTTTAATAATTTATGGTAAAATAAATTCGTAAAATTATTTTACTTTTTACATATTATATAGTAAAACTTAGGGAGAGTGAAAATGTATGTCAAATGTTAAAGCTATTGTACTTGCTGGTGGTAAAGGAACTAGAATGAAATCAGAACTACCTAAAGTACTTCATAAAATTTATGATAGATGTATTATTGATTATGTTTGTAACGCATGTGAAGATGCAAATATTAAAGATACTTTCGTTGTAGTTGGACATAAAGCTGAATTTGTTGAAGACCATTTAAAGTCAAGAGAAAACGTTAAATGTGTATTACAAAAAGAACAACTTGGAACTGGTCATGCAGTTATGCAAGCAAAAGACTATATCAATGATGAAGATTTAGTTTTCGTTATAAATGGTGATCAACCTCTTATATCTTCTCAAACTGTAAAATCTCTAATTTCTTTTTGCGAACAAGGTAACTATGGCGGTGTAGTTTTATCAGCAATAATAGATGAACCTGGATCTCTTGGAAGAATAATACGTGATGATTATGGTAACTTAAATAAAATCGTTGAAAAGAAAGATTGTAATGAAGAAGAAGAAAAAGTTAATGAAGTAAATATAGGTGTATATTGCTTTAAGGGTAAGCTTCTTAGAGATTCACTTGGAAAATTGAATAATAATAATGCTCAAAAAGAATATTATATCACTGATATTCCATACCATGTTAAAGAAATGGGATATAACTTTGGTGTATATACTTTACCTGACATATCTGAATTTCAAGGTATAAACTCAAGAGAAGAATTATCCATTGCAACTTGTAATCTTTTAAATAATACTAGAAAAGAACATATGAATAATGGGGTTACTTTGATTGATCCAGATAATACATACATTAGTCTTGATGCTGTAATTGGAAAGGATACTATTATATATCCTGGTACAAATATTCAAGGTGAAACTATAATAGGTGAAAATTGTGTTATAGGTCCAAATTGTCACATCATTTCTTCGACTATTGGCAATAACGTAGTTATAGAAACTAGTAAAGTTGATAGTAGCATAGTGGAAAATAATTCAAAAATAGGTCCTTTTGCTCACCTTAGACCTAAAACTAGTATTAGTGAAAATTGTAAAGTTGGAAGTTTCGTTGAAACAAAAAATGTATCTGTTGGTTCAGGTACTAAAGTTCCACATCACATATATATTGGTGATGCGGAAATTGGAAAAAATGTTGAAATTGCATGCGGAGTTATAACTGCAAATATGAACACTAATTGGGAGAAAAATAAAACTATAATAAAAGATGGTGCTTTTATTGGTTGTAACAGTGCTCTACTTGCTCCTATTACTGTTGGTGAAAATTCAATAGTTGCGGCAGGCTCTGTAATTAATGAAGATGTTCCAGAAAACTCACTTGCTATTGCAAGAAGTAGACAAACAACAAAAAAAGATTATATAAAAAAAGATTAATTTAAGGACGCTATAAAAATATAGCGTCTTTTTACGTCGATTTAATATAATTTTATTGAATATTTTTATCATTTGAGATACAATAAAGATTGATTAAATATCATGTACGGAGGAAAAAATGATTAATTATTTGGATAAACTAAAGAAAAAATGTGATTTAAATGATTCTTTTATAAATGAAATTGAAGAATTATTTAATAAACTATTATCTTTTGGATATATAACAATTAAACAAGAAAAAAGATTGAAGAAAATATTATTTTTAAATATTGATACTGTTATAACTGAAAGTGATATATCTCTTGATTTCAAATCAGGTTATTATGATTCAGTAAAAAAAGAGTTATATATAAAAGATATGAAAAATATGGAATCAATTTTTTTAAGACTCATATATGTTTTAACTACTAAAGAAATTTCAAATGGAATATATGAGGTTGGATATTCAACTGCAGCTATTTCTAGTAGCAGCTATAAAATAATACACAATAAATATGGTATAAATAGAGCTATTGTTTCTAACCTTGTATGCAGGTTATTATATACAATTCCAGCAACTTTAAGTATCATCCCTACATACAGAACATATGAGAATGATTTTATTGGAAATAAACTTACTAGTGATAATGATATTTATTTTTTAGAAGGTACCTTGCTAAATCAAATCTGTTTTTCATTTAATATATCTGAAGAAGAACTATATTTGAATCTCTTCTCTACTTCTCCATCTAAATTTTTAAGTAAATGTTTTAAAAAAGTAGATCAAGAAATTATAGAAAAATTATTTAATATATTTGATGAAATAAGTAAAGAATATTCTAATTATAATAAACTATGTTATTTAAATAGGTTACTAGATAAAAATTATATTGATATAAAGAAAAATATATTAAATAATGATATATCTGATCTAGAAAAAGAACAAACTAGAATAAATAGAGCTATAAAATCTGTATTAATAAAATTAAATCCAGAAATTGAAAGTGAAGATGAAAATTATAATATAAATATAGATAGTAGCTTATCTGAACAAATAAATAATCTAGAAGAAAGCCTTTTAGATAATATAAACACTCTACAAGATATTTTAACAAAACAACTTATAGCAAACAGAGCTCAATACTCAGATATAGATTATATATTAAAATTAAAGAAACTTAAAAATATTCTTATAAAGCCTAATGAATCATTAAATAATGAAATTTTTCAGGTAATTTCTAGAGATTTACTTAAGGATATTGATAATACTGATTCTAATTTTACAGAAAAGATAAAATACTCTTTAATAAATGAAATTCTTTCTTCTGAGAGATATATAAAAATTTATAAAGATTTAAATTTTGTACAAATTAAGACTGATTTGCATAAAGATAGTAATAAAGCTCTTGTAGCTATAAATATTGAAAATTCATTCCTACAACTAGTAGAAATTACTAATCTTAACTTTCCAATGAAAGATATAGAAAATAATACTAGCTTAATAAAAATAAATAATTTAAAATACCTGCTTGATACACCAAGTGTAAATAGCGACATACATGAAATTGAAACACTATATACAAAAATTAAGAATAAGTATTCAAGATTTTCTAGCATTAGCATTGATAACTTATATAAATTTACAAATAATAATGAGGACTATATACTTGTTATTGAAAAATATGGATTTTGTATATTAAAAATTATTAAAACAGATAATAATATTGATTTTAGTATTTTAGATCTATCAGATAATTTAAGTATATTTAATCTTGGCAATTCTTCAAGAATGCTTACAGTATATAAAGAAAAAAAAAGAATATTTAAAGGTATGCATCACTAAATGTGCATACCTTTTTTATATTCCATTTGACATTGCATCAGCATAAACTTGTCCAAACATTTCATAATCTTTAGATTCCTTTAAATTGAATGAAAATATCTTTTTTATATCTGTAGCAATAACATATTTTATTGCTATTATACTTGGTATAGATAGTTGTATGTATCTTCTTTTGTCTTTATTAATAATACATTTATCACAGCAAAAAGTATTACTAACATAATCATAAAATATTGTTTTATTTGTTACATCCTCTTCTTTTAAATCAACATTTTCCTTTTTATATAAATGATTACCACAAATAGAACAGTTTTCTATTCTAGGTGAAAATCCAAGTAGTTGAAATAGCTTTATCTTGAATGTTGCTGTTACAATTTTTATATTCTTATCGTAATTTTCAACCACATATATTGTATTTAAAAATAATTTTAATATATCTGATGTATCTTCATCCTCATTCACAACATTTTGCAATAATTTTGTCAAATCAAAAGCAACCTGTAGCTTATCCAAATCGATTCGCAAACTATAGAAAGTATTTATTACAGCAGCTGAATTTATATAATAAAAATTATTACTTTTATACAGTACAAACTCACTATATACAAGATATTGTGCATTTGCAAGAATAGGACTATTAGTTTTTTTTGCTCCTTTAGCAACACAAGAAACTTTTCCAAGCTTATCAGTTAAAATAGTAACTATTTTATCATTATCTTTATATTGTGTTTCCTTTATTACTATTCCCTTCACTTTTATTAAGTTCACTTATATTATCACCCTTCATATTTTCTAATATATCAGATGTGCTTTCTAGTTCTGATATTTTTTTATATTCTAAGAAACTTTCTACATCTCCAGTTTGACAAAAACTGCTCCATGCTAATTTTTTATACATATATATCACCTACATTATTATTTTATGCATATGGTAATTCTCTATACAAAAAATATCATAGTGATAAGTTTATTTTAATTGTATTTTTCTTTGATATTTTTTAAATAAATTTCATTTTGTTGCCATTTTTCTCTAACTTTTACCCATAATTTTAAATTTACTTTGTCGTCTAACATATTCTCTATTTCTTTTCTTGCCTGACTGCCAATTTGTTTTAACATAGAGCCATCTTTTCCAATAACTATACCTTTATGTGAATCTTTTTCACATATTATATTAACATCAATATCATAAACACTTTGTTTTTCTCTATTTTTTCTTTTCTTGAAATTCTCTACTTCAACTTTTATACCATGTGGAACTTCCTCATCTAAATTATTAAGTGCTTTTTCTCTTATTATTTCTTCTATTATTTCCCTTTCAGTTATATCAGTTATATCATCTTCTGAATAAACTGGTTCGCCTTCTGGCAAATATTTTTCTATGTTTTTTATTAATTCTTCTAAACCATCATTTTTATATATTGATATAGGGATTATTTCATCAAATTTTCCATTTATTGAAGTAATATATTCATTATATGATGATATTATTCCCAAAATTCTTGATTTATCTATCTTATCAATTTTATTTATTGCAAGTATTACCTTCTTTTTAGACTGAATAATATTCTTTATAATTTTTTCAGTAACAGAATCAATTTTAGGTTTTGTTGCATCAACCAAATATATTATTACATCAACAGAATTAATTGATTTTTCAACACCTTCCATCATGTATGAACCTAATTTATTTTCTGGTTTGTGAACACCCGGAGTATCTATAAATACCATTTGTGATGTTTCACTCGTAATTATTCCTTTTATATTAAATCTTGTAGTTTGAGGCTTAGGTGTGGTAATTGCCACCTTAAACCCTACTAATTTATTTACAAGAGTTGATTTACCTGCATTAGGTTTGCCAACAACTGTAATATATCCCATTTTAAACATTATTTTTTCTCCTATTATTTTCTATTTTTATTATTTTTATCATTATGTCTTATTATACTAATAACTCTATAATTAAACTTTATTTATTAATATTAAAGGTAACATCAATAAATTAAAATTCTCCTGTATATGATTATATCACATGATGTCAATTATATAAATATGTTATTTTTAATATATGTTAACAATTTATATATTTTTTTCATATTATACTATATCAAATATAGAGGTGTTTTTATGGAAAGATATTGTTATACACTAGCAATTAGACAAAGAGCCTGTCAAAATGGAATAACAAGGAGAATAGATAATGTATATAGTAATTGTACTCCATCACTAGTGATACCACTTAGTTTCGGATATGAGTTGACATTTATTGTTGGTAATCCAAATAATGCAACAGTACAAATTTCTAATCCTGATCAAATTCCAAATTTAATTTTTAATATTCCAAGTGGTGGCTATAAAATATTTGATTTGCCTACACCTAATGGTACATTAAGAGTTTTTGTTGGAGCAACAACAATAGAATGCGGTGAAACCACTATATGTTGCACTTGCAATAATTAAAGAGGTGATATTATGAATACTTTTAACGTTTTATTAACTCTAGTTGAATGTTATGTTGATGAATGTTGTTGTAAGCATGTATATGAAAGAGATATAACAGTAGTTTCATCAAATCAAACAATTAATCTCTTTAATGGATATATCCTAAATATAGTACGTGTTACAGATACATATTTTACTGTTTTAATACAAAATGGTACACAAGTAGTAGTAAGAAATATATATACTAATTTCCCTACTTCTCTAAATTTACCGGATACAAATTGTTGCCATACTGTAACAATAAGTGGTGTAGTTAATTCCACAACTTAATATTATAAATAAAATACCTATAATATAAATAAAATTCATATTATAGGTATTTTCTTATATTAATATTGTATCAGATTTCTATTGTTTTATTTCATATAATTTAATATCTGACGTTGTTGTATTACTCACTGTATACCTTATCCATGTAGTACCAATTGGTACATTTACTGTAACATTTTGAGTAGAACCACTTGGTAAACTTTTTGTACTCAATGTTTTACTATCTTTATCCAAGAAATATATATTAACAGAAAATCCACCATTGTATTCTCTTATAATAATATTTTTTCCACCCATGCTACTATCTACTTGCATATATTGATTTGTTACATATGCAACGTAAGTACTATCATTTTTATCATATACTTCTTTCTTTAGTGCATCTGTTACATTTGCAGTATAGCTTGCTATTATTCTGGTTTCATTTCCATATTGATCTATACCTTTTGCATATATTGTTTCACTTTGATTTACCCATATTGGCTTATCTTCATAATTCTTCCATTCGTCTATTGTTCCTATTCTATATAATCTTTGTACAGTTGTTGGAAAATATGATATACTAACCATTTGATATGGAGTTCTTATCGCTTTATTTAAATCTGCATGTAATAACATATATCCATTTACCGCAGTAAATGTAGGTTCATTGCTTGTTTTTATTTCATATAGCTTTACACTAGATGAAGTACTACTAGATGTATACTTTATCCACTGAGTACCAATTGGTATTACTGTTGTAATATTTTGAATAGAGCTTGATGGTATTTTTATTTGGCTTAATAATTTTTTATCTTTATCTAAGAACTGTATATATACAGAAAATCCACCTTGACTAGCTACTATGATAGTATTTTTCCCTTCCATACTATTATCCACCTTCATATATTGATCAGCAGTATATGTAATATATGTACTATCATTTCCATCATATACAGCATTTCTTAAGGCATCACCGGGCATTGATATGGTTTTAGTAACTGATATTTCTAATCCAGTATCTTTCTTTATACTCTTTGCCATTATTGTTCCTGTTTGATATTCAAAAGTTCCCGTATATCTTTGCCAAGTTACTCCATTATCAATACTGTAATAATTATCAATATCTGTTCTTGTATCATATGTTATTGTTGTTGTAGTATCAAATTTTACACCATAAGTTGTTAATATAGGATATCCTGAGTTTGATTGTATTACTGGCGAAATAGGTCTATCTAAATCTAAGTTTAATATTTTCTTAGTTTCATTTTTTACATTTCCAACACTATCAGTACCTTTTGCATATATTGTTACTGTTCCGTCTACGTTCTTCCAGTTGTTTGCAAGTACTGTACTTGATGTTAGTGTTATTTCCCCTGTGTAATTTGTCCATGTTGTATTTGTTTCACCAATTTTGTATTGTTTTGTTTTACTGTCCCCATAATCTATTGTTATTTTTACACTTGTTCCTACTGTTGTCTCTGGTGTTACTTGTATATTTAGTGCTGGTGGTGTCAAATCTATGTTTGGTACATATAGCGTATATACTTGTGCATTTCCTACTCCATCTTCTGCGTAGAATGTATAGTATCCATTTGCTGTTATCTTTACTACACTATTGTTGCTTATCTCTGTTCCACCTGTTTTAAAGAAGTTTTCTCCTTGTTCACCTGATGTCCATTTTACTTTTGCTACTTTTACATCATCTGTCACAGCTACTTTTACTTGGACACTTTGAGCCACTTTTTCTAAATCTGCTGTTAGTTTTATCTCTGGTGGTAACTCATCTATATTTGTTACTTTCTTTACTGCTTGTGATGACCATACTTCTGC
>JAEWRE010000088.1 GCA_023460235.1 Bacillota bacterium
ATTGCCTAGCCTTGCTTCTACATCATAGAAAGCACGTTCAAGGATTGCTGGCATGCCTAGCACTGACAACTCACGATGTAGGTCTTTGACGTGAATTCGTGGAGTGCCTATCCTAGTGAATTGATAGCGTAAATGCTGGTAGTCGCCGTATATACTCTCTGTGTTAAACTCTTTCATTCGTTCCCCCTAGCTAGCTTACTTTATTTACCTTCAAATCGTGGATTGAATACCAGCTTATTATTCTTAATGCTGGCTACTAATTGACGTGTTCCCCATTCTTCCGCTAGTACAACCCATTTATAGCCTTTAGCTCTCTTAGAAAGCTTAAGCATGCGCTGTACAGCTTCTTTTAACTGAAAAGCACGATCAACCATGTAGTAATCCTGTAATATCACAAAGTGATTAGCTTTCACGATTAGAACTCCTATTTAGTTGTCTACAAAGTACACTTTTGTGAACTAGTCTAAAATCGTTACTTTTGATAGTTCAAAAAGTCATTCATTTAGTACAATGTGATTATAGTATAGCTATTTGAGAATTTCAACGATTTATTTTATAATAACGATGTATATCGACAATTAAAAAGGAGTTCATAAGATGTATTACACACCTTTACAGCTAGCTGTATTACTTCGAGTAAGTAAAGATAAGATCTTGTATGACATTAGATTTAAGAAGCTTAAGGCTACAAGGATTAAAGGCGGTTATATGATTGATAAAGATGATATATTCGAGTATCTGATAAGCCGTAACACTGTGCATGCTCTTAAATCTATCTACACAGACTTTGAGCTTCAAGACCTATTCCAAAAGGCTCAACAAGGATAAAGAATGGGCTATTATGTCTATTTGATTTTGTGATAAGATTAGAAACAATTAAGGCTACGAGTTGGCGCTCATAGCCTTAAGGTAAACGAGCTTATATCTAAAAGTGGTAGCTCTGAAAAACTTTGACGGATTATTGATTATTATATCATAATTCCACGCTTTCTAAATGATAGAATTGCTTAAAAATCAAATAGAAAGTGAGTAGATAGCTAGATATATCTAACATCTACTAAAGCAGATTATAAATTAGGATTTACTAATTTTAAAGTTATCAGAGCAAAAAAAGTACAAATTTAGTATAAGTTTACACCTAAGTTTGCACTAACGCACTTAGATATGAGCTCCTACTTTTAAACACTAAAAAAGGAGTTCAAATCATGCTTCAAATTGAAGACTACAAGCCAGCTACTCAAACAGAGTTAGCTACAATCTACAACCTTCTATATCGTGATTTCTGCGTTACTAATAGCGCTAAAGATGAGAAAATCTTAGGAAGGAGAAAGCTACCAAACCAGCTTGTTACATCTCTCACACCTTCCTTTGAGACTTTTGCTGGTAGATTGAAAGAAGGTTTTTGCTTTATTGATTTTGATACTAAGCAAGATCAAGATTTATTCTTAGAAAAAGTCCTACCACTCTTTAACATCAAGCCTTTGGTTTTAGAGACTGAACATGGTATTCACGTTTATTTCAGAATTCCAAAACTTGAAAAGCCACTCAAAGAAGAAACCAAATTTACAAACTTTGTGGGACTTAACTACGACCAAAAGGCAAGCTACGGCGATAAAATCTGTTGTGACGTATTAAAAGCCTTTGTAGATAGGTCACGAGCTTTCTACATTCCTAACGGCTTCAATAACATCATTAGTGAGCTTCCCTTCTTTATGCTCTCTTACATCAAGGGTAAAGAGCAAAAGAAGCCTACTTGGTGCGGTCTTGGTGCTGATAGCAAAAGAAACGACACTATATTTAATGAATTAAAGCAAGCTGTAAAGGCTCAATGCTCCTATTATGGTGTTTCAAAAAATGACTGGTATAACACTTATAGAAACACCGCTTGTGTGATCAATGAGTGTTGCTTCTTAGCTCCTTTATCAGATGATGAGCTAGCCACATCTACAAGGGAAGAAGCGTTCGGAGTGCTTACAGCTTCTAAGAATTCTAATAAAGAACCTGTTAGAAGTCAGATAGCTAAGATTTGCGATGAGCTTCAAGCCTTAGGCTCTTACAAGTATGATAGCTTCACTAATCAGACCTTCTACAACGATAAGCAAGTTAATGATTTGGTTGTTACTAAGATTAGACACGATATGACAATGACCGCCAGCGCTGAAAATGTAATAGCTTCAATCAACTATCTAGCAGACCAAAACAAGTTCGACAGCATGAACGAGCTATTAGACAAATTGCCAGTGTGGGATAATGTAAAACGTTGTGAAGAATTCTTTATTCGCTATTGTGGCGCTGATGATAGCAGATATAGCCGTTTATGCGGTCTGTACTTTTGGACTAGCTTGTACAATCGAGCTTATGGGGCTACACCTTTTAAGGCTGATACATCAATAGTTTTGAAGGGCAAACAAGGTATCTATAAATCAACACTTCTTGATGTACTAAGCTTTGGATATTGTGGCGCTGTCGATTTCAAAAAGAAGTACGATGATAACGTTCGAGCTATGCAAGCTAAAGTTATCTGCGAAGTTGCAGAACTTAAGGGCATGAGTAATGCCGATGTAAACGATCTAAAAGACTTCCTTTCAAAGACTGTCGATAGATACACACCTAAATTTGCTAACTATGAGCGTGAATTCGTGCGCCGTTGTGTATTCGTAATGACAACCAACGAAGCTAATTTCCTTCGTGACGTTACGGGCAATCGCCGTTATGCTGTAATCGAGTGCACAAAAGAAATTGAGCTTGAGCAAGTGAAAGCTGATTTGAAGCAACTATGGGCAGAAGCTAAGACTCTTAAGTTCGATTTGGAACTTGTAAAGGAGTTAGAAAAAGAAATTGTACGAGTACAACAAAACTATATCGAGCTTCCTTTATATCACGAGCAAATTGTTAAGTTGTTAGAAGAAAGACGGACTTCAACTAATACCGCCTTCACATCTAAGCCACTGACAACTCAAACTATATGCGATTACTTGCATGTCACAGTGCTTAATAAGAACATCAAGAATGAGATTTCAAAGTCTATGAAACTGTTAGGCTATGAGCTCAAGCGCCTACGAGTTAAGGGCATAATTGAAGGAGTGGACAATAGACCTTATATGTGGGTTAAGTCATAGCTGGTATTGAGTAAAAGCAGAAAGCTCACTTTCATAAGTGGGCTTTTTTTTATCTTGGTCTGTCCCATATGTCCTATATGTTTACAAGTGTTGTGGGACAAAAAAATCCTTATAAATCAATGCTGTCCCACAACTCAAAAAAGATATGGGACAGCTTCAATCCCTTGATACATAAGGCTTACAAGCACTTTTGTCCCGTCCCATATCTATATATTAAATAATATAGTAGTAGTATGGTGTTGTAATTTCTCAACAAAAATATATAGTGTTAATAGATTAATATAGAAAAGTTGTGGGACATATGGGACAGAAACACCGCAACCCTTTGTGTATCAACGCTTAGAGCCCGTCCCACATCATAGGACAGTTGTGGGACAGTTGTGGGACAACGGCTTATTTATGCGGTTTGAGTTATGGGACAGCTATTGCACAGCATATATAAGCCATTCCTTAGGGGTAGGGGGAGTTAAAAAAAATGGTCGAAGGGTAAAACACCGCCCGCCTAGGCTTTTGCATGCGTGTTCAAAATCAAGGTTTTGGCTTTTTTCAACACCAAAAGTTAAGTAAATCTATTAAGCACTGCTTCACTTGATAGATAAATCTTGTAATTACTGGCAAAAGTTAGATAAAACTTGTAATGGGCTCATAGCATGCAAGATTTAACTAGCAAACTATTAGATACATCTAGCATGCTTTAATTTTCAAAAGGATTGAGCATAGACAGCGATTAGCACTCACGATGTGTGATTATTCATTCTAAGAAAGTATCACGCTATAAAGTGCCTTAGATTTGAAAATTAGAATAGATTTGTGTATGATGTCGCTTCCTAAAAATTGGTAGAAGAAAATTAAATTCACAAAAATTGAGTTCAAAAGCTCTCACATCGTGGGGGCTTTCTTTTTAATTGGATAGCTCATTGGTTACCATTCACGGACATTTGTCCTATCCTGCCCTAGAAAATTTTTGTGTAAGGTATTACACCTAACATGAGCCGTAGGGTGAATGTTGTCAGATGTCATTTTTAAATTGTATGTACAATGACACATCCTGCTTTTGACTTATATCATATCTATGTTGTACGTTAGTACTCACTTTGTTTCAATTTTTTATGTTTTTGAATATTTCTTTATGTTTGCTTTCAAAATTAAATTTCTTTATACAAAAGCATTACAGCCACTTAAAAAGAAAGGGTATAGGATTGTTCACCCTATGCCCTTAAAACGTCTATAAACGCAAATTTATAGGCTTAATGACTGTAATCTTTTATGCTACGTTTACATTGACATTATCAACGTAAAGATTTTTAAATTTATAGAAAGTGGCTCTAGCTACTTTCATTTCTCTGATAGCTTGTCCCGCACTCATTTCACCAGCTTGAACTTTGTCATACCAGTACAAGAATTGAGCTCTAGTCAATACAGAAGGG